>CAWJRD010000028.1:0-105730 GCA_963845015.1 uncultured delta proteobacterium
AATGCTTGAATTTCATTTTTGGATCCTCCTTTAGTGAGTGCAATCGGTTTCAAAATAGAGATATCCAGAGCTTGCCGTTTATTCCATGCCGTAAGCCTCGAGCTTTCGCCTGTCCCCTGATACCCCTGTTGTTTGTTTCAGCCTTGAATGCGGATCTGAAAAATTTCATTGCAAACAATCTTAATAAATTGGTTAAAAATCAATTAATGAATTTAATTTTGGTCTTTAGGTATCAGAAATAAAATCATATGTCCATATTTAAAATATGAAAATTTAAAAGTCCCGAATGCCGCTGCCGGATGTTTCCCGTCTGAAGAAAACGTTCCGCCCTTGATTTCGGATAATACTTGTGTCAGTGTACCCTGTACAGACTGGATTTTCTGCCCTTGAGGCTTTGAGTTAATTGATGATGTTATCATTGCACTCACGATGTTCCATACAGAAAATCATTTGGAATCCATATGACGGATAAAACGCTCAGACGCATCGTAGCGACCGTAATTTCAATGCTTCTCATTTTTCAAATCGGTTCGCTGATATCAAGCCTTTTTGGCATGGCCTGGGGAGCCGTTTCTGCGGTTGTCGTGGCCGGGGTTTCCTTTTTCTCCGCGCGCATCGCAAAGGCCGGCGGGAAAACCAGCGCCTGGTTTTTGCTTCCGACGGTTCTTTTTACGATTTTACCCCTATCCTTTACGGTCTGGAAATTATTGACCAAAGACGCCACCTGGCTCGACCGCGCAATCGGGTTCGGGCCCTTTATTATCGGCTTTATTGCGCCGGTGATACTCCTGCTGGTCGTTTTTTATGAACTGCGCAAAAGAACGCGTTAGAGCAGATTGGGCAATCAACTTAATCCGAATATAATTTCAAGCGGTTAAATGGTAAGCCCGTCGGCTAATGTCTTGCGGTAATGGCTGTTGATAACTGCGAAAGAGGAATTAATGTTACATAAAACAGGCCTTATTTTGTGCCGTATGGGATATGATGCGGAAAGTGTCATTCCCGGGTAATTCCGGCCGCGTATCCCCTTAAACAGGAATTCTTGATTTTCTGGCGGATGCATCCGGAATCCGGCACGACGCGCCTGACATTTCAAAATTAAAGGAGATCGTCATGAACAAATACCAAATCGCAGTGGTCATCGGAAGCCTTCGCAAGGATTCGTTCAACCGCAGGCTGGCAAACGCCGTTGTCAAGCTGGGCCGCCGGAGTTCTCGTTCAATTTTGTAAAAATAGATGATTTGCCGCTTTACAACCAGGACGACGATGCCAACCAGGCCGATCCGGTAAAGCGCCTGAAAAACGAGATCAAAAGCGCGCAGGGCATTCTGTTCGTTACTCCGGAATACAACCGCTCGATGCCCGGCGTGCTCAAGAACGCAATCGACCACGCTTCGCGCCCCTATGGCCAGAATGCCTGGGCGGGAAAACCGGCCGGCGTACTGGGCGCATCCATCGGCGCTGTCGGCACGGCCATGGCGCAGCAGCACTTGCGAAATGTGCTCGCGTATCTGGATGCTCCGACGATGGGCCAGCCCGAAGCATTCATCCATGTCAGGGATGGCTTGTTTGACGATGCCGGCAACATCGGCGCGGACAGCAGGCAATTTTTGCAGGGCTGGATGGACCGGTACGTCGCCTGGGTGAAACAGCACGCAGCCTGATGCAGCAGAAAGAGAGGGAAGAACAAAGATACGGATGAACGGCGCTATTATTTGTCGTGAAGCTTCAAAGGCCGATCTGCCTGGGATTCTCCAGCTCTATGCGCAGCCTGATTTCGATGACGGGAAAGTGCTTTCTCTGCCCGAAGCCGAACTCGTCTTCGAACGCATGGCGCAATACCCTGACTATAAAATTCATGTAGCGGTGTGCGATTCGCAGATTGTGGGCACATTTGCAATGCTCATCATGGATAACCTGGGGCACAGGGGCGCGCCGTCTGCAGTTATTGAGGATGTCGCGGTCGCCCCCGAGTGGCAGCAAAGGGGAGTTGGCCGGGAAATGATGCGTTATGCCCTTGACAGGGCCTGCGAAAGGGGCTGCTACAAGGCAGCGCTATCATCCAATCTGAAGCGGGAACGGGCGCACGCCTTCTATGAATCAATCGGATTTGAGCGCCACGGGTACAGTTTTCGTATTGATGGCAACGAAAAGATTATGGAAATGGAGACTGATTCAAAATGATGATTTCAACGGCCACGAATTGTCGTATGCAATCGGCCCCAAATTGGACGATGAAATGAGCGGGTTGGAATTTTTTCTGGTGGGGCTGGCGGGCATCGCCGGCGGCGCGGTGAATGCGCTTGCCGGGGGCGGAACCCTTATCACCTTTCCGATGCTGACGGCTGTCGGCATTCCCGCTGTAGCCGCCAATATCACCAATACCGTGGCTCTCTGCCCAGGCTATCTGGGAGCTACAGTTGCACAGTTAAACGATTTGCGCGGGCAAAAACATCGCGCTTTCCTGATGTTGCCTGTCGGCGTGCTGGGAGGAATCGCCGGCGGCATCCTGCTGCTGCATACCGGAGAACGTACATTTCGTGCCTTGGTGCCATTTCTGATTCTGCTGGCATCCGGACTTCTGGCCATACAGGATCCATTGCGGGGATGGCTCATCCGCCGCACCGGCGGCCATGCCGGTTCTGCAAAAATCCATGAAGCCTGGGCCTTACTTCCCGTGATACCCGCCGCCATTTATGGCGGTTATTTCGGCGCCGGACTCAGTGTAATCGTGCTGGCAGTCCTTGGTCTTGTCCTGGACGACACGATGACCCGGCTCAATGCATTGAAACAGGCCATGGCATTCAGTATCAATATCGCAACCGCCATCTTCTTCCTGTTTTCAGGACAGATCGTATGGTCCGTCGTTGGAATCATGGCCATCGGCGCACTCGCGGGCGGGACCCTGGGCGGACGATTGGCGGGCCGGATCCCGCCGGTCGCCCTGCGCAAGATCGTTGTCATTATCGGTATCATCGTCTCTTTGATTTATTTCATAAAGAATTAACCTGGCGGAAAGAGACCCCGGCATAACTGAAGCAGGCCAATAAAAAAAGGGCTGAATGAATTCAGCCCTTGGATATCTTGAATGGAGGCGGCATCCGGATTCGGACCGGAGAATAACGATTTTGCAGACCGTTGCCTTACCACTTGGCTATGCCGCCAAAAAAATGGAGCGGGAAACGGGATTTGAACCCGCGACTTCAACCTTGGCAAGGTTGCACTCTACCGCTGAGTTATTCCCGCTCAGAATCGCAATCTATCTATCTTTTTCAGCCAGCATTGTCAACTTCTTTTTTCAAATCCGCTATCAGGAATTGATAAGATACCGTTTGAAGCGGTACCCATAGTCAAGACCCGACCATACCGTATAGACGAGCGCTCCCCACAGAAAGAACATGCCGATGGCATGAAAGTTGATTCCAAAATAGGGATAATGAATCAACAAGGGGATAATGGCTGCAATCTGGAAACCTGTCTTGTATTTGCCCAGGTTTGATGCGGAAATATCCTCGTTGTTGTCAGCCATTACATTTCGGAGCCCGGTAATGGCGATCTCCCGGCCGATGATGATACAGATGATCCATCCGGGTATCCATCCATGGGAAACGATCATGATAAAAGCGGATGAGACCAGAAGCTTGTCGGCAAGCGGGTCCATGAGCTTGCCGAATTCCGAGGTCAATCCCCGGGTGCGCGCGAAAAAACCATCAAAATAATCGGTGATCGCGGCCGCACTGAAAAGAATCGCCGCCAGGAATGCACTGAGCCGGTTGGGGCACAGCATGAGCAGGATGATTCCCGGAATGGCGCCAATCCGGCACATCGTCAAAAAATTCGGGTGGCTCAGAAGGTCTCTGGGCTTATCAAATTGAAACCATTTTATCCGCATGTTTTTGATTTGTTCCAATCATTTAAAAAGGACTGAATCCCTTTGTCCGTCAGCGGGTGAGCGGCAAATTTTGCCAGAACATTGAACGGAATGGTCGCAATGTCAGCACCCAGCAGTGCGGATTCCAGCACATGAAGGGGGTTGCGGACGCTGGCCACGATGACTTGGGTATGAAACGTATAGTTTTGATAAATCTGAACAATCTGCTCGATCAAGACCATGCCGTCCTGAGATACGTCATCGAGGCGCCCGATAAAAGGACTGACATAGGTAGCGCCCGCCTTGGCCGCCATCAGGGCCTGCAACGGTGAAAAAACCAAGGTGACATTGGTGTCGATGCCTTCTTGAGAAAGAATACGTGTGGTCTTGATGCCGTCAACCGTCATCGGCACTTTCACAACGATATTCCGATGAATCTCCGCCAGATGGCGGGCCTCTTTCAGCATGCCGTCCATGTCCAGGCTGATCACTTCCGCGCTGATGGGACCGTCCACGATTTCACAGATATCCCGGATAATCGTTTCGAAATCCCGGCCTTCCTTGGCAATCAGGCTTGGGTTGGTGGTAACGCCATCCACCATGCCCATGCTGTAGGCTTCTTTGATTTCATCAATATTTGCCGTATCAAGAAAAAATTTCAATGGACTGCTCCTTTATAAAAATGCTCGCTGTTTCAGGTCAGTTCCCGTCAGAAGGATTCTCCAGCCGCTACCTGCTGAGGCTGGCATCATAACCGACCCGTTATGATTTCGATATATACCGCTGGCGGCATTCCTGACTGCAAAAGTATAGATCCTTGCCGTTCTGATGCAAATGGACGCCGCTTCTTTTGGGAAAGTACACCAGGCACTCCGGATCCTGAATCATGATATCATCAATCTCACCGGGCGGTTGATTCATACCTGCCTGGGAAATGTTTATATGCTTAACAATCCAGGATTTCAAGAGGCGAAATCCGATATACCCGATGGCAATGAATACTATAATTCTTATCATGATAATTCAACAATCCCCTGCCCTGCGTCATCCAGGCCGTCCAGCAGTTCCTGAACCGTCCGGTTAAGGATGGGATGGCGCAAAGTTGGATCCATGTCGCATAAGGGCCTTAGCACAAATCGCCTGAGGTGCATTCGCGGATGCGGAAGGGTAAGATCCGGATGGTCCATGACAGACGTATCAAATAAAATTATGTCCATGTCCAGAATCCGAGGACCGAATCGAACGGTGTCCTGAATCCGGCCCGCCTGTTTCTGGATTTCCTGCAATACAGCCAGAAGCCCCAAAGGATCCAGGCGCGTTTCAATCCGTACCGCACCATTGACAAACCAGTCCTGATCCAGATAATCGACCGGCTCTGTTCGATACATCTTGGACTGACTCATCAGCCGGGAATGTTCACATGAAGTCAGGGCCGCTATCCCCCGAAGACAGTTTTCCTGCTTCAAACCCATGTTCGAACCCACGCTCACAAACGCATTGTGCGCAAACATGTTTTAGAATCCAATGGATTTTATCCGGGTCACGGCTTCTTTCATCCGCTCGGTTCCAACCGTCAGGGCCATGCGGATATAGCCTTCGCCGGGAGCCCCGAAGCCGTTGCCAGGCGTTGCCACGATTCCGGCCCGGGTCAAAAGATGGGAAGCGAAGGACGTCGAAGAATACCCCTTTGGAACTTCGATCCACACATAAAACGTTGCGCGGGGTTTTTCCACGGACAGGCCGATTTCGCGAAGGCCGTCCACCAGAATGTCCCTGCGGCGCGTATACTCGCGGTTCATGTTCTCCACGCAGGCCTGGTCCCCGTCCAGGGCTGCAATGCCGGCAAACTGAACCGCCTGAAACGCGCCTGAATCGATGTTGCTCTTGATCTGCCCCAGTGCCTGAATCACTTCCGCCCTGCCCACGGCAAACCCAAGCCGCCAACCGGTCATGTTATAGGTTTTGGAAAGGGAGTGAAATTCGACGCCGACCGCCCTGGCGCCGTCCGTTTCCAGAAAACTTGGGGGACGGTATCCGTCAAAAGCCATTTCCGAATAAGCGGCATCGTGACAGACAATGATGTTATGCTTTTCCGCAAAGCGCACCACGTCCTTGAAAAACGCCAAGGTTGCCACGGCGGATGTCGGATTGTTGGGGTAGTTGAGAAACATCAGTTTGGCTTTTGCGGCTACCGAATCCGGGATTGCCGACAGATCCGGCAGAAACTGGTTGGATTTCAGAAGGTCCATAAACCAGGTCTGGCCGCCGGCAAACTGGATGCCGGTATTGTACACGGGGTATCCCGGGCTGGTCGCAAGCCCGATATCCCCCGGATTGATCAGTGCCAGGGGAATATTGGCGATGCCTTCCTTGGAGCCGATCAGGGTGACGACTTCCGTTTCCGGAGAAAGCGAGACCTGGAAGCGTTTTTGATACCACCTGGCAACCGCTTCATTGAATGCGCCCATGCCGGAGTACGAGGGATAGCGGTGATTGGCCGGATCCCAGGCCGCCTTGTTCAGAGCCTCGATAATGTGCGGAGGCGTCGGCATGTCCGGATCGCCTACCCCAAGATCAATAATGTCCACGCCATTTTTGCGGGCTTCTGATTTCTGCCGGTCTATTTCCTTGAAGAGATAGGGGGGAAGGGCTTTGAGCCGGTCGGATTTTTCAATCGTTATCGTCATAAAATTGTCCTTGTAGTATTTGCTGGTTTTATCGACGGATATGGCAGACTGGCCGCACTCCCTGACATGAAACCTCCCCCCATTTAAAAGGGAGGCCGGCAGGTCTTAAGGCGGCAGTCCGCCGGATCGGGAAAAACCATGGTCTGATTCAATAATTCCAGGCTTCTTCAGAAAGCGCTGCCCGGTATATCACGCGGGCATCCCCTTCCAGATAGACATCGGTATAAGTGTCCTGGCTTTGATTAAAATAAATGCGCAGATTGCCGCCGCTTCGCGTCAGCAGGGTCACCGGAGAAGGCAGGCCGAATTTTCGGGCCGTTATCAGCGCACTGGCAACGCATCCGGTTCCGCAGGCCAGGGTTTCGTCTTCAACCCCGCGCTCGTAGGTTCTAACCGCAACGATGTTGTCCGGCTGAACCGCAACGAAATTGGCATTGGTTCCCGCAGGCGCAAAATCCGGATGGAAGCGGATTTCTCTTCCCATTTCCTTTACGGGTGTACCCTGAATGTCATCCACGACCATGACGACATGAGGCACTCCGGTATTGATGCTGCTGACCGCACGGCTTCCGCCTTTCAGGACAAGCGGCCGGTCCAGCGCCAGATTCCGGGGATCCGTCATTTTGATCTTAACCAGACCCGCTTCAGAAACCGATGCAGACACGATCCCCGCCAGGGTTTCAAAGGCCATGTCCGGACCGGTAATGCCATTCAGATAGGCAAAGCGGGCCACGCATCTGGCGCCATTCCCGCACATTTCCGCAACGCTGCCATCCGAATTGTAAAACCGCCATTTAAAATCCACGGTATCCGAATTTTCAATCAGGATGACGCCGTCGGCGCCAACCGACATCTTTCTGCGGCATACGCTCACGATAAATGCAGCAATGTCTTTTTCTTCGATCACCGGACACCGGTTGTCAATGATGATAAAATCATTGCCGCAACCGCTCATTTTGTAAAATTGAATCGGGTTCATCATCTGCCTTTTTTTAAAAAAATGCCGGAACGGATTCCCCGGCAATCAGATCCGCATAGGTTTCGCGATCCTTGATCACCGCAAACGCATCTGCTTTGACCATGACCTCGGCGGCCCTGAGTCTGGAGCAATAATTGGACGACATCACAAATCCGTAAGCGCCGGCGCTCATCAAGGCCAGCAAATCACCGCTTTGAACCGGGCCCATCCGCCGGTCCTGCGCCAGGAAATCGCCGGTTTCGCAGATAGGGCCGACAACATCCGCGGTAAAGGTTTCCCCGCTTGACTGAACCACGGGAAGCACCTCATGGTAGGCATTATACAGAATGGGCCGCATCAGATCATTCATGCCGGCGTCGGTAATGACGAATTCCTTGACGAGCCCTTTTTTCCGGTACAGCACCTGCGTAACCAGGATGCCGGCGTTTCCCACAATGACACGGCCGGGCTCCAGAATCAGTTGAATCTTCATATCACCCAGAACATTGGAAATGGCCCTGGCATACTCGGCCGGCTGGGGCGGGGATTCTTCCCGATAGGTGATTCCCAGGCCACCGCCCATATCCAGATACCGGATGTGAATTCCCATTGTTTCAAGCCGCTGAATCAGGCTTTTGAGGCTTTTCAGCGCATCTTCGAAGGGCTGGATCTCGGTAATCTGGGAGCCGATATGGCAGTCTATTCCCACAATCGAAACATGAGACATCCGGCTGGCGCTTTGATAGGCCGAAAGCGCAGATTCGGTGTCAATTCCGAATTTGTTCTTTTTCAGGCCTGTTGAAATATACGGGTGGGTTTTGGGATCCACATCCGGATTCACCCGAATGGAAACAAATGCCCGTTTGTGCAGCGCGGCGGCCCGATGCTGAATCAGTTCCAGTTCCTCCAGGGATTCGATGTTGAACATCAGGATGCCGGTCTCAAGGGCAAAATCAATTTCATCCACCCGCTTTCCCACACCTGAATATACGATGCGATCAGGAGAAAACCCGGCCTTCAACCCCCGGAAAAGCTCTCCGCCCGACACGATATCCAGCCCGCCGCCAAGATCCGCCAGAAGTTTGAGGACAGCCATGCTGGTATTTGCCTTTGCCGAAAAACAGACCAGCCGGTCCAACCCCTCGAAGGCATCGTTAAATGCCTTGAAATGCCGGGTCAGCGTTGCATGGCTGTAAAGATAAAATGGCGTTCCCACCTGCCGGGCGATATCCTGAACCGGAACATCCTCACAATACATTTCGTTGTTACGATACTGAAAATAATGCATGCCTACTCCCCTTCCACCACCACCACATTCGAATCCTTGCTGGCAAACCCCGTAGTCGTATAGCAGATAACTTTATAGCGGTAACGGTAGCCTTTTTCAATCGTATCTCGATATGTCAATACAGTTGGCCCGTCCGATCCTTCCATAAAGGGGATTTCTGCTACCCGCTTGAACAGAAACGGACAATTGTCGCAGCTTTCGGATACCGATTCCGACGCACGAAACACGCCAAAACCCTTTATGGGCTCCGACCCGTATTGGGCTTTTGAAAAAGACCAGGTCAGTTCCACCTGGTTACCGGCCGACTGGAGCCGAAGATCCGTAACCGGTTGCGGCGGAACCTGCTGAGGCGCGGTCGGCATGGCCTTTCTGCCGCAGCCAAGAATGCACATGCATAGCAGCAATGCGGCGATCGCCGGCGTCATCGAAAACCGGCCGCAAGATAGCTCGCTCATGGGCATCCGGCCTCGGAAAGCCGCTGCCTGGCCGCCTGTATGGCTGCCTTGACATTTTCCTGAGCCGTCCCCCCAAAAGATGTTCTTCGATTGATCATCTCTTCCGGCGTCAGGATGCCGAAAATATCCTCCGCGATCAGCGTCGAGAAGGACTTCATTTCCTCAAGCGTCAGTTCGTGGAGTTCTTTTTTCCGGCTGCATGCGTACCCCACCGCCTTTCCCACGCAACTGTGCGATTCGCGGAACGTCATCCCCTTGGTGACCAGATAGTCCGCCAGATCCGTTGCATTCAAAAACCCCGTTGTGGTCGCCTGATACAGGATTTCCTTGTTGATCTTGAGCTTGGGCAGCATGGCCGTATAAATCTCGATGCAGGCCTTTAAGGTATCCACGGCATCAAATACGGCGGGCTTGTCTTCCTGCATATCCCGGTTGTAAGCCAGTGGAAGGGACTTCATGAGGGTGAGAAGCGCAAACAGATCGCCAAAGACCCTTCCGGCTTTTCCGCGGACCAGTTCCGGCACATCCGGATTTTTTTTCTGCGGCATGATGCTGCTTCCGGTAGAAAACGCATCCGGAAGTTCAATAAAGCCGAACTCGGCGGAAGACCACAGAATCATCTCCTCGGAAAGCCGACTGAAATGAACCATGGCAATGCTGGCGCAGGAAAGAAACTCCAGCATGAAATCCCTGTCCGAAACCGAATCGATGCTGTTGGCGGAAACCTCCGGAAACTGAAGCAGGCCGGCCGTATACTGCCGGTCAATCGGGTACGTGGTTCCGGCAAGCGCGGCGCTTCCCAGCGGCAGTACATTTATTCGCTTCATGGCATCGCAGAGCCGCGCCCTGTCCCGTGAAAACATCTCGAAATAGGCCAGCAGATGATGCGACAGCAATACCGGCTGAGCCCTCTGCAGATGGGTGTACCCAGGCATGATCACCCCCAGGTTCTCCGCTGCCAGAGACACGAGCACCGTATTCAAAGCGTCCAGAAGCCGTATGATGTTACGGGTTTCCTCCCGGAGATACATGCGGGAATCCAGCGCCACCTGGTCATTGCGGCTTCTGGCCGTGTGCAGCTTCTGTGCGACCTTGCCGACTTCCTGAAAGAGCCGGGTTTCAATGTGCATGTGGATATCTTCAAGGCCATGATCAAACAGGAATTTGCCCCGCTGGATTTCCCGTTTGATGGCGCCGAGTCCTTCGATCAGCTTTTCGGCCTCTTCGTGCGTAATGATGGCCGCATGCGCCAGCATCTGGCAGTGGGCGATACTGCCATCGATGTCATAGGCGTACAGCCGCTTATCCACATCGATCGAAGAGGTGAAGAGTTCAACGCATCTATCGGTTTTTTCCGCAAATCTTCCTTCCCAGGGCTTTTCGATCATGAATCTCCTCGATAACAGCATCTGAACGAAAAATCCGTTCAGATTAAATCCGAATATCTAAATCCGGAGTTTGAAACAATTTCAATATGCCAATGTCAAAATTGCCGGCGGTGCCGGATCAATGTCATTGGCCAAAAGCACAAATTCCCCTTTTAAAAGGGGCAGGGGAAATGCGTGCAACCGCTGATTGATAGCCAACAACATTTTTTTCCGTTCCCGCCCTATTTAAGCATGTTCTGGATTCTTAACCGGAGCGCATTGAGACGGATAAAACCTTCCGCGTCTTTCTGGCGATACACCGTATCATCTTCAAAGGTAGCAAAATCAATGCTGTACAGGGACCGGTCCGACTTTCTTCCCAGAACCCGGCAGTTTCCCTTGTACAGTTCAAGACGCACCACGCCGCAGACATTCTTCTGTGTATCGTCAACCAGGTTCTGCAGCAGGCGCATTTCCGGAGAAAACCAGAATCCATAATACACCATTTCCGCATATTTGGGAATCAGGGAATCCCGCAGATGCATGACTTCCCGATCGAGGGTGATGGATTCCATGGCCATGTGCGCGGCCCTTAAAATCGTCCCGCCCGGAGTTTCATACACGCCGCGGGATTTCATGCCCACAAACCGGTTTTCGACGATGTCCGCCCGGCCAATGCCGTTTCGGCCGCCCAGCCGGTTCAGCTCCCGGAACAGGGCCGCCGGAGACAGTGCCTGACCATTGACTGCCACCGGATTTCCCTGATCAAAGGCGATCTCGATACATTCGTGCGCGTCCGGCGCATCCTTGGGGGATACGGACATGGTAAATATATCATCGGGAGGCGCGGCCCAGGGATCTTCAAGAATCCCGCCTTCATAACTGATATGCAGCAGGTTCGCATCCGAACTGTAGGGCTTTGAGGGGGTTGTGGGGACCTTGATGCCATGCTGACTGGCGAATTCCATCAGGGCGGTCCGGGAAGTCAGCCGCCATTCCCGCCAGGGAGCAATGATGCGGATGTGCGGGTCCATCGCAAAATATGTCAGTTCGAAACGCACCTGGTCGTTGCCTTTTCCGGTTGCGCCATGACTGACCGCATCCGCTGCTTCGATCTTTGCGATTTCCATCTGTCTTTTGGCGATCAGGGGCCTTGCCAGGGAAGTTCCGAGAAGATACTGGCCCTCGTAGATGGCGTTGGCCCGGAACGCCGGAAACACGTAATCCTTTACAAAGGTTTCGGACAGATCCTCCACATACGCCTTGGAAGCGCCCGTGTTAAACGCGTTTTCCCGGATCTGATCCAGATCTTCATCCTGGCCGATGTTCGCGGAAAATGTCACCACTTCACAGTGATAGGTTTCAATGAGCCATTTTAAAATGACCGATGTATCCAGGCCGCCAGAATAGGCCAGTACGACTTTTTTTATCTGATCAGACATTTTTGGTCTCCTTATCTATTGCCCGAACGGAAAATCCGTTCAGGCAAAATTCGATATCGAAATCCGAAACAAATTTAAAACGCCCATTTAAAAATGCCGTTTGAAAATTTCACAGTATTTAGCATTTTGTTTTTTGGTGAACACGCCAAATTCGTGCTTCGAATTTATTATTAAAAACAGGGAGTTCGCTAAGTTATTATAAACCTGTCGGCCGTCAAGCCCATGACAGCCACTCTATCTGTTTATCACAAGCGCTTCGAGAATGGCCTTGTTCATGTGCATTTTATTTTCGGACTGATCCCAGATCACCGGAATGGGGCAGTCCATCAGCGCCTCGCTGATTTCCTCACCCCGATGCGCCGGCAGACAATGCATGACAATGGCATCGTTTCGCGCATGACGGACCAGTTCCCGATTCACCTGATAGGCCTTGAATACTTTTTTACGTGCGATGTGCTCGCTTTCCTGGCCCATGCTGGCCCATACATCGGTATAGATCACGTCCGCCCCGCTCACTGCCGCGATGGGATCGGAAATCACGCGGATGGTGCCGATTCCGATATCCAGCGCCCGCTTCAAAATGGCGGCATTCGGATAATATCCTTCGGGACAGGCCAGAACCAGATTCAGCCCCAGCGTTGCCGCGGCATTGATCCAGGAGTGAGACACGTTGTTGCCGTCCCCGACCCAGACAATCTTGAGTCCCTCGTATCCGCCCTTGTATTCGATGATGGTCATCAGATCACTCAGTACCTGGGTCGGATGATAAAAGTCCGTCAGCGCATTGATCACCGGAATCGTTGCATAGGCGGCAAAGCCTTCCAGAAGATCCTGAGAAAACGTCCGGATGGCAAGGCAGTCCAGATAACGGGACAGCACTCTGGCCGTGTCCATGACCGGCTCATCCCGGGAAATCTGGGTATCCTTGGAGCTGATAAAAATCGGCGCCCCCCCCAGTTGAATCATGGCGGTCTCAAATGAAACCCGCGTTCGCGTGGAGGGTTTATCAAATATCAGCCCCAGCGATTTACCGGAAAGCAGGGTTTCCCGGACGCCTTTTTCCCGGCGCTTCTTTAACTCAATGGCGCGTTTAAACAGATTATCGCAATCCGATTTGGTCAGATCCAGCAGTGTCAGCAAGTCTTTTTTCAAAATGCCACCTATGATTATTACAAAATTTCATCCAGGCAATGGATCAGCCGGTCGATTTGATCCTTCTGAACGATCAACGGCGGGACAAACCGCAGGGTATTGCCCTGAACGCAGTTGATGACAAATCCTTTTTTCAGGCAGACCTGAACCAGCGGAAGGCCTTCGGTGTTCAGCTCCATTCCCAGCAGCAACCCCAGGCCGCGAACATCCACAACCGAGTCATGCCGGCTTTTGAGTTCCAGGAGCCGCTCTTTAAAATACTGTCCCACTGCCGCGCAATGCCCGATGATGTTCTCCTTAACCAGAGTTTTGAGAACACAGAGGGAAGCTGCGGTCACCAGAGGCGTTCCGCCGAATGTCGAGGCGTGAGACCCGGGAACAAATGCAGCGGCCACGGAGTCTTTCGCCAGCATGGCCCCGATGGGAAGGCCGTTTGCAAGGGCCTTGGCAAGGGTCATGATATCGGGCTCGATCCCGAAATGCTCGTAAGCAAAGAGTTTGCCGGTTCGGCCGATACCGGTTTGAATCTCGTCAAAAATCAGCAGGGTTCCGGTTTCATCGCAGAGCCTGCGGATATTTTGAAGAAACTGAGCATCCGCAGCACGGATGCCGCCTTCTCCCTGAACCGGCTCCAGCAAAATGGCGCAGGTCGATGCGCCGATTTTCTCCCGGATGGCCTGAAAATCGTTAAACGGCACAAAGTCAAAGCCTTCCAGAATAGGGGAAAATCCCTGTTTGATTTTATCCTGGCCGGTCGCGGAAAGGGTACCCAGGGTTCTGCCGTGAAAGGACTGGACCATGGAGATAATCCGGTACCGGTCCGGCTCCCCCTTGTCCTTGAAATATTTCCGGGCCAGTTTGATGGCGGCCTCATTGGCTTCGGCCCCGCTGTTGCAGAAAAAAACCCGGTCGGCAAAACTGTGATCCACCAACCAGGCGGCAAGATCCGTCTGCGGCACCGTATAATAGAGATTGGACACATGAACCAGGGTTTTGGCCTGTTCGCACAGAGCATCTGAAACCGCAGGATGGGCATGGCCAAGATTGCACACCGCAATGCCTGCGACAAAATCCAGATATGCGCGTCCTTCGGTATCCCACAGGGTACAGCCGCTGCCTTTCGTGAACACGACCGGCGTCCGCTTGTAAGTAGCGGCCATCGTCTTGTCGGCCAGTGCCATCCATTTCCCGGTATCCATATCCGCCTGTTCCACTGTCATAATGTGACCTCTGTTCCGATTCCTTTGTCCGTAAAAAGCTCCAGCAGCAGTGCATGCCGCCGGGTGCCGTTGATGATATGCACTTTCTGAACCCCGCGCTGCACCGCCTCCAGGGCGTATTCCACCTTGGGGATCATGCCGCCGGAAATGGTTTTTTCCTGAATCATGCGCTGGGCGATTTCCGCGTTCAGCGAGGAAATCAGGGTTCCGGATGCATCCAGAATGCCGTCCACGTCGGTCAGCAGAATGAGCCGGCCGGCGGCCAGCGCCATGGCCACATGGCTGGCCACCAGATCCGCGTTGATGTTGTAGGTTTCGCCTTCAACCCCGGCGCCTACCGGCGCGATCACCGGAATAAACCCGTGCTGGGTCAGGGTATGAATGATTTCCGGGTTGATCTGCGTCACCTGCCCCACCAGGCCCGGATCAATGATTTCCGGCGGACTGTTTTCATCCGGCTGATAGACGATGTGCAGTTTTTCAGCCGTGATCAGCCCGCCGTCCTTGCCGCTCAAGCCCACGGCCTTGCCGCCATGCTGATTGATCTGGGCCACGATGGCCTTGTTCAGCTTTCCGCCCAGGACCATTTCCACCACATCCATCGTGGGCTCATCGGTCAGCCGCATGCCGCGGACAAACTGCGGGCTGATGCCCATGCGTTTCAGTACCGAGTTGATCTGCGGCCCGCCGCCATGAACGATGACCGGATTCAGGCCGATAAATTTCAGCAGCGTGATATCCTGGGCAAAATCCGCTTTGAGCTGTTCATCCACCATGGCATGGCCGCCATATTTGACCACCAGGGTCATTCCGGAAAACCGGCGGATGTAGGGCAGGGATTCAACCAGGATATCTGCAACATTCGGGGTCATACAAGTTTTCCTCTATAAGATATACCGGCTCAGGTCCTCGTTGCTTTTAATGGCTTTCAGCTTGGCAATCCACGCGATCGCCGTCAATGACGATCTTTTTTTCCTGCAGGTCCGGCGCATCGAAGAGAATGTCATCCAGAAGGCACTCCATCAAGGTATGCAGCCGTCTGGCGCCGATATTTTCGGTCATGGTATTGACTTCTTCCGCAATTGCGGCAATGCGTTCGATGGCGCTGGTTTCAAATGTCACATCAATGCCTTCGGTTTTCAGCAGCTCCGTGTACTGAAGGACCAGGGCATTGCGGGGTTCGGTCAGAATTCTGAAAAAATCCTGACGGCTCAGAGAGTCCAGCTCCACCCGGATGGGGAAACGGCCCTGAAGCTCCGGAATCAGATCCGAAGGTTTGATGGTATGAAATGCGCCGGATGCGATAAACAGAATATGGTCGGTTTTGACCGGACCGTACTTGGTGGTAACGGTGGAGCCTTCCACAATGGGCAGCAGATCCCGCTGCACGCCTTCGCGGGAAACATCCGGGCCGTGACCGCCGCTTTTCCCGACAATCTTGTCGATTTCGTCCAGGAAAATGATTCCGGACTGTTCCACTTTTTCCCTGGCCTGCCGGATCACCTTGTCCATATCGATCAGATTCTGGGCTTCTTCCTGAGAAAGAAGCTCCATGGCTTCCGGAACCTTGATCTTTCTTCGCCGCGTATTCTTCGGCAAAAGCCCGCCCAGCATATCCTTGAAATTGATGCCCATTTCTTCCATACCCACATTGGAAAAAATTTCCACGGTCGGCATGGACCTGTCGGGAACATCCAGATCCACATAACGGCTGTCCAGTTTTCCGGCGCGCAGCATGCCGCGAAGTTTTTCCCGGGTTGAAAACGATTCATCCACGCCCGTTGTCACCACCTCAAGCTGCGTCTCCTTGGCTGTCTCCCCCTGCTGAAGTCTGGGTTTTGGGGGCAGCAGCAGATCCAGCATTCTTTCTTCGGCTATGGCTCCGGCTTTGGGCTTGATGGCTTCCTGTTCCCGGGTTTTCAGCAGATTGATGGTCAGCTCCAGCAGATCCCGGATCATGGACTCAACATCCCGGCCCACGTAACCGACCTCGGTAAACTTGGAAGCTTCAACCTTATAAAACGGGGAATCCGTCAGTTTGGAAAGCCTGCGGGCGATTTCCGTTTTTCCCACGCCGGTGGGTCCGATCAGGATAATATTTTTCGGAGCGATTTCATCGCGAAGGTCTTCGGCAACCTGCTGCCTGCGCCAGCGGTTTCTCAGGGCAATGGCCACGGAGCGTTTGGCGCGATGCTGCCCGACAATGTATTTATCCAGTTCTATTACAATTTCAGATGGTTTCAGGGAATTCATGAGTTATCGCACTAATTCTTCAATGGTGACGTCCGTATTGGTGTAAATACAAAGAGAGGCGGCAATGGCCATGGATTTTTCAACGATTTCCCGAGGATCGAGGGACGAATGCCGCACCAGCGCCATGGCGGCAGCCTGAACGATCGCACCTCCGGAGCCGATGCCGATCACGCCCTCATCCGGCTCGATAATATCGCCGTTTCCGGAGAGCAGAAATGTCCGGCTGTCATCAACGGCGATCATCATGGCCTCCAGCCGCCTCAGATATTTATCGGTCCGCCACTCCCGGGCCAGTTCGACCGCGGCCCGGGTGAGGTTGCCGTTGAACCTTTCCAGCTTGCCTTCAAGAAGCTCGGAAAGATGCAGGGCATCCGCCGTGGCGCCGGCAAACCCCACAATGATCCGATCGTTATAGATCCTTCTGACTTTTTTGGCCCTGTGCTTGACGATGGTGGTATTCAGCGTCACCTGGCCATCGCCAGCCACAATCGCCTTTCCCTTGTGCCGAAGCGCCAGTATGGTCGTTCCGTGAAATACCAATCCGGTTTCCTCACTTTCTGGGGTGGGCCTTGTCATAAGTTTCCATCAGTTTATCCATGCTCACATGGGTATATTTCTGGGTCGTGGACAGCCGTTTGTGCCCCAGAAGCTCCTGCACGACCCTTAAATCCGCACCGGAATCCAGCAGGTGCGTCGCAAAACTGTGCCGCATGGCATGGGGAAACACCGGCATGGAAAGGCTGCATTTCAGTGCCCATTTATCCAGTATGCGGGCAACCGACCGGGATGTCAGTCGACCGTTGCGATGATTCAGAAACAATGGTCCGTTTTCATGAAATCCAATGCCGGACTGGCGCGCAAGACACTCCCGGTATGCCTTCAGCGCAGCCAACGCCTTTTTCCCGACCGGCGTCATCCGCTCCTTGTTTCCCTTTCCGCAAACCCGGACCACGGACTGGTCAAAATGCACGTCATGGACATCCATGGCCGTGAGCTCTGAAACGCGAAGTCCGGCGGAGTAGAGCATTTCCAGTATGGCGCGATCTCGCAAATTGGAAAGCGAATCCGTGGAAACCGAATCCAGGAGCCTGAACATTTCATCAATGGGAAGAAATACCGGGATAGGGCTATCGGTTCGGGGATTTGAAATCATCTCCGCCGGACTTGCATCCAGTATGCCCTGCCTGACGAGAAACCTGAAAAACGAGCGGATGGCGGAAAGTTTTCTGCCGATCGACGTTTTTGTGTTCGCCTTATACAGATAGGCGATATGCCGCCGGATCGCCAGTGCGTCCAGAAGCTCCAGGGGAATATCCTGAATGTCTTTTTCCAGAAACGCCGCACTGAGCGAAACAAATTCCTCAAGATCGTGAGCATAAGCCCGGCAAGTATTGGCCGAATATCCTTTTTCAGAAGACAGGGCTTCGATGAAATGCCGAACCTGTGAAATTACCGAACTCAATTCACGGGGTTTCCTCATCCCAGTCGATCAGTGAATGGATGTCCTTCCAGGAACCGACTTCATGAAACGGATGGGCTTGCCGATTCCAGGGCTGCCTGAAAACGAGCGGTTCAACACCGGCCTTTTTCAACTGGAAGCAAGTCTCCAGGCGGTCCTCGACAAAGTAAGCAACCTGGTGGTCCCGCAGAATTTCAGCTTTCGCGTCAAATGATCCTGTTGTGATCAATTTTATCGCTTCGGCCTTCAGCATCAGAATGCTTTGAATCCAGTCCAGAATCGGACCGGTATAAGGCCTGGCCGTTACAAACAGAATCGGGCTGCTGCATTTTTCAAGCCGGGTCAACACTTCAACGGCGCCAGTCATCGGTTTCAGCGGCACCGTATAACTGCCGTCCTGGATACGTTGAATAATCGTCTCGATCAGAGCTTCATCCATTTCAAGACAGTCCTTCAGCATATAACAGGTGATGTCTTCATATCGAAGATTCCGGACCTGATAGTCTTTTCTGGCGATGTCGAGAAACAGCGTCATGGTATCTGCCAGAACACCGTCAAAATCAAATGCAATGGAATCCGGGTTAATCATCATGCCTCAATCCATACGCAAAGCCGCAAAGTCCGAAAAAGACGGGATACGTTTTCCAGGTACCTTTGCGCCTTTGCGAAAAATTATGGTTCCCGGCCTGCTTAGGCCTTTCGGGTCTGTTTTTTCAGGCGAATGATTTTTTTCTTGTAAATCCTTGCCATCCGCAGGTTGTCTTCGCTCACGGCGGCTGCCTGAACCACCTTCAATTCCCGCATTTTTTTCTTGATTTCACGCACCGTAGCATTGGATTTTGCGGAAACTTCCTCCACAATTCCGCGGGCTTTTTTTATTTCCGAAACGAGCTCCGGCTTGTTCATTCCAAAAACTCCCGTCAGATTCGTGGATTCCTTGGCCAGGTCCCTAAGCTCTTTTACCGTCATTTTATCAAGAGGTTTTTCTTTTTCTGCCTTCTTTTTGCTGCCTCCCATAACTGCACGTTCTCCTTTCAATGGTTAAAAGCACAAGCGGAGGCCATCTTCTTCTGCCTCCGCATTTTAAAATTTTATTAATAATCTATTTTATTGAATACTGTCAATCGGTTTTCAAACATGAACCGACGGGCAAAAAGCAAAGTTAGGGTGCGAGGCATTCAAAGCAAATGGCCGCGCCATCGCAGCACTGAAATATTTTCGATTCAAAACGGCTTTAATATCTTGTCCAGATCAACCGGCTCCGAAATCAGTTTTTGATTCAGCATGATCTGCCCGGTCTGTTTCCAGGCAGGGATATCGATGCTTCCGACGACACTCCCAGTGCCCGGCTTGATAAGACCGCGTGTGGCCGCCAATTGCTTGCGGATGATCTCCAGCGGTGTGTCCTGGTCGAACTGCCGAAGCACGGAAACCGCATTCTCGCTGTTTTCCGGAGAGATCGCATCCTGCCAGCCTTCTATCAGCGCTTGTCGAAAATTATTCACAATCTCCGGCTGTTCATTGAACATTTTTTGCGATGTCACCACGGAATTTGCCACAAATTTCACCCCGAATGCATCGGGATTGAAGAAGGTGACTTTTTCTCCGGCCTTTTCCAGTTTGTCCTGAATAATAATGCCCTGGGCATTGACATAAACCGGCCACAGATCGACCTTCCCCTCGTAAAACGGCGTGTAATCGTAGCGCACGCTGTACAAATCGACCGCTGCCATGCTGATCCCGAATTTGGCCAGAAGGGTCCGCATAATGGTTTCATCATTGCCGCCATAAGTAACCCCAATGGTTTTGCCCCGAAAATCCGCCGGGCTTGAAATCGCCAGGGTCCCGGTTCGATACACCCATTGCAGCGGATTCACCTGAAAGAGCTGAGCAATAACGACAATCGGAGACCCCTTTGCCGCAGCCCGAATCACCTGATCCGCAGATGCCACGCCGAACTGGGCATATCCGAGTTCAAGCTCCTTGATGGCGTCGCGTTCAGGGCCGCCCTCCTTTACCATCACCTTCAGGCCGTGTCTGGCAAACGCCCCATGCACATCCGCGTAAAGATCTCCCACGACGCTGGTGTTAAAAAGCCATTTCAGCCGGTAGGCCACCGGCGTCAAGTCCCCGCAATCTCCGACTCGCCCGCACAAGACGAGCCATACACAGGCACAAACGATTATTTTGATCGATTTCATCCGGCACATTCCTTTAGCGGGGGTCTGTGATAACACCGTCAGTCCCGACCGGCCACACGATCCCTGTCGCCTGCCAGTTTCCTATGCCTGGCACTTTTTCTGAATCGCGTTTCCCATCCATTCCAGGCAGGTGAGATAGAGCGAAGTACTGATGCCGATCAGGAACAGGGCTGTCAGAATTTTGGACAGATCGCTCTGGTACAGAGCCGTTCGAATACTGTAGCCGATACCGGCATCCGCCGCAATGAATTCCGCAACAATCGTTCCGACCATTGCCATTGTGGCGCTGCCTGAAATGACGGTCGTCAGCTTGTTGATGTTTTCATAGGCCCGGATCCGGACCTGAAGCCGCCAGTTCATTCTTTTCGTTGCCACATAAAAGTGTTCAATGCTGTCGACCGGTTCGGACAGAATGCCGATCACGGACAGCAGCAGGGGAAAATAACAGATCATCACCGCAATCAGCAGCCGGGTGATCAGTCCGTCCCCCAGAAGAATAAATATAATCGGGGCTACCGCCACAATGGGATAGGCCTGAATGTTGTAGGCTGCGGCCTTGATCAGGGAACCGATCCAGGAGTTCTGGCGCCCGACGATTCCCACCAGAAAGGCCAGAATGATCGAAATGATATGGCCGACAACCGCAATCCACATCGTATCCAGGACGCTGAAAACATATCTGGCAAAAACGGCCTTGCAGGTCTGCCAGATTTCGACAGGACCCGGAATCACATAATCCGAGAGATTCAGCAGATATTTTACCAGAAGCAGGGACAGAAGACCCAGAAAATAGACAAGAACGAACTGCTGGAGTCGCCTATGAAGCATGAACGATCTCCAGCATGGTCTGCTCCAGTTCCTTCATCACGAAACCATTTTCGCTCAGCAGGTTTTGTCCTGTAATCACATGGGTTTGCGGATGCTTGTCCGGGCTTCTCAGCACGACGATCTGATTGCAGAATTTGGCGATTTCCATCATGTTATGGGAAATATACAAAAAGCTTTTTTCAGGGAAAAGGGTTTTCAGCGTAATGATGATGTGGCTTCTTGTGGTTTCATCCACATTGGCGAGACTTTCATCCATGATCAGCAGATCAAATTCCTGAAGCAGATAGCGGATCAGGTTGGCCCGATTTTTCTGGCCCAGGGACAACTGGTTGAATCTGGAGTTCATCACCGGTTGCATGCCAAAGGCATTTACCAGCGCATTGAGCCTGTCACGGCCCGAAGCCGGTGTGGTGGATGCCATCAGCTCTCCGATACCGGCCCACCCCGGAAACCGTTCCATATTGTGCGTATAAAGGACCTCGGAAATCAGATGAGATTGAATTTGTCCGCAATACCCGGTCAATTCCCGCGCGATCATACGTGCAAGGGTGGTCTTTCCCAGGCCGGACTGTCCGAACAGGGCATGAAACCCCGGCCCTGTCAACCGGCAGTTCAGATGATCGAATACGCGGGTTTCGGTTTGGGGATATTGATAGGAAATGTCCTGGCATTCAATCTGCATGGCCGCATTCATATATCAAACTGCGCCTTTATCTTGTATACGCTTGTTGCGGGAAGATTCAAGATATCGGTAATGCCGGTCGCAGCGGATATGGCTTTCAGGTTTTCCTCGATTTCAGTCATGGAAGGCGCAATAAAAGTGAACCAGATATTGAATTCATCGTCCCGCTGGTAATGATGGGTGACACCGGCATATTGATTCACGAGCCTGGCAAAATCCTCAATCTTGTCTTCAGGAACTTTTGCAGCGCAAAGCGTGCTGACAAATCCGATTTTTCCGGGTACGATATTGCCGCCAATCCTGCGAATGATGCCGGAATCTTTCAGCCGCGCCACTCTTTCGATAACGACATCTTCGGTTAACCCCAGATTTTCCGCTATTGCCAGAAATGGACGCGAGGTGAGCGGGAAATCGGACTGAATGCGGTTCAGGATTTTTTTATCCATTTCGTCAAATTGGGACATGAAATGAGCCTCCAGGAAAAATCCGGGAAATCAAGGTCCCGGATCGGTCAGATGGCGCAACCCGGCCATTGATCGTACAATTTATGAACTGAAAAGATGCACGTGCACCTTACGGCTGCGGGGACCGTCGAATTCGCAGAAAAATATTCCCTGCCAGGTTCCCAGCACCAACCGGTTATGCGCAATCGCCACCAGTTGCGATATGCCCACCAGTGACGATTTGACATGGGCCGCCGAATTTCCCTCCAGATGGCGGTAGCCGGCTTCCCACGGGACCAGAGCGTTCAGCGTGGTCAGAATATCGGTTTTGACGCTGGGATCAGCGCTTTCATTGATGGTGATGCCTGCCGTGGTATGGGGAACAAACAGCATGCAGTAGCCATTTTCAATGATCCCCGCAGATGCCACCACCTGCTGAACCTTTTCGGTGACATCGATGAATTCATCTCTGGATCTTGAGGTCACAGTGAGCGTTTTCATTTTTCCTGAATATTTTCATGGTATAATCGATAATCCATCGTCTGTATCTAAAACAATCCGATGAAAAATTCAATTTCTTATTTTATTAATACATATCCCAGCCAAGTCTCCGGACTCCCGATCGCGGATATATTTCTGAAAAACGATACCAACTCCAGGTTCAGCCTGACAAAGATTTCCCTCAGGGCTGTATCATTCCAGAGATAAAACGTCCTGCCGTCCGCTGTAGCGTGAATTTTCCCATTGCCTTCTTTCAGCGTCAACAGCAGCGCGCAGGGAGAAGATAAACCGGAGAGGATTTTTTGAATCGTTAAAACGAACCGCTCATGGGGAATATGAACCAGCGACCCCACCAGCATGACGGCATTCCATGGCGCGCACGAATAATCAAAGGACTCCAGATCTTCAACAATTACCGGACAGCCGGTGTGGCTTCTGGCCAGCTTCGCCAGCGCAGCGGACCGTTCCAATCCGGTGGGTTCAAATCCGCGCTGTTTCAGCCAGAGCAGATCCCGGCCCGAGCCGCAGCCGATATCCAGAATTTGCGCCCGGGGAGGAAGGATCTTGACAAAAAGTGACAAAAAAGTGGACGGATCCGCGGGAAAGGTCCGGGCATGGTACTCGCTGGCGTGAATTTCGTAATAATCGATCATCGGCATTTTTTTTGAAGCAGGACTTCACTGAAACCGTCCGCAACGAGATCCGGCAATTCCGCAATCTCTGAGAACCCGATATTTTTATAAAACGA
The DNA here is from genome assembly GCA_963845015.1 of uncultured delta proteobacterium. Taxonomy (GTDB): domain Bacteria; phylum Desulfobacterota; class Desulfobacteria; order Desulfobacterales; family Desulfatirhabdiaceae; genus RAAP-1. The sequence goes on from CAWJRD010000028.1 coordinate 23,556, forward strand.
TAAGGCCTGCGTGTTGAATGAGGACGCCGTTGTCCAGATATTCTTCGGCAAGCCGCAACACGCACCGCAGATCCAGAAGATCAGCGCTTTGCCAAGGCCTTTGCACTGATACGGGGGAAACACGGCGAGCATCTCGATATACGGCCCCAGGAGCCAGGGATACCGGATGCAGACCACGCCGGCTGTTTCTTCAAAAACGGTAACCGCATACCGATTCAGCGATGGATCCTTTCGGGTCAGATAGCCGAACAGGCCGTTTTCCGTATAGCCCAGGCGCAGCCATGGATCCCTGTATGCCAGGACATTACTGATTGCGCCGGCTTTCTTTTCATCCATCCACTTAAGATTGCATGAATCCAGGCGGTAATGTTGTTCTGAAAAAGGCTTTTCAACGACTGTCATCGGGTTTTCGGGTTGTTCTGTCATAATGCAGATTGTCCCCCGGCATGAGTTCGTAGCATTCTTTGCTGGACACCGCAGGTCCTTGGGGCAGGAGTTCGCTGACTGTAACAAAATCATATCCCTTTGCACGCAGTTGCGGCACAAAAAAGGGGCAGCGACGCAGCAGTCCCGTACCCCCGGCCGTTGGCATGGCAGATGATGATGGCGCCGGGCCGAACCTGATTCAAAATCACCTGGGCAATGTCCCTGGCGGATCGTCCCCTGGCCGGGTCTCCCGTGACAATGTTCCACTGGATTGCGGGCAACCCGTACTGCTTCAGTTTTTCCAGTGACAGAGAACTGCACGCGCCGTAAGGAAACCGGAAAAGCAGCGGCGTTTTGGGAATTTTGTTCATCTCCAAGGGATCCATCAGTTTGGCGATCACTTTTTCCCGGAGCGCTTCCCAAAGCTGTTCATACTGGGCCTGAGTCCAAAGGATCTGCTCGTCCATGCGGCCAGAATCAATCTTCCTGAAATTGGCATGGCTCCAGGAATGGTTCCCGATCTCAAAAAGCGGATCTGCCATAAGCTGCATGGTTTTATCCGGGTGAGAAAGCATCCACTTTCCGCCCGCAAAGAACGTCGCTTCGATAAGATTTTCCCTCAGATAATTGACGATATCAGCATCATAGCCTGATTTCTCGTATATAGATTCACAGAGGTCAAAGGTCAACGCGATGATTTTTTTGTTGCCAATGGGGGCTACATGACGGATGGAATTCTGCAACTCCGGTCTCAGCAACGGGTGGATGTTTCCAGGAATCAACCGCTGCGGCGGATTTAGATACCTCTGGCGTATGACATGTTTATCTTCAGGCTTTCCCGTCAATTCTTCGGGACTCCAAATCATCGACAGAATGGCAGAAGAACCAAAGGTGATTCCGCAAACGGATGGCGTACCGGAAAAGGCCGCAACCACGTGATCCTCTGCAAAGCAGGTTGCGCATGAAAATCGCAAAAGGGTCATGACAAGCAGGAGCGTCGAAATTCTCGCCCTCACCCGGGAAAAGAAGCGTGTGGAACTTGCGTGGGCAGATCAGGCTGCGGGAATATACATGCAGAGCATATAATTTCGGTCTAAATACGCCATGCACTTTTTCATGATGCGCTCCATGAGCACCACTTACCATGACACAGGGCCAGAACGCCATAAAAAAAGGCCCTGCAATTTCTTGCAGGACCTTTAAAAATCATTAAGGCCGTCTCAATAAAAGAGATGAATTAGACGCAGCCGGTCGGTTTCGGAAGACCCGCCATTTTACAGGCTCCCTTGCCCGGACCTGACGGAAACAGCTCATAAATGTGTTTCAATTTGAACCCGGTAACCTTGGAAAGTACGCGAACCATCGGGGCGATCCCGTTCTTTTCATAGTACTCTCTGAGCATGGAAATAACCTTGCGGTGTTCTTCGTTCAGCTCGTCGATACCTTCTTCTTTTTTCACATACTGTACCCAGCCTTCTGACCAGTTTGTATATGAATCAATAAAACCATCTTCATCAACTACAAACGTTGATCCCTGAAATTCGATTTCTGGCATTTACATTCCTCCTTGGTTTAGTTTTATTTTAATGGCAATCTGCCTGCAATCTTATAGAAATAAGTAAAATTAACTATAGCATTGACCGGATATTGTCAATATGAAAATTAAAACGCTTGAAGATATCCCGGCTGAAAACTGAAGAAAATAGCGTCTCCAGCGTTCTGCAGCCCAGCAGCCATCAATATTCCTTGGGCATGGCCGTCAACTGCGCCAGCGTAAACACCGGTCCGTCCTTGCAGACGAATTCTTTCCCCACGTTGCACCGACCGCACATGCCGATGCCGCACTTCATCCGGTTTTCCAGCGACATGATGATATGATCGTGCGCATATCCCATCTTGTCCAGGACCGGCTGGGTAAACTTGATCATGATGGGCGGCCCGCAGATAATGGCGTAGGTGTCTTCGCCGGCCTCTGGCGCTTTCTGTTCGGTGATGGTCGGCACGAATCCGACATTGTATTTCCAGCTCGGATCGTTGGCGGCATCCACGGTGATGTGCATGTGAATGTCATCGCGCTGTTCCCAGGCAGCCAGTTCATCCCGGTAAAGCAGCATGCCGGGGGACCTGGCGCCGTAGATGACGTTGATGTCCTTGAATTTGGAGCGGTTTGCCGGATCCAGCATGTAGACGATGGAAGATCTCAGGGTGGTAAAGGCAAACCCGCCACCGATGATCACCACGTTCTTGCCTTCCATGGTCTGCCAGGGATAGGAATTTCCCAGGGGACCCCGCAGTCCCATGATGTCGCCGACTTTCATGGAATGCAGATACGTGGATACCAGGCCCACCTTGTTCACGGTGAATTTCACAAATCCTTTCTCCGTCGGAGAAGATGCGATCCCGATGGGGATCTCCCCCTTGCCGGTCACCGACAGTTCCGCGAACTGTCCGGCTTTGTACGCGAATTTTTCTTCATCTTTCGGATCGAGAAAGACGAATTTGAATGTCTTTAAGTTCTTGTCTTCGGTTTCGGTTATGATTTCATCAATCCGAACCGGATATGGCAAATATGGATTTTGCACAGTACTCCCCCTTTCTGGCTAAGCCGGGCAGACGCAGGCTGCGGGATCATAATCATTCATCTGGTTGCAGACCTTGCGAATATCAATGTTAACCGGACAGAGGCGGACGCACCGACCGCAACCCACGCACTGAATTCCGTTATCGTACTTGTCCACATAGTATTTCAGCTTGTGCATGAACCGCTGTCTCACCCGCTGCATTTTGGCGCCCCGGGGGTTATGCCCGGTGCCGTGCACGGTAAAAAGCGGAAACATGCAACTGTCCCAGTTCCGGAGCCGGACGCCTGAATTCCCTCTGTTTTCATCCTGGATATCGAAGCACCAGCAGGTGGGGCAGGAATAGGTGCAGGTGCCGCAGTTGATGCAGGAAAATGCGGTATCTTCCCAGAAGGGCGCATCATAGAGCTGCGTGGTTTCCTTGGCCTTCAGGTTCTCGGTTGAAACGCGAGAGCCGATCTTGGATTCGGCCGTCAGCCGCAAGGCTTCCACTTTTCCGGCATCGTCCGCCTGCGCTGTCCATCCGCCGGCTGACAGAAATGCGCTGCCTTTATCGGTCAGGGATTTTGCCAGATAACGATCCCCCGTATCCACCAGCAGCACATCCAGGCCGGCTTCATGAAAGGGGCCGCATCCGGCGGATGTGCAGAAGCAGGTGGCGCACGGATCATTGCAGGCATAGCCGACAAAGGTCATGGCGCTGTAAGCCTTCAGCCAGTAAGGGTCCTGATACTGGGGAGCATCGAAATTGCGTTTCACCAGCAAAAATGCCGAAGCATCACAGGGCCGGATTCCGACAACGGCCTTGGGGCTCAGGTCTTTATTGACTTCTTTCAGAATGTGATGATCCGGCTGACTTTCTTCCAGAGTATAGGTAAACATCGGCTCTGTCTGCGGCTGGACCAGAAATTTGGGAGATAGCCGGGTGTTGGCATAGGCCATGTCCGGCTGCTCCCCCTTGTCAAGGGCTTTAAAGCAATGCCACTCTTTTTCTTTTACAGGGCCAAACACCTGATAAGACGATTTCGCCTTTTCAATGCCGGCGGCCCATTCTTTCTTGTCGATGGTGAGAACTTTCATGGTAAAAGACCTTATTTATTTAATAAAATCATTGGGGTCATTCGGTTTGTACGTATCCAGCGGCGGACGTTCATCCAGGGTCATGCCTGCTTCCCAGCCAAACATTTCCAGTGCATCCTTGTTGAGTTTGCTGGTAAACTGCCGAACCTTGATGCCCACCGGACAGGCCCGCTCGCAGGCGCCGCAATCCGTGCACCGGCCGGCGCAGTGATAGGCCCTTAAAAAATGAAACGTGCGGATATCGATCGGATCCTGGCTTTTTCCCACCCACTGGGGCCGGGATTCATCCACAAAGCACGTCGGGCAGTAGCAGAGCGGGCAGGCATTGCGGCAGGCATAGCAGCGGATACAGGGAGCGATCAGGTCTTCAAAATACTGCCATTTTTCCTGATGCGTCATGGCTTCCACCCGATTGACATCGGCATAGCGATCGATTCCGATCTGCTCCTGCACCAGTTCCCCGACCAGTTCATCATAGATCACTGGATTGCGGTGAATGCAAATGGCGCAGTTTTCCTGAAGCACATCGCTTTTCTTCAGGTTTTTTTCGCTTCCCGAAACCCTGATTTTCAGCGTGTCGCCGTCTTCCGTAACATCCTGGATGCCGTCTCCGAAAAGAGCGGCGATCTTTCGCTTATCCACCATCCCCTTGCAGGGAACCCCGATAATGTGCAGTTTTTCCCGCTTGATCTTGTTTTCGATGATATGGGTTACGATGTTTCGGGAATCGCATCCTTTGGCCACAACCGCAATCTTTTCCTTCCGATCGGTCAGATAGTTTGCCAGGTTGATGCCGCAGTTGCTGTCCCACACCAGTTGATGGACATCTTCGGGCCGACGGATAAAGCAGGGCTCATTCATCATCGGCAGGGTTCCCTTTCGAAACCCGATGACCATATCAACGCTTCCTTCCTTCAGTAGCCTGGAGCGGCTTCTTTGATTTTATCTTGGTATCCGGACATGTTAAGCTACCTTAACTGCTTTTTTTTATAAGTTGTATTTGGGCCCAGGGCCTTTACGGATGCCGTAACGGTCTTGACCACCTCGACAAATTTGGTGGCTTCCGCAGAGCTGATCCAGGAAAACTGAAGTCGCCCCGGCTCAATTCCCATGTGCTCCATTAAATTCATAAACAGTCCAAATTTTCTCCGGGCATAGTAATTACCTTCCAGGTAATGGCATTCGCCGGGATGTCACCCGGATACCCAGACCCCATCGGCGCCCTTCACTCAGCGCCGAGAGAAAAAATTTCGGGCTCATCCGGCCTGTGCAGGGAATCCGGATCACCCGGATATTGGACGGATACTCCAACCGGCTGACCCCTGCCAGATCCGCCGCCCCGTAACTGCACCAGTTGCATAGAAAACTGACGATTTTGGGTTCAAACTCGGTCATTATCTTAACTCCTTTACCGAAATGCCGACTGGCTTCAAAGAAGTCCGGAATGCCGCCGGCGATTCAGTCCATAAATTAAACAGCTTCATTCAGCGCAAATATCTGCGCAAATATCTGATCATTGTCAAAGCCCTTCAGATGGATGGCGCCGGACCGGCAGGAAGCCACGCAAAGCCCGCATCCCTTGCAGAGCACGGGATTTATCTGGGCCTTTCCCGGGTTGAAGCGGGCGGATTCCTCGATAAACGACGGCGCTGAATAGGGACAGATCGACACGCACACACCGCAGGAGCTGCACAATGCCGGAGACGACCTCTGCAATCGTGCCGCTGGTTTGAATGATTTCACGGGCCAGCAGCGTGACGGCGCGGGATGCGGCCGCCTTTCCCTGGACAATGGATTCATCGATGGGCTTGGGGTAATGGGCCATGCCGCACAAAAACACGCCGTCGGTTGCAAACTCCGAAGGCCCCAGTTTGGCGTGGCGTTCCACAAAAAAGCCGTCGGCATTCAGCGGCACTTTGAAGAAATTGGCCAGTTTCTCATCCCGGTTCGGAATGATCGCCGTGGCCAGGGTGATCAGATCTGTTTCCAGTTCAAGGGGAATCCCCAGAATGTGATCCTTCACCCGCACCTTCAGCCGGCCGTTGTCCACCGCGACCTTGGGCTTGTCGTCCACGGAAAAGCGGATGAAAATAACCCCCTTTTCCCTGGCTTCTTTGTAAAGGTATTCCCGCTCGCCGTAAGTCCGGATATCCCGGTACAGCACATAGACATTCATGTCCGGGTTCCGGTGTTTGAGCTCCAGGGCGTTCTCCATGGAATGGGTGCAGCAGACGCGGGAGCAATAGGGCCGATCCGGCTCCCTGGAACCCACGCACTGGATAAAGACCGCGGATTTCAGTGTCTTAAGCACGGGATCATCGTCCATGAACTTGCGGTCCAGCTCCAGACTGGTCAATGATTCGGGCATCCTTGCCGTACGCATACTCGGAAGGCATCAGGGGGGTCGCGCCGGTGGCGATCACCGCAACGCCGTGCTCCAGAACCTCTTCCTTCCCGTTTTTGCTCAGGGTGCTTTTAAAGCTTCCCACAAATCCGTCCACCTGAACAAGATCCGATTCCAGATGCACATGAATCCGCTCGTTTTTCTCAATGTCCTGAATCAATCCAGCAAGCTTTTCCTGAACATTCTCACCTTTGGCCGTGTGATAAAGATTTCGGGCCTGTCCGCCCAACTGGCTGCTTTTTTCAACCAGATGGGTTTCATACCCCTGCTGGGCCAGGCTCTGGGCCGCGGCCATGCCGGAGATGCCGCCGCCGATGACCAGTGCGGACGGTTTGATCTGAAGATCGGATTCCTTGAGCGGCAGAGTCAACGCAACCTTGGCCACCGCCGAACGCACCAGATCCTTGGCCTTTTGCGTGGCTTTTTCAGGAGAGGATTTATGGACCCAGGAATCGTGATTCCGGATATTGGCCATTTCAAACAGATACTTGTTGAGTCCTGCGTTGATCAGGGTTTCCTGGAACAGGGGTTCATGGGTTTTGGGGGTGCAGGCAGCCACAACGATCCGGTTCAGGTTTTTCTGCTTGATGATGCTGACCAGATTGTCCTGGGTGTCCTGGGAACAGGAATAGAGGTTGTCGGTTGCAAATTCCACAAAGGGAAGGGTTGCCGCATACTCGGCAACAGACGGTACATTGACCACGCCGGCAATGTTGATGCCGCATCTGCAGACGAACACGCCGATCCGGGGCCGCTCGCCGGCAACATTGATTTCCGGAACAATTTCCTTTGCCTTGGTCAGGGTGTTTCTTGCCGGACTCAGATTTTCTCCCGCCGCAGACGCCGCAGCGCTGGCGTCGATAACCGATTGCGGAATGTCTTTGGGTCCCTGGAAGGCGCCGCACACATAGATGCCTTCCCGTGAAGTGCTCACCGGCTCAAATGAAGTGGTCTGACTGAAATTGCCCGAGGTCAGATCGATGTCCAGTTGTTTGGCCAGACTGACGACATCCGGGTTGATTTCCAGCCCCACGGACAGCACGATCTGATCAAAGACTTCCGTGACCGTCTCGCCGCTTTCGGTAACATAGCGGATGCTTAAATCATCGGTTCCCACAACCGGATCAATGGTGTGCACCCGGCTGCGGATGAACCGCACCCCGTGTTTGTCCTTGGCCGTATTGTAAAAGCGCTCGAAATCCTTGCCGTGGGTGCGCATGTCCATGTAAAATATCGCGCAGTCCAGATCGCTTCCCGCATGCTCCTTGGCGATCACGGCTTCCTTGATGGCATACATGCAGCAGACCGAGGAGCAGTAGGAATGATCGCACTTGTTCATGTCCCGGGAGCCCACGCACTGGAACCATGCGATTTTTTTAGGCTCTTTATGATCCGAGAGGCGCACCAGGTGCCCGGCCGTGGGGCCGGAGGCAGACAAAATCCGCTCCATTTCCATGGCGGTAATGACATTGGGATGCTTGGCGTATCCGTAAGCGTCAAATTTGGATGGATCAAAGGGCTGGAATCCGGGCGCCAGGATGATGGAGCCGACATTTAATTCCACGATCTCATCCTGCATGGTGTGATCAATGGCATTGACCCCGCAGAATTCGGTACAGACCTTGCATCCGCCGGTTTTAAAGTGGATACAGACCGACCGGTCGATAACCGGTGTGTTGGGTACGGCCTGGGCATACGGGACATAAACCGGTTTGCGGCCCTTAAGCCCCATATCGTATTCCGATGGAATGGCCTTGAAGGAATGGGCGCTGACATGCTCCCGGATTTTTTCCAGCGTGATGTGTCCGGTGGGACATACCGAGGCGCATGCGCCGCAGGCCATGCAGACATCGGTCTGGATATGAAACGGCGTATCCACCTTCATATCCACGCCGCGGCCGGTCAGGCTGATCGCGCTGTTTCCCATGCGGGTGCAGATCCGCGTGCAGAGGCCGCAAAGGATACAGGTATCCTCTTCTTTTTTGAACCGGGTTTCCGAAATGCCGTATTTATTCCCCAATTCCTTGAGAATCGGCACATCCGGACACCGGGCCATCAGCAATTCCACAATCAGCTTGCGGCCCTGGTGCACATCTTCGGTATCGGTTTTAACCTCCATGCCTTCCCAGATGGGATAATTGCAGGAAGTCACAAAACGGGTTCTTCGTCCGTCAAAAAGCTCCACCGTGCAAAGCCGGCACATTCCGGCCGGCTCCAGGGCTTTATGATGGCAAAGGGTTGGAATATCGACCCCATATTTCTGGGCAACCTGGAGGATATACTGCCCTTCCTCCCCCTGAACTGTTTTACCATTGAGTTTGAATGTGATCATCAATCGGTTCCCTTATATTTATCGAATCACAATTGCGCCAAATTTGCAGGCATCGTAACAAATGCCGCATTTGATGCATTTGGTCTGATCAAGTTGATGGGGCTGCTTTTTTTCTCCGGAAATCGCATCCTGCGGACATTTGCGGGCGCAGGACTGGCATCCGGTGCAGGCTTCGGCATCAATTTCATAATGAAAGAGCGGCTTGCACACCCCCGCGGGGCATTTCTTGTCCCGGATATGGGCTTCATATTCATCCCGAAAATACAGAAGCGTGGTCAACACCGGATTGGGCGCGGACGTTCCCAGACCGCAAAGCGAAAATTTCTGGATCATGCTGCCCAGCTCTTCGAGCAGCTCGATGTCGCCTTCCTTGCCGTTTCCCTGGCAGATGCTGGTCAGAATCTCGAGCATCTGCTTGATGCCTTCCCGGCAGGGATTGCACTGGCCGCAGGATTCTTCCTTCAGAAAATCCAGAAAATACCGGGCCACATCCACCATGCAGGTGTCCTGATCCATGACGATCATGCCGCCGGAGCCCATGATGGAGCCGACCTTGGACAATTCGTCAAAATCGACGCCCAGATCCAGAAATCGCTCCGGAATGCAGCCTCCGGAAGGGCCTCCGGTTTGGACCGCCTTGAATTTCTTTTTTTTGGGAATGCCGCCGCCGATATCGAAATATGATGGTCCGAAGGCTGGTTCCCATGGGAACTTCCACAAGACCCGTGTTCACCACCTTGCCGACCAGAGAGAAGATTTTGGTTCCCTTGCTGTGCTTGGTGCCGATCGCCGCATACCAGTCCGCACCCTTGTTGATGATAATCGGCACATTGGCCCAGGTTTCCACGTTGTTGAGATTGGAGGGGCCTTCCTTGAATCCTTTTTCAACCGTGTGAACATATTTGGCGCGGGGCCTTCCCGGGCTGCCTTCCAGAGATGCCATCAATGCCGTGGACTCGCCGCAGACAAATGCGCCGCCGCCCCGGCTGATGTGAATGTCAAAATCAAAGCCGGAATCCAGAATGTTCTTGCCAAGCAGCCCGTATTCCCGTGCCTTGTCAAGGGCGATGGTCAAGATTGGTCACCGCCAGCGGATATTCGTGACGGACATAGACATACCCTTCATGGGAGCCAATGGCGATGGCGCCAACGATCATCCCCTCGATGACGCTGTGGGGATTTCCCTCCAGAAGGCTCCGATCCATATACGCGCCAGGATCGCCTTCATCCGCGTTGCAGATGATATATCGCGTGCCGTGATGTTTCCGGCAGGTATCCCACTTGATGCCTGTCGGAAATCCGCCGCCGCCCCGTCCCCGAAGTCCTGATTTCTTGATCTCGGCGATGATCTTCTCCGGCGTCATGTCGAAAAGGGATTTGGCCATGGCGCTGTACCCGCCGACTGAAATATAATCGTCAATGCTGGTCGGGTCGATGAGTCCGTTGTTGCCGAAGATGACGCGCTGCTGAAGTTTGTAAAACGGGATGTCATGCTCGAGGGTGATTTTGGCCTTTGACGCAGGGTCCTTGAAAATCAGGGCGGGAACCAATTCGTCATTTTTTATGGTTTTTTCCACGATTTCGGACACGTGTTCCGGTTTGACCTGTGGATAGAAAATGCCTTGCGGATGAATGACCATGATCGGTCCTTTTTCGCAAAAACCGTGACAACCGGTCAGCTTGACTTCAACTTCTTCCGTCAGATTCTGCCGGGTCAACTCTTCCATCAGGGCCTGATGAACTTTTGCGGTACCATAGGCGCCGCACCCAGAGCCAGCGCAAAGTGAAATCAGTTTCTTTTTGCCTTGGGACTGGGCGGACTTGAGTTTATCCTGAAATTTCTCCAGGGATTCCCGATTCGATAAAATTGCCATGATATCAATAACCTCCGTTACGCCGTGCCGTTAAGAGGCATGTTTTTATAATCGTCGATGACTTTTTCCGCAGCTGTTCGATCAAGTCCGCCATAGGTTTCGTGGTTAACCGTAATGACGGGCCCGGATGCGCAGCACCCGATGCATCGGACAGCCTTCAGCGTAAAAAGCCTGTCCGCGGTGGTCTGGCCTTCCGAATACCCAGTTTCTGCTGCAAGGTTTCGGTAATTTTTTCCGCACCCCGAACATGGCATGCGGTACCCGTGCACACACTGACGATATACTTGCCTCTTGGCTCAAGACTGATGGTCTTGTAAAATGTGGCAACACTATAGATCAGGCTTTTTTTGACGCCGAGACGGTCAACCAGAATCGGAATGATCGATGGGGGGACATAACTGTAAATATCACTGATATCCTGCATGATCATCAGCAGGGCCTCTTTATTCCCATGATATTTGGTTATGATGTCATCGATTTTTTTCAAATCAATTTGAGTGGTAGGTTCCATGAGACTGAAATCCTTTGGATCAAATTATCGTAGCCGATAATGTCATTGGTGATAAGCAATTGATGGACACGGAACTACATGGATGCAGGACTGCCTGCGACTGTCTGGCATACCACCGGACAGTTTTCCACGCAGGCGCCGCAACCCGGTACACAGATCCATTTTGATGCTGCGGGCGCGTTTTCGAACTTTGACCTTGAAATTGCCAGGAACGCCCTCAACAGATTCCAAATCCGCATACGTGATTAATTCGATGTTCAGATGCCGGCCGACCTCGACCAGTACAGGGGAGATAATTCACATGGCGCAGTCATTGGTCGGGAAAGTCTTGTCCAACTGGGACATGACCCCGCCAATGGATGGGGATTTTTCAAGAAGATACACATAATAGCCTGAATTGGCCAGATCCAGCGCGGATTGCATTCCGGCAATGCCGCCACCGACAACCAATACAGACCCGATAACAGGGTTTACGTTCGACATGATTCGCTTCTCCTATGCTTTGCATTATTAAAAACGTCAGCGACGTTTGGTTTCATAAAATTAAACAAAGTGTTTAACTAACCTCTGAATATTTTCTTGTCAACAGATTTTCCGAAAGAAATAATGCGAAACAGAAGGGTTCATCATCGGGGAATGATAGAGGATTTTGAAATATTTGAAGATTATCTTAAAAAACAGATAAGTATAGGGTATGAACTACTGAACAAGATTTCAGCACGACCGGAGCACCATGGCTATCGAGCGGTATTAAAGTACATTCAAAAAATGACTCAATAAGAGCAATCGGCCGAAAGACGTTCAGCCGATTGCAATGCAAAGGGGGTTAAGCCGCCAACCGGACCGCATTGTCCGCGGCTCCCCGGATTTCATCTGGTGTAAACGGCTTGGCCAGATATCCAACGGCGCCCATTCTGGCGGTTTCCACGGCCGTTTCAATGCTGGCATAGCCGGTAATGATAACAACCATTGCCTCCGGCCTGCGTTCACGAATGCATTGAAGCAGTTCCAGCCCTTTCACGCCGGGCATTTTCAAATCGAGCATGATCACCGGATAGCTTCTGCCATTAATTTTTTCAAGGGCCTCTTCCCGGCTGATCGCCTGGTCCACGCGGTAGCCTTTTTTCTCAAGGATTTTTCGAATATTGTTGTTAACAGCCACTTCGTCATCGATAACCAGAGCGCTGTGCTTGGTGCGGACGGACGCTTGATTTTCGATTCCTGCGGCGCCATCAGGGCCGCGGATTGCTGTTTGATTTCTTCATATGAATCGACCGCGCGTTCTCCGTCTTCCAGATGCATAGCATATTCCGCTCCAACTGCGGCTGCCACCTCATCGAACTCAAACAGCATATCCACACCGATGAGACGGGACACATCCGGAGCGCCTTGTTTTCCGGCTTCGGCTTTTTTCTGGCTTTTTTTCTGGGGGCACAGGCTGGTTTTGTTTCCGGCCTTGCAGGTCAGCTCCCAGCTTTTTGAAAATATCGCAGACCATCTCGCCGACTTCGCAGTAGTTTTCCAGTTTTTCAGATATTTTCACCTCAACAACCGGCATATCCGAGGGTCCCAGCGTGTCGGCGTAGCCGTCACCGACGGCTTTGGCCACTTCATCGCGGTCAAACGGCATGTCCACATCGATATTCCCCGAGGGATTTACCCATCATTCGGGCCTACATTTTCCTTCAACTCTTCATAAGAGACAAAGGATACTCCCTCTGAGCCCAGGTGGGCGACATATTCCGGTCCAGTCACAGAAACCACCTCATCATAATTGAAAGGCATATCAATGCCGATCCATTTTAACCTGTCCGGTGCATCAGCTATTTTTTTGGATCCGGCTGATTTTTTGCCTGTTTTCTGAGTGCAGGGATGGGACTTATTTCCGAGCTTGCAGGTTCTGCCCAATTTCTTGAAAATATCATAGACCATATCCCGACCGCGCAGAAATTTTCCAGATTGTCCGGGATTTTCACCTCGACCACCGGCATATCCGACCGGCCAAGGGTCATCACATAATCTTCCCCTGTGTATTTGGCGACTTCATCCCCGTCAAACGGCATGTCGATATCAATGACGTTAATGACTTCGATTTCCTTTTCAGAAGTTTTGGCCTGAACCAGATCGCCTGCATGGCCTTGTGGACAACGGTTCGCAACTCATCCGGCGTAAACGGCTTGGAAACATAATCCAGCGCACCCAGGCGAATGGCCTTTACAGCGGTATCGGTCGACGCATACGCTGTCATCATCAGGGCCCGGGTTTTCGGCCACTCATTTTTAACCAGTTTAAGCAGCTCCAGACCATTCATCCCCGGCATAACAATATCTGAAATCATCAAGTCAAACGATTCGGTTTTCATCCGCTCCAGCGCTTCCGCGGCACTGAGTGCACAGATAACTTCATAATTGTTTTTGGACAGAATTTTTTCAACATTCTGGCAGATTCCCTTTTCATCATCGACAACCATGATTCTATCTAGCGTATTCATATTTTTTCCTCCTGGTGAGTGATGTTAGCGACAATAGTTGACTATATTTATATAGCACATCTTGTGCCAATGATTATTAACTAATTGATAATATGTGATTTATGCATAATACTATGCGCATCCATCTCCGGCATCTGTATGATCCCTGATATTCATTTTTCAATGATCACGTTACTTAAAAGAACGCCGACAGTCCCGCCGGTTTTATTAAATTATAATTAAATACAAAGTCTTATAATTTGATCAACTTCAAGGGATAAGATGTATATATTAGTTATACAGTGTATGGTATAATGATATCGGTAGGAAGCAGGAGTCAGACCGGGAGGCATACGAAGACGCTGAGAAAGGGTAATTCCATGTTTTTTCATCAGATTTTGAAAATTGGTCCGCTGAAATCCAGTTTGCCTCGCAGCTTGAGTGACATTCCAGTTGTTCTTTCCAAAGCATTGGTTAAGGAAATTTTTTTCCAGTTCGCTGATTGCGGCGATTCGGATGTATTTTTTCGCCAGTTTCAGCGCTTCGTTGGTTTGGGGAATCGATTCCGGCAGTAAACGGTTCACCAAATTCATGATCACTCAAAAATAGATCCGCCGAAGAAATCAGTTTTTTTTCACTGTGAATCACAGATCGTTCGATCACATTTCTGAGCTGGCGGACATTCCCCGGCCAGTCAAAGGCCATGAGTCGATTGCCTGCATCATCATCAAACCCTGCAATGGATTTATTCATCCTGCGGCAGAACTGATTCAGAAAATGATAGGCGATCGGCAGAATATCGGGTTTTCTGTCCCGTAGCGGCGGAATCAGAATGGGATAGACAAAAATCCGGTAATAAAAATCCTGACGGAACGTTCCGGCTGCAGCCATGTTCTGAAGGTCCTGATTGGTGGCAAAGATCAGCCGGACATTTACCTTCTGCAGGGTTGTCCCTCCCAGCGGATAAAACTCCTGACTTTCCAGAAAGCGCAGCAGCATGCCCTGAACATCAAGGCTGATATTGCTGATTTCATCCAGGAAAACGGTTCCCTGATGGGCAAGCCTGAAAATTCCTTTTTTTTCCCGATGGGCTCCGGTAAACGCACCCTTGACATGACCGAAAAGTTCAGATGCCAGAAGATTGCCGGAGAGGGTTCCACAGTCCACCGCAAAAAATACGCAGTCCTTACGATTGCTGTTTGCGTGAACCGCCCGGGCGACCAGCTCCTTTCCTGTGCCGCTTTCGCCGCACACGAGCACGGTAGCGTCCGTTGGCGCCACTTTTCGAATCATGGACACGACTTTCTGAATCTGAGGACTGTTTCCAATCAGTTGATGGGCAATGGGCAGAGCGGATTCTTCGGAATTTTTCAATCGGTGGTTCTGGCGGCTTGTCATGCGGTCCGTGATGGCCTGAAGCACGACAGCGCGCAGTTCATGGGGCGTAAAGGGCTTGGGCAGATAGTCAAACGCGCCGATTTTCATGACCTCAACCGCGGAAGACACGGACGCATAGCCTGTCATGACGATCACCCGAATGTCCGGATCTTTTTCCGTGACACGGCGAAGCACTTCCATGCCGCCCATACGGCTCATTTTCAAATCGGTCACCACCACATCAAAGGGTTCGGCTTCAATCAGGGCCAGCGCCTCTTGACCGTTCTGCGCAATCGATACCTCGCAGTCCATCTTGGAAAGAATTTTCTCACAGTTTCTGCAGATGTTGACTTCATCATCCACAATGAGAATACGCGGCGTTTCAGCAGGCATGGGCGGCATCCTGTCGGAAAGGCAACCGAATGGTGAATATGCTCCCCTGCCCCAACTGGCTGCTGACGGTTATCACCCCGCCGTGCTGGGCAATGATCCCGCTGGTAATTGCAAGGCCCAGACCGGTGCCGCTTTCCTTGGTGGTATAAAATGGATCAAATATTTTATCCAGTTCTTCTGTTGGAATGCCCTTGCCAGTATCCCGAATTTCAATTTCCGCATATTTTGGATCCGGGCCAATCCGCGCGACAACCGTCACCTTCCCGCCGGAATCGGTTGATTCGATGCCATTCAGGATCAGATTGATCAAGGCCTGCTGAAGCTGGCCTTTATCCATTTAGAACATTTCCCCAAATCTTTCGTCGCAGTCGCTTTCCACCAGCACATCCTTGAATGCCGCCTGTTTTCGGGTCAGGAGAACGACTTCATCAATCAATTCCTTGAGATCATGCTCTTTTTTAAGCGGTTTGCCCTGCCTGGCGAAATCAAGCAGCGCCATAACGATTTTCCGGCATCGAAGGGTTTCGCTGGCAATGACGCCGAGTTCCTTAAACATCGGATTTTCCGGTTCGATATCTTCCTGGATCAACAGCGCTGTCGTCAAAATGGTGGTCAGAGGATTGTTGATTTCATGCGCAACGCCTGCGGCCAATCGGCCAATTGAGACCAGCTTGCTCTGCTGCAGCAGACTCTTCTGGTTGTTGATTTCATGGGTGATATCCCGGGACAGTTCAATGGCGCCCGTTGCCTGGCCATTTTCAAATATGGGATAGCAGGAAATGGAATAATAGATTTCCCGGTTCTGATTATCCAGGTGAACATGGGTGGTCTGAGATGGCTTTTTTGTGTTAAAAGATTGAATCAGGGGACAGGGGTGTTCCTCTCCGGAACACGGGCTGTTCTGGTGATGCGTGATTTCATAACAGAACCGGCCGATGACCGCTTCCCGCGTAACCCCCAGTTTGCTGAGCATGGGGGCATTGACATCCATAATGCGGTAGTCGGCTCCGATCACCATGACATCCTCATTCACCAGCTCGTTGATCACCATTTCCCGCATGGCTTTGTTTTCGGCATATTCCTGCAATCGCCGTCTGACAAGGATTTTTTTGGCCGCCCGGTCCAGGGCCTGTTCCAGGGCATCCCGGCCAAGGGGTTTGGTGACAAAATCCGTTGCATCATACTGAAAACTCTTAACAGCCAGTTCCATATTGCCGTGTCCGGTGATGACAATGACCTCGGTATCCGGTATTTCATCCTTCATCTGCTTCAAAAGCTCAAGACCATTGGTGTCGGGTAACATGAAGTCCATCAGCACAATCATGGGATTGATATCCCGGAAAACGGTCATGGCGTCCCTGCCGCAAGTCGCGGTATGGACAATATACCCCATGCCTTCCAGGCGTTTTCCCAGAGCCTGGCAAAAGTCTTCCTCATCATCCACCAGCAGTATTGAATATTCCATATTTGCAAACCTTATAAAAAACCGTTGTCAAAGATTGATCCGGGAGTGATCCGGGAACATGTCCGCAAACCGGTCATCGTTGGTGCTGACAATCACCTGCCGCTTGCCGCTCACTTCCTGAAGCAGATGGGCCAGCACCTGCTGGCGCTTGAAATCCAGGCCGTCCGCCGGATCATCCAGAACAAACACCCCCAAATGCCCCATGGCGTCGCCAATGGCAAGCTTGAGCATCAGGTAGAGAAAAATGCGCTCGCTTTTGCTCATCTGGTTCAGCTTGTAGGTATAGCCCCTGGCCTGTATGATGGGACTGAGTTCCTTGGGCGTCATTTCGATATCAAACTGATCCAGATACTGAAAATGCCCGGCCCACTCCCGAAGGCTTTCCCTGACCTTGTCCATGAGACTCTGGTTGAGCCCGGTCACCGCGCGTTCCATGGCCTGACAGGCGATCTCGCACAAGAGAACATGGCGGTCCGCAACCCGAATTTTTTCCATTAGCTTCTCAGAATCCTTCCGGTGCTTATCGGCCTGTTGGATCTCAAGCTTCAGGCCGATAAACCGCTTCTGCAATTCCGCCTGACGCGACTGAAGTGCCTGAATGCGTTGGCCGCGCGTTTCTATTTCCGGATCACCGGCCGTTCCCCTGGCCTTTTCAAGCTCACCGGCTGCCTGGTCCAACTGGGATTTGAGCTTTTCGAGCTTTCCGTTCCAGTGCTGAATTTCGGCGATTTGCCGCTGAATGGTCCCCGTCGCGATTTTACAGGTTTTCTGGTCCTGAAGCGCGGACTGAACAGCCAGAAGCTCTGAGGCCAGCCGGTTGCGATTGTTCTCCTGCTCGGCGCACTGGGTTTTTCGCTCGGAAATCAATTTGGAAAGGTGCTCCGGCGACAATGCCTGACCGCAGGCATGGCAACTGGGCTGCTTTTCCATATCCGCGAGGCGCTCAATATCCGACTTCAGCCCCTGAATCCGCTGGTCAAAGCTCCCCAGTTGGCGCTGAAGATCATCCGGATTCGGATAAACGGCATTGCCATCGGAAATGCTTTTTTCAATTTCTTCTTTTTTTCGAATCAGATCCTCAAGCAGCGGCAGCTCAGCCCTGGCCTTTTCAATAGATGCGATTTCAGATTTTTTTTCATCAACGGTCCGCTGAAGGATGATCAGGAGCTGCGGATCCGTGAAGCTGCCAGACGCCGCCGAAAGGCTTTTGATTTCTGCATCTGTTTCGGCAATCTCTTTTTCCAGACCCTCCGCCTCTTTCTGCGCCGTGACCGGGTTCAGGGAAGCCGGCATTTTGACAGCGGTTTCCGCCTGAAGGTCTTTTCGCTTTTCCTTGGCGATGGCCGCAGCTTTTTTAAAGCGGGTCTGCAGGATAAAGATGTCATCCATCTCCAGGATTTGCTGCAAGAGTGTCTTATTGTATCTGGGAATGTCTTTCAGAAAATAAATCAGCTCGCCTTCGCGGAAAAAAGAGGTCAGGGAAGCCACATCTGAAGGGATGGGAACATAAGGCTTCAAAGACTCGGACGGGTCCTGGACAAGGGAATCCCAACTGACCCCGTCTTCGGAAAGAACGGAAAGCGCCACGGTTCCCAAGGTGGAGCGCCACAATTGGCAGCATTTTTCCTGCCGAAGAAAACACAGCGTGGCCGCACCGAATTTTTCGCCCTTCTGGCAAAGATCCGGAACGCTCAGGGTGGTGTTCAGATGTTTTCCAAACAGGGCATAATACAGGGCGTAAATCAGCGTGGATTTACCGGCCCGGTTTTCGCCATAAATAACTGTCAGATCGGAAAATTGAAAGGATGCGCCGGAATAGCAGCCGATGTGCTCGACCTTGAGCTGCTCGATCTTCATTCCGCAACGTCCATATTTTCAACCAGCCTCTGATAAATATGGCGCTCATCCATATAGGGATTTTTCATGGCCTCCGCAAAGATCAGAATGACCCGTTCCGCTTCGGCTTCCGTTACACCATTTGCGGCCGCGAGCTGCCGAACCTGGCTTCCGAACAGATTGAAAAACATTTCCTGAGATATCATCGACCCCGGATCTCCAAATAGCGGCATTTAAACGATTACCAGATGGTTTCTGATACACTGCCCGCGTTCAAAAAACAATTGCTCTTTTTGGTTTTTACGTCAAATTTTGTTTCCAAAACCGGTAAACGCGACGCGCCCATCCATTTTTCCTTCTTGCTGGCGCATCGCCAATGTTTTATAATTGAAGCAGACGGATAAATATGACCATAATCCATAAGAAAACGCTCATGTTAATTTCAAAACTGAAGCCCGCAACTCCGATATACTGGCTCATCGCAGCAGCCGGTTTCACGTGGAGCGCCGCGGGGAGCCTGCTGTGCAGGCTGGCTTATGGATGGCTTCATACGCTTGTTTTCAGCAGAGCGCTTCTGTCCGGAACCGCGGGAATGATAGGGGCGGTTGTTGCTTATCACTTTGTTTTTTCGGCAATTGCGATTAATAACATTGGCCGCATCTCCCTTTTCCCGGAAAAAGCCTGTTTTTTTGCTTTTCAGGCATGGAAGAGCTATTTTATCATTGTCGTCATGGTTGCACTGGGCGCCATGCTCCGTCATTCGCCGATCCCCAGGGAATACCTTGCCGCGCTTTATCTGACTATCGGCGGCGCGCTGCTATTATCCAGCTTTCATTATTACGTTCGGCTCTGGCACTTGGCCTTTCTCCGAAAGCCATGAAGGTAATCCGGCTGACCATTCGCTCAAAGCGTTTTCAGGCAAGGTCCTGGTTCTCGACTGCGTTTTCGAAGGCATCCTGCGGCTCATCAACCCCAGTTGTCGAGATTTCCGGCAGGAAAATACTGAATGTCGTGCCTTTGCTTTTTTCAGTGGCCACCTGAATGTTTCCATGATGTTTTTCAACTGTCTTTCGCGTGGTCATCAGACCGATGCCGGTTCCCCTGCTGCCTTTTGTAGAAAAAAAGCCCTGGAATATTTTCTGTCGGGTTTCATTATCCATACCGACTCCCGTATCTTCAACCTGATATGCCACTGCCCATCCCTGCGCCTGAAGTGTGCGGATGATAACTTTTTTGACATGGCCTGCCTCTGGCGAACCCGTTTCATCCAGGCAGGCGTCGATGGCATTGGTCACCAGATTATGAAGACACCGTCCAATGGCCTCTGAATCCAGGCAAACCCGGGGCAGGCTTTCAGACAGGGATAATTCCAGCGATACGCCCAGGGATTTGGCCAGAGGCAGCATCAATTCAAAAACTTCCTGGGCCGGCTGATTGGGATGACACCATACGGGATGAATTTCCGATGATTTCCCGTAATTCAGAAGGTCCAGGGACAGGCTGACCAGTTTTTCCACATTTCCCTTGATCATGGTCCAGCCCTGGCTGAGATACTGGTCATGGTGCAGCTCGATGCCTTTTTCCAGGACAAATGTGCCGCCGGTCAGGCCGCCTGAAATGTTTTTAATGGTGTGCGCCAGCCCGGCAATGGCTTCTCCGAATGCGGCCATGCGCTCCGCCTCGACCAGTTTCCGGGATTTTTCTTCTACCAGCAGCTCCAGGTTTTCCGTGTACGCACGAAGCTGTTTGCGCAGCGAAATCCGCTCATCAGCGCGCTCAATGGCGATTTCAAGCGCTTCGGCGCTGATGGGCTTGGTGATAAAGTCGGTTGCCTGGTATTTGAGGCTTTTCACCGCCAGATTCATGTCGCCGTGACCGGTCATCATGATCACTTCCACATCCGGTTGGGTGCGTTTGATTTCCCGAAGCAGGCTGACGCCGTCCATTCCCGGCATTTTGATATCGGTCAGGACAATGGAGGGGTGGGCATCGGCCAGTATCTCAAGCGCCTGATCCCCGGCTTCGGCGCAGCACACCTGATGCCCCATATCCGCCAGCGATATCGCAAGCACCGTCCGGATTCCCGCTTCGTCGTCCACGATCAGAATGGTATGGGACATGACTGTCACTGCTCCGGAACCGGGAAGGTCAGAATAAACGTGGCGCCGCCATCATCGTTGTTGACCGCGTGGATATTGCCGCTGCATTCCTGGATTATGCCGTAACTGATCGACAGCCCCAGACCGGTCCCTTTCCCGACTTTTTTGGTGGTATAAAACGGTTCAAAAATTTTGTCCAGATCGCTGAGCGGAATTCCGATTCCGGTGTCGCTGATCGAAATCATCACGGTTTTTGGATTGGCAATGGTTTTCAGGGTGATGATGCTGAGGCATTTTTCCGGGCAACCGGATTCCAATTTTTGTTCAATGGCGTCTCTGGCATTCAGTATCAGATTGATAAATACCTGTTCCAGCCGGCCCGGATCCGCCAGAATCAGGGGGATATCCGGCTGAATGTCCCACGTTACTTGAATACCCCTTGCCTTTAACTGCTGACTGAAAATCTCGAAGGCTTTTTTCAGAATATCATTGACCTGAACTTTTTCCAGCACCATTTCCGTTTTTCGGCCAAATTGGCGCATGTGGGTGATGATCTTGGTCGCCCGGTCCACATGACTGTCGATTTCCTTCGCCAGGGTGTAGAGAATATCGTCTTTGATAGGTTCTTTCCGATCGACTTTTTTCATGAAAAAACTGCTGGCTGTTTTGATCACGGACAGCGGCTGATTCAATTCATGCGCCACTCCCGTGGCCATTTCACCGAGTGTCGCCATTTTGCTGGCCTGAAAAAGTTGCTGCTCGGTCTCCAGCCGTTTCGTGATATCGCTGGTGGTCACCAGAAGCACTTTCTCACCGGAATATGTGTATGCGGAAAAACGGATATTAACAAAAAGTGTTCCGCCGTCTCGATGGGAATGCCGTGCCCGGTTGATGATGGAGGATGTCAGGAGCTTGAATGCATAAAGCTCTCTTTCTTCTTCCAAAAAAAGATCCAGAAATGATTTGCCGATAATTTCATTGGGCTGATATCCATACACCTGGATAACGCTCTTGTTGCAGTCCAGTATTTTCAGATTCTGAATGTTCACTACAAAGACAGGATTCGGGATGTTGTTGAAAATGGCGCAGTATTTTTTTTCCGACTCGGCAAGCTTCTCCTCGAGCTGTTTGCTTCGGGAAATATCGATGCTCATCTCCATGGCCCCGACGATTTGCCCTTCGGCATTCTTGACGGGCGCTGTCCGAACCACCCAGTAGGTTCTGGTGCCGTCTTTATTGATCCCGGTTTCTTCGCTGTAGTGCGGCAGGCCGTCTTCAAAGGTCAGTTCCACGGGGCAGTCCACGCATTTTTCATCCCGCCCCTTGTAAGCCCGGTAGCAGGGTTGACCGAGCTGCTGGCCAAACCGCTCCGAAAATTCGCGGTTGTATTGAATCAGCCGGTAATTTCTATCCTGAACCGTGATAATGCAGGGGGCTTGTTCAAAGAGACTCTGATACTCATTGCGCTGGTTGTTCAGCTCGTCCTGCTTTTCTCCGATGTTCTGTCCCATTTTCTGAAAAGCGGTGGCCAGTTCTCCGAGTTCATCATCCAGATTGATATCGATGGGAGTGATATAATCTCCATCGCCGATTTTCCGGGTGCCTTCGATCAGCTTTCGGATCGGCATTTTGACAAACCGAAAAATAAAGAGGCAGATGCCGATGGATGTTGCGATAAAAATAAAACCGGCCAAAATCAGGATCCCTTCTTCAAAAAACAGAATATCATCATCGGTTTCCTTCAGCGACACCACGACATCCAGTGCTCCCAGAATCTTTTTGTTTTCCGGATGGACATGGCAGGCGTCGGTAGCGCAGCCGGTTTCATTCCGGATCGGGGTGATCACACCGATCTGCCGATGTCCTTTGGGTGAGTTGAAAATCCGGACCCGCTCCAGCAAGTCAAGATAGTCCATCGGGGGATCGGTTTTATGGCAGATATAACAGGCTTCCGCCTTGATATTGGTTTTCTGGCTGACCTCCAGGGGCGAGCTTGAAAATTTGATCTCCCCTTCCTTGTTGTATATCCGGATATGCTCGATAGCCTTCTGTCTGCCGATGTTCTGAATGCTCTGGTTGATATCGTATCTGGCGTTCAACATCATGGCGTAATGCGTGCTCAGTTGAATGGTCTGGCTCAACCGGTCCGTCCAGATCACGATGTCTTTCATCATTTTTTCTTTCTGATACTGGATGCTGATATAGGCCCAGACAGAAAAGAAAATAAACAGGATCAGCCCCATGAAAAAAATCAAGCGGTAACTCAGGCTGTTTCGAATGTTTCGAAACGCATCCAGCATCTTAGAAATCCTCTGTCTTCAGGATACGGTATTGATGGGGATGTCGATCCAGAATGTGGTGCCTATACCTTTCCCGGATTGAAAACGGATGGTTCCTTGGTGCTGATCGATCACTTTTTTGGCGATAAACAGGCCGAGTCCGGTGCCTCTCTGGCCTTTGGACGAGAAAAAGAGGGTAAAAACTTTATCCTGAACCTCCGCGCCCATGCCGATTCCCGTATCCCGGATTTCAAAACGGATATGATTTTCGACTTTTTGAACATGGAAGTCAATGGTATGTGAGGGTCTTTCCGCATTTTCCAGACAGGCCTCGACCGCATTTTCAAGAATATTGACCAGCGCGGTTCGCAGCGCCCCCCGATCCACAACAAAACTGCCCAAAGCGGCTTCCGCCCGGCAGTTCCATTGAATGGTCCGGTTGTTCAGCTTGGGCTCGATGATCTGAATCACATCATCCACCATGTTCTGTACTTCCGTGGGCTCCGGATGAATATCGCGTTCCTTGGCATAATACAAAATATCCAGTACGGCATTGCGGATGCGATCCACCATGATTTGAACATCCTCCAGACCATCTTGTATCAGCGATGCATCCTGCTTTTTCAGGCCGGACTGCATGCGGTATATCCCGCCATCCAGAGCGGTCAGCATGCCCTTGACCGCATGAGACATGGAACTCATCATCAGCCCCAGTGCCGACAGATTTTCCTGAAGCTTTCGGATCTGGGTGATGTTGGTGGACAATTCCATGACCTGGATGATCTGGCCGTGAGCATCGAACAGCGGGGCCGTGCCGATCAGTAGGTGAATTTGTTCCCCGATTTTCGATGTTACCACCATCTCTCCCTGATGGGGCTGTCCGTCCTCAAAGGTTTTGGCAACCGGGCAGTTGAGACAGGGTTCGGTTCGCTGTCGATAAACCCGGAAACACTGAGCGA
The DNA here is from genome assembly GCA_963845015.1 of uncultured delta proteobacterium. GTDB lineage: Bacteria > Desulfobacterota > Desulfobacteria > Desulfobacterales > Desulfatirhabdiaceae > RAAP-1. Next base: position 47,640 of record CAWJRD010000028.1, read on the forward strand.
TGTCGTCGCCGAAATCATCCTTGAACCGACGGTTGGCGGCAATCATCTGAAAATGCCGATCCTGAACCGTAATATAGCAGGGGGATTCATCGAAGAGCTGCTGATATTTCCGCTGCGTGGCATTCAGCTCGTCTTGAAGCCGTTTGATTTCTGAAATATCGGCGGATATCTCGATGACCAGCTCGATGACGCCGGTGCTGTTTCGGATCGGTGCGGTATGTACCATGACCGGTGATTGGGTGCTGTCTGCTAATTGAACCTGCTTATGGCTCCGTTGTCCAGTGCCGGAAGAAAAAGTCAATCCGACCGGACAATTTTCAGGTGTCGTATCCGCTCCGGTGTAAATTGACCAGCTGGAATCTCCGATCCTGTTTCCCAGTCGGGTGCGATACAGGTTGTTGACGGCAACAATTTTCAGGTCCCTGTTATGAATTGAGACAAAGCAGGGCATTTCATTAAAATTGCCCAGGTTTTCCCCAATATCGTCAGCGAGCTGTTGTCGGACCAGAGACATCCCTTCTACAGCCTGATCAATGGCGGTAAGCCTTTCCAGTTGCACCAGGCGGGCGGATTTCTCTTCCACCAGTTTTTCAAGATTTTCGGTATGGTTCCTGAGCTGCTCGCGCATGAAAATCCGCTCTGTAGCCCGTTTGAGCGCGATTTCAAGAATGCTGTCATGAATGGGTTTTGTGACAAAATCCGTGGCTTCGAGTTTCAGGCTCTTGATCGCCAGATCCATGTCGCCATGACCGGTAATCATGATGACTTCTGTTTCGGGATTTTCAGACTTGATGGCTTTAAGAAGCTGAATGCCGTCCATTCCCGGCATTTTGATATCGGTGAGAACAATCGAAGGGTTTTCCGCCCTGAAAATCGCCAGCGCTTCCAGCCCGTTTTCGGCGGTCAGCACGGCGTACCCCATGTCCGTTAATGAAATCCCCAGTACCTTTCGGATACCTTCTTCATCATCAACGAGCAGGAGCTTTTTTTCCATCAAACCTCACGATCCGTTCCCATCGATCGGACAGGGTGCAGAAAAAACATGCTGCAAGGCTGCCAGCAGGGCATTCGGATCGACCGGTTTTTCCAGGTAATTTACGGGCAGTGCGACCGGATGGGGCAGACCGGCATTCAGCATGTTCAGATAATGGGTAAAACTGTTGCGGCCAACGGCGGTGATCATGATGACCGGAATGCCGCAAAGCTCGGGATCCGTTTTCAAAGCCCGATACATCCGGACCCCGCCTTCTCCCGGCATCATCACATCCAGAAGAACGAGATCCGGTTTTATCGACCGCGCTTTGCTGATGCCGTCCAGGCCGTTTGGACAGGTAATCGGCCGGTATCCGCTGGTTTCCAGAAGCGTGGATAAAAATATCCGCATGTCCAGTTCATCATCGACGATCAGAATCTGTTTCATGGCCATAAAACCGGATCTCAGCCCGATACCTTATCCGGATGGTTGACGCTGGCAACCGGGCACGACGCCCGCAGGACCACCTGTTCCACCGTGCCGCCAAGAATCGCCTGCTCGGGATCCACCTCTTTGGTATGATGGGCCATGACGATCAGATCCGCATTTTTCGCCCGGGAATATTTCAGGATTTCCACATAGGGAATGCCTTCCCAGATATCGATCTGAAAATTGTCGTAATCCCGAAGATGGGGCAGGTAGATTTTATCGATTTTTTTACGGGCTTCCAGTATCCGCGCTTCGATATCCTCCTGTGACAGCACCTTTCCGGCATGCACGGCGCCCATGTCCAGGGCATGAAAAATATAGAGTTTGCTGCCGATTTCCTTGGCCAGTTTGCTGGCGAATAAAAACGCGGAAAAGGACGCCTTGCTGAAATCCGTGCCGAAAACGATATTGGAAAAATACCAGAGGCAGGTGGTGCAGGGCCTGCTGACGATCAATACCGGACAGCGCGCGCCCCGGGCTACATACTGCATGTTGGTTCCCACGGCCCCCCGATATCGGGCCGCGCCGGTTTCCTCCTGACGGGAATGGGCGCCCATAACGATCAAGTCCGAATCCTGCTGACGGGCTTTGCGTAAGATTTCCGTGCTGGGAACACCGGCGACAGCCTGGATATCATAGTCACGGCAGTCTTTCAGATATTTGTCATAGGTGTTTTTGAGTTCTTCCTTGACCCAGGAAATATAATCGGTATCGTATTGTTCGTCTTCGCCGGTTCGGATGTCCTTAACCACGGTACTGAAGCCCCTGGATGGCAATCCGAGCACGTGAAACGTCAAGATTTTGGAATTGTATTTTTTGGCAATGTCAAAAGCCACATGCGCGGCATTGTCGCAGATGGGCGTTCCCGAGGTGGCAAACAGGATTTTTTCAAACATCGTTACCTCCGTATATTGCAGGCCAGCAAAGACCCATGAAAGCTGAGTTCCCAAACAATGGCGTCAATCAATTCAAACAGGGTAAACACCGTATCGAATTCAAACATGTCCATTTTGTCGCCGAACACGACATGTTTGAGCTTTCCCAGTTTCAGGGGAGCATCCAGAAGCATTTCCAGGGTAAACATCCGAATTTCAGACAGGGTCCCATCCTGAACACCATAAAGCGAGTGATAGATTTCCAGGCGCGGATTGCCGGGGAAACCTATCATTTCGATGGTTTTCGTCAGTATCAGGTAATCCAGTGACGGATCATGACAGCCGCCGGCAGGACAGGACCGGTAGTATTCCATACAGGTTGAAAAAAAAGCATTGAGATCGGAAAATATCGGATAACGCTCTATCAGCCGAAAATAGCTGCGCAGCGTGCAGCCCTCCGCAAGCTGTACCCGGGCATTCAGAGACATGAGCGGTCTGGCGCCGATTTCATTGCCTTCGACCAGAAGCAGGCCGTTGGCGCTGAGTGTCACGGTATTCATCATTCCTCAGGTTTCAAGTGGTCGGGAACAATCACCATTTTCAGCAGCAGGGGCTTTAAAAACGACCAGCGGATTCCGACATGATAGATTTCTTCCAAATCCCGGATGGCATCCCAGCAGTTGTGGCAGGGGGATATGACAAGTTTTGCGCCGGTGGCCAGAATCTGATCGCGTTTGACTTTAAGCCCGATATTGCGCTGCTCCCGATATCGCCCCAGACCGTTTATTCCGCCGCCGCCCCCGCAGCAGAAATTGTGTTCCTTGTTTGGTGACATTTCCCGGAAATCTTCGGCGATATAACTCATGATTTCCCGGGCGCATTCTTTCAGTCCGGCGTTTCGGATGTAGTTGCAGGAGTCCTGGTACGTTACCGGCTCCTTGATTTTTTTGGACGGATCGATTTTAAGCTTGCCGGTACGCAGCGCTTCGGCCACCCATTCCACATAATGAAAGCTGGGCACCGGTGTCTTTCCGGATTTCAGACCTGCCCAGTACGGGCCTTCAATGACCGTGGCCCGGTAGGCGTGGCCGCATTCGGTGACGACCATGCGCTTGGGCTTCAACCGTTCCATGGCGTCATACACGGACTGAACCTGAATCTTGCAGGCTTCCCAGTCTCCGGCGAACATGGCCAGACTGGTTTCCTCCCATCCGACGCTGGGAACGGTCCAGTTTTCACCGGCAAGATGGAAGAGGATGGCGGCATCAGCAATGTCTTCGGGATAGTGTTTGGGTTCTCTGGCATTGACGGTGTACATGATATCCGCATTTTCCTTGTCAACGGGAATTTCCAGCCCCGGCCAGTCTTCCTCGTTTTCTTCGGCCATCCACTGGCAGGTGTCCACCCAGTCATCGGAGGAGACATCCATCTGTGCCTGGTAAATGCGATGCATGCCCGCGCCGATCTTCAGCTCCCACGGAACAAACCCCTGCGAATAACACAATCCTCTCAAGTAACCGAACATGACCCCCATATCGATTCCAAAAGGGCAATACATGCCGCAGCGGTTACAACAGGTGCATTTCCCCCAGGCCGTATCCATGACCATCTGCATGAACGCATTGTCCACATCGCCTTTTTTCTTGACGATCTGCCCGAGCGTGGATTGAATTTTATAAGAAGGCACCTGCTTGGGGTCTTTGTTGTTGGCCAGATAAAAAAAACAACTGTCCGCGCACATGCCGCAGTGTGCGCAGATTTCCAGCCAGGTCCTAATGCGCGATTTGCAGGTTTTCTCAAGTGTCGCCTTAAATGCAGCGCGATCCACGTCCAGGGCGTTCATTTCCGCATAATAGGTTTTTCCACTCTTATCCGCCAGAAGTGCAAGAAGCGCTTCTACTGTCTTGATTGGCGTTCTGTTACAAAATGTTCCTTCAGGCATAATTTATTCCCACCCGCAAAAGATTATATGACAAACGATTTGTTTCTATCAATCCGTAAAAGTTACCAGGCCATTCCTTTGTTTTTCATTCCGCCGCGTTTGATGCCAAAATCCATACCGATTTGCGCGCGGGATAAAAAAAAGCCGATAAAATGGGAAAGCTTGGTAAAGGGAATGGCCATCAGCATGATTTCCCCGGAAAGAATGTGCAGAATCAGCCAGAACCGGTAGTCGCCCATTTGTATATGCGCCATGTAGCCCGTGAAAAACGGCGCTACGGCAATGGATAGAACCAGATAGTCATACGCCGTGGTAAGGATGCGCACTTCGGCCAGCGCAATGCGTCGCAGAACCAGGAACACCGCGCAGATCATCACGGTCAGGGTCATCACATCCGCAACCGGTTCGGGAAGGGTCCAGAGGCGAATTCCCCATCGTTCCCACATCATGACATTATGCGCAATCAGGAAAATCGGGGTAAAGAGAAGACCGATATGAAAGGCGAACACCAGTACCGTCATAAAAGGGTAAAAGCGCCAGCTATGCGTTCCAAACGGAAAAAGCCATTGAAAAATGGATCGGAGCGCGCCTTTGATGCCATACGATACGTTTACCGTATAGGTGACCCGGTCCAGTTTCCAGTCCAGCCCCCGGATGTAGAGAACCACCCGTGCAATCACGCCAACAAAGAAAACGGAGAATGCCAGCCACGCCAATGGTCCGGTTACGAAATCATACATGTGGACACTCCTTTTTTACTCACTTGCTGTGGTGATGCGTCATTCATCCGTCGTCTGATCCGTATCGCGTTCGGTTAAAAAGAGCCAGAAACCGGTTATGGCGCAAAGGGAAACCACCATCAAGATATAGGTTATCCCCTTGGTGTATGTCATAAAATCCTGCAAGGGTAAAGAATTCGCCAGACATCGCAAAGTCCTTTGATATATCGATTATGTTGGGTTTTACCGTGATAAACTGTGATCAGTGCGATCGATAATCCGGATGTTCATACATGATCGGCATTCGGGTGACAATAAATCTAAAGACCAGAATGCCGATCGTGACGATAAAAACCGAAACCATTATTTCCATCCAGTGGGGGACGTACCGCTGGCTGGAAGGCAGTTGCCAGTTAAATGCGATCAGGGAAATATTGAGCCGGTTCAGCACGATTCCCAGAACCGTCCAGCCGGCAGTCCATCGAATGAGCCTGGTGTTTTTATCCCGAACGCCGATGGCATACATCAGGCAAGGCAAGGCCACAAATCCCAAGCAGTTCAACCAGGAACCACGCTCCGTAGCCCGTGGTCAGATAATGCCAGTTGTTGGTGGTTGAAAGGCCGACGATTTTGATCATAAAATAGCCTGCCAGCACCAAAGATGCCGCCTTTGCAAATCCCAGCGTCACGTTTTGGCTTTCTTCCAGGTGCGTCTTGTCCATTTTGTCCGAAAAGTAATGGTGTGAAAGCGTGCTTTCGAAAAGCACCATGGAAAGCCCGGCGATGATGCTTGATACAAAAAAGTAAACCGGCAGGTAGGTTGAATACCAGAGCGGATGCAGTTTGGAGGGCGCGATCAGATACAACGCGCCGAGGGAAGACTGATGAAGAGTGGACAGCACCACGCCAAAAATGGTCAGGAGCATGGTCAGCCGCGTCACAATCGTCCGCGCCCGCTTCAATCCCAGCCACTCCAGAGCTGCCGGCGTAAATTCGATAAACAATACGGTGAGATAGAGAGCCACACAGGCGCCAACCTCAAAGAGCAAAGAGGTGGTTCCCTGCTGAACGATAAACGGATACGGCAGGCGCCAGGGACGACCGACATCGTAGTGGAGGGCGAACACCACCAGGGCATAGCCTAAAAACCCGGTGAGGATGGCGGGCCTGACCGCGGAATGATAGCGCTTCAGGCCAAAAATATATACCGCGGCGGAGGTGACATAGCCGCCCGCGGCCAGGGCAACGCCGCAGAGCAGATCAAATCCGATCCAGATCCCCCAGGGGTTGTCGTCGGTCAGATTGGTTACCGCCGCCAGTCCGCCTGTAAACCGCAGGATGGTGATGATTACGCCGATCAGAAGGATGACTCCGGCGACCATGTTAAATGGGGTCAATGCCTTATTGACAGCAAAGGATTTTTCAGACATCAGGCTTTCACCTCCTGTTGTGCTTTAACGGCTTCATCCACGGCTTTTTTTACAGCTTGCTTGATTGCAGCCTCTTTGTCTTTTTGCGCTTTTTCCATGGCAAGGGCCAGTTCATTTTCTGCACTTTGCCGGGTGCATTGAACGGCTTCGGAAACCGCCAACTTCTGTTCTTCGGCAAAGACCTTTTCCTTGCGCTGGGTAATGGCATAAATTCCGGTCAGAAGAACCGGCCACAGCCCCACGACAATGGGAACGGCGCCAAGAGCTCCCGATGTCAGCTCGGGGGCCGGCGTGACGCCCAAGTCTTCCCGCATGCCGATCTGACTGAACGGAACCGCCGAAAGATACAGCCAGCTCGTTCCGCCCATTTCGGTTTCACCGTAAATATGATCGATATAGCGTTCGGGATATTTCTGAATGCGCTCCCTGGCGATTTTCAATATGTCTTTGCGTTTTCCGAAGGTCATGGCTTCCTTGGGGCATGCCTGCACGCAGCCGGGGAGCTGGCCGTTTTTCACCCGTGGATGGCACATCGTGCATTTCATGATTTTGGGATCCAGGGCTTTGTCGTATTCATAAGCGGGAATTTCAAACGGGCAGGCAACCATGCAGTATCTGCACCCCACGCAAACCGTATGATCGTAGGTGACGGCGCCTTCCGGTGTTTTTTTGAATGCCCGGACAAAACAGGCGGATGCACAGGCCGGCTCCAGGCAGTGATTGCATTGTTTTTTGACAAATATGGTTTTGGGTGATTGGGAGTCTGTCTGAAACCGGTTCACCACGGTATAGGTTTTGGATGTGGTCCGGCGAAGCGTATCCAGCACGGACAGATCCTTAAACGGCCGATTGGGCGGCGGCAGCTCATTGACGGTGTTGCAGGCTGCTTCACAGGCGCGGCAGCCGACGCACAGGGTCGTATCATGCAAAACCGCAAAACTATCCGGATACCCTTAAAATGAACATTGGCGGCAGCCTCAGCCCGTTGTCCCAGCAGCGTGCCTGCCCCGGCAGCGCCCATCCACCCCAAAAATCGTCTTCGCGTCAACGACATGTTGTTACCTCTACACATACCTGAAATATTAAAATCGATTAAACTCTCATCGGTTTCGTTGGATGAAAAACCAACCGAATCTCCTCGGCTGGCGCGCTTTCCATCAAAAGGAAAGAACTGAATTAACTTTTCTCCTTGTGACATTCGGTACAGCCCATGGGCTTTTCAATGTGCATTGCTTTATGACAGCCCATGCACTGCTGATGATAAGCGCCCAGCAGACCCGGCACGTCCTTTGCTTCATTAAAGGGTTTGTTGTGACAGCTCTGACACTTGGGGGGCTTGAGCGATGCCGGACTGTTGTGATGGCACCCCTGGCAAAGGGCCAGTTGACTGGCGTGGAAATATTCGGCCAGTTTGTTTTCGCCGATGTTGTTCAGCAGACGCTGAACGATTTTCCGATGCGGGAATTCCGCGGGCTCATATTGATTGGAAAGACTTTTTATCGAAAGTTTCTCGGGGATGTCGGCTATCATGGCATCCGTAAACGGCGCCTTGACGGGCGTTCGCAAATCCAGCAACGATTTGGCCAGAACCGGCTCCTGATCCGCAGGCAGAGGCACGGATTTTGATTGTGGGTCGGTTTTTATGTGGCAGGTCTGGCAGGATTGTTCATCTTTTCGGTTTGGATTCATGCGGGCATGACATCCGGCGCAGTTTGTTTGGGTTTTTGCCGTATTGTGACATCCCATACAGCTTTCATCGGCATTTTGCTGATGCATGGCCAGATCCAGGGTAACCCACTTGCCTTCTTTGGTGCCGATCTGGGTGTGACAGGTATTGCAGGTGCTCATTGCCTGGTGATGGCACACGCGGCAGGAATCCGAGTAACCTTCGTGGGCCTTGTGATCGAAAGGCACATAATTCATCCGGGTTTCCGGTTGAATCACGTCTTTGTTGATTTTCATCAGAACCGTATCCGGCTGCTTGCGCTGCATCCGGGGAATATCGGTCAACTTTTCGATTTTAGCCTGCTGCGCCGGATCATGACAGCCGCTGCAGTCAATCGGGCCCGCTTTTTTTCCGGCTGCAACGGTTTTCCGGTGGCAAGCCAGACAACCGATGTGCGAAGCTTCCCGGTTGGATATTCGGTTATCCTGTGTCACGTCCTGGTGGCAATAACGGCAGGAGCCTTCTTTTTCCTTGGCGTAAAAGAGTTTTTTTGCCTGGGTGTCATATTCATGGTGACAGGTTTCGCATTTATTTTCTGCGGCTTTGGCATGACGGGCATGCAGGGATTTATCAAAACCGAGGGGTTTTCGAATAGAGTCATACTGTAATTTTTCCTTGTGGCATTCTCCGCAGGTGACCGGACCGGCTATTTCGCCGGTTGATGCGGTCTGTTTATGACATTCAATACACTTGGCGTGGTAAATGTCTGAAACTTCGGTCTTGGATCCCTCTGCTGTTCGCTGGAATTTCAGGGAAAGTCGATCTTTTTCCGGCAAATGGCAGGCTGTACAGTCTTTTTGCATTTTTTTCAGGGCCTGCGTATGAAGGTCATGAGGAAATTCTACGCCGGGGCGCTCCAGCATGCCGTGCGCCTTAAGCATATCAATGATAATCACATCCGATCGTTTGGTATCAGCCTGCTGGTTCTGCGTTTCCTTTCCATAAGCCCTGATCCCTATAATGGATGTAATGACAAGGACTATTGGCAGGATAACTCTGAAAGTGAATGATCCGACTTTCCCCATAATGCGCTTCCTCAATGAAGTTCGAATAAATCCTGATGAAAATCCTGAAAACCGGTGAATCATGAAGATGCCTATGCATAATTTGCACACTTTTCAGGGTCTCATGCAGATTCGGTGCCAAAATTAGTCAAGATTTCATCCGGTTGATATATCAAGATTTCATAACAGTAATGGAACAGTTATTTCCGGGTATACCGTATGAGTAATATATACATGTGATGGCATGAACATTGAAAATTCACAGCATGAAAAAATGAATTTCATATTGATAAATATAAATTATTACTTAGTGTTAAATTTTTATATTCCGTATTGAGACATAAAATTGGCGCCAGCCTGATGCGCATGTATTTATATATTATACAGTGTATTGAAAATATCGATGGTTGATCCCATGCATTAATGATCAAGCAAAAAAGCCCTTGAAAAACTTTTAACATATGTAATTACCGCGAAAAAAAGAATCGGAAAATGTTATCAGATCTGGCTGTCTGAATTTTCTGGAAAGACATTATGGGACTTTTGCAAATGGCTCAAGGCAATGGCAATAGGGACTTGTATCAGGCAGATGCGTAAGGCAGGATTCCACCTGTCCGCGCCTTTTCGAGGATATAAATTTATTTTATAATGCTGTGTCCTGATGAGAATTCGATGCGGAAATGGGCAATAAAACGGTGAATGTAGACCCGTGGGGTGGATCACTCTGAACCTGGATACTCCCCCCCAGTTCATCCAGAAGGCCTTTTACGATGGGAAGGCCCAGGCCCGTGCCGGTGATAAACCGGGTTTTTTCATTTTTGACCCGGTAAAAGCGTTTGAAGATATTCTCGATATCCTTGGCTTCTATGCCGAATCCGTCATCACTGACATCTATTCGGATATTGTCAGGCAGGATATTATCCGGCGATAGGCTGATTCCAACTTCAATCGTGCCGCCATCGGGCGTATAATTGATTGCATTTGCTATCAGGTTTCCAAAAACGCTTTCCAGCGCCCGGGGGTCGGCTGAGATCAGGGGAATCGGCTCATCGGGAACAACCAGTTTCAGACACTGATTTTTTCCGCTGGCCCGTGTTTCCATAAAATCCACAATGTTTTTTAAAAATTCATCCAGCTTGACGGGTTTGCAGTCAATGCACACATTTCCGGCTTCGATACGGGACAGGTCCAGCAGGTCTCCGATCAGCGATATCAACCCTTGGGTTTTTTCCTTGGCCCGCGACAGCAGGTATTGATCGCGCGGAGACTCCTTCTCCACCATGTCTTTCAGAACCAGGGCCAGTTGCTCATGAATGGTGGACAGCGGGGACCGCAGCTCATGAGACACCTTGGCCACAAATTCCGATTTCAGTCGGTCCAGAACTTTCATGGCCGTAATGTCCACCAGATTCACCACGGCACCCAGACATTCGCCCCCATCTCCGAGAACCGGCCTTCCGGAAGCCAGGAGGTATTTTTCGTCGATTGTCGTAAATTCGTATGTGGCCGGAAGGGATTGCGATTTTCCCTCTGAGATATCTTTGACCAGTTGACAAAATCCCTTATCCTGAATACAGGCTTCAATAGGCTCTCCTATCGACTTGCCTTCTTCGATTCCCATCAGCCACTGGAAGGCCGGGTTCATCAACGCCACCTGACCCTGGACATTGGTCACCAGAACGCCATTCGGGAGCGTTTCAACAATGGTTCGAATCCTGCTTTTTTCCGTGCCCAGATCCGCCAGATTCCGCTGCCGCTCCTGAGCCAGTTTTTCGGTCTCATCGGTGAGTCTAATACGCTCTCTGGCGCGATTGATGACAATCCGCAACTGGTCGGGCTCAAAAGGCTTGGCGATAAAATCATAGGCCCCCTGCTTCATGGCTTCTACGGCGGTTTCAAGCGTGGCGTAGCCGGTGATGATGATGACCAGAATCTCCGGATTCAATCGCTGGATATGGCCCAGCACCTCCATACCGTCCATGCCCGGCATTTTTAAATCCAGAAGAACGATCGAAACCGGCTGCCGGCCCAGAATCTCCAACCCCTCGCTTCCCCGGGAGGCTTTATGCACCTGATACCCCATGCGCGTCAGAATGCGTTCGGATCCTTCCCGAATGCTTTCTTCGTCATCAACGACCAGAACTGACAAACGATTCGACGTGTTTTCCGATTTCACAAGAACCTTCCTGAAATACAGATAATAATTCTGTTGAACCCCGATTGTTCGGGATCTGGAGCATATGGAATTCGTACGTTATTGCCAGAATAATTTCATGAAGGATTGATGGGCAGTTCGATAACAAAAATAGATCCCTGATCCGGTTTGTTTCTGGCCATCGATTTTTCCCTGATGGCTTTCCACAATGCCATAAGCCAGACTCAGACCTAGGCCCGTCCCTTTTCCTTCTTCTTTTGTCGTATAAAACGGCTCAAAAACATGGGGCAGCACTTCTTCCGGAATTCCCGGTCCGGTATCGGAGATTTCAACGATGACTTTCTGGCCGTCCGGGGAGAGGTTCGTTGAAATAATCAGCTTCCCCCGTCCGTCCATGGCCTGCGCCGCGTTTAAAATGATGTTCATGAACACATGGTTGAGCTGCTGGATATCGCCCAGTACCAGGGGAATGTCCGCTGACAGACGGGTTTCGATCAGAATATTCTGAAACAGGACCTGTTTTTCCAGGAGAAACAGGGTTCGGGACAGGGCCTTGTTGATATCGTGAAATTGCTTTTCCTGCCGGGTTTGCCGGGAAAATACGAGGAGCTCTTTAACGGTATCCCGGCACCGTTCGGCGTCCTTTAAAATTCGGCTCAAGTCCGCCTTGGCCGGATCACTCAGTTCATATTCCTCCTGGATCAGCCGGGAATAGAGCATGATGCCGCCCAGGGGGTTATTCAACTGATGGGCCACCCCTGCAGCCAGCTTGCCCAATGACGCCATCTTTTCATTCTGAAGGAGCTGAATCTGGGCGCTTTCCAGCTCTTTTTTCAATCGAAGCCGTATCCGCAAATCATGAAAAAAACCGACGGATCCGACTTCCTGACCCTCTTCATAGATAATCGATGCGTACAGGCTGATGGGGATTCGCTCGCCATGTTTTCCCAGGAAATCCACATGGTATTCCTTCAGCTTTCCCTTGCCGCCGTATTCCTCGCTTCGAAGCTTTTTCATGATGTCCCATGCGCCCTGGTTCGGATAGACATCCTGAATATAAAGGGTTTCGAGCGCTTCTTCGATGCTGTATCCGCTGACTTCCGCCGCCGATTGATTGAAGATGAAGATTTTTCCCTTTCGGTCTGCGGCAATCACCCCATCGACAGCGCTGTTGAGCAGGTTTTTAAGAAACGCATTCGATCGGCGAAGCTGATCCTCCAGTTTCCCGAGCCGGGGCAGATCAAAATCCACCATCAGCAGCGCATCGATCTCCCCTTCAGAATATATGGGATAACAGGAAACCCGCTCGCTTTCCAGAAGGCTTTTGGGAGAATGCCTCAGAATGGGTTTTCCATTCTGAAGCACCCGACAGGCAGGGCAGTCATCGCAGGGCGTGCTGAACTCAAAATAGATATCATAGCAGGTACTGCCAACAATATCCTTGCCGCGTTTTTCAGCCGTATACCGATTGGTGGCCAGAATACGGTGATCCGGGGATACCACGATCATTTCACGGTCCAGCGCATCCATGGCCCGGATCAGAAAGTCTTTCTCAGCTTCCGTTCGCACACCCCTCCTAAACGCTCATGAATCATAGCCCGGTTTCATCCCCAGAATGCAGCCAGGTTACGATCCGCTATAGGCCGACTTCCGCCAGATCCGGCCCCAGGTAGGTGCGTTCGTTTTCACCCAGCACACCCAGCGACAGACAGATCAGCGTCCAGAGATGCACCGTGTGGTATCCGCCTTCAAAATGCTCGCCGATATCATGAACCTGGGCATGGCAGTTATGGCAGGGCGTGATGCAATACTGCGCCCCGGTTGCCATGATCTGCTCGAATTTCAGCCTGCCGTAAGATCGTCTGGACTTCTGGAAGACCGGATTGCAGGAAACCGCCGCCGCCGCCGCAGCAGTAGTTGTTGGAGCGGTTGGGAAACATGTCGATGAAATTTTCCTCGCCCACGACGGTTTTTACAACAAACCGCAGATCCTCTGCCACCGGATCGCCAAAACTTTTTCGTACGAGCTGGCAAGGGTCCTGAACCGTAAACTTGACTTTCAGGTCCTTGTTCCAGTCGGCATTGACCTTCAGTTTTCCTTCCCGTATCCACTGGGCATAACATTGAATAATGCTTTTGATCTCAAAATTGTAAGGAATATTGAATTTTTTCAGTCCAGTCCGGACTGCAAAGAGTTCGTGCCCTCATTCGGTATTGAGCCAGACCTTGCACTGCAGATCATCCACTGCCTTGGCCTTGACTTCGACAATATGTTTCCACCGCTCGTTTTCAGCCAGAAACATGCAGTAATTTTCAGCGGCCCATCCCTTGGAGCCGTAAGTCCAGTCAGCCCCTGCCAGATGCAGAATTTTCCATAGCGGCACCATTTCATCCGGTTCGGTAACCGGCTCCCGGGAGTTCTGATTCAGGAAAAACTCGGCGCCTACCTTATCCATCGGCGCCTGCAGGTCTTCAAATCCCGGCTGGTTTTCCCGGACCTCGTTCAGAACGTCTTCCACCACAAAACGCCAGTCTTCTTCGGTCGCGCCCATGGCGCTGCAGGTGTCATTTCTGAGCGCCATATCGCAGGAGCCCACGATTCCCTTTGGCTTCTGATCTCTGGGCCAACTGGCTCTGACATTGAACACCAACTGGGGAATATCGATTTTCATGGGACACACATAGATGCAGCGCTGGCACATGGTACACATCCATGCCCACTTGGAGCTCAGGATTTCATCATCCATTCCCAGAGAGGCCATGCGCAGAAATTTCCGGGGATCCATATCTTCCAGTCCGGTAGCCGGGCATCCGGAAGAGCAGGCCCCGCAGGTCAGACAGAGGTTCAGGTTTCCGCCATCCGGCAGAAGGGCCATCACCTTGTCTTTAAACAGGCTTTTGCCTGATTTTGACATCCGAATGACACCTGTTGTCATGATGAGATCTCCTTAATGGGTTAGGGGCTAATGGGCTATGGGCTATGGGCTTTTCCTATCGCCATTGCCTATAGCCCATTACCTGCTTGTCGTTTTACACTCCCAGTAAACGCTTGACGCTCTGGGTAATGTCATCCGCCGAAGCCGGCTTGGGCAGATAATCGTCGGCTTCCGTGCTCATGCCGTCGTAATGAGAATATTTTGTGGAAGTAACGCGATCCGCCACGGCCGTCAGCAGCACGATCGGAATGTTGGCATAGGCGCTGTCTTTTTTGAGCAGCGCGCACAGCTCAAAGCCGTCCATCTCCGGCATCATGACATCCAGGACAATGGCGTCCGGCGGGTTGGCCTTGATTTTTTCAAAACCTTCCACGCCATTGTAGGCCAGTTCGGTTGCAAACCCTTCTTTTTCCAGATAGGTCTGCACGATCATCGAAAAATCAGGCTCATCGTCAACGATGAGAATGCGTTTTTTTTCACTCATGAGTCACATCCTTTCATATCAATGGATACTGCGTTAGAAGTTAAATGGACGCTACGAAAATAAGAAGAGCAGAACTTTGTTTATCCGCTTTCCTACCACACCGGACGCGCTAAGTCCAGCACAGGATAACGGAATGGAACTTCTGCTTTTTTTCGCTTTCCCTCTTAACTTTCTAACACAGGCCGGGGAAAGAGACCGGTCCGTTCCACGATTTCCGCCACTTTTTCTTCCCATTCAATGGCCATGATATGGAACCCGTGCACGCCTTCCACGGATTTTAGGCGTTCAATGGTTTCCACGCAAATATCGATGCCTTCCTGGGGCTGTTTTTCCTTGGGGACGCCGGCCATGCGTTTGATGACATCATCCGGAACATCCATGCCCGGAACCCGGTTTTTCATATACCGGGCCATGCCCACGGATTTCATCGGCGTGACGCCGGCCAGAATGTGCACTTTTTCCGTAAGACCCCGTTCTCTGGCCAGCTTGACCCAGAGCTCGAACTTGTCAAGATTGTAAATGCACTGGGTCTGAATGAATTCAACGCCGGCGGCGATTTTTTTGGCCAGACGGGGAACCCGTATTTCAAAAGGATCGGCAAAGGGGTTTTCCGCGGCACCCACAAACATCCGGGGAGGCCGGTCGATGTCCGCGCCGCCCAAAAATTTCCCCTCATCCCGCATGCGGCGCACGGTCTGGATGAGCTGCATGGAATCGATGTCATGGACATTCTGCCCTGTGGCGCAATCCCCAAAGCTCTGGTGGTCGCCCGAAAGACAGAGGATGTTGTGGATATCATAGGAGGCAGCCCCCAGGATGTCGCTTTGAAGCGCGATCCGGTTTCGGTCCCGCGTCACCATCTGAAGAACCGGTTCCAGACCCATGAGTTTCAGGCGGATACAGGCTGCCAGACTGCACATGCGCGTGACGGATGTCTGGTTGTCGGTAATGTTGATGGCATCGACATGGTTTTTGATCAGATGCCCTTTTTCTTCGATGTGTTTGGGATCGCTGCCCCGGGGAGGACCGACTTCCGAGGTGACTGCCAGGTGGCCTGCGGCCAGAATTTTTTCCAGTTTGCTTGGCGTTTTAGTGGTCATATCTGCACATCCTCCCTGACGACTTTTCGGGGTCCGCCTGCCCTGTCGGTGGACCAGTCCTTGATCGAGAAGAGCTTTTCATAGTCATCCATTCGGCCCAGAGCCTTCAGGCGGTCCACAATGAGCTGCCAGGCGCAGTCCAGGTCTTTGTTGATTTCGCACTTGCCTTTGCTGGAGCCGCCGCAGGGACCATTTAAAATCCGTTTGGCGCAGCGGGAAACCGGGCAGATGCCGGCCGTGTTTGCCAGAATGCACTGACCGCAGGCCTGGCACCGTTCCGTCCAGAGCCCCCGCTTTTCGGTGACACCCAGAAAACACGTGTTGACGCCCGGATAGACCGGCTTGGACAGATATTTCTCCGCCATGAACTGGACGCCGACACCGCAGGCCAGAGATACCACCGCATCATACTTGTCAATGCGATCCCGGATTTCTTCAAGATACTCATGGTCGCACTGACGTTCCAGCGTAATTTCGTCAATCCGCATGTCTTTTCCATTGTTGATAAAATACATTCGCAGGGCCGATGCCAGAATGCCCACTTCTTTCTTCCCGCCCGCCTCGCAGACGGTGACGCATTCATTGCATCCCAGAATCAGCACATTGCGATAAGCTTCCACTTGCTGAATGATTTCTTCGATGGGTTTTTTATCGGCTACAATCATGATTTGTGACCTCTCTTTGTCTTACGCCGCCTTTTTCATGGCTAGCTTGATGGGATTGGGTCCCAGATCGCGAATCCGCTGATCCATTTCCCGGGCGTATTCGGCAAACCGGGGGCCGTCTGCTGAAGAGAGGTTGAACATCTGAACGCGTTCGCCTCCCACACCGACGGTATCCAGGAGCTTTTTGGCCTGTTCCACCCGTTTTCTGGCCCGGAAGTTACCGTTAGTTGAAATGACAGTCTCCCTCCATGCATCCAACGGCATAAACGCCGTCCGCACCTTTTTCAAAGGCCCGGAGGATGTGGAGAATATCCACCTTCCCCGTACAGGGAACGCGAATGATCTTGATGCTGGACGGGTAGCTGAGTCGCATCGAACCTGCCAGGTCCGCAGCCGTGTACCCTCAGAAATTGCAGCAAAATGCAACGATAACCGGTTCAAACGTTTGCGTCATAACACCCCCTCCAGCAGTGCATCTATCTTGCTGAGCAGTTGATCATCTTCGTACCAGTTAAGTTCGATCGCCTTGGCCGGACATTCGGATGCGCAGATGCCGCATCCATGGCATAGCGCCACATCGATCTCGCTGACGCCGTCCGCATTGATCCGGGGCACGCCGTAGGGACAGGACCGCACGCAGATCAGGCAGGACGCACACAAATCGGCTTGTACCTGGGCAGTCACCGCAGACAGGGTCAGGGTGTCCTGAGACAGGAACGTGGTTGCCCGGGAGGCTGCCGCCATGGACTGCGCGATGGTTTCCGAAAGCAGCTTGGGACTGTGGGCCGTACCGCAGATAAAAATACCTTCGGTGGCCATATCCACAGGCCGAAGCTTGACATGGGCTTCCAGGTAATAGCCTTCGGCATTTCGCGCCAGCTTCATGATGGAGGAAAGCTCCTCGGTTTCTCCCGCCACCATTCCGGCGCTCAGGACCAGAAGATTGGCGCTGATCTGCAGCCGGCGCCGGATAATCGGATCCGTAAATACGACTTCAACGCCTTCCGGGGTGAATTCAACCACCGGCATGTCTTCCGGCGTATAGCGGAAAAACAGGATGCCCAGTTTTCTGGCTTCGGTGAAATAGTCTTCCAGAAGCCCGTAGGTGCGGATATCCCGGTACAGGACACTCACTTCAGCCTCCGGATTCAATGCCTTGATATGCAGAGCGTTTTTAATGGCGCTCTGGCAGCAGATCCGGGAGCAATTGGGGTTTTCGTCGTTTCGGGAACCGATACACTGGATCATGACCACCTGATTCAGCTTCGAAGCCGCCTCTGTTTCCAGAAACTTGCCCAGCTCCACCTGGGTCATGACTCGGGGATCCTCTCCATATCCAAATTCCTTGGGCTTGTATTCGGTCGCACCGGTTGCCAGAATCACGGCGCCATGGTCGATCTTTCGCTCATACATGCCCGGCCCCACCAGAACTTCCGTGGTGAAATTGCCTTTGAATCCGGTAAATCCCACGATGAGCGACTGGGTCAAAACCTGAAGGTTGGGGTGGGAGCTGGCTTTTTGAATCGAGCTCTTCCAGATAGGCCTGCACATCGGCGCCTTCGATGGTCTTTGTCAGACGCCGGGCCATGCCGCCAAGCTCCGGTTCTTTTTCAACCAGAACGACTTCAAATCCCTGGTCCGCCAGGCCAAGCGCTGCGGTCATGCCGCCCGCGCCGCCGCCGACCACCAGGGCCCGCTTGTTGACGGGGATCTGTTTTTCATGAAGGGCCTTTAAGGTTCCGGCTCGCGCCACGGCCATTCGCACCAGTTCATTGGCTTTCTGGGTTGCCTGCTGCGGGCTGTCCGAATGAATCCAGGAATCCTGGTTCCGGATATTGGCCATTTCAAAAAGATATTTGTTGAGTCCACAGGCCTGAAGGGTGTCCATGAAAATGGCTTCATGGGTCTTGGGGCTGCAGGAGGCAACGACCACCCGGTTCAACTGGTGCTCCCGGATCAGTTCCTTCATCAGGTCCTGAGCATCCTGAGAGCAGGAGAAAAGGTTCTGCCCGGCATAAACCACATTCGGAAGGGTTGCGGAATAGGCCTGTACGGCCGGAACATCCACGACACCTGCGATATTGATGCCGCAGTTGCAGACAAAGACGCCGATCCTGGGGGTCAAGGCCTTCCACGGCCATTTCTTCCGGAATGGTGACGGTTTTGGTGCAGGAAAACCTAACCGGCGCCAGATTCGCACCTGCGGCACAGGCCGCGGCGCTGGCTTCAATGACCGAGGAAGGGATGTCCTTGGGCCCCTGGAACACGCCGCCCACATAAACGCCGGGACGGGAGCTTTCGACGGGCGTAAACGGGTGTGTGGATGCGAACCGGTATTTTCCCAGATCCACATTCAGACGCCCGGCCAGATCCACCGAGGACTGCGGTATCTGAAGCCCCACGGAGAGCACCACCATGTCATAGGTTTCTTTTTGAATGTCTCCGCCGTCGTCCACATAGCGGATGACCAGTTCACCGGTTTCCGGAACCTCATCGATGGTGTGTATCCGGGATTTTACAAACCGGACACCGGCACGGTCCTTTGCCCGAAGATAATATTTTTCATAATCTTTTCCAAAAGACCGGATATCCATGTTGAATATGGTGCAATCCAGATTGCCGCCGGAATGTTCCTTGGCGATCATGGCTTCCTTGATGGCGTACATGCAGCAAACGGAAGAGCAGTAGCCGTTGCCGCACCGGTTGACATCCCTTGAGCCCACGCACTGAAGCCAGGCAATGCGCCTGGGTTCGGTGTGGTCCGAGAGTTTCACCAGGTGCCCCATGGTGGGTCCGGATGCACTCAGGATACGCTCAAACTCGAGACTGGTCACCACATTGGGGTTTTTCCCATAGTGGTAGAACTGCTGCATCGGGGCAGGGTCAAAGGCCTGGCTGCCCGGACACAGAATCACCGAACCGACAGGGATATTCCGGACCACCGTTTCCTGTTTGTGATCCACGGCATTGGCCAGACAGGCATCCACGCACTGATAGCATTCCGAGCAGATGCCGCAGGCCAGACACCGGTCCGCCTCTTTTCGGGTGGCTTCTTCTTCATACCCGAGCTGGACCTCGTTGAAATTGGCAACCCGGGTTTTTGAAGGCGTGTGGGGCATGGGCTGTCTGCCGGATTTTGAAACGCCTTCCAGCGGCACATCGGTGACGGCCGTCCAGTCGACTTCCCGACCTTCCCGGATATCCCGGCCCTGAATGAAGCGGCCGATGGAAATGGCAGCCTCTTTCCCGGCCTGAATGGCTTCAACAACGGTTTTGGGGCCGGTGACCGCATCGCCTCCGGAGAAAATATCCGGGTCCTTGGACTGAAGGGTAACGGGGTCCACGACCATGGTTCCCCATCCGGTAAGGGTGCAGGCGCATTCTTCGGTCAGGCAGGCCCAGTCGGACTCCTGGCCGATGGCCGGAATGACGGCGTCCACTTCAATGATAAACTCGGACCCCTTGACCGGAACCGGCCTGCGTCTGCCGCTGGCGTCCGGCTCCCCAAGGGCCATCTGGATGCATTCTATTGCCTTGACCTTGCCGGCGTCATCACCGATGATCCGCACCGGATGGGTCAGGGTTTTGATCTCAATGCCTTCGTCCTGGCATTCCGCGATTTCCTCCCGGCTTGCCGGCATTTCATCCATACTTCGGCGGTAGATGATAAACGGCTTTGTGGAGCCGGTTCTTAAGGCGGTTCGAACCGAATCCATGGCCACGTTTCCGCCGCCGATGACCGCCACCCGGTCCCCCAGTTGCATCCGGTTTCCCAGATTCACTTCCCTGAGAAACTCAACACCCGGATAAACTCCGGAAAGGGATTCGCCTTCTATCCCCAGTAGTTTGCACTCATGGGCGCCGATGGCCACGAAAAAGGCTTTAAAACCGTTTTCCCGAAGCTGGGCAATGGTAAAGTCCTTTCCGATTTCCACCCCGGTCTTGAACTGAACGCCAAGATCCTTGATGATCTGGATTTCGGACTCGATAATATCCCGGGGAAGGCGGTAGGACGGAATGCCGACGGTCAGCATGCCGCCAAGAACCGGTTGCTTTTCAAAAACCGTTACCGGATAGCCTTCAATGGCCAGATAATACGCAGCGGTCAGGCCAGCCGGACCTGCACCGACAATGGCGACTTTCTCGTTTTTGGATTCCTTGACCTTGGGAACAAAGGGAGAGCCGCTTTTTAAATCCTGATCCGCCAGAAAGCGGTGAAGGTATTGAATGCTGATCGGCTCATCCACCTGATTCCTCGTGCAGATACCTTCGCAGGGGTGATGGCAGACGCGGCCACAGACGCCGGGAAATGGATGTTCCTGCTTGAAGAGTTCCAGCGCTTCCCGGTATTTGCCGGCGTTTATCAGGGCAATGAACCCCTGAACGCTGACATGGGCAGGGCACGTGGCCTTGCAGGGCGCCGTGCCCCGTTTGCTGATGGCAAAAGCGCCGGGAATTGCCTGAGCATACTGCTTGAACGCAGCCTTTCGCGTGGCAAGGGACTTGTTGTATTCGTCCGGAACGCTGATGGGGCAAACCTTGGCGCATTCACCGCAGCTTGTGCATTTGGAAAGATCAATATACCGGGGCTTCTGCCGAATCCGGGCCGTAAAACTGCCGGGATTTCCGCTGAGATCCAGAAGCTCGGTTTGGGTCATTAACTCGATGTTCAGATGCCGGCCGACCTCGACCAGTTTGGGTGAGATCACTCACATGGCACAGTCGTTGGTGGGAAACGTCTTGTCAATCTGGGACATCATGCCGCCCACTGCGGCCGATTCTTCAACCAGATACACATAATATCCGGAGTTGGCCAGATCGAGCGCGGACTGCATGCCGGCTATCCCGGCGCCCACTACCATTACGGAACCCACCAGCGCTTGTGAAGCTCCGACAGCGCTTTCAGCCTTTGGAAGAACGGGCTCTGCTTGATTTTCCATAAGCGGTTTCCTTTAGAATTTTGGTTAACAGTGAGCCGGTCATATCCCTTTTGCGACGGCTCATTGCTCGCAGTTCTCTTAGATTCTTTCAAGGATGTCGGGAAGTTTGTCTTCCCACCCGATGGTTGACACCAATACGCCGCTGAATCCCTCGGATCTGAGCGCAGCAATCGTTTCAGCAGCAATCTGAATGCATTCCCGAATCTTGTCGGGCGCATTCTGTATCCGGGTGATGACGGATTCCGGAATAAACACATGCTCGACATTCCGGGACATATAGCGGGCCATTCCCGCTGATTTCAGGAGCAGAACTGTCGGAATTACGGCGATCCGGCTCCGGTCGATCCGATTGATAAAAGGACCGAAGGCGCTCAGATCAAACACCGGCGGGGTTATGAAAAATCTGGCTCCGCTATTGCTCTTCTGGTTGAGAAGCGCTATTTCAGTTTCCAGGCTTTCTCCCTTGGCTTCGGCCTGGACCGTCGACCCCACCAGAAACCGGGGGGGGGGCCTTTCAAATCAATGCCTGCCATGTCTTTGCCGTCCTGGAGCTTTTTCAGGGATTCAAGCAGCTCCATCAGGGAGATGTCATAAACCGCCTTGGCTTGATGATGATCCCCGAAACGGGGGTCCTGGCCGGACACCGCCATAACATTGGAAATGCCACACGCAGATGCAGCCAACAGATCCGCCTGCAGCGCCAGCCGGTTGCGGTCTCTGCAGCAGATCTGCATGACGGTTTCCATGCCGGCCTGCTGCAGGGCGATGGCGCCGCCAAGGGCGCTCATGCGCATCACAGCATTGCTCATTTCAGGAATCAGGAAGGCATCAACCTGCTCTTTGACGCGCCTGGCGTTCTTGATCATGGGAGAGATGTCAGCGCCTTTGGGAGGTTCCATCTCAGCCAAGACCACAAACTCACCGGCCTCTATCTTGGTTTTCAGATGCATCGGGTTTCCTCCAGACTTGGGTGGGACCGAATTTTGTTAAAAACTGAGATACAAATTATCACTGGTGATTATTTCATTAACTCGTTTATAATATTTTGGTCAAGAAAAAAATGAATATATTATTTATAAAATGAATAATAATCATATCAATGGCTTTGACAGGGTCTTTGCCGGATAATTATGGATTTTTCTCGAATTGCCTATATTTGGGTTTTGGCTAATAAAACACACGATATCGCGCAAATCCGATCCAAGCTTATATCCACAGTGTCCCCAAAAAGGCAGGCGCGTGTCTACGGATTTGAATGGTCTTCGGAGAGGGGGGGAGTCTAAAACCAACGATGGTAAAGGAATCCCAAGCATCTTAAGGGTGTCGCTAAGGGGTGCCTCGGCCTCATATAATTTAAAATATCTGTGGGATGCTGTCTGAAATTCCGAGGCCTGCAACCCTGATGACAGAAGCTCAATCGCCAAATGTGCCGCCGCTTTTTTCTGATCTGCATCGGATAGGTCGTTGATCTCCAGGGAATACCTTGCCGCTCTTTATCTGACTATCGGCGGCGCGCTGTTTTTATCCATCATTCACTTGATTATGTTCGGCTCCGGCGCATGATCTTTCATAGAAAGCCTTAAAGACAATCCGGCAGACCATTCGCTGAAGTATATTTAACCGGAACTGGAAACAATGTTGAATCAATCTGTTATTATTCAGCGTTTTTTCATTATTTTGCTGGCATGTCCTTTGCATATGATTCTCAGATTCTACACGATTCTTTGAAGTCGTCTCGACTTAACCCTTATTTCTAAAACCAAAGGATATGGAACCATGCATCGCATTCAAACCTATCAGATTTATCCGACCATTCCCCATTCGATTTCTTTTCTGGAAGTATTGTCCCGCAACCTCTGGTGGTGCTGGAAACCGGATGCAATCGAGCTTTTCAGACGCATCGATCCAAAACTCTGGGAAAGCTCAGGCCGCAACCCCATTGTCCTTTTTGCCAATGTATCCCAGAAACGCCTGAAAGAACTGGCAAAGGATGACAGTTTTTTAGCCCATCTGCATCGGGTTAAATCCTGGTTTGAAAAACGGGTGGCATATTCTGTGGACGCCGCCGGCACCCCCTATGGACAGGAGAGCGCTATCGCCTATTTCTCCATGGAATTCGGTCTCCACGAAAGCATTCCTTTTTTTGCTGGAGGCCTTGGAATCCTGGCCGGAGACCATTTGAAGGCAGCCTCGAATATGGCCCTGCCGCTTGTCGGGGTGGGGCTGCTGTACCGCAACGGTTATTTCAGGCAATTTCTGGACGCAGACGGCTTGCAGCAGGAAACCTATCCGGAAACAGAACTCTACCAGCTTCCCGTTGAAAGGGCCCGGGACCCGAATGGCGCTGAAATCAACATTTCCGTCTCCGGCCCTGAAGGTCATATTCATGCAGGTGTCTGGAAGATTCGGGTAGGCCGGATCCCTCTTTACCTCCTGGACACCAATTTGCCTGAAAATCCTCCTGAAATCCGTGGAATCACCGCACGATTATACGCCGCGGAAACCCAGATCCGCCTGGCACAGGAAGTCCTTCTGGGAATCGGGGGGCTCAGGGCGCTGGCGGCTCTTGGCATTTTTCCCAGGGTCTGTCACATGAATGAAGGGCATTCGGTGTTTTCCGGACTGGAGCGGCTGGCGCAACTGAGGGAACGGTATCATCTGGATCTCAAGACCGCCCTGGAAATCGTCCCCAGGGTCACCGTATTTACCACCCATACGCCCGTTTCCGCCGGTCACGAAGTTTTCCCCGTGGATATGGTAAAACCCTACATCAGTTCATTCCAGGAACGGCTGGGCGTCACGGAAAGCGAGATTCTGTCCTGGGGACAACCCGCCGGAGCCTGTCCGGAGGAACCCTTCTCCATGTTTCTTCTGGGGCTGCGTCTGGCACAGAACTGCAACGGTGTCAGCCGGCTGCACGGCAAGGTGGCCCGGCGCATGTGGGCGCATGTCTGGCCGGAACTTCCTGAAGAAGAGATCCCCATTTCGCACGTCACCAACGGCATCCATATTTCTTCCTGGATATCCCCCGAAATCGCCATGTTGTTCGAACGTCACCTGGGACCCGACTGGTACATGGGCTCCAGAAAACCTGAAAATGCCAATCGCATTGCGGAAATCTACGACGATGAACTTTGGCACGCCCATGAAATGAATCGCGGCCATTTGATTCGACTCTGCCGGGAAATGCTCGCCCGCCAGTATAAGCGGCGTAATGCCCCCCTCTCGGTACTTGCTCAAGTTGAATCGGTTCTGGAACAGGAGGTGCTGACCATCGCCTTTGCCAGGCGTTTTGCGACCTACAAACGCGCCAGCCTGCTGTTTCAAGATCCCTGCCGCCTGAAAGCAATCGTCAATTCCAGTACCCATCCGGTGCAGT
Source organism: uncultured delta proteobacterium (assembly GCA_963845015.1). Lineage (GTDB taxonomy): Bacteria > Desulfobacterota > Desulfobacteria > Desulfobacterales > Desulfatirhabdiaceae > RAAP-1. The sequence continues at coordinate 72,457 of CAWJRD010000028.1, forward strand.
TTATTTTTGCGGGAAAGGCCCATCCCAAAGATGCCGAAGGAAAAGCGTTGATCAAGCGCATCGTCGAGTTTGCAAGAGACCCGGAATTTCGCCAGAGAATCGTTTTTATAGAAGATTATGACATGCGTCTTGCCCGGCATCTGGTTCAGGGCGCCGATGTATGGCTCAATACGCCACGACGGCCTTTTGAGGCTTGCGGGACATCCGGCATGAAAGCCGCCGCCAACGGCGTATTGAACCTCAGCGTTCTGGACGGGTGGTGGTGTGAAGGATGGACGGAAAGCAGGGGATGGCGGATCGGCAACGACACCGAATGCGAGGATCCCAGCTACGGAGATGTTGTCGACAGCCAGTCCCTTTACAATATTTTGGAAAATGAGGTCATTCCCTGTTTTTATGATCACCGTACCGGAGGCATGCCTGCCTGCTGGATACAAATGATCAAGGAATCCATGAAAATGGCCATGCAGGATTATTGCAGCCTGCGCATGGTCGGTGAATATGAACAGCGCTTTTACCTGCCCATTGCTCGGCGGTTTCAGGAGTTAACTGAAAATAACGGAGCTCTGGCAAAAAATCTCAGCATTCAGAATGACCGGATTCGCAGACTGTGGAAGGATATCCGCATCGATCTGCCGGTTCAGGATCGCAAGGGCCCCTACCGGGTCGGTGAGATCTTCCAGGTAACCGCAGGCGTTCATCTCGGCCAATTGAAGCCCGATGAGGTGGACGTGGAACTCTATACGGGCCATATGCGATCGGTGGAGTCACTGGATGCCATTCACACCGAACCCATGATCGCGCAGGAAAACTATGGAGTCGGCTTCTTTCGCTATGCCTGCTCCGTGACTTGCAGCGTATCGGGGCGCTACGGATTCACGGTCCGGATCACCCCGCGTGGAGACGATAAGATCAAATTTACTCCGGGACTGATCGCCTGGTCATAATAAATACTGAGGACAATTCAAAACAAATCGTCTTGATTACCTCTGTTTTTCGATACGTTGCAGGGGGGGAAAACGGCTGGCGTAGCAGTAAATGCACCCATGGCCACAGGTGTCGTACATGCCGATATCCTTGCTGACAATGCAGCCGCAGGCTTTTCGCTGGCCTTTGTCTTTCATATAGTCCCAATCATCGCAGCCGGGTATTATCCCTTTGCGGTATCCCAGAAATGACATCAGCAGGGTATCGGCCTGAAAAAGCCTTACCATTAACGCATCATCAATACACCGGTTGTGCCCGATCCCATAGCTTTTCAGATCAGCGGTTTCACCGCAGGTCGAGATTTTCAGATTCCAGGATTGATTTAACGCCTCAAGGCCTTGAGCCAAATTCGCCCTGTTTTGCGAATCAAATTCCCGGCCGTCGATGTGATGATTTCTAAAATTGTTCCGAACCTTTCTGTAGGCATCGATATCCACAAAGCTGATCACAAGTTTTTCGGTAAAAGCATGGATTTGATCCCCGATCCCCCTGATCTTTTCAAGCAATTCATCCACGCCCAATTTATGCGTGAGTATCAGGGGGTCAAACCGCCAGATCACACGCGCTTTTCCCAGTTTTTCCGAAAGCCGGCAAAACGTTTCAATCCGTTTTTCGATCAACGGCACCCCGGGTTCAAACCCCTCGTTTTCATAGTCATTCAGTGTATACTGGAAATAATAGTGAATGTCTTTTTGATCAATTTCATTCAGATAACGTAAAATGGGCTCAGGGTTTTTTGTCCAGAAAACTATGACACGTGTTTTTTCAAAAGAGACGTACCGGGAGCGTCTGTTAAACGGATTGACCCAGACGACATGGCCTTGATTGAGGCGATCGACAAACCATTTTGAATAGAACCCCGGAATATCGGTTGAGCGACTGGCGGAGATGATCACCGGAGCAATCGCCACGCATTCCGAACCGGAAGAGGTTCGTATGGATAATTTATCCCATTCTTTAAATGCCATATCGGGTTCAAAATGAAGGGATGTTAACCGGGGATTGGATCCACCACCGTCTGATGCAAACAATGCCAGGGAGAAGCGGCGGGCAGAAAACGAAATTAACGGAAGACGGGTAAAACGCCTGAAATGCCAGGGGGCCAATTCAATCCGTCCAAATCAAAACGCGGGATATTCCCCTGGTCTATGAATGCCCGAATTGATTGTAGATGTCGCTTAACATTTCTTTATTCTCATCTGCAAATCTCACACCGAAGCCATCTCCCGTTTGTCTGACGATTTCTCCCCTTACTTTAATATTTCTACCCATCTTGGGCAGAGAAAGAACCATCGTTGTTGAATGCCCCGTCTGAAACAGCCTTGTGGTCCTGATAAATGCGCCTCCGGCACTGATATTTTCGAGCATATCGGAATAGAATTTATCTTTCACCGAGTAATCCACACTGACGTTGACGGACTTTCTCTCAGAGTCCCTTTTTTCATCTCCTTGTAAGATGATTTTGATATGATTGATCAATTCATGCTGTTGTCTTGTAGAAAGTTTTTTGGCCATGTCGCTGATTATTTCGACCAGTTTTGATCCATCCACCAGGCTTTTATCCATATCCATAAAAAAACTCCTTGAAAAAAATGCAGCAACCGCTGATTGTTCTGATAAGAAACTGAATTTATGTCTATTTTGAATAACACCTGTCCCACAGGGTGTCAAGAATGTCTTTATTCCCGTATCGGGCACGGTTGCCATAGCAGCCTTGCTGCATTTTCTCCGCAGATCGCATGGATTTGACCATCCGGCAGCCCGGCTTTTTTCATTTCATCCACATACCGCAAGGGCCTGAGCAGGGGAAAATCGCTGCCCAGAAGAATTTTTTCATATCCGAAAGCCGCCGCGGCAACCGGATAAATCGCCTGATCATAGAGAAACGGCGAGGCCGCGGTATCCACATAGACATTTTTAAGGGCTTCCTTGACTTCTTTTTTCAGCAGATGATAAAAAGGCAGCCCTCCCCCCCAATGCGCCAGAATAATCACATTGTCCGGAAATCGCCGCACCATCCGGTAAATTTCGGCGAGCGTCATCGGCGCTTTGCCGGGATACATGTGTCCGATCGGTTCATTGGTATGGATCAAGACGGGGAGATGATGTTCCGCACAGAGAGACATGATCGGAGAAAGCGCATTTAAAACCGGCTCGTCGATTCCAGACTGATAAAAGGCCAGCTCTCCGACGCCCTTCATCCCGCCCTGAATGCACCGGTCAACCTCTTTTGCCGCGGAAGGATGCAATGGATTCAGGCAGCAGAATCCGATCAACCGGTCCGGATGGGACTGAACCATTTCCAGTATGTAATCGTTTTGAAACTGCGCGGTTTCAAAACGGTTCCAGGGGAAACCAAACACCACGGATTTATCGATTCCCTGCGCGTCCATGCTGGAAATCAATTCAGAGGCGCCCACCAGCCTGGACTTGGGCGAATCGTACAGGAGCCTGAATTCGGGTTCGCCCGGGAAATAGTTTTCCCGATGCTCGCAGATGTCTTTTGGGAAAATATGGGTGTGAATATCGATGATCATGGGTTCCTCAAATCAACTGTTTTGCTTTTCAACAGTATTGGCGGTATTAACCTGTCTCTTGAATGAATAATCATTTTATCTGAATTAATTAATTCGGGAGCAATGTTTTGTCAACAGGCATGCCAGGAAAATGATTCGAGCTGATCGGTCTTGACATCGCGGTATTTATTTGAATAAGGCAGACAGCCAAGAGATGAGAATTGATTATTTATAAAACCGTCTTATCATAAAGGCTCAGGTAATATCTGATGAAGAAAAGCCTGAACCCGTTCGTACGCGCTTTTTCGCAACAGATCGGAAACAATAGATTTTTGAAAAAATAAGGACATTAAATGAAAATCGCATTCCCGACCCAACAGAATTTCGGCCTGAAAAGCCCTTTATTTAACCATTTCGGATCTGCCATTTTTTTTGTTATTGCGGATACGGAGTCAGACAGTATTGAAACCGTGACCAATCCGGACAGGGATCATGATCACGGACAGTGCCAGCCCCTGAAGGCGCTGAACGGAAAGCCCGTTGACGCCATCGTGGTCGGCGGCATCGGCAAAGGCGCGCTTCAAAAACTTCAAGCATGCCAATATCAAGGTATACCGGGGGGTAGAAGGCAGCGTTTCGGAAAATTTCGAACGGATCAAATCCGGCAAACTGATTGATTTCAGCATGGATCTGACCTGTGCCGGACACGGCCCCGATGGCGAGTGCAGTCATTAAATGCAGATCAGTCCCTATCAGCAGGAGCAGCATGAAGCCATTCTTCTGGCGGCAACGCATCTGGACACGCTTGCCCCGGATCAGATCGAAGCCCTGAAAACCGCATGCTCATGAATACCTGAAGTTCCGGGAGGATGTGGATGCCTTTCTGAATACCCATTTTGCATCCATCTGCACGCAAAAATGCTTTCAAAGCAGCCTCAGCGCCTGCTGTTCCCGGGAAGGCATCATCACGTTTTTTGCGGATATCGTGATAAACGCCTTGTTTTCCACTTCGGATGAACGAAATCTCCTGTTGACGGTTCTCCGGAAACCCAATGCCGGCCCCAAATGTGTTTATTTGGGGCCGCAGGGCTGCCTGTGGCGGATCAAGCCGATTGTCTGCCAGATGTTTCTCTGCGATGCGGCAAAGGAAAGGGTTTTTTCGGACCAGCCTTCGGCGGAATCCGCCTGGAAGATCTGAAAAACCGTGAAAAGCAGTTTACCTGGCCGGATAAAAAAGTCCTTTTTGACGATCTGGAAACGCTGTTCATTAACGCCGGATATGCTTCTTCCCTCATGTACCTGCATAACAGCCCCGGTCTGCTGCTGGTCAAGAAACGGGCCGGCCGCTAATCCTTCATAAATCACCCATGCCAACCGCAAAACCCCTTCTGATAACGATCGGAAAAGACATTCGGATAGAAGATATTCCGGATCCGCTCGATCAATTCCTGAGAAATCAACTGGAAATTCCCAATCCCAAATGGCTGGAAAATGAGCGCATGGGAAGGTGGAACTGGGCAACTCCCAAGACGCTTTGTTTTTATACCCGGACGCCTGACGGCGGCCTGATCCTGCCGCGGGGATACATGGGGCATCTGATCCGCCGCTGTAAAAAAGAAGGCATCGAATACCGGCTTCACGACCACCGCCGGAGTCTTCCGCTTCTTGATTTTACCTTTGCCGGAGAGCTGAAACCGTTTCAGAAAGCGGCGGTCGAGGCCCTGAAGCCAAAGCATTTCGCCACATTGTCCGCGCCGACCGGAAGCGGCAAAACCATCATGGCCATGGCCATGATCGCCGACCGGCGCCAACCGGCCCTGATCATCGTTCACACGCAGGATCTGGCCGATCAATGGGTAAAGCGCATTGAAACGTTTTTGAATATTCCGGAAGCGGACATTGGCAGGATCGGCGGCGGGAAAAAGAAGATCGGCACGCAGATCACGGTTGCCCTGGTGCAGTCGCTGTATAAATGCGCCGAGGAAATCGCGCCCGGCATCGGGTTTCTGATCGTCGATGAATGCCACCGGTGCCCCAGCCGGACATTTACCGAGGCGGTCTCGCTGTTTGATTCCAAATACATGCTGGGACTGTCCGCCACGCCCTGGCGCAGGGACAATTTGTCGCAATTGATCTTCTGGCATCTGGGAGATGTACAGTATTCAATCGACAAGCATCAACTGGTTGATTCCGGCGATATTCTGCCTGCGGAGATCGTGGTGCGCCCAACCGAATTCAAGGCCCATCATGATCCGGCAAAAGCTTACAGCAAAATGCTGGCGGAGCTGACGGCGGATGACCTGCGAAACCGCCTGATCGCCTCGGATGTGGCGATCGAGGCGGAAAAAACAGACGGCATCTGCCTGGTATTATCGGACCGGAAACAGCACTGCGAAACCCTGAGGGCCATTTTGGCCTTCCGGCATAAAATCGCCGCCGAGGTGCTGACCGGAAATGTGGATATCGGCCAGCGGGCGTGTATCCGGAAAGAACTGGCCGATGGAAACATCAAAGTCCTGATTGCAACCGGCCAGCTCCTGGGAGAGGGATTTGACTGCCCGAACCTGTCTTCCCTTTTTCTGGCGACCCCCATCCGCTTCAGCGGCAGGGTGCTGCAATATATCGGCAGGGTGCTGCGTCCGGCGCCCGGGAAACACCAGGCGCGGATATTTGATTATGTGGATGTTCATGTCGGGGTACTTAAATCAGCAGCGGATGCCAGACAGAGAGTGTACCAGGGAGAAAGCGGGTGATGACCATTTGCGGCTTTCGCAATTCGTATCTGAATGAAAAGTCCATCCAGATAAAATCCGAATATCAAAATCCGAAATCCGAAACAAATTCAAATATCAAAAAATATCAGTTCGAAATCACATGGTTTTGATCATTGAGTTTTTTTGGTCATTGTTTCGAATTTCGAATTTAATTTTAAACAGGCTTTTCGTTTCAGGCACGCATTCTTGCATGTCAGTACTTGCCATGCCGGACGATTTCCCCATCGGTCAGGTAGATGACTTCCTCGGCGATATTGGTGGCATGGTCGGCGATCCGCTCAATATGACGGGAAATCAGGAACATGTTGATCAGTACGCCCAAGTTTTCCGGCGCCTGATGGATGGATGATTTCAGCTCTTCATACGCCTGCCGGACATAGGCATCCACTTCGTCATCCATAAGACAGACCTTGAACGCCGCGTCCGTATCGAGCTGCACCATGGCATCCAGGCTCATCTTGAGCATGATTCTGGCTTTTTCCGCCATCACCGCATAATCAAAGATGAATTTACAGGTTTTATCCTTGGAGATGATTTTGACGCGATAGGCGATATTGACGGTTTCATCGGCGATTCTCTCAAGATCGTTGTTGATCTTGATCACGCCCACCAGAAACCTCAGATCCACGGCCACCGGCTGGTGCAGGGCCAGCACCTTGAGGCATTCCTCCTCGATATCCACTTCCATTTCATCGATTTCATAGTCCATGCTGACAATCTGTTCGGCGATTTCGGCATTTCGGCTTTCAATGCTCTTGATGGCCAGCCTTACCCGGTCTTCCACCAGAGCGCCCAAGCTTAAAATGTTTTTTTTGATTTTTTCAAGTTCTCTTTGGAGATGTTTTGCCATGTGACCTCTGATCAGCCGAAACGGCCGGTAATGTAATCTTCGGTTTGTTTTAGCCTGGGACGGGTAAAGAGGGTGTCGGTTTCGTCCATTTCAATGAGCTTTCCCATGTAAAAAAAAGCCGTCCTGTCCGATACCCGGGCAGCCTGCTGCATGCTGTGCGTGACAATGATGATCGTATAATTTTCCTTGAGCTCCCCGATCAAGTCCTCGATTTTCTGGGTGGCTATCGGATCCAGGGCGGATGCGGGTTCATCCATCAGCACGATTTCGGGCTCAACCGCCAGGGCCCTGGCAATGCACAGCCGCTGCTGCTGACCGCCGGAAAGCCCCAGGGCCGACTCATGCATCCGGTCCTTCACCTCGTCCCAGAGCGCCGCTCTTTTCAGGCTTTCCTCAACCCGGCTTTCGATGAAAGCTTTGTCCTTGACCCCGTTGACCTTCAGGCCATACGCCACATTTTCAAAAATATTTTTGGGAAAAGGATTGGGTTTTTGAAAGACCATGCCCACCCGCCGCCGCAGCATGACCACATCCACGGAAGGGGCATTGATATCGAAATCGTCCAGAATGATCTCCCCTTCCACCCGGCTGATGGGAATCAAGTCGTTCATGCGGTTCAGGCACCGCAGAAAGGTGCTTTTCCCGCAGCCCGAAGGGCCGATCAGCGCGGTTACCTGAGACGGTTTTACGTCCAGGGAAATATCATAAAGCGCCTGGGCACTGCCATAAAAGAAATTCAGATGCCTGGCGCGGAGTTTAAATTTTTCGGTCATGATCTCCTCTTTATTTCATCCTTTTGCGAAGCCTGGCCCGCCAGACGATTGCCACAAGATTCATCCCCAGCACCATGGAGATGAGCACCAGAGCAGTGCCGTACTGAAGCGGGCGGGTGGCTTCAATGTTTGTTCCGGCAGTCGCCAGAACATAAATATGATACGGCAGCGCCATGATTTTGCTGAATGGCGACGTCGGCAGCGTCGGCGTGTAAAACACCGCCGCGGTAAACATGATCGGCGCCGTTTCGCCGGCGGCCCGGCTCAGGCCCAGGATCGCGCCCGTCAGGATGCCCGGAAGGGCTGCCGGAAGCACCACCTGGGAAATGGTCTGCCATTTGGTGGCGCCCAGGGCCAGCGAAGCCTCCCGGTAAGTATTGGGCACGGATTTCAGCGCTTCCTCGGTCGAGCCGATGATGACCGGCAGCGTCAGCGCCGCAAGGGTCAGGACCCCGGCCAGAATGCTCTCGCCCATTCCCATCCAGATCACGAAAAACGCCAGGCCGAAGAGACCGAAAACAACGGACGGAACGCCGGCCAGGTTGCTGATGCCGAGGCGAATCAGCCGCAGCACCTTCCCGGGGCGGGCGTATTCATTGAGATAAATGGCGGATGCAACGCCTATGGGAAGTGCAACGACAATGGCCCCGATGCCCAGACAGAGTGTTCCCACAATGCAGGGCAGGATGCCGCCTTTTGTCATGGAATCCGTCGGCGCCTGGGTCAAAAACTCCCAGGTAATGGCTTTCCAGCCGTTCCATGTGATAAAAAAGACGATCACAAACAATCCAATGCCGTTGATGATCGCCGCCATTCGAAAAAGCATGAACAAAATCCGCTGAATCCGTTTGCGGCGCCCAAGAACCCGCTTAAAGGAGGATTCCAGGACATTGGTTCCCTTTCCTAATGAATTGCTTCGGGCTGAAACAGACCCTGCGGATCCGGATTGATTATTTATAAGAATTTGTGTTTCTTCCATCAAAGCGATGCCTCTCCTGTCTGACGGTATTTATGCGCGATGTGGTCTGCGATGATGTTAAACAGCAGCGTAAATAAAAACAGGACGATGCCTGTTGCAAAGAGCGCATAATAATGATCCCCGCGAAACGACGCCTCTGCCATTTCTGCGGCGATGCTGGCCGGCATGGGCCGAACCGGGTCCATCAGCGACGTGGGGATCATGGCTGCCCCGCCGGCCACCATCAGAACCACCATAGTCTCGCCGATGGCTCTGGACATCCCCAGGATGATCGCCGTGCTGATGCCTGATATCGAAGCCGGCAGAATGACCCGGATCAGGGTTTCCCAGTGCGTGGCGCCCAAAGCCAGCGAGCCTTCTTTTAACGCGACAGGCACGCTGTAAATGGCGTCTTCGGAAAGGCTGCATATCGTGGGAACGGACATGAAAGAAAGCATGAGCGCTGCATTAAAGAGATTCAGCCCCGTTGCAATCCCAAAAGTGTTTTGAAGAAACGGCGCTACCACAACCATGCCAAAAAATCCGATCACTACGGAAGGAAGTGCGGCCAGAAGCTCCACAATGGGTTTCATGATTTCGGCCACGCGTTTGTGGGCCAGTTCCGCCAGATAAACGGCCGTCATCACGCCCAGCGGGATGGAGATAATCGCAGAAACCAGCGTCACGGCAATGGATGCCACGATCAGGGGGAAAATGCCGAAATCCGGCGGGCTTGAAGTTGGATACCAGAAATGGCCGAATACAAACTCGGACAAACTAACTTTCTTAAAAATCGGCAGACCTTCCATGAAAAGAAAAACCATGATCATGAACAGGATGGCAATGGAAGCCAGAGCCACACTGAAAAAGATGATGCGCACCGATCGATCTGTTCTTTGGCGAGCGTTTGTCATTGGGATAATTTCAACGCCTTTCAGTCAAAAAGTTCATATATTCCTTTGACCTCCCCCTTTTGGAAAGGGGGACTGAGGGGGATTTAACTTGTCTGTGCACCTGAAAATCCCCCTTCCCCCCTTTTTCAAAAAAGGGGAACAGCACTATTATGTTTCGGTCTTCAGCCTAATCAATATTACTTTAACGGGATAAACCCTTCCGCCTCTACCAGCTTTTGGCCCTTGTCGCTGATCACAAAGTCCAGGAAATTTTTAACATCGCCGGCGGGCTGAACCGGTGTGTACATATAGAGCGGCCTGCTGATGGGAAAAGTCTTGTTCAGCGTGGTCTCTTTGGTGCCGACGATGCCGTTGACGGAAAGGAGCTTCACAGTCTTCTCCGCATATCCGACGCCGATGTAGCCGATGGCATTGGGATTTTTTGAAACCGCCTGAACAATGGCGCCATTGGATGCCTGAAGCAGTGCTCCGGGGAAAACCCGTTCTTTTTTCATGACTTTTTCTTCCCAGACTTCATAGGTTCCGGAAGACGTATCCCGGGAGATGATCACGATCGGTTTGTCTGCACCGCCGATTTCTTTCCAGTTCTTGATTTCCCCTTTATAAATGCCCTTCAACTGATCCAGGGTGATGTCTTTAAGCGGATTGTCTGCATGTACGATCGGCACAATACAGTCATAGGCAACAATGAATTCAACGGGGCTTGCGCCTTTTGCCTTCGCCTGCTCGGCTTCTTCAGGCTTGATCGTACGTGAAGAATTGGCGATATCCGTGGTTTTGTCGATCAGGGCCTTGATGCCGTTTCCGGAGCCGCCGCCGGAAATGGAAATTGCAACATCCGGATGCTCTTTCATAAAGGCTTCCGCGGTTTTCTGGGCAATCGGAAGCACGGTTGTAGATCCGTTGATGGAGATGTTCCCGGCCAGCACCTGGTTTGCCGTGAATACCGTCGCTAAAGACATGATACCAATGATCCAATTCATTTTTTTCATTTTTTCCTCCATACTTTTTTGTTGAATGTTCATTCTGCTCGATTCAAAATTGATTTCTGTTTTCCGCATGAAAAAGAAATCTCCATTTGCGGCAAAGTATAAGGAAGGTTTGTTAGAAAATGATTAGGATTTTATAAAAATTTGCTGAGGTATATGAACGATAAACTCGCTACCTTTCCCCGGCGTGCTTTCCACGGTAATCCGGCCCGCATGGGCATTGACAATGTGTTTGACAATCGCAAGCCCCAGGCCGGTCCCCCCCAGTTTCCGGCTCCGGGAGGGATCCGCTCGGTAAAACCGCTCGAAGAGCCGCGGAAGGTGTTCAGCGGCGATTCCGATGCCATGGTCCCGAAACAAAATGGCAACCTCGGCATCCGTTTGTTGTACCTCGATTTCAATGCTGCTTCCCGGCCCGCTGTATTTGATGGCGTTATCCAGAAGATTCACGAATGCCTGCTCGATCAGCGCCGCATTGAGATTCATCGAAAGTGTTTCTTCGCAGGTCAGCAGGATTTGTATCGCTTTTTCGTCTGCCATTGGCTGGCAGATTTGACAGACGGACTTCAGGAGCGGAGACAGCGGGCGATTTTCCAGAAGAATTTCCTTCTTGTCCGTTTTCTGTTCGATTAGGGACAGTTTCATCAGATCGTCGATGATGGCATTCAGGCGGTTGGTGTGTTTTTCGATGATCCCCAGGAACCGGGCCGCTTCTTCCGGGTGATTCATCGCTCCTGACCGCAGCGTTTCCACAAAACCTTTAATGGCGGTCAGCGGTGTTTTAATCTCATGAGAGACATTGGCCGCGAAATCCTTTCGCATGTTTTCAAGACGCCTCAACCGGGTCACATCGTTTAAAACAATCAAAATCCCGATGCGCTCTGCTCTGGCGTTTTTCAGCACGCTGCTGCGCGCATCATACACTGCCTCCCCGTTGATATAAAAAAACAGATCTTCCTCGCGCGGGGTTTCATCCCGAAACGCCAGCCTGACAAAGCGCTGGAAATCCGGGTTTCGGATGGTCTCCTGAACGCTCCGGTTGATCAGCTCGGACGGCTTCCGGGAAAACATCCGGGCGGCGGTGTGGTTAATGCTGATGATCTTCTCTTCCAGATCCACCGCCATGACCCCTTCGATCATGCTGGAAAGGACCGCCTCAAGCTCGTTTTTCTGGCCGATGATCGTATGCATGCGCTCATCCAGGCTTGCCGCCATATCGTTCATGGTCCTTGCCAGAAGCTGCGTCTCTGAAGAAGCAAAAACTGGCAGCCGGTAAGACAACTGCCCTTTGGCAAAATATTCGGCGCCTTCGCGGATTTTCTCAAGCGGCCGGCTGACCCGACGGGAGAACAGAAGGCTTACGCCGGCAGCCAGCAATGCGACCACCAGGCCGCCAAGAGAAGTGCGCTGGTGAATTTTCTCAAGCTGTCTGTCGATCGCTCCGATATGCACCGAAGCCCGCAGGGCCCCGAGGCGGTTTTCACCTTCAAGCAAGGGAACCGCCAGATACATCATGGGATCCTGAAGGGTATGGCTGTACCGGGTGAAAACACCGGTTTGCCCGGACATCGCCTTCACAAACTCCGGACGGTCCGAATGATTCTCCATGGTATCCGGATCGGCATCCGAATCCCCCAGAACCCTACCCGAAGGCTGCATTACCGTAATCCGCGTGTCAGCGGATTTCCCTGCCCGTTTACACAAAATATCGATGCTTTTCCAGTTTTCGGCCAGAAGATAACCCGTCATCTGGTCTTTCAGGAGATTGGCCCTGGCCTCGAGATTTATGGCTGTCTGATCCATAAAAAATTGGCGCATTGAAAAGTCGGCGTACCAGCTTATTGCCAGAATCGGAATCAGCACGATCAGCAGAAACGGCGGATACAGTTTCCAGAACAGGGGGAAGCGTTTTTTCATGGATTCTCCTTGAACCGGTATCCCACGCTGCGGACGGTTTCAATATAATGGCCGCAGGGTCCCAGTTTTTTTCGAAGGCCGACGATCTGGACATCAACGCTGCGTTCGGTTACCGGATAGTTGTCGCCGCGGACCCCATCCACAATCTGGGAGCGGGTGGATACCCAGCCCGGACGCCTGCACAGCATCACCAGAATCTGAAATTCCGTAAAAGAAAGCTCAACCGGTTCTCCGCAGACTTCAACCCGGCGCCTTCCAGGATCAATCGAGATATCGCCCCGGCATAGAATGTCTTTTTCCGACGGTTCGCTTTTACGCCGAAGCACCGCACTGATTCTGGCGCCCAGGATTTTAGGGCTGAAGGGTTTGGTGACATAATCGTCGGCCAGCTCCAGTCCGGAGAGAATATCGGGTTCTTCGCCTTTGGCGGTCAGCATGATGATGGGAATATTCAGAACTTTCGGGTCCGATCGCAGCGTTTTCGCCACCTTGATGCCGCTCATTCCCGGAAGCATGAGATCCAGAACCACCAGATCAAACGGTTCGGAATGGATCAGCCGGATTGCGTCCTCTCCGGATCCGGTGCAACTGACATGATAGCCTTCCGATGTCAGATTGTACCGGACCAGCTCTGCGATATCTTCCTCATCATCCACTACCAGAATTCTATACATGTCCATGATTGGATTCCATTAATAAGGGGCTTCTGCAAATCATCTAACGGCCACACCTCGAACTACTCGAAAACACGACTGTCACATTTCAATCAGCAACCGGACTGCACTCCGTAGCGCCCTACTTCTCCTGTCAACATTCGAACTCCGGAGTCCTGTGAAATTATGGTAGGAGGTGAAATATAAATGAGAGGGTTGGAAAATAGCAGGACAAAAAGAAAAGTTCAAGCTGATTATCTCGGTCTATGATCCCCGGTATCGGTGTGGTTCATGATACGGGTTCAGACCCGCCGCAGTATTCCGATATTCCGGTCGGCATCTCCCGGATCTGGATTCGACGCACTATGTTCAGTAATTGTGGCCGGACCCTGCTGGATAATTTCAGCCTGATTTCCGAATAGGGAAGCAGGCTCTTTCAATGACGGCCTCCTATAGCTGCACTGGCAATGATTTCAAGCAGTGGCGCATGGTTAGTATGGGTCGAAAAGAGCCGCTCCCTGCTCATGATCAATTCGTTTGACAGGCATGACACCTTTGTCATAGGGTAATTTTGATAAATGGTTCAGGAGAATCAAAGATACCTTTCGTATTGTTTAAGATGACCGGAATCAAGGATATATGCAAGTAAACATGATTCTTTTAACCTGATTCCTGATTATGTAAAAAGCTATATGTCGATCCGGGTACCTGTAGACTTCCTTGCACGACGATCTACAAGGGTCTCGTGATATTTCCAGCATTGCCACAGACATCTCCCCGGAGCAACTGGCACGGTTTTTCACGCCGGACCCCGATGGCGGCACTTACCACATCCACAAAGGCATCCGAGACATGCTGGTCTTTTCCGAGCAGGACATCATCAAGGATCCGCCGTTTTCCAAGCTTGACCTCATCTGCTGTCGCAACCTGCTGATCTATATGGACGGGAACCTGCAGAAAAAGCTGATTCCTCTCTTCCACTATGCGCTGAACCCTGGCGCTTTTCTTTTTCTGGGAACATCCGAAACAGTGGGGGAGTTCAATGATCTGTTTAGCGTGATAGACCGTAAATAAAAGCTGTATCAGCGAAAAGATGACTATCACGGAGAGCACCACACGGCCCCGGGCCGGTATCTTCCGCCCATGACGGCGTTGGATGCGGCGCTTCCCCGAAACAATGTCAAGACAGCAATCCCCGGAAAACTGCCGCTTCGGGAGCTGACCGAACGATGGCTTCTGCTTCAGATAGCACCGGTTGGTGTGCTGGTTAACAACAAGGGAGATATCCTTTACCTCCACGGCCGTGCCGGACAGTATCTCGAACCGGCACAGGGAGAGGCTGGCATCAACAACATCCTGAAGATGGCTCGTGAGGGGTTACGGCACGAGCTGATTACAGCTCTGCACAAATCAGTCGGCTCCAAGGAGATCTCTCACTGTCCGGGGCTTCGTGTCAGAACCAACGGAGAGTTCACCATCGTCAACCTGACCATCCTCCCGATAGCCACTGGCGGCACTTCCGCAGCACATGAACCTTCGCTGTATCTGGTCATCCTGGAGCAGGTGCGGCCATCCGGCCTCGACCCCCTGCAGCATAGCTCTTTGGAGCCGGAATATCCCGCTTTGGATGCAGATGATCGCATCGCATCTCTCATGCAGGAGCTGAAGACCAAGGAAGAATATCTCCAGGCTTCCAACGAGGAGCTGGAAACATCCAACGAAGAGCTTAACCCTACAACGATAATTGTTGATTTGACTCCTTTATCAACTTTCTTTTTCTGTGTGAAATATAGGCTCTGTGGTTTCTCAGTTGAATCCCTTTGATCAATTCGATAATTCCAATGGGGTTGAATTGTTTCATGGGCAGTACAATTCTAAGCAAAATCCGGATTTGCGACACTGTAACTGCTGGAGTTTTTTTCCCCCAATCTGACCTTTATGTGCCAGAGAAAAAAATGTGCCAACATGCATGTCATCATATGGTGAATCCACCCCGGCCACTTTCTCACCTCATAATGATCCATGCCAAGTTCAGTTTTAGCTTCTTCAAAGCATTGCTCTATCGCCCAGCGAATACCGCTTAGCCATACAAAACTTTTCAATCGTGTGCTTCCCATAGCATTGCTTATATAGTAGGAATAGATTGGATTTTCCCCCAAGGTTCTACGAACAATCAGCCAAACATTATCTTCGGGGTGACCATCTCGGGCCAACACAATTTGTCTTTTTGTGAATTCATATTCGATTGGGCCTTTTGTTCCCTCAGAAACTTTACGCCGGAACCAGAAAAAATTATTCAGGCTTTTGGCAAATGTATCGAATGTTATTGGGTCTTTTTCCGATGCTTTTAAAATCAGCTTTGTTTTTCGTAAACGACCATGTTTGTATTCTTTTTTTTCGGTGACCGGCCTCCTGAGCCAACATTGGGTGTTATCTGGCATGCCAACAAGATAGGCTACATTTGGTATGCTTTCAACCGCTTTACGGAATACCGGACTGTTCCCATAAACTGAATCCGCAACGACATATCGAAATTGTATTTGCCTGGGTTGTACAATTTCTTCCAATAATTCCGCTGCAATTTGGGGTTTTGTTTTAAATGTTAGATCGGCCGGGAATCGACAACGCTTTCTTCTTCCTGCGTATTCGTCAGAAAACCAGATTTCCGGCACATATAATCGGGATCCCAATAAACAATAGCCGTGCCGGGTTGCATAACCGACATAAACACCGACCTGACAATTTTCAACTTTACCAATGTTACCACAATACTGCCTGGCTACACCGGCAGATTCGTTTCCTTTTTTAACCATCCCGGATTCATCAATAATCAATACGCCATCCGGCTCTCCCATATCATCTTTAACCATACTACGATATTTTGATAAAATTTTATTGTCATCCCAAAATGCATCACTGACGAAAAACTGCATGGCACGAACCTTGGCATTTTCAATATTTAATGCAATCGGTTCAATGGACTTTCTTTCAAGGGGACTGAGCTGGCCCACCATATAGTAGTAAAAATTCTCTCTGGGTTCGCTTCTTAAAAAGCAGTCATTAAATTGCTCATGGAATCCCTTTAATTCATTAACAATACCCTCAAGATCATCAACCGTTATATCGAACTTTGGGATTAAATATGGATCATCGGCAATTCTACAATCAGGTAACATGTCTGCCTCCTTTCGATTTTGTTTTCGAAAATATAGCAGAATGTTTGCTATTCATCAATATTTATTTATCGTTGTAGGGTTAAATCCGCAAACGAGGAGATGCAGTCCGTCAACGAGGAACTCCAATCCACCAACGAGGAGCTGGAGACTTCCAAGGAAGAGCTCCAGTCGATCAACGAAGAACTGGCCACGGTCAACTCCGAGCTGCAAACCAAGGTAACCGATCTGTCGCGTGCCAACAACGACATGAACAATCTTCTGGCCGGCACCGGCATCGGCACCATTTTTGTGGATCAAACGCTACACATCATGCGATTCACCCCCGCCGCCAGCACGTTCATCAATCTGATCCTGAGCGACATAGGACGCCCCGTTGGCCATATTGTATCCAATCTGGTTGGCTACAACCGCCTGGAGGTGGACACGCAGGAGGTGCTGAACACGCTGTTTCCCAAAAAAGTGGATGTTCAGACAACGCACGGCAAGTGGTACAAGATGCACATTCAGCCCTACCGCACACTCGACAATGTGATCGAAGGCGCGGTGATCACCTTTGTTGACATCACCGAAATCAAGCAGGCAAATGAGATGCTGCTCAAGGTCAACGAGCTGTTCAATCTTTCCGTAGTTTCTCGTGATGCAAATATTGCAATCACTGTGCAGGATCTGAATGGCCGCATCCTGGCCTGGAACCAGGGAGCAACAAGGTTATTCGGCTGGAGCGAAACCGAAGCACTGGCAATGAACTCCAGGGTCCGGGTGCCGGAGAAAATTATGAAAGAAGCTCTGTCCGTTATCAAACAGTCTGATCAGGGAAAGGTGCCGGAGCCTTATCTTTCTCAGCGGATCACCAAAGATGACTCTGTCATCGATGTCTGGATAACCACAATGCATTTGTTGGATGAAACTGGGCGGATATACGCTATTGCGACAACCGAACGGAAGGCCGACACAATGGTCCTGTAGTTGTTCAATACTTCTTCTATCCGGCCATGACAAATCTTTGATGGCAAAATCGATCGAGAACCCGAACAGACAACCTTTTCTGCAAGAATCATATAAGAAAACTCAATCCCTATTTCGAACCAGACAACGACTGAATCTTTAGGCAGTGAGAATTTAAAAACAAAGGAAGAGACTTTCATATGAGTGATCATCAAGCAGCTAAAATTCTTTGCATAAAAGGTTCAAGTTTGATTGCTGCATTACTACTGGTCATATTCGCCGCAATGATTGCAACGTTTAATATTGGTATCGACGGCCGTACCTGGAAATGGGATATGGGGACCCGTACTGCCATGGCCGAGGAGATTGCACCCGCGATTCCAGATGTCAACGGCAACCGAAAAGGCACACCGCAGAACGGCACAACGAACAAATCGCCGACTCTCAGCAATTCCATCAACATCCCAATTCCCGCAAAGCTTGTTCGAACGAGCTTCCAGGTCAATCCGTATCGGTGTTCTGGCGCACAAAGGCATGGATATCTGCAGGGAAATGTGGCAGCCCACGATGGCCTATCTGGACAAGGCGCTGCCCGGCCGCCATTTCGATCTGGTGCCGCTGCCTTTCGACGATATCGAATCGGCCGTCAAGGACAAGTCAATTGATTTTCTGATCTGCAATCCGGCAATCTATGTGGATCTGGAAGTAAAGTACGGCGTTACGCGGATCATGACCCTGCGCAATCTGGTGGGGACGCAGATCGTATCGGAATTTGGCGGCGTCATCTTCTGCCGGGCCGGTCGCAGCGATCTTAAAAACTTGCGCGATGCCCGCGGCCAGCGCCTTGCGGCCGCCGATGAGACTTCATTTGGCGGATGGCACATGGCTTTGCGTGAATTCAGGGCCGCAGGCATTGACCCCGGGCGGGACTGCGCCCGGCTGTTCTTTCTGGACTCCCATACCGCAGTGGTCCGTGCGGTTCTCTCCGGCGAGGCGGATATCGGCACCGTGCGCACCGACACCCTTGAGCGCATGGCCGCGGACGGTGAAATCAGGATGGATGCGATCCGGGTCATTCCCGCCGATGCCGCGCCTGGGTCTCGGACCACCTTCCCCTACCTGCTCAGCACCCGCCTCTATCCCGAATGGCCGTTTGCAAGGCTTTCCGATACTACCGAGGACCTCTCGCGCGAGGTGACCGTGGTGCTGCTGAGCATGCCCGCCGATTCGCCTGCCGCCATCGCCGCAAGAAGCGGGGGCTGGGGCGTCTGCCTCAACTACACCAGCGTCCACGACTGCCTGCGCGAGCTGCGGATGCCGCCGTATGAACACTTCGGCCAAATGAGCTGGCAGGATATTTGCCGGGAACACTGGAAATGGCTGGTAGCAATCACGTCATTGATAATCGCGTTGCTGGGTGCCTTGATGCTTCTTCATGGCAGGCAGCGCGTTGTGATGAAGGTCAGCGGCCAGAACCGGCTGTTGCTGTCGTCCGTGGGGGAAGGGATCTGCGGCGTGGACATTGATGGGAATACGACGTTTGCCAATCCGGCAGCCAGTAAAATTCTGGGGTATAAGACCGGAGAGCTGATCGGCAAGAACCTGCATGCCCTCACACACCATACCAAACCGGACGGACAGCCCTATCCGAATCATGAATGCCCGATTTATTTGGCCTGCAAAGATGGCACGGTCCATCGGGGCAGTGATGCGTTCTTTTACCGCAAGGACGGAAGCGTCATTCCGGTATCGTATTCCAGCCGGCCAATCATCGATAAAGGAAGGATTGTCGGAGCGGTCATCTGCTTTCGAAACATCACCGAGCGCAGGAAGGCCGAGGATACCATTCGCAAGAGCGAGGCATTTCTGAACATGCTGCTGGAAACAATCCCGATCCCGGTTTTCTACAAGGACAGGGAGGGGCGATATCTGGGGTTCAACAAGGCTTTCGAGACCTTCTTCGGGAAAAGCAAGGAACAACTGATCGGCAGGAGCACATTTGATATAACCACTCCTGAACTTGCGAAACGCTATTACGACAAGGACCTCGAACTGTTCGAAAAGCCAGGCGTCCAGATATACGATTCACAGGTAAAAGACGCGCACGGCGCCATGCATGACGTGATCTTCTACAAAGCATCACTCATCGACGCACAAGGCTCAGCCACCGGCATCGTCGGCGCGATCCTCGATATCACCGAGCGAAAAAAAGCCGAGGACAAGATCCAAGAGCTTTCTCATCTGATGCTTCAGGCCAGGAAAAAGAACGGTTTCTGATCTCCTGTGAGCTCCATGACTGTATCGCCCAGAACCTTTCCGTGCTGAAAATCAACTCGGATATGATTTATAACGATCCAGCAATGACATCCCCGGAGCTTCGGGAGAAACTGGCTGCTTCTACCGGTCTGCTGATGCAGACCATTGCCGCTGTCAGAAATCTTGCCTACGACTTGCGTCTTCCGGGCCTGGATGAAATGGGACTGGTGAAGGCTCTTGAAATCTACTGCGAAGAAGCTTCCGAAAAGGGAAAGCTGAAAGTTGATTTTCAATCGGCCGGCATGACTGTAATAGACATGGACAAAAACATGGAAATCCATATTTACCGGCTGATTCAGGAAGCCTTGAGCAATATCCGCAAACATGCGGACGCCGACCATGCGACCATCCGGCTTCTGGGATCTTCCCCGAATATTATCCTGCGCATCGAGGACAACGGCAGGGGTTTTGATGTAAAGGCGCAGGAGCTTAAATCGGCCGCCACAAAACGGATGGGCATTCTCAGCATGCAGGAAAGGGTCAACCTGCTCCAGGGCCAGATGACAATTCAGTCTCAACCGATGAAAGGCACCCGGATACTTATCAAAATTCCAATTTAGTGAAACATCCAGTCAAACCTAAAAGTCATAAATCCCGCACTGAATCTCCCACAAATAAATGGGTGAATCTCCCGACTGAGGAATTCCCCCAGATAAAATGAAGCCCTTCCTCTATGGACAATAATCATTAAAAAGCTCAGAATAATTAATATTTGATTTGGAATGTGTATGATTGTTTTCAGATTTTTATCTCTCTTTTTTCGATAGATGCCGCCCAGTGTATGTTGCAGCGTAAACTCAACTGGCGTCAGTAAAGGAGGATCAATATGCAAAAAAATAGTTCGAAACAGAAAATCAAAGACATCCAATTTTCATTTAAAGCTGGTGAGGCAAAGCAGGTTTCTCTGGTTGGAGAATTCAATAACTGGAATCCCGACGCAGATCCGATGCAAAGAGATGGAAACGGAACCTGGACAAAGACCAAGAAGCTTCCTCCTGGAGACATGGAGTACAAGTTTTGGGTGGACGGGCAGTGGATTCAAGATCCTGAAAATTTAAGGGTCTGTCCGAACTGTTTTGGAACCCAAAACAACATTGTCAAGGTTATCTTGTAAGAACAAAAGCTGAATATATTCCAAGTCGAAATCAGGCAGAAGAATGCATAAAACAAAATATTAATCCGGCCAGTGTGTATGCATTGGCTTCATCAAAAACAGCTATCATCGGAGGTGAAATTATGGCACTCGTCAAATGGCAACCTTATGGCGCCGTAGCCAGTTTGCAGGACAGCATCAATCGGCTGTTTCACGATGCTTTCCCCCGTTCGTTAGCGGAAGAAGATTTTGCTGTAAGCGCATGGAAACCTGTTGTGGATATCTACGACAAAGATAATGCGATTATCATCCACGCGGAACTTCCCGGGGTTAAAAAAGAAGATGTCTCCATTGAAGTCAAGGAAAACATCTTGACCATTAAAGGGGAACGGGCTGAAGTAAAAGAAGTAAATGAAGACAGTTACTTCAGAAAGGAAAGGATTTTTGGATCATTTCAACGGTCTTTTACGCTGCCTTCAGCAATAGCTCCGGAAAATATCAAGGCTGTCTTTAAAAATGGGGTCCTGCAAATTGAAATTCCCAAACCTGAAGAACAAAAGCCGAAACAAATTGAGATCAAGAACGAATAGTTTGGATTGAATGGAGAAAAACACCATGGCTAATGGCATTGTTAAATGGTTTAACGACAGAAAGGGTTTTGGATTCATTGAGCAAGAAAACGGAAAGGATGTCTATGTCCATCACTCGGGCATTAATGGAACCGGATTCAAATCACTTTCTATAGGTGATCGTGTAGAATTTGATGTGGTCCAAGGCGCCAAAGGCCCTGCCGCAGCCAATGTCACCAGTTATAAGAATGCTTTGCAGACCGATCATAATGCTTTGAAATGAAGCCCCGAACATCAAACCGTTCATATTGGGTTAAGCTATCAGTCTTGGCTGACCGGATTCCCATTCAAATTTAAAGGCATTCTTGTGAAAACATGAATGCCTTTCTTTACTTAATTTATTTCTATCGCGTTTTTTAATCGATGTTGCCACCTACTTGTTTACAGCCCAAAACCACTGGCTTGTATCAGCAAAGGAAACTGGTTATGTGCCAAGAAAGCTCCAGGCTGAAAAGCGAAGAGACCCGAATGTCAATAAAACCAGCCGATTCCAGGAATAATTCTCCGAATGGAGAACTTTACAACCGGAATCCTGAAGAAAATTTTGTTTCCCGCTCTCGGGGAAATATACCGCCG
Organism: uncultured delta proteobacterium; assembly: GCA_963845015.1. GTDB lineage: Bacteria > Desulfobacterota > Desulfobacteria > Desulfobacterales > Desulfatirhabdiaceae > RAAP-1. The sequence continues at coordinate 94,523 of CAWJRD010000028.1, forward strand.
GGTCCACCGGTTATCACGCAAATCGTTCCGGATTCCCCCCATTTTCATCGGGATGAACCATGTTCCTTCCACTTCTGATGACTGCATTGGGTGTGTCCTCTGTATGCATATTCTATCGGATGACGCAACTATCGGCATCCGATAGACGCCAGTAAAAGGAGACTATCAATGAAAAGCAGGGATAATCGACTTGAAGGAGCAGCCGGATTGTACAGACAGGCCAGAGGGATCGCCCAGGCGAGACTGTCCCTGTCGCCGGAAAACTTCGAGAGCCCGCCATCCGAAGCGCAGCGTGCTATCCAGGAACTTCAGGTGGCCCAGATTGAATTGGAGATACAGAACGAGGAGCTGCTCCGGGCGCAGTTGGAACTGGAGGCGGCTCGAACGCGTTATTTCGACCTCTATGACCTGGCGCCGGTGGGCTATTGCACCCTCTCCGAAAAGGGGCTGATCCTGGAGAGCAACATCACCGCAGCAAAGCTTCTTGGCATCACCCGGGAGGCACTGATAAGGCAGCCGATCTCCCGGTTTATCCACAAGGAAGACCAGGATATCTACTATTTCCATCGTAAACAGCTCGTTGAGGCCAGCGCGCCTCAGGCGTGCGATCTGCGGATGGTGAAAAGCGACGGAACGCCGTTTTGGGCGCATCTGACGGCCACTGCCGTGCGGAATGCCAACGGCAACTTGATGTGCCGCGTTGTGATAAACGATATCACCGAACAAAAACTGGCGGTGGAAACGCTTCGAAAGAGCGAAGAAAGTCTCAGAACAATCCTGCAGACGGCAATGGACGGATTCTGGATTACGGATATGCAGGGACACATCCTGGAAGTCAATGATGCCTACTGCCGGATGAGCGGCTACAGCAAAGCGGAGCTGCTTGCCATGAGCATTTCGGATCTGGAGGCGGTTGAGCCGTCCGCTGCCGTTGCCGCCCATATGAAAATAATCGAGGCACAGGGCGAAGACCGCTTTGAGACCTGTCACCGCCGCAAGGATGGCAGCTTTCTGGATGTGGAGGTAAGTGTCCAATGGAAGCGCGTGGATGGCGGACGAATGGTTGCATTTCAAAAAGACATCACCAAGCGCAAACAGGCCGATGAAAAAATCCACCAACTGTATCATCTTTTGATACAGTCGCAGGAAAACGAGCGCCATGTGATCTCCTATGAACTGCATGAAAGTATTGCCCAGAACCTCTCCGCGATGAAAATCAACATTGATGAGATTTATAACGATCCATCATTGATATCCCCGGAGGTTCAAGAGAAGCTAACGGTATCATCCGGCCTGCTTTCTCAGGCCATCAAGGATATCAAAAATCTTGCCTACGACCTGCGTCTTCCCGGCCTGGATGAAATGGGACTGGTGAAGGCCCTTCAAATCTATTGCGAGGAGGCTTCAGAGAACGGGAATGTAAAAGTTGATTTTCAATCGACCGGCATGTCAGCAATCGACCTGCCAAGAAAAACGGAACTCCATATTTACCGGCTGATTCAGGAGGCCTTGAGTAATATCCGCAAACATGCCGACGCCGACCATGCAACAATCATCCTGATGGGATCATCCCCGAACATTATCCTTCGCATCGAGGACAATGGCAGGGGCTTTGATGTAAATGCGCAGGCGCTTTTATCCGCCGCTTCAAAACGGATGGGTATTCACGGCATGCAGGAAAGGGTCAATCTCCTTGAGGGTCAGATGACTATTCAGTCTCAACCGATGAAAGGCACAAAGATACTGATCAAAATCCCTATTTCAGGGAATCCTTCCGGCAAACCTGAAAAACATAAATTCCACATCGACGCTGCTGAAAGACAAAATGGGAAAGCACCCGACTGGGAGATTCCCCCAGACAAAACGATTTGCTACCGGCAGGATTAGTTCGGCACCGCGTCGATTGCCGATTTGGTGGATTTGTGCCTCTCAAATCTCCGTCCAGCGCTTAGATGAGATGAGGTGTTGATTGGATATGATGGTTTTGTCCATGCGAAAAGCCGCTTGCCGAGCAGCCTTCTCGGATTATTTGCAAACGGCAGTTTGGAATAACAACATAGGCAATTCAAACCGTAATTGGAGGAATTGAAATGAAAATCAAACCGTTGAATGACAGAGTGATCGTAAAGCGCATGGAAACAGAAGACCACAGGGGGCATCATCATCGGACACCGCGCCCAGATCGAGGAGACCACCACCGACTATGACCGCGAGAAGCTGCAGGAGCGCTTGGCCAAGATCATCGGCGGCGTGGCTGTCATCAACATCGGGGCAGCCTCCGAAACCGCAATGAAGGAGAAAAAAGCCCGCATGGAGGACGCCTTGAACGCTACCCGGGCAGCCGTGGAGGAAGGCGTTGTGCCCGGCGGCGGCGTGGCCCTGGTGCGGTGCGTGAATGCCTTGGAGGACATCAAGGCCACGGGTGAGGAGAAAAGCGGCATCGCCATCTTGAAACGCGCCCTGACCGAACCATTGAAACAAATCGCCGAGAACGCCGGCCATGAGGGTTCCGTGGTACTCAATAAGGTTCTGGAGGGCAAGGACGATTTTGGATTCAACGCCCAAACCGAGGTGTATGAAAATCTGCTGGCCGCCGGCGTCATCGATCCCACCAAGGTGGTGCGCTATGCCATTCAGAACGCAGCCTCGGTGTCCGGACTGATGCTTACCACCGAAGCCATGATCGCCGAAAAGCCGGAGAAGAAAAAAGAACCCGCCATGCCACCGGGTGGAATGCCGGGCGGTATGTCAGAAATGGAATTTTATCCCGGTTCTGCGGTGGTCATTCGGGCCATAAACGACGGTTCATATCAAGAAAGACTGGAAAACATGGAAACGATGCGACAAACGGCGATTGCCGACGTGCTGAGTCAACCGGCATTCCATTAGAAATTCAAAACCCGAAAACGAGGAGATATCCCATGTATCAAACATTGTTGGTTCCATTGGACGGTTCCCCCAGAGCCGAGAACATTCTTCCCCATGTTGAAAGCCTGGCCCTGCAGTTCAAGTCGAGAGTGTTTTTTCTTCAGGTTGTGGAACCGCCGCTTCAATTCGTAAATCCTTCATTTTATGAAACCACCATTCAGACAGATGTCATCCATGAATACATGGTAGATTTTAAACGAAAAAAGGAAGAAATCAGCGCTTACCTGGCAAGAATTCAGGAAGGTTTTCAAAAAAAAGGAATTAAAACCGGTATTTTTGTAGAACAGGGAGGGGCGGTGGAAACCATCCTCTCTGTTGCCCAGAGGGAAAATGCGGATCTGATCGCTATAGCCAGTCACGGCCGGAGCGGGCTATCCCGGGTATTTTACGGAAGTGTGGCAGCAGGTATCATGCAAAAAATCGATCGACCTATGTTGGTAATCCGAACCAGAAATATATAGCTCTTCATTTTCAAGCTTGCAAAAATTCAATTTCTTATAATTTCACCATCCTTCATGAGGATGGCTGTTTATGGGTGGAGATTCCGGGCAAAACTGGCCACCCATTCCGGTTCAAATCAGACCAAGGATTCCGAAAAATGCCCTTGTTCGGCAATGATATCGACGGCAGTCTGCTGAACACATTCTGTCTGATTCCAGAGTGTACGGAAGATTTCCGTTTGTCAGCTTTCAGGGAGGCGTCCATTCAAGCTCCCGAGTGATTCCTGGCGAAAGGAGGAAAAACCGTGTCTGCTACAATCATACAACAACTTTTTGCCCAGGCCGGTGTGACGGTCAACGGCCCCAGCCCCTGGGATATTCAGGTTCATAACGAAAGTTTGTACGACCGGATCCTCCGGGACAGAAATCTGGGCCTCGGGGAAGCCTACATGGACGGCTGGTGGGACTGCGGGCAACTGGATGAATTTTTCTGCCGTCTTCTGAAAAGCAATATCGAAGAAAAGGTCGCAAGCGGTTTGCGATATCTGCTGCGTTTTCTGCCCGCAATCGTTTTTAACCTTCAGTCAAAGTCACGTTCGCGGATTATCGCCGACCGACATTACGACCTTGACAACGATCTGTTTCTTTCATTTCTGGATTCATACAATCAGTACAGTTGCGGATATTTTGAAGGAACGGATGATCTGGAGCAGGCCCAGCGTAAAAAGCTCGACCTCATTTGCCGAAAACTCGATATTAACGGCCGGGATCATGTGCTGGATATTGGCTGCGGGTGGGGCGGATTATCCAGATATATTGCCGAACACCATGGTTCTTCGGTAACCGCCGTGAATATCTCACGGGAACAGCTTTATTTTGCACAGAATGCTTGCACGGATTTACCGGTGCGCTTTCTGGACTGCGACTACCGCGCCATTCGAGGGTCATTTGATAAAATTGTCTCTGTGGGCATGTTCGAACATGTGGGCCGGAAAAATTATCGCACCTTCATAAAAACGGTCCATCGCTGCCTCCATGATACCGGCATTTTTTTGCTGCATACCATTGGAAGCAGCCGGTCCCAGGTCAATTTAGATCCCTGGATCAACCGCTACATCTTCCCCAATGGCATGCTGCCAAGCGTCGCACAAATCGCCCAAGCCGTTGAGGGGCTTTTTGTCATCGAAGACTGGCATAATCTCGGACACCACTATGACAAAACCCTGATGGCCTGGAATGAAAAGTTCCAGAAAGCCTGGGCCAGATTGCGAAAGAAATACGATACCCGTTTCAAACGCATGTGGGAGTATTATCTGCTCTCCTGCGCCGGGGCTTTCCGCGCCCGGAACATCCAGGTCTGGCAGATACTCATGACCAAAGCCGGAACCGGTGCATCGCAGCCTGAACGATTGAGAAATTGAAGGAGGAACGACATGAAAAATCTACTGAAGCAATTCAAGCCCCCGGCGCTTTCTTCCGGATCAACTGCAGAATCCAGATTAATATGCATGCCTTTCAGGAAGGCAGAATTCCATTAACAGGGAGAATAGGATAATGAAACTGAATGATATCACCAGAGGTACGGGACTTGAAGCAGATGGAATCAACAATGCCAACCTTATTTACTGGACACCGCCGACATCGGTACTCTATGAGCAAATCGTGAAACGCGGCGAAGGCTTGATTTCCCATTTGGGAGCTGTTGCGGTCAAAACCGGACACTATACCGGACGGGCTGCCAACGAGAAATTCATAGTCGACGAGCCGACCTGCCACAACAACGTCGCCTGGGGCAAGGTCAATCAGCCCTTCGATCCGGCAAAGTTTGATGCGCTCTACAAGCGGATGTGCGCCTATATGCAGGGCCGCGACCTGTTCGTGCAGGACTGCTTTGCCTGCGCAGACAATGATCACCGCCTACCGATCCGTGTCATTACCGAAAAAGCATGGCATTCTCTCTTCGCCCGCAACATGTTCGTTCAGGCATCGCAGGCGGAACTGGAAAACCACACGCGCCAATTCACCCTCATCACGATGCCGGACTTCCACGCCGTCCCCTCCATGGACGGCACCAACTCCGAAGCCTTCATCATCATCCATTTTGCCCGCAAAATGATTATCATCGGCGGCACCAGCTATGCCGGAGAAATCAAGAAAGCGGTCTTTACCACTCTCAACTATCTGCTGCCGGTAGAAAAGAAGATCATGACCATGCACTGCTCCGTCAATGTCGGGCCAAAGGGTGACACCGCCATTTTCTTCGGCCTGTCCGGTACCGGGAAAACGACCCTCTCCGCTGATCCGAATCGCTCTCTGATCGGCGACGACGAGCATGGTTGGGATGACAAGGGGGTCTTCAACTTCGAAGGCGGTTGCTATGCCAAGATCATCAATCTCTCCAAAGAAGCCGAGCCGGAGATTTATGAGACTACCCGCCGCTTCGGTACTGTTCTGGAAAATGTGGCAATTGATACCCATACCCGCCGGGTTGACCTGGCTGATGACTCCTTTACCGAAAATACCCGCGCCTCCTACCCGCTGACCCACATCCCCAACATCATAAAAAGCGGCTGTGGCGGTCACCCCGCCAATATTATCATGCTTACCTGCGATGCTTTCGGCGTATTGCCTCCGATAGCCCGCCTGACGCCTGAACAGGCCATGTTTCACTTTCTCTCCGGTTATACCGCCAAGGTGGCCGGAACAGAGGCCGGTGTAACCGAGCCGTCGGCCACCTTTTCCACCTGTTTTGGCGGCCCTTTCATGCCGCTTGATCCGACTGTGTATGGCGAGCTGCTGCGCAACAAGATCGCCAGGCACAAGGTAACCTGCTGGCTGGTGAATACCGGTTGGAGCGGTGGTTCCTATGGGGTTGGGTCCCGGATGAAGATTGCGTATTCCCGCGCCCTGGTCAATTCCGCCTTGAACGGCACACTGAATGCCGGTGTCTTTGAAAAGGACGCCTTCTTCGGGCTGGATATCCCAACAAGCTGCGCCGGAGTGCCCGGCGAGGTGCTCAACCCCCGTAATACGTGGGATGACAAGAAGAAGTATGATGAGACGGCAGCCCGTCTTGTGGGAATGTTCAAGGAAAATTTCAAGAAGTACGCGCCTGATGTCACGGCCGATGTGGCGAATGTCATGTAAATTATACTATGGGAGGCGATGTTCCGTAATTGCTGGATGATGCCCAAAGGTCTGCTCAAGGATGGAGCAAGTATGGTTGACATTTTAAATCTGGTTCCTCGTTATTTCGGGTAGGTCGCCCATGCAAAATAGCGAGGAGCCCGAAAGATGAATCCACGCTACACAGGCCCACACCGTTTTGAAGAATCAGAGGATAGGAAATGGAGGAATCGTACATGACTACAGCAATCGCGGATGAGATACTGGACAAAGCACTCCGGCAACCGGAAATGGACCGGGCGCGCGTGGTACGAAGAACGTGCAGAGGCCCTTGGGACAGAATTCCTCGTCGAGGTGGACAGATCTATTGAGAAGGTGCGCGAATCGCCCATGATCTGGCCGTTTGGCGACGAAGACCGCGGCATCCGGCGATACCTTGTTCACCGTTTTCCCTATGGTGTGGTCCACTTCACCTTTGCGATCATCTCACTGCCGCATACTGGACATTTCTCAAATGGCATCATTGTCTCTTCCTCTCTCCCGACAGTTAACCCCCATAGGGTAGGATCAGGGCGGTAGTTATAAGCACAGCCCACTTACTCTCTTCATTATAAGCCCAAACTGAATGAATTCCGACAGGGCGCAAGTCATTGCATTTTTTTCATCTAACCAACTTTTGGTGATGTCCCCAAATAGTTGACAAATGGATCCGGCTTGCTTATGATTGCCGACAGTCGAATTCATTTTATTCCGGAGGCAATCGATGAGCGAGCTTGAGCAATGTTTCTGTCCCAACGAACAATGCAAGGATTACGGCCTGCGCTGTCAGGGTAACATTGCCGTTCGCGGCAAGTATGGCAAGGACAAAAGCCGCGATCTGCTTTACTGCCGCACCTGCGGCAAGCGCTTTGCTTCCACCCATGCCAGCGCACTGTTTGGCCTGCATCTGCCGGCCGAGACGATCCGACAGATCATCCACCACGCGGCCGAGGGAGTTGGCGTGCGAGCCACCGCACGCCTGCTGGAGCTGGACAAGGACACGGTCAACCGGGTGATCCTGCGGGCCGGCGAGCATTGCGCCCACGTGCTCTCCGGCCTGCTGACTTCCTTGAAACTGACCGAGGCGCAGCTCGACGAGCTGTGGACCTTTGTAAAAAAAAGAAAAGTTCTGGCAGCGCCGAAGACCTCGAACGCCAGTACGGGCGGACGTGGATCTGGACGGCTATCGATGCCCCCACGCGCCTGTTGATTACGTTCTGGATTGGCGGGCGCGAATTGGATGATGCCCGGCGGATGCTGAAGGATTTGACTGTCCGCAGTCAAGGCAAGCCCCTGTTTGTCTCGGATGAACTGCCCCATTACGGCACGGTCCTGGGCGAGCTGTTTCACAAACTGGTCCCGCCAGCGCCGACGGGCAAACCCGGGCGGCCCCGGAATCCAGAGCGGGTCATTGATGCGGATCTGGATTACGCCACGGTTCACAAGACGCGCCAGGGTGCGCAGGTGATCAAGGTCGAACGTAAGGTGGTCCACGGAAGCGAGAAGCAGGTTCTGGCGCGATTGGAGAAGTCGCCCAGCCAGACGATCAACACCGCTTATATCGAACGTTCCAATCTGGACTGGCGACTATGGGACGCCCATCTGGCGCGCAAGGCTCCGACCGTTGCCCGTTCGATGCGCTGGTTGAAGGCCAAGTTTGCCATCTGCGTGGCCTGCTACAATTTGATCCGGCCCCACGAAACGCTCAGCCGCGGCAAAGATCGGATCTTCCGGCCCAAGACCCCAGCTATGGCAGCAAATGTGGCGGATCATCAATGGACGTTTTCTGAACTGCTGGCCTACCCAGCGCTATGTCAATGATATGGGGACATTACCGGAAAAAGACATGTCTTCATTTATTCGAAAAACCGCCTACACCGGACCGGTTCAGGGCGTGGTGCTGGATTGGGCCGGAACAGCCGTTGACTTTGGCTGCATGGGACCGGTTGAGGTTTTCAGGGAAAGTTTCCATTTATTCGGCATCGATATTTCCGTTGCCGAAGTCAGACAGTTCATGGGCCTGATGAAAAAGGATCACATCCGCAGTTTGTGCCGGCTTCCCACGGTGTCCGCCAGATGGCGGGAAAAATTCGGCCAATTGCCTGACGAGGCGGATGTTGAAGCCTTGTATGCGGAAACCGAGCCCATGATGGTTTCCGCGATTGCCCGCTATCTGCGACCCGATTCATGGGCTGTTGGAAACAGTTGACGTACTTCGGAAAAGCGGCATCCGGATCGGCTCGTCCACCGGTTATACCCGGCCGATGATGGAAATACTGGTACCGGCAGCACATCAGAAAGGTTACCAGCCGGATGCCATCGTCTGCTCTTCGGATACGCCGGCCGGACGCCCCTATCCGTGGATGTGTTTTCAGAATGCGATTCAATTGCAGATTTATCCCATGGAGGCCATGGTGAAAATCGGGGACACCATCAGTGACATCGAGGAAGGCCTGAACGCCGGGATGTGGACCATCGGGCTTACCAAATCCGGCAATTCACTGGGGTTGTCACAGGATGAAACGGAGCGAATGGACCCTGAAATCCTGAAAACCCGGTTGTCTGAAATCGAAACACGCCATGCGGGAAGCCGGCGCCCATTATGTTGTGGAGGGCATCTGGGCATGTTTGCCCATTATCCAGGATATCAATAAACGTCTGTATCGCGGCAGACAGCCGCTGATGTAACCCGCCTGCTGAAAGCCTTGGAAGCGTCCATGTACTGGAACTTGGGTTTCGGCTAATGAAGCACACGATTCCGCGCTAAGCCGCTTCACGCGGGGATCTGCAGCGATCACAAAAAACAGTCGTGTGTCTACAGAATTTACTACTCCTCAGAGAGGGGCCGAAGGCCCAAAACCCCCGCCGGCAAAGGGATTCCAAGCATTTTAAGGGTATCTTTAAGGGGCTCGGTGGCCTCATTTAATTTAAAAAATCGATGGGTCGGTGTCACAAATTCCGAGGCCTGCAACCCTTCCAGTATCGTGCTGATCTGATGCCATGGTTTCTGGCATGCAAGCTCTGCAACGCGTTCAATCAGAAGCGCCAACACACAGATCCGGACATGCGTCTCGATGCGTCTGGGCAGCCAGTGGTACATGGGGCTCATTTTGATCTGCGTACGCTTCAACGAGCGAAAACATCTTTCTATAATCATCAATCCTTTGTAGCCACAGGCAGCGTCCTTAAGGCTGATGGTATCATCGTTGGTTTCCAGCACCCATTTGCCGTCGTATTTCTCCGCCTTGCGGATCTTGTCATAATCGATGCGAACCTGGTTGTCATCGGTTATCGATAGATATCGCTTGTAGCGCTTTGAGGCCAGAAGCTCAATTGCCCATTGCGCCGTGGCTTTTTTATCGGAATGCCTGGCAAGCTCCTTCTCAAGAACTTCAACGGCCAGGCTTCGGTGCTTTTTCTGCCTGTCGGCCTCTTTGGGATTATAGCAAAGGATGTAACGCTTGCGGCATTCCCCGTCGCCGATGATAACCTCCTTGGCATGAAGATTTTCCGTAAACACCGTATATCTGCCGCGCTTTGAAAGAACGGTGTCCCGGATTTCGCCAACGCTGGCCATCCGGCTGGCAAGCAGGTACTTGCCGCACGCCCGGCTGAGTTCTTGCTGATTGTCCTGTGAATTCATCCCGGCATCGGCCACAAACAGGGCGCGTCCCAGTTTCCAGCCCCTTAAGTCCTTTCGGACCCGCTCCACGGTATCAACATCTGTGGTATTGCCCGGAAAAACCCAGCATCTTACCGGCAGCCCCTCACGGGTTACCGCAAGTGCGACAACAACCTGCGGCCCCCAGTTGCCTTCTTTGGCTCTTCCGAATCTGCGCAGACCCGCTTCATCTTCCTGGTCAATTGAAAAGGAGGCCGTGGTGGTATCGTAAAAAATCAAATCAACCTGTAAATTGAGAAGATCGGCCGTGTGGAAAAAGATACTCCGTTCGATGCCGGCGGCGTTATGGTAAAGCACATCCATCGCATCATACATATTGTCCAGCTTCAGACCGCTACAGGAAGGCATGTACACTTTCGACAGCCACCTGTCCCATACGCCCAATTTGGATTCAGGCTCGCAAAGCCGGTTGGCGGTCATGGCCAGCAAGGCCCGCTCGTAGGCGACATCAAGCCGATTGGCCTTACAAAGATCCCTGATGGTTTTGCCGATGCCAAGTCTTTCCCACAGGGCTTCAATCACCATCACGCACCCGAAGCCCAAGGTTTGTAAGAGTTTTAAATCACCCGGAAGATCCGTCCCAGCAGCAGTTGCTTTTATTTGAGTATCGTCTGACAGATCGCTGATCTCCAGGCCGCATACCCGTGCAATGGACCTGCAGAGCCGGACCAGGTCATCCCGGTCAAGCTGATCGGCCCGGCCGAAGCTGTGAATGATATGGGCTACCGGCTTTTTACTTTCGGGATCCCGTTCATTATGGGCCAGCTGGAAGTACTCGACAACCGATCCGTCCCTATTTTTTCTTTTGGTAGTTCGCAGATACATGATTGCTTACCTTGATATCATGTATCTTAACACAAGTAAAGATAAAAATATATAGTCGTGTGCCTACAGCTTTTGAGCAAAAACGGAGGGCTCCATGGGGTAACAGCTTGTTTTTACAACATGCGGGTCGGAAAAATAGTCGCATAAATGCCTACATAGCCGGAACCC
>CAWJRD010000029.1:0-57869 GCA_963845015.1 uncultured delta proteobacterium
TGTGAAGGGCATGTTGTTTTTCGGATATTTCAAAATCAATCTGACAGGATTTGCCCGAAATTTTCTGCATCTCTGACTGGATTAGATCGCCGTAAACCTCAAGTACCCGTTTCTTTGAAAACGGGTTCGGGCAGGAAAGCACCACAACGCCATTATTCTCGTTCATAAATTCAACCGGCTCAATCCACATACGGAAACTGTGTCCGGGTATGCGGGTTTTAATAACGTCCTTTGTTCTGTTCCAGATTGATTCCATAATGGTATCACCAGTTCGGAGTAAGTTGTGGGTTGCGAATCAGTGTGAATCGATAATCTGCGAAAAACTGAAAAAAAGACCACAGCCTGTTGACCACAAAAAATGCCTGCGGAAACCAAGGGTATATGTGAAATGATGCTGACATATTCAGGATCTGTCTCACGGTGGCCAACAGATCAACCCGATGGCTTCCGTTCGAGTGCGTCCGTTTTATATAAGCGCCCGGAAAGAGTCAAACGGGATGAATCCGAGTTTGGAAGGGCTGGTAATAAAATTGCGCACACATTGTATCTGTTCGAAATATTGGTTATATATCAAATTTGCGATGAACAACTATCCAGAAATACAGCTCATTCAAAACCCGATTTTTTTGTCAAAGATTTTAAGATGATCTCCGGTTATAAACAAGTTGTGAACAATGCAGCCGGATTCATCAAATGCCGAATATCTTCAATTATCATTGAATTGCTATGAAATTCAGCAAAAGGGATCGATCACTTACACCGTTTTTCACTATCTTGCGGATTTGAAAGATAAATAGGTACAGATAAAGTATCCGGCAAAACATTCGACGGCATCTTCCTGGATTATTCCGCTTTCTGGATGATAATTTCCTTGACACGTATTGGATTATTTGGCAAAGGTTATAATTCAAGCAAAAAAGTTGGTTCAAGATTGTTTTTTTCCGGCAGCATCATGACATGACAGATGGGTGAATTTACTGTGACGAATCCATCCATTATGGATTGTTTGAGTTGTGAACCCCCTTAAATTATCGAAAAAAACAGGAAGACAAATATGAGCATCAAAACTCCGGTAGGATCTGTTTTGGTTGTGGGCGGTGGTATCACGGGTATGCAGTCGGCGCTGGATTTGGCTGAATCCGGATACTATGTTTACCTGGTTGAAGAAAGCCCGGCCATCGGCGGCGCCATGGCCCAGCTGGATAAGACTTTTCCCACCAACGACTGTTCCATGTGAATTATTTCCCCAAAACTGGTCGAGGTCGGCCGGCACATGAACATCGAACTTCTCACCCTTTCCAAAGTCACTTCCATTTCCGGCGAATCCGGCGATTTTACCGTTACCCTCAAACAATCTCCCCGTTTTGTGGATATGGAAAAATGCATTGCCTGCGGAACCTGCGCGGAAAAATGTCCCGCAAAAACCACGGACCCATTCAATGAAGGACTGGCCAAGCGAAAAGCCATTTACGTTCCCTATGCCCAGGCTGTGCCGCTGAAGTATGCCATTGATAAAAACCGGTGTATTTATTTCAAGAAAGGCAAATGCCGGGCCTGTGAAAAATTCTGTCCGACAAACGCCATTAAATTTGATGACGTTGAAAAGGACATTACGCTCAATGTGGGTTCGGTCATCCTGACCGCGGGGTTTACCCCTTTTAATCCGGACAGGTTTGACAATTATCAGCATGCCAAATTCCCCAATGTGGTGACCAGCATGGAATTTGAGCGGATTCTGTCTGCCGGAGGGCCTTTCGGGGGTCATATCCATCGTCTCTCGGATGGAAAAGAACCCAAGAAAATCGCATGGCTCCAGTGCGTGGGATCACGCGATTTGAACCGCTGCGACAATGAATACTGCTCATCGGTCTGCTGCATGTATGCCATCAAGGAATCGGTGATTGCCAAGGAGCATCTGGGATCGGATCTGGAGCCCACCATTTTTTTCATGGATATGCGGACCCATGGCAAGGACTTTGAAAAATATTATGAACGTGCCAAGTCCCAGGGCGTCCGATTTATCCGCTCCAAGGTTCATACCATTACCGAAATCGATGAAACCGGAACCCTGAATCTGGTATATGCAACCGACGCCGGCGAGCGTGTATCCGAAGATTTCGACATGGTGGTGCTTTCCGTTGGCATGGAGCCGGCGGCATCCGCAATCGAAACTGCCAGGACCCTCGGCGTGGAGCTGAATTCCTATAAATTCGTCAAAACATCCGATATCGCCCCGGTTGCCACATCCAGGGAAGGTATTTATGTAGCTGGTGCGATTCAGGGCCCCAAGGATATTCCGCAGTCCGTGGTTGAAGCCAGCGCCGCGGCCTGCTCGGCCGGGATCAGCCTGTCAGCGGCCAGAGGAACCCTGGTAAAGGAAAAAATCTTTCCCGATGAGCTGGCCGTCCAGGACGATGAACCGCGGATCGGCGTATTCGTCTGCAACTGCGGCATCAATATCGGCGGCATCGCTGATGTTCCGGCTGTTGCGGCATACGCCAGGGAGCTGGGTCATGTGGTCTATACCGAAGAACCCCTTTTTGCCTGCAGCCAGGATGCTCAGGATAAAATGGTCGAGGTCATCCGGGAGCACAAGCTGAACCGCATTGTGGTTGCGGCCTGTACGCCCAGAACGCATGAGCCGCTATTTCAGGAAACCATTCGAAACGCGGGTCTGAACGCTTATTTGTTTGAGATGGCCAACATCCGGAATCAGTGCACCTGGGTGCATTCCGGGGAAAAAGAAAAGGCAACTGACAAGGCCAAGGATCTGGTCCGCATGGCGATCAGCCGCGCAACGCTTCTGGAGTCGATTCCTTCGCTGTCCGTAAGCGTCAACAAGTCCGCCCTTGTCATCGGCGGTGGCGTCGCCGGTATGACCGCGGCGCTTAGCCTGGCTGACCAGGGCTTTGGCGCGACCCTTGTTGAGAGATCCGGCAGTCTGGGCGGATCTGCCCGCGATGTTCACACGACCTGGTCCGGGGAAGATGTCCAGCAGTTTCTGAAAGATCTGATCGAACGCGTCAGCCGGCATCCTTTGATTAAGGTGCTGACCTGGGCTGAAGTTGTCGAGGCGTCCGGTTTTGTCGGAAATTTTGAAACCCGGGTTCAGGCCGGCGAAAAAACCCATTTGATTCAACACGGCGTTGCCATTGTGGCAACCGGCGGTCAGGCGGCCGTAACCGATGAATATCTTTACGGCAAGCACCCGTCCGTCACCCGATGGCATGATCTGGAGAACCACCCTGAAAAACTGGCCGGGGCCGGGAGCGTGGTATTTATTCAGTGCGTGGGGTCCCGTGATGAAAAGCGGCCCTATTGTTCACGGATATGCTGTTCGGCATCCGTATCCCAGGCCATTGCCATCAAGGAAAAGCAGCCGGAAACCGATGTTTTCGTCCTTTACCGGGACATTCGCACTTTTGGCGAACGGGAAATTCTCTATAAAAAGGCCAGGGAAAAAGGAGTGATTTTCGTCCGTTACAGCCTGGCGCAAAAACCCGTTGTGACGGAAACCTCAGATGGGCTCGAGGTTCGGGTATTTGATCCGATCCTTCAGAAAGAGCTTTTGATCCATGCGGATCTGGTGAATCTGGCAACCGCCATCGAGCCTTCTCCGAATGCGGATATTGCCGCATTTTACAAGGTTCCCGTCAATGCCGAAAATTTCTTCATGGAAGCCCACGCCAAACTGCGGCCCGTGGATTTTGCATCAGACGGCCTTTTTGTCTGCGGTCTGGCCCATTACCCCAAGTCTCTGGATGAAAGCATCGCCCAGGCAATGGCGGCAGCCGGGCGGGCCGCCACGGTTCTGGCCAGAGCCTCCATTCAGATATCTCCGCTGGTCTCTCAGGTCAACCGGGATCTGTGCATCGGTTGCGGGCTGTGCACCGAAGTCTGTCCCTTTGGCGCCATTATTCAGGAAGACGCGGATGGCAAGGGATTTAAAGCCAAAAACATTTCCGCTTCCTGTAAGGGATGCGGGCTTTGCGCCGCTTCCTGTCCAAAGAAGGCCATTGACATGCTGCATTTCCGGGATGATCAGATCATTGCGGCGGCCTGTTCGGCAGCTTAACGCGGTGAATTATCAATCACTATCCAAAAGGTGCAAATATGGAACAAGTTGAACCCAAAATCGTTGCGTTTCTCTGTAACTGGTGCGCCTATGCCGGGGCTGACCTGGCAGGGGTGTCCCGGCTTCAGCACCCTTCGAACATGAGAACCGTCCGGGTCATGTGCTCGGGCCGCGTGGATCCGCTCTTTATTGTTGAGGCGCTAAAAAGCGGGGCCGACGGTGTTCTGGTGGCCGGCTGACATTTCGGCGACTGCCATTACCTGGAAGGTAATATTCAAGCTGAAAAAAAGATTTTCATGACCCAAAAACTGCTGAAACTCTCCGGTATCGGCGAGAGCCGGCTCCATCTGGCATGGCTTTCTTCCGCCGAGGCCCAGCGGTTTGTTGATATCTCCACAGCGGTCATCGATGATGTCAAGGCTCAAGGGAAATTCGATCCAGAGCTGTTTTCCCTGGAGCTGGCGGCTGCTGAAGAAACACTGAAAGCCGAAACCCTGCGCTGGATGGTTGGAAAAGAAGTAAAGCTTCTGGCCAGAGGCGATGTATATGGCCGCAAGTGGGAAAAGGCTCGGTTTGAAGCGATTCTGGATGCGGTTCTGGAAAGGGAATACCACAAACAGTTGATTCGCCAGGCCATCCTTGCCGGTTTTACATCCGTCAGAGCCATCAGCCAGCGAATCGGTCTGGGGTTGAAACGAATTTCCTATCTTCTGGCGGATATGGAACAGACCAATATGGTCGAGTTCAAGGGTCATAAGGAGTGTGTTCCTGTTTTCGGGGCATTATAAGAATTGAAATATTTCATCACGTATAACATAGTGTAGCGTGCTGCGCTAGAGGGAGTTATCATGGGATCGGTTCGTGGCAAGACAAGTGGATCCGTGTTGGTCGTTGGTGCCGGCATCGCCGGTATGCAGGCCGCGCTGGATCTGGCCAATTCAGATTATTATGTGCATCTCGTTGACAAGCTGCCGACGGTCGGGGGCATGATGGCCCGGCTGGACAAGACATTTCCGACCAATGACTGCGCCATGTGAGTGATCTCACCCAAACTGGTCGAGGTCGGCCGGCATCTGAACGTCAATATCATCACCAACAGTGAAATCAAATCGGTTGAAGGGGAATCCGGGGATTTCACCGTCACCCTGGTCAACCACCCCCGGTACATTGATCCAATCAAATGCACGGGCTGCGGGGAATGCGCCCGTCACTGCCCGGTGACTGCGGTCAACCGCTACAACAAAGGACTGGATGACCGAAGGGCCACCTTCATCGAATACCCGCAGGCCGTTCCCCTGGCCTTTGGCATCGACACCGACACTTGCATCGGCTGCGGGCTCTGCGAAAACATGTGTGTGGCCAAGGCCATTCAGTATGACGACAGGGAGCGCGAATCCACACTGACCGTAGGCTCCATCATTCTGGCGTCCGGCAGTCAGGGATATGACCCTTCCAAGCTGGATTTTCTGGGGTATGGGAAATATGCCAATGTGGTTACCAGCGAGGAATTCGAACGGATTCTGAGCGCATCCGGCCCCTACCGGGGGCACCTCTGCCGGCCTCTGGACCGGGAAGAACCCAAAAAAATCGCCTGGCTGCAGTGTATCGGATCCCGTGACACCAATAAATGCGGAAACGGCTACTGTTCCTCGGTCTGCTGCATGTATGCGGTCAAGGAAGCCATGATCGCCAAGGAACATGCCCACTGCGATCTGGATTGCGCCATCTTTAACATGGACATCCGCACCTTCGGCAAGGATTATGAAAAATACTACCTGAGGGCCAAGGACAAGGACGGGGTCCGGTTTATAAAATCGAGAGTCCATACGGTAACGGAAATTCCGGAAACCGGGGATCTGACCGTTCGTTTCGTGAATGAGGCCGGTGAAATTCTGGAAGAAACCTTCAGCATGGTGGTTCTTTCCGTCGGGCTTCAGGTGCCTGAAACCTCAAAACTACTGGCGCAGCAATTAGGGATTGAACTGGATAAATATAATTTTGTGGAAACCGATCCTTTTACCCCGGTCTCCACGTCCCGTAAAGGGGTTTACACCTGTGGGGTGTTTCAAGGACCTAAAGACATTCCCGGCTCCATCACCGAGGCCAGTGCGGCGGCCTGCGCCGCGGGATCGGACCTGAGCGTTGCCCGCGGCACCGACACCAAGGTCATCGAGATGCCGAGCCAGCAGGATGTAGCGACTGAAACACCTAGGATCGGGGTCTTTGTCTGCAATTGCGGCATCAATATCGGCGGGATTGTGAATGTTCCGGAAGTCACCGAATATTCGGCAACCCTGCCTTATGTGGTCTATACGGACCAGAACCTGTTTACCTGTTCCCAGGACACACAGGACAAGATCAAGGAAAAGATCATCGAGCACAAGCTGAACCGGGTGGTCGTGGCGTCCTGCAGCCCCAAAACCCATGAACAGATGTTCATGGAAACCCTGGAGGCCTGCGGGTTGAACCGCTATTTGTTTGAAATGGCCAATATCCGCAATCAGAATTCCTGGATTCATTCCAAGACGCCGCTCATTGCCACGCAGAAGGCCAAGGATCTGGTCCGAATGGCCGTGGCCCGGTCCGCCACGTTGAAGCAGCTCAAGGAGAAAGTCATTTCCGTCAACAAACAGGCCTTGGTCATCGGCGGCGGCGTAGCGGGGATGAACGCGGCTCTAGGGCTGGGAAAGCAGGGGTTCCATGTGGCGCTTCTTGAGAAAGAGACCTCGTTGGGTGGTTATTCCCGAATGTTGCACCATACCATTGAAGGCGGGGATATCCAGGCGTATCTCAACGATCTGATTGTGGAAGTCACAGCCCATGATAAAATCGAGGTGATTACCGGCGCCCGGGTTACGGACTTCAGCGGTTACAAGGGCAATTTCAGCACAAGTGTTCTGGTCGGCCCGGAAAATGAAAAGCGCACCATCAAGCATGGCATCATCATCGTCGCCACCGGCGCCAGGGAATATACGCCCAAGGAATACGGCTTTAATATGGATCCGCGGGTGGTGACACAGGTTCAGCTCGGGGATATTCTGGAAGAAAAAGGCGCGGCCGATCTGACGTCCGTGGTCATGATCCAGTGCGTGGGCTCCAGAAACGATGAAAATGAGAACTGCTCACGGATCTGCTGCCAGAATGCGGTCAAAAACGCACTGATCATCAAGAAGCAGAATCCCGAGACCAATGTTTTTGTGCTGTACCGGGATATCCGGACCTATGGTCTGATGGAAGACTTTTACACGGAAGCCAGGAACCTGGGAGTTATCTTTATCCGGTTTGAACCGGAAAACCCGCCCCAGGTTGCGCCTGATGCCGAAGGCATGATGGTGACGATAAAAGACCATATCCTGCAGCGGAATCTGGAGATTCAGGCGGATCTGGTGGCCCTGAGCGCCGGCATGGTGGCTGAAGACACCACCGAGCTTTGCGGGATCATGAAGTTCAACCGCAACCCCGAGGGCTATTTCATCGAAGCCCACGTCAAGCTGCGTCCTGTGGATATGCCGGGAGACGGCATTTTTCTTTGCGGAACGGCCCATGGCCCCAAACTGATTACGGAAGCCATTGCGCAGGCTCAGGCCGCGGCCTCCCGGGCCACGACATTTTTATCCAAATCCGAAATCAAACTTTCGGCCATAACCGCCCAGGTGGATACCGAGCACTGTGTGAAGTGTCTGACCTGTGTCAGGTCGTGTCCCTTTGGCGTGCCGGTCTTTAATACCGAAAAACAGGTCATTGAAATTGATGAAGCCCTCTGTCACGGATGCGGCATATGCGCCGGCGTATGTCCCAGGGAAACGATCCAACTCAATTATTATGAAAATGACCAGATACTTAGCAAAATAGATGCCTTGTTGGCGGGGGGGATGTGATGGCCGAATTTGAACCAACCATTATCACATTTTGCTGCGATTATTGAGGGTATTCAGCCGCGGACCTGGCAGGTTCGATGCGACTCGATTATCCGGCAAATATTAAAATTATCCGGGTTCCCTGTACCGGAAAAGTGGATTTGATGTACCTTCTGAGCGCGATTCAGAAAGGTGCCGACGGCGTGTATGTGGTGGGCTGCCTGGAAGGCTCCTGTCATTACAAACAGGGAAATTTCATGGCCAGACAGCGGGTGGAACAGGCCCGCGCTTTACTGGAGGAAGTCGGCCTGGAAGGGGATCGTGTTCGCATGTACAACCTTTCTTCCGGGGAAGGACCGACATTTGCGGCGTATGCAAAAGAGATGACGGAACATATCAAGGCGCTTGGACCCAATCCGTTAAAAAACCGGATGGGACATCCTGCAAAAGCATAACTTAAGGAGTGGATCATGGCAGAGGAAGCAATCAAATTAGGCGGTAAAAAGAAAAGCATGTTTATAGACAAGGTCAAGGAGATTATTCCCGACGGGGGAAATCTGAACCTGTGTCTGACCTGCGGGGCCTGCTCTTCCGGGTGCCCCGCCACGGGACTTGACGGAATGGACCCCCGCAAATTCCTGCGTATGGCGGCGCTGGGGATGGACGAAGAAATCATCAAATCCGACTGGCCCTGGATGTGTACGATGTGCCAGCGGTGCATCTATGTATGCCCGATGAAGATAGATATCCCGCAACTCGTCTTTAATGCCAGGGGCCTGCGGCCCAGGGATCAGCGGCCCAAGGGCATCCTTGGTTCCTGTGATATGCAGCTTCGAAACGAGAGCGGCAGCGCCATGGGAACATCTCCGGATGATTTTATCTTTGTTGTGCAGGATGTGCTTGAGGAGTTCAGGGAAGCGCAGCCGGAATTTGCCGATATGGAGGCGCCAATTGACAAACAGGGGGCTGAATTCTTTTTGAATCAGAATTCCAGGGAACCGGTGACCGAGCCGAATGAAATGGTTCCCTTATGGAAAATCCTGCATCTTGCCGGGGTGGACTGGACATATGGAAGCCATGGCTGGGCAGGTGAAAACTACTGCCTGTTCCTGGCGGACAATGATTCCTGGGAGAAGGTGACACGAATTACGGTGAATCAGGCCAATAAGCTAGGCAGTAAAATATTCCTCAATACCGAGTGAGGGCACGTAACATTCTCAGTCCGGGCCGGACTGAAAAAATTCAACATCGAACACAATTTTGAAGTCAAGAACATCTATGAATATTATGCCAAATGGATCCGTGAAGGAAAACTGAAGGTCAATTCCGACTGGAACAAGGATTTGAAAATTAAGTTCACGGTTCAGGATCCCTGCCAGATCGTACGAAAGAGCTTTGGCGATCCGATCGCAGATGATCTTCGTTATGTTGTCAAGGCTGTGGTGGGTGAAGAAAATTTCATAGACATGCAGCCCAATAAATCAAATAACTACTGCTGCGGTGGCGGCGGCGGATTCCTGCAGTCCGGGTTCAAGGATCAGCGCCTGGAATATGGGAAACTGAAAGATCAGCAGATCAAGGCGACCGGCGCCGATTACTGCATAGCCGGGTGCCACAACTGCCATGCCCAGATTCACGAGCTGAGCGAGCATTACGGCGGGCACTACCCGGTTGTCCACCTCTGGACCCTCATCTGCCTTTCTCTGGGAGTACTCGGGCCAAACGAACGGGAATACCTGGGAGATGACCTGAAAGAAGTGAATGTATTCCATCCGGAGACGGCCGAATAATAAAAGGAGGGCAATATGATCGTTGCCAAACGAAAACCGTTTGAAGAAATAAAGCAGCTTCTGAAAGGCTATAAAAAAGTCCTGAACGTGGGATGCGGAACCTGTGTTGCGGTCTGTCTGGCCGGTGGCGAAAAAGAAGTCACGGTGCTGAACGCCGAACTGGATATGGCCAGAAAACTTGAAGACAACCCTATCGAGATATCCGGGATCACCATTGAGCGCCAGTGCGACCGGGAATATCTGGAAGCGCTGGATGCAAAAGTCGGCGAATATGATGCGTTGCTGTCCATGGCCTGCGGCGCCGGCATTCAGTTTCTGGCGGAGCGATATCCCAAGATTCCGGTGCTTCCGGCGGTGGACACCACGTTTATCGGCGTGAATCAGGCCGTGGGGTGGTATGAGGAAAGATGCCGGTCGTGCAGCAGTTGCGTTCTGGGACAAACCGGTGGCATCTGTCCGGTGACCATGTGCGCAAAAGGGCTCTATAACGGCCCCTGCGGCGGCACCAACAAGGGAAACTGTGAAATCGACGCCAACCAGCCCTGCGCCTGGTATATGATTTACGAACGGTTGAAGGGTCAGGGTCGCCTGGACTGCATTCTGGAAATTACCCCGGCCAATGACTGGCAGAACCAGATACCGCGAACCGTAATTCAGCCTGGTTACAGCAAACCGGAAACAGCCGGAAAATAATGAGGAAGCCGATATGAAATCTGGAAGCAATTTGGAAAAAATCTTAAAGGCTGGTCATTTTGCGTTTACGGGCGAACTGGGGCCGCCCAGAGGAACCGGCGCTGATGAAGTCAAACATAAAGCCTCTTTCTTGAAGGGCATGGTGGATGCCGTCAATATTACGGATAACCAGACCGCCGTGGTTCGCATGGCAAGTTGGGCTGCTTCCCTGATCGTGCTTCAGGAAGGTCTGGAACCCAATTACCAGATGGTGTGCCGCGATCGAAACCGCCTGGCCATGCAGAGCGATATCCTGGGTGCCTACACCCTAGGAATTCGAAACATGCTGTGCCTGTCCGGAGATCATCAGAAATTCGGAGACCATCCGCAGGCCAAGGGGGTTTTTGACATCGATTCCATGCAGCTCATTGCCATGGTCAAGAAAATGCGCGATGAAGGAAAATTTCTGGGCGGAACGGAAATCGAGCACCCGCCACAGCTCTTTATCGGCGCTGCAGCCAATCCCTTTGCCGACCCGTTCGAATGGCGGGTGCATCGCCTGGCCAAAAAGGTTGCGGCCGGCGTGGATTTCATTCAGACCCAGTGCATCTACAACATGGAAAAATTCCGCAACTTCATCAAGATGGCCAATGACATGGGACTGACTGAAAAAGTCTATATTCTGGCCGGTGTCACGCCCATGAAGAGCGTGGGTATGGCCAGGTACATGAAGGCCAAGGTTCCGGGCATGGATGTGCCGGACGAGATCATCAAGCGGCTTCAGGGCGTGGACAAGACCAAGGTCGCCGATGAAGGCATCAAGATCGCCTGCGAGCAGATTGAGGAGTTCAAGGAGCTCAAAGGCGTGGCCGGCGTTCATCTGATGGCCATTGAATGGGAACACAAGGTTCCGGAAATCGCCGAAAGAGCCAAGGTTCTTCCCAGGCCGGTTGTGGACTGACGTTAACAGTAAAATTTCAATGGCATAAAAAACCCGAACCGGCCCGCCGGTTCGGGTTTTTTTTATTGAAAGCCGCCTGTTAAAATGTTACCCGTCCAGTTAAACCGGTCCAATTTTACATTTGATGTCGGTCACCACCGTTTTTTTAAGCATCTTGTTGATATTCTCGATCATTTCTTTTTTGGTGAACTGCAGGTGATGAATCCAGGCCGAACTGTTCACATGAACGATGAGCAGGGGCTCTTTGTATGCAGCCGGGCGGACATGATCGGATATGGATTTGCCGACAATTTCATCCCAGAGGCTGCAGATGGCGATAAACGTGTCGATTTTATCCGGGTGGATCGCCTTCATGGCTCGGGGCAAAATGGCGCTGATGTGCTCAATCGGGCGGGCGGTTGTGTCTTTCATGAATTGGATAATATGAAGATAGTGGCATTGATGTCAATGGAATTCAGGGATTACGGAGATAACAGGGAGAGCATACGATGGAAACAGTGAAAATCATATATGGGGATAAAGTCTGCGAGTTGCCGATTGTTGTCGGGACAGAAGGTGAAAAAGGCATCGATATTTCAAGCCTTCGCCGGACCACCGGGCTGATAACGCTTGATCCCGGCTTTGCCAATACCGGAAGCTGTGCCAGCGCCATCACCTTTATGGATGGCGAAAAAGGCATACTGCGATATCGGGGGATTCCGGTTGAAGATCTGGCCGAGCATTCCATATTTACGGAAACCGCCTATCTGCTGATTAACGGAAAGCTGCCGACGCGCCAGGAGCTGAATCAGTTCTCAGTCCTTCTCAATGACAATTCCCTGATTCATGAGGACATGCAGTTTTTTTTCCAGAATTTTCCAAGGGCATCCCATCCCATGGGAATCATGTCCGCAATGGTGACAGCCCTTCGAAGCTTTTATCCGGAGCTGAAAATCAACGAAGAGGAAGAAATCAACCTGACGGTGACCCGCCTGCTGTCCAAGGTCCGCACCCTGGCTGCCATGTCCTATAAAATATCCCGGGGCCACAAGGTGATTTATCCCAGGCCGGATCTGAACTATCCCGCCAATTTCCTGAACATGATGTTCGATAATCCCGTCAGGCCCTATTATATTGACAACACGCTGGTTCAAGCGCTGAACGTCTTCTGGATTCTTCATGCGGATCACGAACAGAACTGCTCGACCTCAACAGTACGCATGGTTGGAAGCGGCAGGGTCAATCTGTATGCGGCGATCTCCGCGGGCGTTGCGGCGCTCTGGGGGCCGCTGCACGGGGGCGCCAATCAGGCGGTGATCGAGATGCTGGAAAGCATTCAGAAGAGTGGCGGGGATGTCAAGCGGGCCATCGTGCGGGCAAAAGACAAGAATGATCCGTTCCGGCTGATGGGATTTGGCCACAGGGTATATAAGACGTATGATCCGCGGGCCAGAATTATGAAAAAAATGTGTGACAAGGTGTTGGATAAGCTGCATATCAGCGATCCACTGCTGGATATCGCCAAAAAATTGGAGGATGCTGCGGTTACGGACGATTATTTTATCGATCATCACCTGTACCCGAACATCGATTTTTATAGCGGGATCGTGCTTCGTGCCATGGGAATTCCCACCAACATGTTTACCGTGATGTTTGCCATCGGCAGGCTTCCGGGCTGGATTGCCCAGTGGAAGGAAAGCCTGGACGACCCCAACTGGCGGCTAAGCCGCCCGCGACAGATCTATACCGGCCTTTGCGAGAATCATTACATTCCGATTGACAAAAGATAGGCGGGCTCAAGGCAACAGACCGAAGGCTGATAACGCGTTAGCCTTCGGTCTGCTTTTTAATATTTCAGATCCAATAAAAACAGAAAATCGCTGTTGATTGGTGAATCAGAGGATGTCGTCAGATCGGTCCGGCCGGGGATGGGCTTAAAATCATGTTTTCCCATGACGGAGAATTCGAGATTTTTTGAAAAATAATATCCCAGTTTAAATGACATATCCATGGTACTTAACGAGTCTGAGGATGACGTAACGAGAGGGTCCGTCATGTCCAACTGGTCCGCATAATGCATTGCCATCGAAACGGACCACGGGCCGGCCATCGGTGTGATCTGAGAGCTTAAGCCAAAAATGCGTTTGGGAACTTCCATCATTTCTGCGGGCTGGGACTGTTGATCATAGTTCAGGTAAATAAAGGAAGGCGTGATGCTGAGTCCTTCAAACGGGGAGATTTCACTGGCCAGCTTGAAGCCATGGCGGACGGTTGTAGATGAACTGTCCATGGACAGACGATGTAAAGGCCAGTCTGCATCCAGATTACGGTCATAAACATTCCAGGCGCTGGCCTTATCCAGTTTTTCCAGAACGGCGCCCATGCTGACGTTGCAGGTGTCGTTCCATATTCTGTGGCGGAATTCTACTTCATAAGCATACAGATGGCCATTGTTAAAATCATATACCTCATGATCCGCTTCGCCAAATGCATAGGGGCGGCCGGAGTTGCTGCCAAAATCGTATGAAGGACGGAATTCGTCACGGGCATATGATTTGATATGGTTGCCGGTATTGAGCGGAATGTCAAACCCTCCCTCCAGCTTCAGGGTATCCATGCCGGTTTTGTCAAATGACATCGGCCTTTTGGTCCCGACCATCCGGGTTTTCCAGTGCTGGTCGTCCAGGCTGGATATCATGATGCCGTTGCCGTTTGTTGCGTGAATGAAATTTCCATCCCCCAGATAAACGCCCACATGATTGATACGTTTTTTTTGGGAAAAAAACACCAGGTCTCCGGTTTGGAGTTCGTCTTCGTCAATTTTTTGCAGTTTGGGAAAGCTGAACTGGGCGGCAGAATTGTGCGGAAGCTCAATACCAAAAAGATTGGCATAAATCGTTCTGGCAAATCCCGAACAGTCCATTCCCTTTAAACTGGTGCCGCCGCTTCGATAAGGAATTCCCAGATATTCCTTCATTTCCTCCTGAAGTAACTGTTCTGAAAAATCTGAGGGAGAATATTGAAACGGGCTCGGTCGGGTTTCCGTGCGTGCGGTGACCTTTGGTGACGACTTCCTTTGCGACAGGGTCTGCTTTGTTTTTCTTTTCTTTCCTGAGTTTTTTGCGGAGACTTTAGAGCAAGAATTTTTTATCTGTTTGCTGGGACTGGAATTCTTTCCGGCCATGTTCGTCGAGGCCTTTGGGTCTGCGATTTTATTCGAATGACCGGATTCGGATCGGGTCTGTTTGCCGTGGACTGTTGCGGAGGTAAAAATGAATAGGAGGCAACAAACGATTGAAAATAAATATTTGAAACTTTGATTATATACAGTTCGGTTTTTCATTGTTTCACATTCGTTGGTAACAAGATGAGGAGCCAGCAGAAATTCGTTTGCGTCAAACAGACGCTCTGCCCCCTGGGCTCAAGATGTCATACTGAACGAGCCAATGACAACATCACCAATATTCTGTGTTTCCTTTCAATGGGTTAACTCGTATCTGCTGCAAAATTTCATATTTTCGGCGAGCATGATCAGGCCCTTTTGACTCGAACATAGAATATTTGGAAACACTTTGTCAAGACCCAAGTCGCTGAAAATCGGCATCTGATTCGTATTTTGCAGCGAATCTTAAATGAATTCAAGCTGAAACCGGATCAGAGCGGATACATGCCGCTTAAGTAAATCAAATGCCATTGACAGTATCCAGGACAGGTGCTATCCAAAAACTCAAAAATGTGATTTGTCGGACTTTGAATGGCCGGTATCCGCGCATTTCCGCGGGCATAATCAGCGCTTTGAAAAGCGCTGATTATGCCCGTTTACGGTATGAATCTACGGAGTCAAAGATATCGGCTTGTTCATGAGGCCTAAGGAGAGAGAATGTTCGATTTTTTATTGACGAAAGAGCAGGTCGCGCTGCGGGATGAGGTGCGGGAGTTCATCAAATGGGTTCCGCGCCAGATGGTTCTGGACATGGACACAGATGTGATCAGGTTTCCCAGGGAATTTCTCCGGGAGGCGGGCCGTCGCAACCTGATGGGCTGCCGTTATCCCAGGCAGTGGGGCGGCCGGGGCATGGACTGGGTGAGTACAGGCATGGTCATGGAGGAAATCGGAACCATCGGCTATGAACTTGCCTGCGTCTTTGGCGTCGGCGCGGAACTGGTTTGCGACGCCATCATCCAGCATGGAACGGATGAACAAAAAGACCGCTATGTCCGGCCACTGCTTCGGGGAGAACTCTTTGCCGCGGAATGCCTCACCGAACCGCGGGGAGGATCGGACTTTTTCGGCGCCGCATCCAAGGCCGTGGACAGGGGGGATTATTTTCTCCTGAACGGCCAGAAACGCTTCATTGTCGGCGGCGAGGGGGCGGACTATTTTCTGGTCTATGCCAGAACCAATTTTGCACCGGAGGCCAGGCCCCAGGAATCGATCACGGCTTTTATCGTGGATCGCGGTCCTGGCGTGGACACGAAATACCTATACAACCTTATGGGCTGCCGCGGTGGGGGAACGGCCCGCCTTGTTTTCAATGACGTCCAGGTGCCGAAGAAAAATGTTCTGGGCCGCCTCAACGGGGCTTATGACGTATTCAACACCATGATGGTTCCCGAGCGCCTGGGCACGGCCATCATGACCATCGGATCCGCCCGCACGGCACTGGAAATCGCCACCCATTACACAACGCGGCGCAAGGCCTTCGGCGCGGTGATCAATACCTTCCAGGGTGTCAGCTTCCAGGTGGCGGAGGCTGCAATGTTGCTGGATGCGGCCAGATCCATGGGTTACGCAACCTGCCGGGCCGTTGATGCCGGCTGCGGCATGGACAGAATCCGGCGCATGATTTCCGAATCCAAGAAATTCATCACCGAAGCCTGCCAGAAGATCGTTCATAACGCCATGCAGGTTGTGGGCGGCATCGGCTATACAAATGTTTTCCCCCTGGAGCGCATCTATCGCGATATCCGCCTGGCCAGCATCTGGACGGGAACCAGTGAGGTCATGTCCATGATTGTGGCTCATGAGTGGTACCGGGAATGCAAGAAGGCACGGGCCGCCAACCTGACGCGGGATTTTGAGGCCGACGCCGAAGAGGCTTTTGCGGAAGAAGAAAAGATTTACGAGTAAAAGGTGGCTTAGCCCGCTTGTTGCCGGATCATGGCGGTTTAACCGGCCATGACTCTGCTGGGCATGCAGGCCCTGCAGGTGCCGGATCGAAACCGCGCCGCGTCGGATAAACTCAGCACGCCGATGATGTTGTCGGGGTTCCCATCATGAACGAACAGCCGCTGAACATCTCTGGCAAGCATCTGACGCAGGGCATCAACCAGCCAATCCTCCTGGTCGCAGGAATCTACTGGAGCGCTCATCACCGAACGGGCCGCTGTTTCCGGTGATAACCCATGGTTGTAAGCAATTATCAGGTCTGTCTTGGAAATCACCCCGACAGGCCGTCCCGGGGTTTCCGTGATCAACACCGCGCCAAAGCCTTTGGCGGAAAGCGCCTCGATCACATCACTCAGCATATCGTTCTCCCCGAAAGATACAACCGATCGGGTCATGGCTTCTTTCACTCTGGCCCGGCTCGCATCCGCTCCTATTCCGGCATCGGCTTTCTTTCTGATTCCTCTGCTGCAAACGCGGCAGAATCGATAGATCTGGCCCACGATATCCGGGTATGCCAGGGTGCCGAGGGTGGTACTTGCGTCCGATCCCCTGACATAGAGCCGGTGAACGCCGTTTTGCCGCATGACATCCAGGGCGGATTCAAGCTCATCATCCGGATAGCAGAACAAGGGCGATCCGGTCATGATATCGGCAAGGGGTGTTTCTGTTGGCAGCCCGGCGTAAAATGCGCCCATGATGTCTGTCCTGGAAACGACCCCCGCGGGTTTGCCGCCCACGTCCGTTACCAAAAGGGCACCGGCCTTGAAACGAATGAGATGGTTGATCGCTTTTGCCAGAGTCTGGTCCGATGGAAGCTGGACCACTTGCCGGCGCATGGTCTCATTGACCAGCATTCCGCTCAATACGCTGCGTTCTCTTATGGTCGGCATTGCCACTCCCCTTATCGCCGGCATTCAAATTAACATACCATTTGTATCGGATGCCGATGTTTGTTTTGAGCCGTTCGATTGTCTTCTCGGGAATCAGGTCACGAACTTGTTCAACAGATGATAAAACACGGCCGACCGGTAGATAATCCCAACCACCTCACTGTTTTCGATGACCGGTATCCGGCGAACATGTTTTTTGATCATGATGTCGACAATCATCAATATGTGCGTGTCCGGGGAAACCGTAATCACGTCGGTTGACATGATATCCTGAACCTGTATTTTTTTAACCCTCTCCAAACGCTCGTCTAAGATTAAATCCGGATCAATATCTTCCATTTCACCCCAGATATGCGTGTGTTTGGGCTGGATGAAAAGCAGAATGTCATGCATCGAAAGCATGCCGACGAGTTTGTCGTTATCATCGGTAACCATGAGCCCGAAGATGCTTTTTTTCTCAGCCTGGCTGGCCTTTTGAAATGTGCTGACCGCATCGGCAATGGCGGCTTCCGGATGGATGGTGTGGAACCGGGTGTCCATGATATCACGTGCAAGCATGGGAGCAGCATCTCCTCTGTCAACTATGGGTTATGTCGTAAAAACCGCCTCAAGGATAATACTTTGACCGCAGCAGGACAATAAAAATGTTATCTCTTCCTTATCCGGAAGCGTTTTCGCTGTTCAGGGAAGCATTGTGCGCGGTTTTGAAAGAATCGATTTCAGGGCCTTAAGGGTAAAGCAGATGAGACAGGAAAAAACAATGGGAAAATTGTCATGACCAGCAGAAAAATCGCTCTCGGCCTGGCCCGGCAATATCGCACCTGCCCGCCGGCAGGTATCCGCAGCCTGCCGGAATTTTGAGGCCAGGTTTTGCGTCATTGCGTACCTGGATGCCGGCGATATTGAAAAAGCCGAAATGTCGCTGATGCGGTATCTGAACATCGACTCCGTCAAGGACATCGGGCGCCGCCTGGATCATTTCATCGCCTGGCAACATGCGCTTCTTTCCCGGTTTATCGCGGATGTTCAGGATAAAAACCTTATTGCCGGCTTCCGGAAATGGGCAAAGGCGCGAATTCACGCGCTGGATGACCCCCATCATCCCTGGCAGTTACGGCTGCTGCATCTGGGAAGAATGGCGCAGGCATCGGGAGATGTGGCAAACGCCTGTGCATGTTACCGGCAGAACGTTCAACACTGTTTGTCCGGCACCAGCGGCCCGACCGTGCAATGCATGGCCTTGATGCCGCTTTCGTACTGGCGGCTCCCAGACCTACGGATGGAATAACACTAAAAGGGGGTCTTTCTTCCAGCGAACCAACGCTACGTACTTTAATTGTGGACGATTTTTTTTCTATTTGAGCCAGGTCGTAATTAAGCTGTAAGCGTAGCCAAAAACCGGCGGTGCAGCCAAAAACCTTGTAAAAATCATGAAAATGGAATATATTATCATGAAAATATACGCAGGAGGTTTAAGATGGCGAATCTTCAAATCAAAGGCATAGAGGAACATATCTATGCTCATATCAAGAAAGTGGCAGCTGCCGAGAACCGGTCCGTCAGTCAACAGATACTTTTTCTGGTAAAAAATTATATGGCCGGAAGGGGAGGAAAGCATCCTGAAAAAACGGCAGCTCAGACCCTGCTGGAATTGTCCGGTTCTTGGGATGATGACGGACCTGCGGAAGCAATTATCTCGGAAATTAAAATGGGAAGAAGAAACTCGAAAACACGCTCAGAAGGAATTTTCTGATGTTTTTACTTGATACGGATACAATCATTTACAGCCTGAAAGGAAATGAAGCGGTCAAACAGAATTTGCGGAAACACATCGATGATCCGATAAAGATCAACGGCAGTAACCCTCATGGAACTCTATTATGGCGCATACAAATCTCAGAAGGTCGCCGCCAATCTTGCCAGATTGAAGATGATTGAACGCAATATGGAAATCATATCATCCGACGAAAAATCTGCTGAGATATTCGGCATGATCAAGGCGGACCTCGAAAAGCAGGGAACCCCTCTGGATGACTTTGACATCATGATCGCTTCATGCGCCCTTGTGCACAACCTCACGCTCGTAACCAACAACATCAAGCATTTTAAAAGAATAGATGGATTAAGATTGGTCAATTGGACTGTGATTAAAGCGAAGGAAGGAATGAAAAAATCATCAAGCCTTCACAATTCCTTGATGAACATGAATCTGGCCGACAACCCACCGAGCATGGCGGCGGATTAGAGGCATTATGTCCGATTTGTATCTGATTGTTCAACCATCAATTGACCGAAAACCAGGCAACGGCTGCCGTCGCGCAGTTGAAAATTCTGCATATTTATTCCCTTCCCGATGCTCTTCAGGCGCTCTGGAGTCAGGTTCCGCCGGATATTCCCGAACTGGCCCCGTATCTGTCTCCTGTCATTCACTGGCTGAAGATTCAGGCAAGCCTTTGGATCATGTCCTGATTCAGGGCGATTTCGGCGCCTGTTATATCCTGGTTCAGGAATCGTTCCGGCTTAAATTGATCCCGATCTATTCCACCACGCAGCGAAAAGCGGTCGAAGAAAATGGGCCGGAAGGGGCCGTCCGGTTGACCCATGAATTCAAACATGTCATATTCAGAAAGTATGAGCGATAGGGATACCATGAGAAAAATCTATCTTGCATTTTTAGGAAAAGGACAGAAGGGTGGATACGAGGAAACCGTCTATGAACTGAAGGGTCTAATCTGCCACACCCACCCGATTCGTATAGGCTGCTGAAATCGAACTGATGGGCAAGGATTATTTCGATAAGGTGATCATTGTCGCCACGGAAGCATCACGGGAATCGAGTTTTGAGGGGCTGATAGCGGCATTGAATGACATTGGTAAGAATACTGAAGCCGTTATTCCCGTCATCATTTCCGAGGATATGTCGTCTCGGGGGCAATAGGAATGGTTCGAAGAAATTCAGGGAGATATCGATCAAGGCGATGAACTGCTCAGGGTAGTCAATTTTATGTTATCAAAACCAACCTCGAAATCAGTCATGAGCTGCAGCTTACCGCAACGCCTCCAAAAAGAAGTTCAGAAAAATATAACGGCTTACAAAAAAACTTGACAGTGCATCTTTTTGTACATACAACTGAAACATGGAAATCGTCAGGGATCCCGATAAAGCTGCCGCAAATCCTAATAACCACGCAGGCGTGACATTCGAAGAGGCCAACACGTTTTCTTCGACCCTTTTGCTTTGACGCATGAGGACGATTTATCTGAGGGTGAGCAGCGTTTCGTGACGTTGGGTATGGGAGACAAGGGTCGGATATTGGTAGTCGTTTACACATACCGAAAAGAAACAATACGACTGATTTCAGCTTGGAAAGTCAATCAGCCGCAACGGAGGCGTTATGAAAAGCAGTTCCGATAACTTCCACAAAAAATTCAAAGATTATGATTTTGCCGATGCGAAACCGGTTAGTGAAACACCGCATTTGGCAAAACTCCAAGCTCAATCTGGCAACAAAGCGCGCATCACAATGAGGGTCGATAGCAATGTCCTTGCCATTTTCAAGGCACGTGCCGAAAAGATCGGAGGCAACTACCAGACCCTGATGAACGAAGCATTAAAACAATTTGCTCAGGGTCTTACCCTTTCGGACATGCTTCGTGGAGCCGTTCAGGACGCATTAGACGAATGCCTAACAAGTAAATCAAACAAACGGGAGAATCTGCGCGGTTTGCATTAAGCAACTGGGCTCGCGAATGATCGCAGCCAGCAGGTTTTTTTCTGTTATATGATTCTGCTATCAACCGGTGGATATGCCAATTCGTTTCAGAATGATTCCGCCTTGTTGAAAGCTGCACCCTAAAACCAGAGTGACAAGTTGTCACTCTGAACTGATTTTCGTCAACAAAAATCAAAACGGGGAACACCTGCTATTTTCAGAACTCTTTTAAATCTTCCATCACCATCTATAATTTTACACAACATGCACAAACTGGGATTATGTTGGGACAAGATTTTTAAACTTGTCTGTAACTATCTGATTATAAATTTGAATTATATTTAATTCAAGGGATTGAGACTCCGCTCATCAACGAATGGAAAGGCGATGCGACTATTTCCCCGGAAACATTGCACCGATATGAAGGATATGCTGCTGTGATTCATAACAACCCGGAAACTGAGGAGGTAATGGTGCCATGGAGGATGCATTTTCAAAAAAGCCGTGGATAACACACTACGATAATGGCGTGGAGCCGACATTGACATATCCGGACAAGTCTTTCTCGGAGATGTTTGCGGAAACGGTGAAGCAGTACGCCGACAAGACAGCCCTGATTTATTTGGGCCGGAAATTGAGCTTCATCGAGGTGGACGTGATTGCCAACCGGCTTGCGCATTACCTGCAGAAATCCGGCCTTGCACCGGGTGATGTCGTGGGGCTGCACCTGCCGAATATTCCGGTGCATTATATCGGCATGATCGCAGTGCAAAAGGCCGGGATGGTATCCACGGGGCTGAGTCCGCTGCTGACGTCGGCCGAGCTGGCCCATCAGTTGAACGATTCCGGAACCAAGCTCATCCTGACCGTGGATGTGCTCTTTGATAAAATCGTTGATGTGGCGGATAAAGCCGCGTTTTCGACCGTGGTGGTGTCTGAAATCGCGGATTTCATGCCCGGCATCAAACGGGTTCTGGGAAAGCTTCTTAAAAAAATCCCAACGGCCGCGGTGACGCCGATCAATGGGAAAACCGTGACCCGTCTGGCACAGGCGATTCAGGAAACGCCCGCTTTGCCGGTAATGGTTTCCCGAAGCATGGCAGATCCGATGTTTTTGATGTACACGGGCGGCACGACAGGGCCTTCCAAGGGGGCGGTTCTCACCCAGAGAAATTACATGGCCAATCGCATTCAGGTGCTGAAATGGCTGGATATCCGGGCAGAGGATGTGGCGCTTTCCGCGTTCCCGCTCTTTCATATCGCGGGCCTGGCCCTTGGAGGCTTCACCCTCACCCAGGGCACCACGCAGATATGTGTTCCCAACCCCAGGGATACCGCTTTTCTGATCCGGGCCATCAAAACCTGGAAGCCGACCTTTATGGTGAATGTGCCCACGGTGTATTTCCAGCTTATGAAAAATCCGGAATTCGGTAGGATGAATCTGGAGTCTCTCAAATGGTGCCTGAGCGCGGCAGCGCCGTTTCCGGCCGAAAACATTCAGGAACTCGAGGCCGTCATCGGCAAGGGAAATTTCATCGAGCTTTACGGCATGACCGAAACATCTCCGGTGACCTGCTGCAACCCCCGGTACGGAATCAAGAAGCCCAGTTCCATTGGGTTGCCCTTGCCGGATACCGAATTCCTTCTGGTGGATCCGGAAACCGGGCAGCCTGTGGAAACCGGACAGCCGGGCGAGATCCTTATCCGGGGCCCCCAGGTCATGCAGGGATATTTCAACAAACCCGAGGAGACGGCGCATGTTCTGGGAAATGGTTGGATGCATACCGGAGACATTGCCAGGATGGATGCGGATGGCTATTTCTATATTGTTGACAGGCTCAAGGACATGGTGATCGTCTCCGGCTTCAAGGTTTTCACCAGGGAACTGGATGATGTCATTTCCCGGCATCCCGACGTGCAGCTTGCCGCTTCCGTTGGGGTTCCGGACCCGGAGCGGCCGGGTTCCGAGCGCGTTGCCATGGCCGTGGTGCTTCGCCTCGGGGTTGATAAAAGCGATGGGGAAAAGGAGAAGGTCCTGGCGTTTCTCAGGGAAAATGTTGCGCCTTACAAGGTCCCGAAGGTAATCCTGTTTATGGATGAGCTTCCTACCAGCGGCGTGGGGAAAATCCTCAAGCGCGAAATCAGGATGATGTTGAGCGAAAAACTGTAATCTTGCGTTATTTCCGGATCGAATCTGGTGGCTGATCTTCCAGGGGATCAAGATGATCCATGGATTGGGAAAGCAAATCGATGATGCGTTCTCTGGAATAAAATGTCCCGCTTCCGATCCCGGGGCATTGGCGAAGGGTTTTTTCCCATTGGCGCCGGGATCGCATCTGGCTGAACCAGAAGGGGTAAATTCGGCACTGGAGCGGCCGGACCGGGTAAATCCGGCAGCTCTGGTCAAAGAACCGGCAGGCGCCGTCCACTTCCTCAGCTATGCTGAAACCCGACGCTATCGGCCGCAGGTGCATCCGGGTCAGATCGGATGCGGATATCTTCAGGAAATCAGCCAGAATCCGGATTTCCGGCCCGCTGATGCGGATGATGCCGGGAGATCCCGTGCAGCAGGCGCCGCAGCGTTGGCATTCAAAGCGAATTCCGGCATCAAAAAAATACCGGCAGTGATATCGTTCGTCAGGGTTGCATTTCATATGGGATTCGATCTATAAAAGGGCGTCGGTTAAATGGCGGGAATCCGGCGTCACGTTGTCCGGCATACGTCACCGTCTTCACAGGCAGTGACGTATGCGGCGCCTTCGGCGATTTCCCACCGGACATTAAAGTCATACACCTTCATGCCGAAATGGTTTTTTTGAGGTGTGGACGCATAATAGGCGGGCCTGGGGTCCATTTTCAGCAATTGTTCGATGAGTCGCGTCAACCCCGGATAGCCGGAACGTTCTTTTTCAAGGCAAACGGCTCTGGCTTCCGGACTGAAATCGACCCGTATGCGGGCCTCCGGAATGCTCGGGGCAAATCCGCCGCTGGCATCACAAATGGCGTCGGCATAGGGCAGATAGGGTTTGATGTCCAGAACCGGGGTGCCATCCATCAGGTCGACGCCGCCGAGGTACATACGGGTTTCCTTCTTTTCCCGGATAATTTTTTCGAGCCGGACCGCCGACAGGCCGATGGGATTGGGCCGGAATCCGGAACGGGTTGAAAAAACACCGGCCCGGCGGTTTCCGCCAAGCCTTGGCGGGCGGACAGTCGCTTTCCAGTTGTCCCGCATGCCGGAATGGAAGACAAAAATGATCCAGATATGGGAAAAATCCGCAAGCCCTTTAAATGCTTCCAGTTGATCGAATGGAGGAAACACTTTTAATATGGCGCGGGCTTCAGTTGCCAGGCCGGGCTGGCGGGGAATGCCGAATTTTTCCTTGAAACAGGAGTCAATGATGCCGATCGGTTTGAACAAGAATTCCATGGGGAATCATTATAACGGACGTGTTTGACAAATGTCAAAATCCCTTTTCTTTTAAGGACCGTGGCATGACGACAGAAAGTGGGATCTGATAAAGGAGTGCGATCATGACGGCGACGTCTTCATATTATCAAAACATGCCTCTGACGGCATTGGCCCGCGTGGCTTCGGGCCAGCAAGACGCGGATCTGGCGATCCTGAACGCCCGGATTGTCAATGTGTATTCCGGCGAGATTCTCGATAACTGCTCAGTTGGAATCAAGGGCGAATGGATTGCCTGGGTGGGGGATGCTCCGAAGAAAGTGGATGAAGCCTCTACCCGGGTCATTGACGCTGCGGGAAAAACCGTGATTCCGGGCCTTATCGACGGCCATACCCACATGGCCTGGCTCACGGACCCGGCCGAATTTCTGGAAACCGCCATGAAAGGCGGCACGACAACGCTGATCACCGAGACCATGGAAACCTTTCCGATCCGGGGAAGCGAAGGGGTAAAGGATTTTCTGGCCGCGCTCAAAAACCAGCCGATTAAAATATTCACCACGGCGCCGGCCATGGCTTCCATCAGCGGGAAAACCAGGGGAGTGCCCGTTGCGGAGCTCTCCGATTTGCTCAGCCAGGAAGGGATGGTCGGCCTGGGCGAAGCCTACTGGCAGGCCGTGATTCAGGACCCCGATATATTTTTGCCCATGTTCGGCAAGGTCCTTTCATCCGGAAAATTGCTGGAAGGCCATTCTGCCGGAGCCGGCGGCAAGAAGCTCATGGCATACGCCGCAACCGGCGTATCTTCCTGCCATGAACCCATTTCGGCGGATGAGGTTCTTTCGCGCCTTCGGCTGGGACTCTATGTCATGATCCGGGAAGGCAGTATCCGAAGGGACCTGGAGGCAATCTCGAAAATCAGGGAATTCGGCATTGATTTCAGGCGGCTGATTCTGGTGACCGATGGTGTGACGCCTGAAGATTTGCTCCAAAAGGGATACATGGAATTTGTCGTTCAAAAAGCCATTGACTGCGGCTTTGATGCCGTTACGGCCATTCAGATGGCCACACTGAACGTGGCGGAGCATTTTGGACTGGCCGCGCTTGTCGGCGGCATTGCGCCGGCAAAACACGCCGATATGCTGATCATCCCTGCCCCTGCAACGATTGTCCCCGAGATTGTGATCAGCAAAGGAAGGGTTGTGGCGGAAAATGGGCAGGCGCTTGTGCAGACCCGGCGGCATGTGTTTTCTAAGCAAAGCCTTGCCAGCGTCAATATTCCGGAGCCTTTAAAACCCGCTGATTTTTCCGTCCGCCCTCCGGAAGATGCGCCAGTTGTCCGGGTGAGGGTCATCGATCTGATAACAGCCCTTGTCACGCAGGAGCTTCAGATGGAGATGCCGGTTGCGGGCGGAGAAATCCTCTCCGATACCGGAAAGGACATCATCAAGGTGGCGGCGATCGACCGGGTTCATGAACCCGGGAAACGCTTTGTGGGCTTTGTACGGGGAACCGGCATGAAGTCCGGGGCCTTTGCTTCCAGCGCTGCCTGGGATTCTTCGGACATCATCGTGGTGGGGGCATCGGATGCGGACATGGCGCTGGCCGTAAACCGCATCCGGGAAATGCAGGGCGGGGCCGTGGTCTGCGGTGGGAACGCGGTTCTGGCGGAGCTGGCCCTTCCGGTGATGGGCATCATGGCCCAGATTCCCATTGCGGAGATGTCCCGGCAGCTTGGCGCCATTCGGGCGGCTATCGAAGAACTTGGGGTGCTTTTTCCCGATCCGCTCTTAACCCTTGTCACCCTGACCGGTGCGGCCATTCCTTATTTGAGAATTTGTGATGAAGGTCTGGTCAACCTGAAGAACGGCAAAACCACGGGGCTTTGGATTTAATTCATGGATAACCTGTCAGCAGTAAACCGCCGGCCGGTCCTGGCGACTCCTATACACAGCCGGCCCATTACCCTTTTTGTCCAGTGCCTGGTCGACAGTCTCTATCCCGAGGTAAAGGATGCGGTGGAGAAAATCTTTTGCCGGTTGGCGTTTGAAGTTGTCTGCCCTACGGATCAGACCTGCTGCGGCCAGCCGGCCTTTAATGCGGGATACAGAAAAGAGGCAAGAAATGCGGCCGCAAGATTCATTGATATCTTTGGCAATGCCGAAACCATTGTCTGCCCTTCGGGTTCGTGCGTGAACATGGTCAGACATCATTATCCGCTCCTGTTTGAAAATGACCCGAAATACCATGCCAAAGCCATTGCCCTGGGAAGACGCACATTCGAGCTGACGGAATTTCTCGTCGATGTGCTGCAGGTGGCGGATCTCGGCGCCGCCTTTTCCGGAAAGGTGACCTATCATGACTCCTGTCACCTGCTGAGGGGTTTGTCTGTCCGGTCTCAGCCGCGCCGGCTGATTCAATGCGTGAAGGGGGCGACCCTTGTTGAAATGAAGGATTCCGACAGGTGCTGCGGTTTCGGGGGCAGTTTTTTCCTGAAATACCCGGATATCTCGTCGGCAATGGCGACCGACAAGGTAGGTGCCATAATGGGTTCCGGGGCGGATGTCGTTGTTGGCTGCGACATGGGATGCCTGATGCGGATTCAAAAACATCTGATTCGCCTTGGCTCCGATATCAAGGCACTGCATATCGCGCAGCTCCTGACGATGGCATGAAAGAGCCAGGGGAAAGCAACCATATGCAACCATACATCGATGAAGCCAGAAAGGCGATATCCAATCCAGTCCTGCAGGCGGCCCTGGCCAATCTTCAGGACCGGCTGGGAAAGGGGGCGGCTGCGGCCTACCTGAATCTTGCCGAAGGGCCGGACCTGCGCCTCAAGGCCCACGGCCTTCGCATGCAGGCCATCAACAACCTGGATGTGCTTCTGGAAACCCTGGCCGATCAGGTTCAAAAAAACGGCGGCCGGGTGATCTTTGCCGAAGATGCAAAGGCTGCGGTAGCCGCCTGCCGGGAAATCGCCCGAAAGCACGGGGTCCGTGCCGTGGTCAAGGGAAAATCCATGGTGACCGAGGAAATCGGCCTGAATTCCGCCCTGATCGCGGACGGCATCGAAGTGACGGAAACGGATCTTGGGGAATACATCGTGCAACTTGCGGCGGAACATCCGTCGCATATCATTGCGCCAGCCATTCATAAAACGCGAAACGACATTGGGATCCTTTTTGCCGAAAAACTGGGCATCCCTTACAGCAATGATCCGCCGACCCTGACCTGGGCGGCCAGAAAAGCCCTTCGGGAGAAATTTTTAGCCGCTGACATGGGCATTACCGGCTGCAACCTGGCCTGCGCCGAAACCGGACACATCGCCATTCTTTCCAATGAAGGCAATATCCGCATGGCCACAACGCTCCCCAAAGTCCATGTGGCCATCATGGGAATGGAACGCGTGGCCGCCACTCTGGCCGATCACGATATTCTTTTAAGACTGCTTTCCAGGGGGGCTGCGGGGCAGAAGATGGCCGGCTATGTCAGCCATATCAGCGCTCCCCGGCAGCCCGGCCATTCGGACGGCCCGCAAAGCTATTATCTGATCATACTGGATAACGGCCGCAGCCGGATACTGGCGGATGAAAGATTCCGGGAAATCCTCTGCTGCATCCGCTGCGGGGCCTGCCTCAATGTCTGCCCGGTATATGCCAAAATCGGGGGCCACGCCTATGGATCAACCTATAGCGGTCCGGTTGGCGCGGTGGTAACCCCGCTGTTGACCGGAATCAACCGCTCCAGGGACCTGTGCCTGGGGGAAACCCTCTGCGGGGCCTGCAAGGAGGCCTGCCCGGTTCACATCGACATTCCCCGGATGCTTCTGGAATTAAGGTCCATGCTGGCCGACGGGGACGCCTCCTGGCAGGTGCGGCGAAACAGCCTTCTGGAAAAGGCCGGGTGGATGATCTGGTCCTGGATGATGCAGGATCGCAGACGATTTGAACTGGGGGCCAGACTGATGAAACGGATTTTTCCATGAACCTTGAGCGCATTTCCAAACAGAATCCTTTCCTTAATAAGATCCGGACTGCCCTGGGGCAGCCAGCAGCGCAAGGCAGGACTTTTCACGGTCTGTTTTCCGGCGCGCACATCGACGCTTCTCCTCTGATTGCTAAGATATTGAACCGGTCGACCAAGGACAGAAAGCGGCTGCTGGACCGCCTGATTCGCGAAGGCAGCCCTCTGAATCTGAAGGTAGTTCCTGTGCCTGCCGCCGAGGATGCAGCACAGGCCATTGCCGAACTGGCGCGGGATCGCGCGCCGGAATGGAGCGATGCCAGAAGTCTGGTGGCTTGGCGGCATCCGCTGATCGACAGCCTGAACCTGCCGGACAGGCTGAAAGAGCAAGGTATTCCGGTTTATGTGCCGGACCTGGCGCCGGATGATCCCGGCCTCTTTCGCCTTCAGGCTCAAACCGCGCTGATCGGCGTGACTTCCGCGGATTACTGTATTGCCGAATCCGCAAGCCTGGTGCTGAAAACCCGTCCCGGTCAGCCCAGAATGGTTTCGCTGCTGCCGTCGGTTCATGTGGCAGTGATTACTGAAGACCAGTTGATAGAAAGCCTGAAGGAGTGCTATGCCCTGGTGGAACGGGGCCTGGATGCAGAAAAAGATGGCATGACCTGCTGCATGACATTGATCTCCGGACCCAGCAAAACCGCGGACATCGAGGCGGTCATGGTTCACGGGGCGCACGGCCCCCGGGAGATGATCATCTACGTGATTGCCGGTAAATAAGGGTCACGCAACATTTTACGACGTTACATTTAATTTTAAAAAGCAATCCGGTGAAATCTATCAGGCAGAAACCTAACCGGACAAGGAATATTCATATGACAACCGTGCGTATTGTTAAAAATTGGGATTGGCCCAATATTTTGCGTCAAACACCAGAATGTAAGGGAATTTGGGATGGAATAAACTTTACTCTGGATGCTGTAAAAGAATATGATTTTGCCATTGTATTTAATAATTTCATGAAAACGGATACTCAGGTGATATGCTCCGAAACCAATCTATGGGCATTGATGCAGGAGCCTTATGAAAGTGGTTTTTCAGATTGGATGGTGGAAAAACATGACGTTTTCTATAAAGTTTTCACCCATCATATTCCCTCAAATAATCCCAAATACATTCCTTCTCACCCGGCCATCCCCTGGCATGTGAATCTTAGTTTTGACGAACTGATTGCCTGCAAGATGCCGGTAAAATTCAGAAAACTCTCCGGAATCGTAGGGGAAGCCATGGATTTGCCCGGGCATATCAAAAGATGGAAATTTTTGGAATATATTCGAAAAGACGCTTCTCTGGAATTGGATTTATTTGGTAGAAAAATTAATTATATTGAGGATAAATGGAGCGGACTTGCACCTTATCAATATTCGCTTGCCATAGAGAACAACAGTGGGCCTGATTGTTGGACCGAAAAGCTGGCAGATTGTTTTTTAGCCTGGACGGTTCCATTTTATTATGGATGCACCAATTTAGAAAAGTATTTTCCAAAAGAATCATTCATACGAATCGATATAAATAACCCCCTTGAGAGTCTTAAAAAAATAAAGACAATTATCAACGAAAATAATTGGGAAAAATATATCCCTGCTCTGGAAGAAGCTCGGAACCTGGTCTTATATCGTTATCAGTTTTTCCCGTATTTTTGCGAGTTGATTCGTTCTCAGCCAGTTCGAAGTGCCGAAAAAAAACTTATCATTGTACCTGCATATAAAAGAAGCAGACAGGCATGGATGAATCGTTTTAAATATAAATTCAGAAAAAAATTAGGATTGTTAACTTGATGGTAAGCATCATCATTTCTTTTTATGAACGCTTAGAGCATTTAAGGCATTGTCTGGATTCTTTGAAATTATGCTCTCAGGATTTTGACGAGGTTGTTATCACAGATGATGGCTCGAATGAAGATATTGTAAGCAATCTTAAGAAAATGATTTCAGATTATCCTTTTCCGATAATTCATGTCTGGCAGCCTAAAAATGGATTCAGGGTTGCAGCAGCGCGAAATAACGGAATCAGACATGCCAAAGGGGATTACCTTATTTTTATAGACTGTGATTTCATGGTGTTATCGGACACGATAAAATTCCATATTAAAAATGCAAGTCCGAAAAGATTTATTGCAGGCGCATATAAATATTTAAGCGAAGACCAGACCGATAAGGTATTTAAATCTGGTATTTCTATAGAGTTACTTGATCACCTTTATAGTCAGATACCCGATAAGGAAATTATCACTGCACATCGTAGATCTATTAAACGTACCATTCTTATGCAATTGCACCTGGTGAGCTATAAAAAACAAAGCCTCGGGGGGCATTTTTCCATTTATCGAAAAGATATAGAATATATAAACGGTTATGATGAAAGTTTTGTCGGTTGGGGGGGTGAAGATGAAGATTTGGGCAAAAGACTTGTAAGGGCCGGAATCTATAGTAAATTGACGTTCCGTTATGCAAGAGTTCTACATATGTGGCACTCTAAAGCCTTAGGGAGCAGAAATTGGCAAGAAGGGCCCAATATGGAATATTTTAAAAGAACTGATATTCCTTTCTTTTGTGAGAATGGATTAAAAAAACCCGATCTTTATACATGAAATTTATAAAGAGCAGGTTGGCAGCTATTATTTATTCTATATAAAATAGTTGCCATCGAAAAAATAGTAAAAAAAATGAGTTCTGCAAAGTGACAGAATATTGGTTCAAAACTTCCTTTTACAATAAACATGATACCGGATGATAGAATGCACAATCCCCATTTCTTTATAAACGCGTCCTTTCCATCTTTCATCAACTTAAAACACATTATAAAAAAAGTCAGAATAACATATATGTATGCGATAAGTCCTATAATACCGGTTCTTGTAGCAATGGATAAAAACATATTGTGTGGTATTTTAAACATCTCTTCAGGTAACCGATATTTTGGAGGAACCCTGCTGTTATAATTATTCTGGTCTATAAATTCAGGAATTCCGAACGTGTCTATACTAAAACCCGTTCCAACAATGGGATAGTCTCTTAGAATTTCTAATGAAATATAAGTTAAAGCTATTCGATGCCATACAGAGCCATCTGAAACAGAATTGAATCGTTCTTTAAAAGGGGTAAAAAGGATTATAGCGATTAATAGTAAAAAAAATGTGAATAATAATTTTTTATTTTTTATAATCAGGACAGTAAACGCTATGCCCATCGCGACTAAATTGCTGCGTGTCTGTGTTAATACGGTAGCCATGGTTAACACAAGAATGCATAACGATAAAATAATCCTCTGAGACAGATGTAATTTATTTGAGAAAAGATTAACGGATAGAATTATGGCAAATAATGTCATTATGCCAATAAGATTGGTATTGGTTTCCCGAAACCCTAATGCGAACCGACTTGTTATATCGTTGCCTTGTATCAAATAATAGTATCCCAATCCACCGATAGAGAATATGGATGCTGATATTATAATTATCCACGAAAGATTTACTATGTATTTTTTTGAATCAAAATAGTTAATTAATATAAAATAAAAAATTAGATATCTTAAAAGGTGTGCGTAAAAATCTGTTAAACTGCCTTTTTTATCAATAGCAAAAAAGACGCTCAAAAGCGCCCATCCTGTGAAAATTCCAAGCGGGATAAGAAGCGGGCTTCTGAATGAAAACTTTATTTTCTTGAATACAATTAGGAAAACAACAATAATAGCCGAAAGATAGAAACATATTTCCTTGATCGCTGTAACATGTGGAAATGAATTAAAAAAAATTAAAATCCCCATCAGGATAGGGATCGTGCTATTTAAAAATTCAAATATATCTGTATTTTTAAATTTTTCTTCAAAATAGATGGAATTATAACTCATTTTTATGAGCCTGATAATATTTTTCATTTGGATATTGGTCAGGACCTGGATCGTTTAGTTCAACAGGATAATCAAACATACCCTTTATTCCATTGCTCTCAGGTCTATATTTGTGTGTAAACATGAAATCTCTATTAAATAAGCTATATTTTGTATTGGAGTGACATTTAATATTAATGGGTTTATAGGCATCTGCCGTTTCATTTGCAAAGTTAACAAATTCGCTCATAGAATATCTTTTTATGGGTTCTCCATATTTTTTAATGTATCGCCATGTCATATCCCCATCTTCTTCACCGATTCCTATCAGTCTTTCGTCAAAGTATCCTAAATCCTCAATTTCTTTCTTATTAATCACAAAATGTGACCATGAATTATTAATTAAAAACGATTTCCCTTTATTATTGTGGATGGCTTTTTTAATTTTGTCGAAATATTTAGCTTTGGTTATCATGATGTCATCATTCAGCATGAGTATATAATCATTTGTTGAATGAATCATGATAGAGTTCCAGAGTTTGGAAAGTCCTCTAAAAGTCGGAAAAATAATAGGGTAAATCTTGCTTTTTGAAGATATAAATTCGAGAATCCGTTTGCGATATTCTTCTCCAAAAGCTCTATTATTCTCGCCATTTATCGTTACAATGATTTCATTGTAGTTATTATATTCAGATAACCTTGATATCAGCGGAACAAAATATTTATCGAAGCGTGCTTCAAAAGTTGTTATTCCAATAGATATATTGAATTCCATGGGCCTTCTTCGAAAAATCCTGAAATTAAATTCCATGCCGTATCCAGGTTGCTGAAAATAAAAATTCTAATAAACAAAGAGCGAAATCCAAGAGCGATAGTCTCTTTCCCACATGTTTGGTAAAGATTAAATAATAAAAACATATAACTATCAGATAAAAAATGCAATATGTATTCTAAAATATGGCATGGGCTCATTTTACGGCATTCTTCTGCTCCGGCGTCAAGAAATTGACGAATTATTTCTTCAATTACAGATATTAGTTATAATAATCCGATATGTATTGAAATTTATAATAGGCACATTCTTTGCAAGTTGTGTGGATGGGAATCAATTTTTTAAACCATCCGGAAGATATTTTTTTATGTAAGGGATACGATAAGGTGAAACATATGCGTTATCAGATTAAACAACGATCCGGCAGCAGGGAACATGCAAAAGTTCACATACCACAGGAACTCAGTAGACTTTCTTTCCAGAAAGCACAGAAACGTTATAACGCCGGTCTGTTTCGGGAAACTGAAAAGTTGCTGGAATCCCATCTCAAGCGCTATCCAAAAGATGACGCTGCTTTGAACCTTGCGGGTCTGATAGCCTAT
Organism: uncultured delta proteobacterium; assembly: GCA_963845015.1. Taxonomy (GTDB): domain Bacteria; phylum Desulfobacterota; class Desulfobacteria; order Desulfobacterales; family Desulfatirhabdiaceae; genus RAAP-1. The sequence continues at coordinate 33,745 of CAWJRD010000029.1, forward strand.
GAATACGGGAATTACGATTCAGCTGTTGAGCTGTTCCGATCCGCCACTCTGTTGAATGATCGAAATCATCGCTATCAGAACAATCTGGGGGTCGCCCTGAGAGACAGAGGGGAATTGGAAGGGGCCATCCCCTACTTTTTGAAAGCACTTGATCTGAATCCGGATTACAGCAAAGCCTCTTTTAACCTTGGTGGCGCCTATAAGGTTCTGGGGGAGCTCTCTTTTGCGATAGAATGGTATGAGTACACATTGGTCCGTAATCCGGATTTTACGCTGGCTTACAACAACAAAGCCTGTATTTATAAGGATCAGGGCAGGATCGATAAGGCGATTGCGTTTTTTCAAGAAGCCGTTCAGCGTGACCCGAGTAATGCAGCGGCCGGTTCGAATAGTTTGTTTTGCCTGAACTATCTGGAAGAAGCCGATCCTGAAACCGTGTTTCGACATCATAAAGAATGGGCTGTGCATCATGCCCCTGAAACCGGCCATATCAATCGCGACTATCCCAACGACGCAATTCCAACCCGCCGGATCCGAGTGGGATATGTATCTGCCGATTTCCGCAACCACTCGGTGGCTTTTTTTACGCATCCGGTCATCCTGGGTCATGATTGGAAGCAAATGGAAGTATACTGTTATGCAGATGTCGCCAAACCGGATGAAGTTACCCAGGTTATGATGACTAACGCCTACCACTGGCAGAACATTCATGGAATGTCTGATGAACAGGTGTTTCAATGTATTCAAAAAGATCAGATTGACATTCTCGTTGACCTTGCCGGACATAGCGGCCGACAGCGTGCGCCGGAAACACATTGTGTAGTCTGTGAGCTGAGCCTGCGACTTGACAAGATCAAGTGCAGGGTGGGCGACGACACATGAACATCGGCGACGGGTGCGGCGACAACTTCCGCGGTCTGCTCGTCACGCACATGAGCACTGATACTGAAGCGCAGCACTACATCGCCTGCAGCTCTGATAGGTGCTCCCCGGCAACCCTTCGACTGCCAGCGTAGAAAGGGTTGGAGGAATTTTCAAGCACGCACCAGGAGCCATCGTGCCGATGTGTGGTAAAGACGTCAATTTCACGCCGGTTGACCTGGTAACCGAGCTCAAACACAAACGGGATGTGCGCAAGCCCCAAATAGGCCAAGCGAGATTCCGGCTCCGCACGCAGCAAAGCATCGATGGTGTCAATGCAATTGACCTGCTTGGCATAGGCGGCGACAGGATCAGTAACAGACCCGCTGCCAAAATACCCACACTGGTCAATCTCATGCACGCGCACATAAAGAATCTGGAGAACGGCCCCCCATGTGGCCGACCAGAAAGCTCTTTGGTGAGGGACGCCGTTCCAGCGAGACATGATGGATTGCCAATACTGGCTGCGGCGCATGACGGCTGGTAGGTAATTCATCTACGGCGGCAGGTTGCCGGACCGGGGAGGCGTACAAAAATTGGGCTGCATTGTTGAGAGCCTCCGTGCGATGGTCGTCGTCCTTCATTTCGTCGGCAAAGTCGCTCACCCCACGCACGGCAATGAAGCGAGGGGACGCATCGGATTTATGGACGGCGGTACGCTACACCGGATGATTCCATCTCGATGCCGAGCAGTTTTGGAGCAAAGACATTCAGTTGTTCGACGAAGTTCGCATCTGCAACTACCTTTTCGCCGACAGCAAACGGGCCGAACTTGACGTCATATGGTGCCGCCAGGGAAATAGCAATATTCTGCATCCTGCTCAGCAGCCATGCATTGGGCTGGTAGATTACCGGTCGCCGCTGGATGGCGTCAGATGTGTACTTACCCAGTTCATAATAGATTATTTGATCGGGCACGATCACGTCAGCCAGTTGCACGCGTCCCCGCACACCGCCTGCCAACCCGAACATGATCACGATATCGGGCCGCAGGTCGGCAAGAGCGTTTGCGGCGGCGACGCCGGCGTCAGTCGTGCCCATAGTAAAAAGGCACAATATGGCGAAGCGCAAGGGTGTGTCCGATGCCTTGATCGGCAAACTGCCAAGGTGATAAAAGTTGCTGGAGTTGCTTGAAGAATGAAGGGTAGGGAGAGGAAGATACTTCGCCAGCACTCTAAATTCCTCGTCGAGTGCTGTAATAATCAGTACATCAGCCTTCGAGCTGCTGGCAAGCAGTGTTGTCAAGTTAGTTGCTACCTCAGGCAGAAAATTCGTTTTACCTTACCATTTATTGTACCTTCAACCTTATTATATCGTACCATCCTGACAGACGCACGTTTGCGTTGTATTAGAACATTTTTGCTATCGAGCACACTTTTCTGGCACAAAACGACCAGTTGCTAACAGCCTGCCGAGTAGTAGCGTAGGTTAAGGGGTGCACTATTGCTCAGGTTGCCCATTGGACCATGCACCACGATTGGACACCTCGGCACCGTATAGAACTGAACACACTGCAGTCCTGGCTTTGGCGCATGTCGTCATCGATTCGCGGGGAAGCGGACGTAGGTGTGCTCCGCGGCGGCGGAGGTCGCACTCCACTTTAGTCTTAGCCGCCTGCCTGATTAGGCTGTCAACCCATTCCTGGCTCGAGTCCGATGCCAGTTTCGCGTGATCACCAACGCTTGCTGCAGGCGTAGCGCTCCAATTCCCGTTCGAAATCCAACAGCCCTCGTGGCCGTGGCACGAAACAATTGCGACGCGTGGGGTGCCGTAGCGCTCCACAATCAAGTCGTTGTCGCCTAATACTACGTCCAACATTGACTAAGGCTTTGCTGTGCTCCCGTTGATTTCACTGTCCGTGTCATACTGCCCCGCGCTTTATCTAAGTCAGATAAACTTACATCGCAGCTCACCCAACCATCCTTTCCAATCCTCTACCGATTGTTGTGCGCCGGCTGCAGTTCTTAGCTTAACCTTGCAAAACTGCAAGATACAAATTACAATTTTCTAGATATAATGAAGAAGACGCCCGCGGGTGACAATGGCGCCAGGGCGTCTTCGAAGTTTTCCGCTGTACGCGGCGTTCAGTTGTTGGAATGGTAGCACAGATATGCTGTCCAGTCAAACGGATACGTTGTATAACTAGCCCCGTTTTCCCCACACGAGAATGCCACGACGGCAGCACGCATGGTGGCCACAATCGTCATCGGTGCGCCTTCAGTCTAGGCGAAAGACCTCAACTAAGTATATAGTCGCAGACTCCAGAACCTTATATCTGGATTCATACTAAAAAAGATGACGTATGGGTACAGAGCTGCGCCCATACGCCATCGTCCACAGTGTTCTTTTGCCAGACCCTATTAAGATCGCAGTTGCTTAACCGAGCCTGGGAATCGTAGCGCCAAAGCACGAACAATGAATTTCGAGGATCAATCCGCATGGACGTTTTTTCCCTCCGCAACCGCGTCGTAGGCGACTATGCCGATTACATTGGCAGCTTCATCAAAATCCTAGATTCTAGAATCGATCAATGTGTCGCAGATGAAATGCGCAGGGGGTTGCTGTGGCCAGAACCGCTGCTGCAACTGAACCCCAACTTCGAGCCCGGCAAGGGAATCGATGAACTGGTGGCTGAAGGGTCATTGCATGCGCTATGCGACGACATCTTCCGGGACAAAGACGAAGCCGGGCAAGGCCCACTGCTGAACCTTCATCTGCATCAGACCGAGGCAATCTACGCAGCGAACTCCGGCGACAGCTATGTTGTCACCACGGGCACAGGTTCAGGCAAGAGCATCGCCTACATCACTCCCATCGTGAACCATGTGCTGCGCATGGGTAGCGGCGCCGGCATCCGCGCTATCGTCGTCTATCCGATGAACGCACTGGCCAACAGCCAGGAGAACGAGCTCAATAAGTTTCTGAAGCGTGGCTTCCCAGGTGGCCCTCCGGTGACATTCCGCCGCTATACGGGACAGGAATCCGACCAACAGCGCGCCGAGATCATCGCCAATCCGCCCGACATCCTGCTGACGAACTACGTGATGCTGGAACTGCTCATGACGCGCCCGCACGAACGGGCCATCGTGCGTTCAGCTAGAGACAATCTCCAGTTCCTTGTGCTCGACGAACTGCACACCTATCGAGGCAGACAAGGCGCTGATGTGGCAATGCTGATGCGCCGTGTGCGCGAGCTATCAACTCGCCCATCCATTCAGTTTGTCGGTACGTCGGCAACGGTTGCCGGCGTCGGCACGTTCGCAGAACAACAGGTCAAGATAGCGGAAGTCGCCTCACGGCTGTTCGGTGTAAATGTCAAGCCAGAGCGCGTGATCGGCGAAACGCTGCGCCGTATCACCGCAGTGCCGGATTTAGATGACCCCGCCTTCATCGCGGCGCTTACGCAGAGCGTCAGGGATGCGGCAAGTGCACCGCCCAAGGACTTCGATGCATTCTGCGCCGATCCACTGAGCGCATGGATCGAGTCCACCTTTGGCCTGACGACCGAAGAAGGGACTGGTCGCCTGAAGCGGGTCAAACCTAGACCGATTTCCGGGCCAAACAGCGCCGCGGCGGACTTGGCGAAGCGTGTGCAACTGCCAGTCAGCCAGTGCCAGGACGCTATCCAACGCGCCTTGATGGAAGGCTACAGGCTCAGGCATCCCAAGACCAAGTTCCCTGTTTTCGCCTTTCGCCTGCACCAGTTCGTCAGCCGTGGTCAGACCGTCTACGCCTCGCTGGAGAAACCGGACGCACGCCACATCACGACGAACGGACAGCAGTATGTGCCAGGCGACCGCAATCGCTTGCTCATGCCGCTTGCATTCTGCCGGGAATGCGGCCAGGAGTACTACACCGTCTCCAGGCTTAATGACACTGAGAGCGGTGACACGATCTTTCTCCCGCGTGACCTTAACCGACACGCATCCTGAGGGCAAGGCGCAAGTAGGGTTCCTCTACTCCGATTCCGCCGGCGTGTGGCCTGACGATCCGCGTGAAAAGATCGACGGACTTGCCCGAAGACTGGGTCGAAACAAAGGACGGCACGGTGCAAGTCAAGCGCACGCACCGTGACCGTCTGCCTGAACCGGTGTATGTGGATGGCGCCGGCAAGAAGGGGAAAGGCGGACAACGGTTTTTCTATTTGCGTTCGCCATTTACCTTTTGCATGAACTGCGGTGCGACGTACAGTGGACGCCAGAAGTCAGACTATGGCAAGCTGGCGACGCTGGCGGCGGGCGGGCGCAGTACGGCAACCACGGTGCTCAGCTTGGCCACACTCGACTCGCTGCGCGTCGATGAAGGCTGAAACCCGAAGCGCGCAAGCTGCTCAGCTTCACTGACAACCGCCAAGATGCTTCGCTGCAGGCCGGTCACTTCAACGACTTCGTGGAAGTGGGCATGTTGCGCTCCGCCCTGTATCAGGCCGTCGTGGATGCCGGCGACGGCGGGATTACGCACGAATATCTGCCGCAGCGGGTGTTTGACGCGCTGGCGCTGCCGATTGAAGATTACGCCAAAGACCCCGAAGTGGAATACTTTGCGCGGGAAGAAACCGACCGTGCGCTGCGCGAGGTCATTGCCTACCGCATCTACCAGGACTTGGAGCGGGGCTGGCGCGTCACGGCCCCGAATTTGGAGCAGAGCGGTCTGCTGAGGATCGAGTACAGATCGCTGACGCAGTTGGCCAACGACGAAGCGAAGTGGGCAGACAAGCATCCAGCGCTGGCTACGGCCACGCCGGCCACACGTATGGAAGTGGCAAGGGATCTTTTGGACTTCCTGCGTAGAGAGCTTGCCGTACGCGTGGACTATCTCGATCCGCTAAAGCAGGAATCGATACGGCAACTGAGCAGCCAACGGCTGAAAGAGCCGTGGGCTATCGACGAAAATGAGAAGATGACGCGCTTTTTCGCTGCCTACCCGCGCCGCAAAGCGAGAGAACGAAAGCGGTGAGTTCGTCTATATTTCCGGGGCTGGCGCCATCGGTCTACACCTGCGCCGCTCCAAGACCTTTCCCAACTATGGGAAGAAACTCAGCGTAGACGAGTCAGATATCATTATCCAGCAACTGTTCCAGACACTGCAGAAGGCGGGTTTGGTTGAACCGGCTGACCAACCCAAAGACAAGAGTGGATCTGCCGAGCTATCGAGTACCCGCTGCTTGCATGGTCTGGAAGGCAGGGGACGGCAAAGAGCCGCTGCGTGATGTCACGCGCATGCCGCGTGCCCCCCAGTCAGGTAGTCAGGTAAATCGCTACTTCGTGAACTTCTACAGGCAACCTACCAAGCGGCTGCGCGGGTTACGCGCCAAGGAGCACACGGCGCAGGTTCCTGCCGAAATGCGCATCGAGCGGGAAGACAAGTTCCGCACAGCCGAGCTGCCTCTGCTCTACTGTTCACCGACGATGGAACTTGGCGTCGATATTGCGCAGTTGAACGCCGTGGGCTTGCGCAACGTGCCCCCGACACCCGCCAACTATGCCCAACGCAGCGGACGCGCCGGCCGCAGTGGCCAGCCAGCACTAGTGACCACCTACTGCACGGCGGGCAGTCCGCACGACCAGTATTTCTTCAGGCGACCCGAACTGATGGTTTTTGGCGCCGTTACACCGCCGCGCCTTGACCTGTCCAACGAAGACCTGGTTCGGGCACACGTCCATGCGGTGCTTTTGGCCGAGTCGGGCCTGGACTTAGGCAGATCGCTCAAGGAGATTATTGGTGATGGATGGCGAGCAGCCGACCCTTGCGCTGCAAGCAGCGGGTCAAAGATGCGCTGTCCGACACCACGGCGCGCCGGCGCACCCAGCAGCGGATGCGGGCGATCCTGGACGGCATGAAGGACGAACTGGCGCGCGCCGACTGGTATCACGAGGATTGGCTTGCGCACACGCTTGACCAAGCGGTCGATCAGTTTGAGACAGCCTGCACGCGCTGGCGTGACCTGTACCGTGCTGCGGTGAAACAGCGAGAGATTCAGAACAAGATCATTGGCGACGCGTCACGCAGCCAGCAGGACAAGGCGCAGGCGACACGGCTGCGCAGCGATGCAGAGAGCCAGATGGCGCTGCTCACCTCGACTGACAATGTGATGCAGTCCGACTTCTACAGCTATCGCTACTTTGCCAGTGAGGGTTTCCTGCCCGGCTACAGCTTCCCGCGCCTGCCGGTCTCCGCCTATATTCCAGGCCGAAAAAGTGGGCTCAGCGACAAGGATGAATACCTGAACCGTCCCCGCTTCCTGGCCATTTCCGAGTTTGGCCCGCGCAGCATCATCTATCACGAGGGGTCACGCTACATCGTCAACCGGGTGATCTTGCCCGTCGATGCGGTGTCCAATACCGGTCTTGTCACGTCCAGCGCCAAGCTGTGCCCGCGCTGCGGTCACCTGCATCCGGTCGTCGAAGGGCAGATCGACTTTGATCGCTGCGAGCAGTGCAATGAACTGCTTGACACGCCCATCACCAACTTGATGCGGATGCACAACGTCTCGACACGGCGGCGCGACCGCATCAACTCCGATGAAGAAGAACGCACCCGCATGGGCTATGAGATTAGGACGGGCGTGCGCTTCCAGCGCAGCAACACGCGCACGACCACACGTGAGGCAACGGTGACGGCCAGCGACGGCACGCCGCTGCTGCGCTTGACCTATGGCCAGGCGGCGACCATCTGGCGCATGAATCTTGGCTGGAAGTCGCGCAAGAACCCGGCGATCAAAGGTTTCATGCTCGACACCGAGCGTGGATATTGGGAGAAGAACGAGCAAGACCTTGACGACGATACAGCCGACCCGCTAAGCGGCATGAAGCGTCTGGTCGTGCCCTATGTCGAAGATCATCGCAATGTGCTGCTGGTCGAGCCGGTCGCTTCGCTGCCGGTTCCTGTCATGGCATCGCTGCAGCCGGCGCTCAAGAACGCCATCCAAGTTCTCTACCAGCTTGAGGACAGTGAACTGGCGGTCGAACCCATGCCACGTGCAGATGATCGTCGTCTGCTCCTCTATTACGAATCGGCGGAAGGCGGGGCGGGTGTACTGCGCCAGTTATTGGACAGCCCTGATGCGTTCGCAAAAGTCGCGCAGCAGGCGCTGGATCTCTGTCACTTTGACCCCGAGAGTGGTGAAGACATGAGGCGTGGACCCCTGGCAAACGAGGACTGTGAAGCTGCCTGCTACGACTGTCTGATGAGCTATGCCAATCAGCCTGACCACGCGCTGCTGGACCGCCACCTGGTGCGAGACTTGCTGTGGGAACTGGCGCGCAGTACGGTCGCCGCCAGCCCCGTTGCTCTGTCGCGTGTCGATCACGTAGCACGGCTAAAGAAGCTGTGCGACAGCGACTTTGAGCGGGCATGGCTGGACTTCGCAGACAGGGCCAATCTGAGCCTGCCGGACAAAGCACAGCACCGCATCGACGCCTGCAACACAGTGGCGGACTTTTACTACAGTGATAATGGTGCAGCGATCTTCATCGATGGCAAGCACCACGACTATGCCGACATCGCTGCTAAGGACGCCGCCATCAACCGCTGCTTGGAAAACTGCGGTTACTCTGTCATTCGGTTCCCCAAAGATCGAGTGGCATGGCCGGAAGTGGTGCGGCTCAATGCATGGTTGTTTGGAGAATTGAAGGGGGCAGCGCCACGTATGACCTATTCTGTCGGTTCCCTCGTCAAAGCGCGTGGGCGCGAGTGGGTAGTTCTGCCCGAATCCAAGGAAGATCGACTGATGCTGCGTCCGTTGGGCGGCACGGACCAGGAGACTGCCTGCATCTACCTGCCGCTTGAAGGGAAGGATGTAGAGTCTGCTACGTTCGGCTTGCCTGACGTCACCTATCCTGGCGACTTTCAGTCATGCCGGATTCTACGCGATGCCGTGCGCCTCACCTTCCGGTCAGGTGCCGGCCCCTTCCGCTCCTTTGGGCGCATTGCCGTCGAGCCGCGCCCCTACCAGCTTGTACCCTTGCTGATGGCGCTAAAACTCGAACCTGTGCGCATGTTGATTGCCGATGACGTGGGCATTGGCAAGACAGTGGAAGCCTGTCTCATTGCGCGTGAACTGCTTGACCGTGGCGAAATCAAGCGGCTGGCCGTTCTCTGCCCGCCCCACCTGGCCGAACAATGGCAGTTGGAATTGAGCAGCAAGTTCCATATCGACGCCGAACTTGTCTTGCCCAGCACGGTCAATCGCCTGGAGCGCAACACTGCTGCCGGGCAATCGCTCTTCGACATCCACCCATTTGTGGTGGTCTCGACGGAGTTTATCAAGTCCAGCCGCTATCGGGGTGAATTCGTGCGCGCCTGTCCCGAGTTTGTGATTGTCGATGAGGCGCACACCTGTGCGTTCGCAGCCGACCAGCGCAGCGGCAGACATCTGCGCCACCAATTGCTGCATGAACTGGCTATGGACGAGGCGCGCCACATCCTGCTGGTCACGGCCACTCCCCACAGCGGCAACGAGGAAGCGTTTCGTTCGCTGTTGGCCATCCTGCGACCTGAATTCTCTGACCTGCCGCAAGACCTGCGCGGCGATACGAACCGCGCCCGGCGCGAACGTGTGGCCGCCCATCTTGTGCAGCGGCGGCGCGGGGATATCCGCCGGTTCATGGGCGCTGACACCACCTTCCCCGAACGGGAAGACGCCGAACAAGTTTATAACCTGACACCCGCTTACCGTGACCTGTTCGACAAGGCGCTGGCCTACTGCCGAGAATGGGTGGGCACCGCCAATGCAGATCGCCATCAACGCATCCGCTGGTGGTCAGCCCTCGCACTCCTGCGCAGCCTGGCCAGCAGCCCAGCCGCTGCGGCGGCAACCCTGCGCGCCCGTTCGGTGACGGCCGAGGCGGAGACAATGGACGCCGTGAATGCCGTTGGCGAGCGGCTGGTGCTTGACCTGGAGGATGCCGACGCCGATGAGTTCGTGGACATCACGCCCGGCAGCCAGGACGAGGACGATGGGCAGCCAGCCCACATCAAACGCTTGCAGGCGATGGCGCGCCTGGCCGACGGCTTGTGCGGGCAGGAACATGACGCCAAGCTGGCAGGGCTGGTCAAGCTGGTCAGGGGGCTGCTCAATGATGGATTTCAGCCGATTGTCTTCTGCCGCTTTATCGCCACAGCGGAATATGTCGCCGGCGAACTGCGCAAGGCGCTGCCCAACAGTGTCACCGTAGACTCAGTCACCGGCCTGCTGCCGCCGGCCGACCGAGAAACTCGCGTGGAACGCTTAGGCGAAGCGCCGCGACCGCGTGCTGGTGGCCACTGACTGCTTGAGCGAAGGCGTCAACTTGCAGCACAGCTTCAATGCGGTCATCCACTACGACCTGAGCTGGAATCCGACCCGCCATGAACAGCGTGAAGGCCGCGTGGATCGCTATGGCCAACCCAGCGCAAAGGTGCGGGCGCTGACCTACTACGGCGTGGACAACCAGATCGACGGCGTCGTGCTGCAAGTGCTGCTGCGCAAGCACAAGCGGATCCGCTCGTCGTTAGGTATTTCGGTGCCGGCGCCGTCACGCACCAACGATGTGGTGCAGGCCTTGATGCAGGGTCTCATGCTGCGCGGCAAGAGCATTGCCCCGCGCGGGCAGCTGTCGTTCATGGATGAGAGTGACGACTTTGGCGCGGCCATGCTGGATGAATTCAACACCCAATGGGACAACGCTGCCGACAAGGAGAAGCAGTCGCGCTCTCTCTTTGCCCAGGCCACGATCGACGTACAGGAAGTTGGCAGGGAATGGGCCGACATGCAGGCGGCGATTGGCGCAGGTGTAGACGTGGCCCGCTTCTTTACCCAGGCCGTAAAACTGCATGGCGGCTTCGTGGCAAGCGCCGGCCAAGTGACTGAATTGACGCTGCCGAATGCGCCGGCGCTGCGCCAGGCCATCGGCGTGGACACAGAACTACTGCGCGCCCGTTTTGAACTGCCTGTGCCCGACGGCGTCACCTACCTGAGCCGCACAGCGCCACAGGTGGAAGGGCTTGCCTCTTACCTGGTGGACTCAGCGCTGGATCCGTTACTGCAAGGCAAGGCCGCGCGCTGCGGCGCCATCCGTACCACGGCCGTGACGACACGCACGACCCTGCTGCTGCTGCGACTGCGCCATCACATTGTGGCCGTGCGCAGGGGCGGCCAGGAACCACTGCTGGCCGAGGAGTGCATCACAACCGGCTTTTGCGGTGCGCCGGACGCAGCGGTCTGGCTGGCGGAAGATGAGGTGGAGAAGCTGTTGGAGGCGCTGCCGGCCGGCAATCTCTCGCCGCAGCAGGCAAGCAACTTCGTACAGCAAGTGGTGGATGGCCATGACCATCTTGACTCACACCTGGAAGGCTTGGCCCAGGAACGCGCAGATGCGTTACTCAAGGCGCACACGCGTGTCCGGGAGGCGAGCCACGTCACGGGCGTGCGCTATCGCGTCGAGCCGCATTTGCCGGTCGATGTGCTGGGTATCTACGTGCTGCTGCCAGTTGTACAGTAACCTTGCGGAAGTGACCGGTATCTCATGCAGACCATAATTCGTTCAGCATTCACAACCGTCAAGACCGAGGGCGGGTTGCTGCCTGCCGATTTGCTGCAGCGCATTGCGGACGGCAACGATCTGCCCGGCCTGCGCCCTGCCGACTATCACTTGTACGAAGGCGAGCGGCTCAACGAAGCGGTGAACCGTGCTTGGAACCGCTGTACGGGCGCATGGAAGGGATTCAAGGAGCAAAGCGATAAGCTCTCTGCAACCGACAGCGGCACTACCCTGACGCGCGAACGCTGGCTGCTTGTGCTCTTTCAGGAACTCGGCTTTGGGCGTCTGCCTGCGTTGCGCAGTGGGCTCTCGGTGGGTGATGCGACGTTCCCGATCAGCCACCTGTGGCAGACGACGCCGATCCACCTGGTTACATTCCGGCATGACTTGGATAAACGCAGCGAAGTCAGTACGGCGGTCAAGCGCAGCCCACACAGCCTCATGCAGGAGTTGCTGAATCGTTCACCCGAACACCAATGGGGTGTGATTTCCAACGGATTGCACCTGCGGATTCTACGTGACAACGCCAGCCTGCGCCGTGCCGCCTTCGTCGAATTCGATCTTGCGGCGATCATGGAGTACGAACTGTACGCCGAATTCGCCCTGCTGTGGATGGTGTGCCACCAGAGCCGCTTTGAACCTTTTGCCGAGACAACCAAAGCCGGAGCAGAGAAAGCGGTGCGCCCCGCAAAGGCAGAGGAGGCCGACGAAGCCGAGGAAGAGGCGGAGGCTGAACCGGAACAGGCGGCGACGACCTGCTGGTTGGAAGTATGGTCGAAGACAGCGGCAGAGCATGGCACGCGTGCGCTGGATGCGCTGCGCGATGGCGTCAAGGAAGCGATCGAAGCGTTGGGCAGCGGCTTCCTGGCGCACCGAGAGAATGATTCGCTGCGGGCCAAGCTGCGCGAGGGGGCGCTGCGATCTGACGACTACTATCATCAGCTGCGGCGCATGGTCTACCGGCTGATCTTCTTGGCCGTGGCCGAAGACCGTGACCTGCTGCTGGTGCCTGGCACCAGCGCCGACGCCAGGCAGCTTTACAGCGAGCATTACTCACTGCGCCGTCTGCGCAGCATGTCTGCTGTCGTGCGCGGCGGCCCCCATCCCGACCTGTACCGTCAATTGCGGATGCTCTTTTTGCTCGTCCGTGAGGGCTATCCCGACCTGGGCTTGCCTGGGCTGGGCAGCTTTCTGTTCTCCGACCGCTCGACGCCCGACCTGGACAACTTGGAACTGGCGAACCAGCACCTGCTAACCGCCTTGCGTGCGTTGTCCTTCGCTGTCGAAGGGCGCGTGCGCCGGCCGGTCGATTTCCGCAACCTGGACTCTGAGGAGCTGGGCAGCATCTACGAATCGCTGCTGGAACTGCATCCCGAAGTCAACTTGGGTGCAGCCACCTTTGCGCTCAACACAGGCGCAGGGTCAGAACGCAAGACGACCGGCAGCCACTACACGCCGACGTCGCTGGTCGAGAGTCTGCTGGACACGGCGCTGGAACCGGTGGTGGCAGACCGGCTGGCGAAAGCAGAGGAACAATGGCGCAAGGGCGGGGATCGCAATCCAGATAAGCTGCGTGAACTGCAAGAGAAAGCCATCCTGTCCATCAAGGTACTGGACGCAGCCACGGGTTCAGGCCACATGTTGATCGGCGGCGGTCGGCGGCTGGCGCGCCATCTTGCCCGCATCCGAACAGGTGATGACGAACCCTCGCCCGAAGCGCTGCGCCATGCCATGCGCGATGTGGTACGCCACTGTCTGTATGGCGTTGACTTGAACGACATGGCCGTCGAACTGTGCAAGGTCGCGCTGTGGATGGAATCGATGGAGCCGGGCAAGCCGCTGAGCTTCCTCGACGCCCACATCCAGTGCGGCAACAGCCTGATCGGGGTGACGCCGGGGCTGGACATCAGCGAGATTCCCGACGACGCCTTTCAGCCGGTGACGGGCGACGACAAGACGACGGCCACAGGGCTGCGCCGGCGCAACAAAAAAGAGCGCGAGGGTCAGATGGCCCTTCAGTTTGGCGATGCCGAGGCGTCTGGTTCGACCGAACGGCATGCCGGCAAACGGGCTCAGATGGTGGTGGCGATAGAAGACCTGGCCGAGGATGCAGTGGGACAGGTGGCGGAGAAGGAACGATCCTACGCCGAGTATCTCCAGTCTACCGAATACAAGTGGGCGCGCTGGGAGGCTGACACTTGGACTGCGGCCTTCTTCTGGCCGATTCCTGCTGGCGATGCGGGTCGTATGGCTGCACCGACGCAGGAAGTACTGCGCGCCGTGCGTACGGGCAAGCTCAAGCAGCATGAGGATCTGCTGCGTGAGGTGCGACGGATTGCAAAGCAGCATCGGTTCTTTCACTGGGCGTTGCAGTTTCCGGAGGTGTTCAACCGGGAAAACGGTGGGTTTGACGTAGAGTTGATGAATCCACCGTGGGAGCAGATCGAACTGAAGGAGAAGGAATGGTTTGCGGCACGCGTACCAGCTATTGCAGAGCGCCAAGACTGGTGCTGAGCGCAAGCGGATGATTGAGGCACTGCAGTCAAGGAGCCGGCACTGTATCAGGCGTTTCAGGATGATGCAAAACGTGCGCAGAATGTGCGAGCCACTTTATTCGCAACAGCGGCCAGTATCCGTTATGTGGCAGGGGCGACGTGAACACATATGCCGTCTTTGCGGAATTGGTTCGCCAGGTATTGTCGCCATCGGACGGGTTGGGATTATCGTGCCGACTGGCATTGCCACGGATGATACGACCAAGTACTTTTTTCAGGACATTGTTGACAAGGCAGCTTAGTCAGCCTATACGATTTTGAGAATACGGCATCAATATTTCCCCGCCGTTGCTGCCGATATTGAAGTTCTGCCTAGTGACATTGCGTGGCAAGAGCACGACGGTGCAGACGCAATCAGTCAGGCGTGAGTTCGTCTTCTTTGCACGAATGTAACTGATCTAAGTGATGCGGAGCGGCGCTTCACGCTGACGGCAACAGAGATCGCGCTGCTAAATCCAAATACGCTGTACATGTCCCATCTTTCGCACGCAAACGAGATGCCGAATTGACGAAGGCCATCTATCGCCGAGTTCCAGTGCTAGATCAAGGAGGTGCCGACCTGAAGAAATCCGCTGGGAGCGTCGCTTTCCGGCAAGGTCTCTTCAACATGACCAGTGACTCGCAGTTGTTACGTAACGCGGGCACACTTGAAAGCGACGGCTGGCAGCTTGAAGGCAATCGGTTCGTCAGAAGGGACGAAGTATGCTTGCCGCTATACGAGAGCAAAGATGTTCCACCATTTCGATCATCGAGCTGGCACATTTGATGGAGTTCCGACTGAACGCCGATATGTTCGAAGCAGCTGCAGATCAAAACAACGTAGCGAATCTGAGACGATCCGCGATACTGTGCTATGCCCGTACTGGGTTTCGGAGTCGACGGATGTCAGTGCAGCAAACCTGGTAAGCTCGGACGCTGGGTCGTTGCTTCGAAACATTACTAACGTCATACAAACAGCGAACTGCAGTATTCGCGTCATCCTCATACGCTGGCGTTGGCAACAGCTGCACCGTCTGATTTTCATCGGATCGTGACGCCGATAAGCATATGCTGCATGATTACTGGCAATTCTCAGTGTATGTCTGTTCGATTATGTTAGCCCGACAAAAGATTGGAGGCGTCAACTTGAATTTCTTCATTGTTGAAGCAGCTTCCGGTACTGCCACCAACACCTTACAGGCTACATGATTGCATGGCCAGATGACTCTTCATCCAGTATGAGCATTGGTTACTCCCCCGCGTCCTCGAACTCACCTACACCGCCTGGGACCTGCAACCCTTCGCCCGCGACTGCGGCTACACGGCCCGCCCTTCCGCTGGGACGAAGATCGCCGCTTCCTGCTGCGCTGCGAGCTGGACGCCGCCTACTTCCATCTCTACGGCATCGAGCGTGACGACGTGGACTACATCATGGAGACCTTCCCCATCGTCAAGCGCAAGGACATCGCCAAGCACGGCGAGTACCGCACGAAGCGGGTGATTCTGGAGATGTACGACGAGATGGCCGCGGCGATGCGCAGCGGGGTGGCGATATCAGACGAGGCTGGACCCGCCGCCGGCGGATCCTCGGGTGGCGCACGGAGGATAGCAGCCGTTCAAGGCTGTCATTACAGAGTTACTTGGCAGTCACATTCGAAATCGTACTTTGGACGCAAATAGCGAGGCGCTCAAGAAAGGCCAACCTCCGCAGCGTCTCATTCCATGTGTCCACGTCGACGAGGACCGCCACCGCTTCACTGTCCTGGGCCAGAATGATCGGCCCATTGTGGAGCAACTCAAGAACCTCTTTGTGACCACGAGCCAGCCGAGTAACCGTTTCAATATGCGGAACGGGCTTTGTTATGGACTCACCCGGGTAAACATCGCGCCTTAGTGGGCGTGATCATACACGGGCAGATGCAGATGGTAAAGAGCTGCACCACGAGAGCCAGACTGACCCTCTCGTGGTAGGCGAAAACCCGCGCCGCCGATCCCCCTACCCTACCAGATAAAAACACCAATTGAACCGTACCAGGCGCAACACGGCCAATCGCGCGACGTTGCCGCGATTTCGCGCGCGGCCACTCGTGGTAGCGGTTTGCGCCGTCGCGACGAAAAATCGAACCAAATTGACGAACTGAACCACTTGACATAGACCCCCGCCCGTAGTACTATCAGTAGCTAGAATTCCAATTCTATCTACTGACTTGGAGCGTTATACATGCCTGAAACAGCAAATCAGGGCGCAGCCTCGCAGCCCGATATACCCACTACCTCATACACCGTGACGGTAGTTGAACAGCGCATTTACCGGATACCAGTATCCGGTCCCATCGAATATCCCGACCGCGGCGCGCAAAGCAGTACGACAGCCTAGCCAACCAGGTCACGCCCGGTATCTGCCAAAGCATCGAATACACCGACAGGATGCTGGAAGAAGCAAAAGCATGAGCACACAATCCTTTACCGTGACCACCGACGACGGCAACAGCCACTACTACAAGATTGCCAGCATTGAGGACCAACCCAACAGCGCCGCCATAATCACGATCATTACCGGCGATCTGCTCGACCCAGGCGCATACCCCGCCACGCTCGTCGACGGCGACAATCGTGTCAAAGGCGAGTACGCTCTCTTCAACGTGCTAAGCAACACCGAGCGAGTGCAATACGTCGGCATCTTCACACCAGCCAGGCAGGTGCGGCCATGAGCGACGACACCACACCCGAGCTGCCTTCCTATGGCTGGGGCCAAACGCCTGCCAATTTCAAGACCAAGAAACAGCTCGCCGAGCAGGGACAGCGACCAGGTGGGGCACAGGTCGCCTGGCTGACGTGGGGCAGGCGCAACGACCCCAAGCGAGCAGCCCTGTTCAACGCCGACGAGGCCGTCGCCAAGCGCCCAGCCACGGAGGCCCAGCTCGCCGCACTTGAAAAAGCCCGAGCGGCCAAATGGCAGACCATTTGCGCCACATGTGGCCAGCTCACCTACGTCGACGAGGAGACAGGCATGTGCTTCGCCTGCCAGGAAAGACTCGCCAACGAACAGGACGAGGAAGCCCGCACCACGGCCGCCAAGTGGGCCTTCAACGTTATGCAGTACCGCACGCTGATCCTCGACACCGAAACCACCGGCCTCGACGGTGCCTACATCGTGCAAATCGCAGTCATCGACATCGAGGGCAACGTGCTCCTCGATACGCTGGTCAACCCCGGCGTGCCGATTCCGGAGGAAGCCACAGCGATCCACCACATCACCGACGAGATCGTGGCCACCGCACCGACGTTCGCCGAAATCGAGCCGCAGCTGCGCGAGCTGCTCAACGGCCGCCGCGTTTCGGTCTACAACGTGGACTACGACTGGAGCGTCCTACGCCACGAACTGCAGCGCCTGCACAACCTCCCAACCGGTGAGCACGGCTGGCTCAACGACGTCCTATGGCGCGACGTCATGCCCAGATACTCAGCCTGGTGCGGCGAGTGGAGCGAGTATCACGGCAACTATCGCCTGCAGCCGCTCGGCGGCGGCCACACCGCACTCAGCGACTGCCAAGCCACACTTGAAATCCTCAAGCACATGGCAGGCGACCACATTCGCCGCCTCGACGCGCAGGAAGGGAAAGAGGAATGACCACCATCCCGACCACCCTGCTGAACCACCTGATGCTGGGCAACTGCCTGCTCGCCCTGCTGCTCATCGGCGGCGGCCTGGCTTGTTTTGCTTTGCTGCACCACTGGAGCCGCCAGGCCAAGCAGTCTGTTGATGGCTATGCGCAATATTTTATAGCCCCTGAACAGCCACCCGCACGCGGGGCCATCAACATCAACATTGTGATCAGATAAGAGACCTCACCATGCCAGAGCAAACCAACTACGTAGAAATCGGCGACAACGAAATCACCCTGCGCAACCCCGCCGGGCACCTGCACGCAACCCGCCACCCATCAGGTTTCGTCAGCATAGGCCTCACCCTCAAAAAGGACGGCTTCAACCTCGGCGTGGAAACCAGCTTCGACGAGGACGCAATTATCTCGCTCGCCAACTGGATGCGCGACGACGTGGCCACCGCCCTCGAAATCGAAACCATGCACAAGGACGCCACCGAAACGAACAACGAGCGCATCCGGCTGTTCAAGGAAATCGAAAGCCTGAAAAAGCAGCTGGCAGACAGAGGGAAATAGCCAAAAAGGAGAACCATGGCAACGGTCAAGCAACGAGACCTGCCCCAGGACCCCATGGCGCGGAAGATCGTGAAACGTCTCGCTGACCTGACCTACAGCCGAAGACCCGACGAGGTTTACAGCGATTTTCTGCACCTGACGGAAATCTACCTGCGGCGGTTGCCCATCAACGTACTGCACGTCGTGCAACACGGCACCATGCCGGCAGACGACGGCGAGGACACGGAGACCTGGCGGCGCATCGCCAAGAAGTACAAGAAAGACGAATTCAAGGTTTTTGCCGAAGCGACACACATGCTGATCGACGCCTGCGACCCAACTATCACCCACCCCTACTACCACGACCTGCTGGGGGACATCTATATGTTCTGGGGCTGGCCGGATCGCGCCAAGGGCCAATACTTCACGCCCTACGACCTCGCCTTCATGATGGCAAAGATGACCCTCGAAGCCGATGCCGACAAGCTCTGCCGCAAAGCCGTAGCCGACGCCATCGACAAGTCCATCTATCACGAAGTCTGGGGCGCAAGCGGCGCGTCGATGACGATGCCGGGCAAAGAGGATCTCATGCTGTTCATGCTGCCCATGGTCTACCAGCACCTGCAGCCGGTCCTCATCCAGGAGCCCTGCATCGGGTCCGGCGTGATGATGCTGGCCGCAGCCGCCGTCTGCCCACGCTGGGCCGTCGACAGCGCCGTCGTCCAATTTTGGGGCAGCGACATTGACCCCGACTGCGTGCTGATGTCAAAGATCAATTTCATGCTGTACGGTCTCAACGGCTACTTCGCCAGGCTGACGGCCGCCGCCATGGGCATTGCACCCGACGGCACGATCGTCGAGAAGCACGTCAGGGTCGCCGACGCGCTTAAAAATCAGCCCCCAATCAAGCTGCCCAAGAATGTACCGACATCGCCGGCGCCAGTCATCGAACCTCTGCCCCTTGCAGCCTCACCGGCCGTCAAGCCCAAGCAGAAAAAGACCACGGCAACATTCACGCTGCAGCCGCACAACCAACTCACGCAGCTCACGGTGTTCGATATGCTCAAGCAGCTCGACGAGGAACCCAAGCGAGGCAAGCGCAAAGGCAAAGGTGGCAAGCAGCCGCCCAGCAATCCACTACTGCCGACACCACCGGCAATGTGACTATCTTATAAGTTTATAAGGGACAACACTTATAAAGCCGCCCACCCGCGGCCAACAACACAGCGCCGACTACAAACAGTCGGGCACAGCCAAGGAGCACCAAATGCCTACCGTACACACCAAGAGACCCACCGCTCGCATGAGACGTCAAGTTGTCGTCGTCAGAACCTATGCCGGCAAGCGCCCTACCCTGCTGCAGCTGGAGCAGAAAAATCGCAAGCTCGAACAGACCATCCGCGATTTGGATCTGCGCCTGCAGCTGGCCTCGAACAACCCGGGCAGCGCTCTGTACCCGACCATCAGGGACTACCTCGCCCTCGCAGAGCAGTACACCCTACTGGAAGACCAATTTAACGCCGCCGACGAAGTGCAAAGACCCGCCATCGAGCAGCAAATGAACGAGATGCGGCCGGCTCTCCTGCGCGCGCATGGATGCCATGACCGACGCCATGCACAAGTACATCCGGCGCCGCATCGCCCGCCAGGCCCCGCGCGTCCCATGATGACGGTGGAAGCGTGATGAACAGCGTATACCCGCTGCTCGACCTGGTCTACTCAGATCTGTCGGAGACGAGATCGACAGGCCTGCCGACGCTGGCCGAGACCACAATCGTGCTGAAATCGCGCATGCGCCTGGAAGGCCACTTCCCCTGGCCAGGCGCAGCCGTCGTCAACGCCGAGTACGCCATGACGGAAATGGCCGGCGAATACCTTGACGCCCTGCTGCGCATCCAGCGCACCGGCGACATACGCAACAACGACCGCGGCCACGACCCGCTCACGGAGCTGGGCCAGTGCGGCTACATGATCGCCAGCGGCATCCTGCGCTCCACGGTCCCCGACGACTACGACCACCTGATCGCCGCCGTCATACCCGGCCTGAGCCACATGCACGCGTTCGCCAACCTGACCTATTCCCTGGCATGCGTCATCAAGGCCGCCTACCCGCCGTACGACAGCGAAGAAGGGGTCGCCAAGCAGCTCATCTTCTCGTGGACCTACTGGCACTACCTGGTGCGCTGGCATAAGAACACGTCGGCCGCCGAGCTGCTGCTCGCCGCCGCCAAGCGATTCGAGGACAAGCACATCCCGCAGCCCTGACTCCGACTGTGAGCAGTCGGCGACTGCTGCAGTCGGCACCTCCCCGCCCTGCCCCGAGGGCGAGGCCGGCCAGGCTGTATATATCTATGCGAAGGATTTGACCATGGACACACTGACAATCACCGCCGAGGAAGCGAGCAACACCTACTTCCAGCAAATGCAAGCCGCCCATGATTACGAGCTGCACGCCAAAACCTGCCGGGCCAACGCCCAAGCAGCACTCGACGCCTGGGCAAACCAACAAGCCACAGCCATAGGCATCCAAATCGGCAACATCTGGGAACAAAAGAATCCAGACCTGCGCGACCAGTGGCTAACCGGCACAGTCTGCATCATCGGCATCCGCGGCCTGATCTCCTCCACAATGAACGACGACGGCAAGACCAGGCTATACCTGCAAGTAAGAATTTGCCCGCAGGCAATGGCCGCCGGCGCCGCCGAAATGTCCGAGCACAACGGCCTCGCCCACTACTGCACCATCGCAGAACTACGGCAGGAATACCAACCACAAGAGGCTGTGTAACCATGGCAGAGCTAGAGATCGTCGTCGCCAACCAACAGCCGCCAGGCATCACTGTCTTCCGACAGATGGACGAAAATCGCAACCCAGCGCGCGTCTATCTCAAAACCCTCAGCGACGGCAGCCGCCCCGCCATGGCAGGCGCGCTCAACGCCATCGCCGATATGATGCTGGCTGGAGCAACCCTCGACGACGTGCCCTGGCACCGCCTGCGCTACGAACACACAGCCTGGCTGCGCGACCGCATCATCAACCGCAAGGTAAAGATAACCCGGCGCAACAAGAAACAGCTGAGAAGGAAAGAGAAAAAGGAGAAGGCCCAGGAAAAGGAAGAAACCAAATTCCAGCAGCAGTCGGCCACCACATCCAACAAGATGCTGACGGCGCTGCGCCAAACGCTCAAGCAGGCCTGGAAACTCGAACAGATGACGACGGACGAGTACCACCACGCCGTCGCCATCAAGAACGCCGAAGGCGACAACTTCGAGGAAGAGGGCCGCATGCTGTCGATCGGCGAGATGATCTCCCTCTTTGCTGCCTGCAACGACGGCACCAAGGCCGGGGCCCGCGATGCCGCCATGTTTGCCGCCGCTTGCGGTGGCGGCCTGCGCCGCGCCGAGGTCGCCCACGTCAACATCGACGACTACGACCCCAGCACCGGCGCCATCATCGTCCGGCGCGGCAAGCGCAACAAGACACGCAAGGTCCCGCTGCCTGCCGGCAGCGCCGAAGCCATCGACTACTGGATCGAGCTGCGCGGCGACGCGGAAGGCCCGCTATTCCCGCACATCGACAAAACCGACCGCATCGAAATGCGCTACTTCACGCCGCAGTCGGTACAGCTCGTCTTTGACAAGCGCGCCAAACAGGCCAAGATCCAGGAATTCACGCCGCACGACCTGCGCCGCACCTACATCTCCAACCTGCTGGACAGCGGCAACGACATCGCCACAGTCCAGCGCCTGGCCGGCCACTCGAACGTCAACACAACTTCACGGTACGACCGCCGCGGCGAGCGCGCCATGTTCGCCGCCGCCAAGACGCTCCACGTTCCATTTGAGAGACCAACACCGGACTAATACACAACCGCCAAACCAAGGAGCACCACCGTGGACGCCACCCCGTCTCCGGAATACACGTATATTCTCGTCATCCTGCTCGGCATTGCCTTCGTGCTCGGCCTGGCCGCGGGCTACCTCAGCAAAACAAGGCAGCCAACCCTGCCTGAAGACCTCAAGCAACAGTTTTACAACGACGGCTACCTCGCCGGATTCAACGCCGGCAACGGCGATGCGTTCAAGAAAGGTTACGGCCAGCGGCTACAACCAGGCTGTGATAGACTCACGGGAAACACGCACGCCGCAGCCGCAGCCCATCACGGACCCGCTGCCGACGCCGGAAGCAGCACAAGTGTAGGCTCCGACCGCGAGCGGTCGGCGACGGCCGCCCTGCCGCATGGTCACCCCTTGACGGCCACTGTTATACACGCTGTTCATGCCTTCGAAAAGCCCCCCACTTTTCGGAGCCGCCCCTTTTCAGTTGACTTACACAGCTAGCATGCTGTGCGCCTATGACCGAGCGATAGCCTGCTTCAACGCAACATGGAATTGGTCGGAGTATCTCATACCGGAGAGATTTATAAGATCGCTGTTCCGATTCAGCTATTCGAAGCTGGGAAACAAAAGCGCCGTAATGATTTTGGGATCGTAAAACTGGCCACTCTAATAAATATTCAGGCAGATTCGGGTTGGGACATAAAGAGATCTGATGGCAATGCCAATATCTCGCTCCGTAGCAATACCGATCTCAAACGGCATCCACATTGAGCCGGCCGTGTTTTCAGTGAAAACTACAAGAGTGTGGGTGCACGCCTTTAGCTGGTCGTGAAGATATTTAGATACAGCTCTGCCATTCAGTTGCTGAGGGGTGGGATTCAGTACATCCAGATATGAGGCTATTCCTTTAGAAGTGAGAAAGTCAACCCATTTTTTTGCTCGTGTGGCGTCTGCTTGACGATGAAAGATAAATACCTTGGGCGCAGTCATTTCCTCTCCAGTGCATCAAGAACGAGATCGGCCTGTTCACGATCACTATTCTTCTCGTCTTCTGTAAAGTCTTTATACTGTGCTTTCATCTGCAATTGCCAGCGCTCAACTTCTTCTCTAGGTATCGTATAGCTTCCATCTGGATTGTATGCACCAACAGAAAATAAAGACTGAATCGAGTGCGACCAAATCTCGTGTTGTACGGCAGCTAGTTTTTCTCGTACCCCTGTTGTCTGTGGCAACTGTTCCATGGCGTTATTGTCCTCTCACAAGAACCACACAATTACTCCTATAAGAATGTATAGAACTGCAAAGATCTGGAGGAACCCAGTGTTCCACGTCCGTTAGCGGCTTATACAGCTTTGAATTCCTTCCTTTGCCAAGGGCTGTCCATTCCGCATTCCAGTAAGGGCTTGACGGAAGTTGTCGTTCGTACTCGCCAATTACCTTGTATTTTGCAGCATTCAGTTGTCTGTATGAAATGGAGCAACCGCCACCATACATAACAGAGAGCTATGCACGCCACGATCGGCAGGTCGAGCAATTGCGGATATGGCAGCTGTTGCACTTTGTCCGAGGCAAAGCTGATGACGCCGACAAGAAATGTGTTGACGGTAAGAAAAATGTATTAGCAAGGTTTCGCCTGACGCTAATCTGGTCAGCCATGTCAACAAAAAGCTTATACTGGGCAAACACGTGTTCTCTATACAGCTCTGGAGAGCCATAGTTAGATGGCGTCATATCGTTGTTCCACAAACCATCAATTACTGGCTTGTCAGACATTTATTACCTTTCCCATCAACGTAGGCCATTAATATAAGTCGCTATGCCATCCCAACTCCACTCGATAACCCGACACCCACTTAACTCTGGCGGAATCACCCCTTTGTTGTCCCGATAGATATGAACACCTAGAACAGGGACGCCTTCTTCCGCCTGCGGACTGGATTTCCCACCGAGCGCCATCTGCCTTCATTGTGTTTTTACTAATCAGGGCTAGCAGCCCGTGACACCCTTTGATTCGTGCCCGACATTGTGTCTTCCATGAGTTATCCCATGGAGTCTTAACAGACATATCAGTGAACTCAAAAGGGCGATCACTATTACGTGCTGGTCCAACTAGAAAATCGCGGTTCTGTTTGTCTTCAATTGCAAAGCTT
>CAWJRD010000030.1:0-58320 GCA_963845015.1 uncultured delta proteobacterium
GATCTGTTTGGCCACCTTGTGGGCATCAAACTTGTGGTCCGTCATGTAGTCCCATTTCAGATTCAGAATCGGATCCGGAAACACGCCGCCTTCCTTGTAAAGCGCCTTCAGCTTCAAACCCAGTTCCATGATGATGTCGCCGTCCGGCAGGCTGTTCCCGAGAGGCTTGGGACCTGCATACCGCCACTGCATCCAGCGCCCGCTGTTAATAATACTGCCTTCCTTTTCAACCGACACACAGGCCGGCAGCATGAAAACTTCCGTGGCCACATTCTCCGGAATCATGCCGGGCCCCTGCCAGAAGGAACCGGTTTCATTGTCAAAGAGATTGACATTGACCATCCATTCGAGATTGGCCATGGCTTTGCGTACTTTTCCGGCATTGGAGCCGCTGCAGGCCGGATTCATGCCCCAGGCAAAAAACCCCTTGATACTGCCTTTGTACATCTCATCAAAGATATCCAGCCAGGAATATGGCTTGCCTTCGTCCAGTTTTGGCATCCAGGGATAGCCGAATTCGTTTTCAGCAGAAGCCTTGTCTCCGAAAAAGGACTTCAGAAAGCTGACGATATATTTGGGTTCGTTCTGCCACCAGTTCAGGCTGAGCGGATCCTTGCTCTGTGCCCTGCGCTTGAGCATATCCTCCAGTTTGGCGATTTTTCCTGTTGGAGCGCGGAGATAGCCGGGCCAGATATGAAACAGCAGGGCATGATCCGTGGAGCCCTGCACGTTGGATTCCCCTCTTAACGCATTCACGCCGCCGCCGGCAATGCCCATGTTCCCCAGAAGGAGCTGAATGATGGACATGGTCCGGATGTTCTGGACGCCCACCGTATGCTGGGTCCAGCCCATGGCATACATGATGGTTCCGGCCTTGTCATTGGGCCGGTGGCTGCGTAGGTTTTGTAAACCTCCAGCAGATCCGCTTCCGTGGTGCCGGTGATTTTGGAAACCAGCTTGAGGTCATAGCGGTCATAGTGCTTTTTCAAAAGATTGATGACGCACCGGCTGTCCTTCAGGGTCAAATCCCTCAAGGGCACGCCCTTTTCATCCATCTGAAACGTCCAGCTCGCCTTGTCATATTTCTTGGTTTTGGCGTCCCAGCCGGAAAACAGCCCGTCTTTGAATGAAAAATCCTTGTTTACCAGAAAAGCGGCATTGGTGTAATTCAGCACATACTCTTCGCCAATCAGCTTGTTATCCAGGATGTATTTGATCATCCCGCCCAGGAACGCGATGTCGGTTCCGGAGCGCAGCGGCGCATAGATATCCGCTTTTGAGGAGGTTCGGGTAAATCGGGGGTCTACATTGATGACCTTGGCGCCGTTTCTCTGGGCTTCAGTCACCCATTTGAAGGATATGGGATGGTTTTCCGCAGCGTTGCTGCCCATGATCAGGATGCAGTCGCTGTTTTTAAGGTCAATCCAGTGGTTGGTCATTGCACCGCGTCCGAACGACTCTGCCAGAGCCGCAACAGTGGCGCTGTGTCAGATTCGGGCCTGGTGCTCGATATAGACCAGCCCCAGGGAACGCAGCATGGCCTGATAAATCCAGCATTCCTCGTTGTCCAGGGCCGCGCTTCCTACTGAGGCGATGGCCGTGGTGCGGTTGACGGTCTGCCCGGCGGCATTGGCTGCAGTAAATGAGGCGTCCCGCGTGGCCTTGACGCGCCTGGCAATGTTGTCAATGGCCCATTCCCAGGTGACTTCCTTCCACTCTTTTGCATAGGGCGCGCGATACATGGGGTTGAGGAGCCGGTTTTCGTTTTCAACCAGACCGGCCAGTGCAGCCCCTTTGGAGCATAACGCCCCCCGGTTGATGACATGGTCCGGGTCCCCTTCGATGTTGATGACCCGTCCGTCCCCAGTTTTACTGGTATGCACAATGGCCCCACATCCGACCCCGCAGTAACAGCAGATCGTGGTGGTCTCTTTGGCATCCCGGGTCTTGAGCATTTGAGCATGGGCCTTGACCGGTGATAGATCAAAACCCAGACTGCCACTGACCGCAAGACCTGCAGCCGTGGCGCCGGTAATCTTGATAAAATCCCTTCGCGTTACATGCATAGAATTTCACTCCTTTCTGGGTTTTGGTTACGATAACTTACCAGGAAAAAATTCCAGATTTCACACTCCCTTACAATTCGTCTTCAACGTCTACGGAATCATCATCGGCAATCTTGATGGAGGAATCAATCTTGATTTCATCGGGATCATCGCTTTCCCCGTCGAAATCTTCTTCAAGCAGATCATCGATAACTTCATTGTCTTCCTCAATGCCCATGAATGCTTCAGGCCGGATCTCCTTAGATGACGCCGCAGGTTCATCAATTGCAATATTCACGGGTTCGGATTTGTTGGCCGCATAAAAATCCATCACCATATCGGCAATCTTTTCCGCATGTCCCCTGGGCGGATACATGTTGTTGGTTCTGAGAACTGAAATGACATTTTCTCTGCCTGAGGCAACGGCATCGGAAACCACTGCATCGTCATAACTTTCCTCGCAGAGCAGCGACAGGCTGTCCTTGTCCAGTTCACCGAATTCGCGAATAATCAAGCGGCTATTGTCAAGATTTTTTAAAATGGTGTATTGCTGTTTCATTCCCACCCGTCTCCCCTGACACGGCATTTCCGTGCTGTCATAATCTAAAAATTCAAAAAAACATAACTTTTTAGAGTATATACTGTTTATCTGCTATATTCAAGCCCAAACTGGTCAATGGTTGCGGCCGAAAAACGGCAGCAGGACATAATTCATGGAAATCCGGCATCCGATGCCGCCTTTATTGAACGGATTGGATAGAAAAAAGCAGAATGCGGCTGTTCAATTTCCCGGAAAATTCATACTTGACAGATGGTTCTGTTTT
Source organism: uncultured delta proteobacterium (assembly GCA_963845015.1). GTDB lineage: Bacteria > Desulfobacterota > Desulfobacteria > Desulfobacterales > Desulfatirhabdiaceae > RAAP-1. The sequence continues at coordinate 2,870 of CAWJRD010000030.1, forward strand.
GAATCATATATAAAAAATATTCAGGATAACAATTCTGTAGTTAGAGAATCATTGGCATCAAAATTGATGGCTTCATAAAAGTCAATGATTCAGAATCAATAAACCCCTGTCATTTTTCAGCCGTTTTTTATAAAGGTCGATATCATCATGAGCTCGATGGATGAACATGTTCTGAAAACAACAAAGGAAATTGTTGTCAAATTTATTGAAACCGGACGGATTTCTCCAAGTGGGTTTTCTGAATCTTTCAAGTCCATTTATCATACCATCGACGAAACCGTAAAAGGGTCAACAGACAACACCCGAAAAGAAGAACTTCGACATGATGACTGACACTCCCGAAAACATCTCCGGCTCCCCGGAAACAGATCTTGATTGGGAAAACCGAAGGCTTTGCAGTGACGACAGTTGTATCGGCGTTATCGGCGCTGATGGCCGATGCAGGGTTTGCGGGCTTTTGAATCCGGAAGCCCCCGGGGATCCTGAATTATCCACCAGCGGGAACGCCGTTAAGGATGAACCCCAGGAGCCGCATTCAGCAGATCAAGTTCCTGAACCCCAGGACCCGGGGTGGGAAGATCGAAAGCTCTGCAGTGATGAAAGCTGCATCGGCACAATCGGCCCGGAAGGCCGGTGTCGTGTCTGCGGCCGGACGGGCTGAATGCCCCAGGTTTTCACTACTGGTTTCCATACCCGTTTTGTTCTCCGCAATCCGGACACTGCCAGGTAATTCCATTACAGGACATTCCCCAGAAATTTTTTTCCATGCAGTTCTGGCAGATGGAAAATCCGCACCGGCATCTCCAGCAGAACGGCGGAAGTTTGCCGCAGCAGGCGCAGGGGATTTCTTTTGCCATTCGGCGTTTTTCTTTATATGAAGACACGATGGGTTGGTGATTCATGGGGTCCTGTTGGATTTTTTATCTATGCGTTCCCTGGATGGCATTTATGCGGTAAGGATCACTCCGGTTGGTAAAAACGACCTCTGTTTTCGAGGATGCGATTTTCATTTTCATGGTAAATTAGTATAGGAGATCAATGATGTCAACCCATACCGACCCTGGTATTTCCCGGGAAGATGCCTTTCAACTGCTGACAACGCATCTGAAAAATGAAAAACTGGTGTCCCACTGTCTGGCCGCCGAGGCCATCATGCGGGACCTGGCACCGAGATTTGACGAAAACCCGGAACTGTGGGCAATTGCAGGGCTGCTTCATGACATTGATTATGAAATCACCGACGGGGACCCTTCCAGGCACGGCAAGGAAGGCGCGGAACTTCTTCTGAATCATGGCGTATCTCCGGCCATTGCCGATGCCATTTTAAAACACAATGCCGAAGGACTCGGCCTGGAGCGCGCCACGGTTTTTGACCACGCCCTGGCCTGCGCGGAAACCATGACCGGCATGATTGCGGCAACGGCCCTGGTGTATCCGGACAAAAAAATCGCCAGCGTCAAGCCGCAGTCCGTTACCAAGCGCATGAAAACCCCGCATTTCGCCCGGTCTGTCAGCCGGGATATCATCATGGAATGCGAAACCATCGGCATTCCCCTTCCGGACTTTGTGGCCATCAGCCTGAAGGCCATGGCCGGCATCGCGGAAAGCATCGGACTATAAAATTTCGCAGAAGCGTTCACCCCTGACGTCTTTTTTTGCAGCCATCACGCTGCCATGATTGGAAACCTGCCATGCCCGCCAAACCCGTTCTGTACCTGATTGACGCCACTGCCACCATTCACCGGGCCTATCATGCCATTCGGGGGCTGTCCACCTCCGCGGGTCTTCCCACAAACGCAGTTTTCGGGTTCACCCGGATGCTGATCAAGCTCATTCAGGACTGGTCCCCTGAATACATCGCTCTTTGTTTTGACAGCAAGGGAAAAACCTTCAGACATGAAATGTACCCGGACTATAAGGCCACCCGTCCGCCCATGCCTGAAGACATGCGGGTTCAGCTTTCCTATATTCGGGAAGTTTCGGAAGGCTTCCGGCTTCCGGTCATCGAACTGCCGGGTTTTGAGGCCGATGATCTGATCGGAACCCTGGCTGCCCGAGCCGAAAAGGCCGGATTTTCGGTGGTCATGGTCACGGGTGATAAGGACTTTATTCAGCTCGTGACAGAGACCGTTTCGATATGGGATCCCATGAAGGATAAGGTCACAAACCTGGCGGAAGTCCGCAATACGTTTGGATTGGAACCCGGCCAGATCATCGATGTGATGGGTTTTTCGGGAGATACCAGCGACAATGTTCCCGGCGTGCCGGGAATCGGCCCCAAAACCGCACTGTCCCTGATTCAAACTTTCGGAAGCATGGCCCAGGTCTATGAGAGAATCGGTGAGGTCGCTTCCAAATCCGTTCGACAGAAACTGGCCGACCATAAGGATCAGGCATTTCTGAGCAGGTCCCTGGTAACCATTCAGACCGATGTCCCCCTGTCGGTTCATCTGGAAGATTTCAAGGCGAACCCCCCGGATACGCCAGCGCTGGCAAAGCTGTTCAAGACCCTGGAATTCAGGCAACTGCAGCAGGAGTATCCGGTTCCGGCTGACCTGACCCAGAAAAACTACGCAGCCGTGATGACCCGGGAAGAACTGAATCAACTCGTTTCAAATCTGTCCGGCGCCAGTATTCTTTCCCTGGATACCGAAACCACATCCGCAGACCCCATGAAGGCCAAGCTGGTCGGTCTGTCTTTTTCCGTAACAGCCGGCCAGGCCTTTTATGTTCCGGTCGGCCATGTTTATCCGGATGCGCCGGCCCAACTGGATCTTGACCTTGTCCTGAACGCCATCAAGCCCATTCTGGAAAATCCCAAAATACCCAAACTCGGTCAGAACATCAAATATGACGCCATTGTGCTGACCCGCTACGGCATTCACCTTCAGGGGGTCGTCTTTGACGACATGGTCGCCTCTTATCTGATCAACCCCTCGCTTCGGGCCCACAGCCTGGATCAGATTGCCATGGATCATCTCAACCACAAAACCATCACCTTTCAGGAAGTTACCGGCAAAGGCGCTCATGCCGGATTCCAGACGGTTCCCATTGAATCGGCAACGCCGTATGCCTGTGAGGATGCGGACATTGCCCTGATGGCAAGAGAAGTCCTTCTGCCCAAGCTGGAATCCCTGGGTCTGATGGATCTGCTGGAAAGCGTGGAAATCCCCCTGATCGGGGTGCTGATGCGAATGGAGATGCGCGGGGTCTGTGTGGACTGCGACCGGCTGAGGCTTCTGTCCAAATCCTTTGAAAGCCAGATATCGGACATGGAAACCCGGATATATGCATCCGCCGGAGAGACTTTCAATATCCAGTCCCATCAGCAGCTCGGAGAGATCCTGTTTGAAAAGCTCAAACTCCCGACTCAAAAAAAGACCAAGAAGAAAACCGGTTTTTCAACGGATGTGGATGTTTTAACGCAGCTTGCCATTCACCATGAGCTGCCGGATCTCGTTTTGAGGCACCGCACCCTTTCCAAACTGAAATCCACCTATACGGATGCGCTGCTGGATCTGGTTCACCCGGAAACGGGCCGGATTCACACCTCGTATAACCAGACCGTTGCCGCCACCGGCAGACTCAGCAGCTCGGATCCGAATCTCCAGAACATCCCCATTCGCACCGAAGAAGGGCGGCAAATCCGCAGCGCCTTTATCCCGCAGGATGGCTGGGTCATGGTATCCGCGGATTATTCCCAGATCGAGCTTCGGATTCTGGCGCACTGTTCGGAGGACCCGCTGCTGATCGATGCGTTTATCAAGGATGAGGATATCCATTCCCGGACCGCCTCGGAGGTTTTCGGGGGACTTCCCGGCATGATGACGCCCGAACTTCGCCGGCAGGCCAAGATCATCAATTTCGGCATTCTCTACGGCATGGGGGCATTCAGCCTGTCCCGGGAGCTGGGAATCAGCCAGAAAATGGCCAAAGCCTATATTGATCAGTATTTTAAAAGATATCGCGGCGTCCGGGACTATACCGAGCAAACCATTGCACTGGCCAGGCAGACGCAGAAAACCAGCACGCTTCTGGGAAGAATCCGCCTGCTTCCGGATATCAACAGCCAGAACAGCAATGTCCGAAGCTTTGCCGAACGGATTGCCGTCAACACCCCGATTCAGGGAACTGCCGCAGATCTGATCAAGCTGGCCATGATTCAGGTGGATGCGGATTTTTCCGAAAAAGGCTTCCAGGCAGCCATGCTGATGACGGTTCACGACGAGCTGGTGTTCGAAGTCCCGGAACATGAGCTGGCGGCGGTGACAACCCGGATCCGGGACATCATGGAAGGCGTGTGGCGTCTGAAAGTGCCGCTAAAGGTTAATATCGCCTCTGGAAAAAACTGGGCGGAAGCACATTAAATCTTTTCCAGCGTATACTCGCGGGAACCCAGCCCTATTTTTTCCGCGTATTCAAGCTGGTAAGGCCAGTCAATTTCAGGATACAAGCCCCGGAACTTGTCTTCGCCGGGGCCGGTGTTCCGGGTCAGACAGGATCCGGGGACCGCGATCTCCTGGTTGACCAGATCCGCGGATGCCTGATCAATGGCAACCGGGTCACGGGATGCGACCATGCCGATATTCCTGACAATGGGCGCATCGTTGTGGGCATAGCAGTCGCAGGCCGGGGAAACATCGGTGATGAAATTGACGAACAGCGTTTTTCCCGCTTTTCCTTTCAAAACCCCCAGCGTGTACTCCACCATGTTTTCCATAAAAACCGGAATCTCCTGATTCCACTGAATCTGGATAGCCTCCTGCGCGCAGATCAGGATGCATTCGCCGCACCCGATGCATTTCTGGGTATCCATGACCGCCTTTTTCTCCACCACGGAAAGCGCTCCTTGAGAGCAGTGGACAACGCAGTCCCCGCACCCGATGCATTTTTTTCGCTTGATGGCCGGCGACAGATTGGAATGCTGGGCCAGTTTGCCTTTTCGGGAGGCGCACCCCATACCCAGATTTTTAATGGTCCCGCCAAAACCCGACAGCTCGTGGCCTTTAAAATGTGCCATAGAGATAATGGCGTCTGCCTGCGCAATTTCAGCCCCGATATAGACACGTTGAAAATTTTTCTGATCGATATCGACCGCAACTTCGCTTTTTCCCCGAAGCCCGTCTCCAATAATGATCGGCGCATCCACCGACGCGAAGGAAAAACCGTTTTGAAGTGCGGTCAGCAGATGGGATGGTGCATCGCTGCGCGTTCCGGCATACAGGGTATTGGCGTCCGTCAGAAAGGGGATTGCACCTTCCGCCTTGATCAATTGAACGATTTTCCGGACAAAAACCGATCGGATGAATGCCGTATTGCCGGCTTCTCCAAAATGCAGCTTCACCGCAACCAGATCCCTGGCTTTCAGCACTGTGGCAAGTCCCGCGGTTTGAACCAGCCGCCCGACCTTGTTTACCAGGTTTTCCTTGTGCGTGGTCCGAAGATCTGCAAAATAGACAATGCTTTTCATAATTCCCCCTGTAATAGCAGATGACAGATAACGGCAAATCGAGCAATATCATTTGAAAAGAGAAAGAAAAAGAAATCTCATATTCAGAATGGATACTATCGATCCAGCCTCGGCAGCAAAAAAACTATTATTTTTGATCTGAACAAGTTATACTAAAATAATATTTTTGGCACAAAGATTGCTTTTTTGCATAGCCATGTTTTTAGTTAGCCGTTATTTACCAAATTCAACGGAGGTTGTCATGAAAAAACATTTATTTTCCAGAATGGTTGTGGTAGGGGCAGTAGTCGTGCTGATGGGTCTAGGTGTGAACGCCTTTGCCGGAACGGGCACAGGTCCCGGAAGCCCTGGAATGGGCAGCGCCAACTTGACCGATGACCAGATTAAACAAATGGAATCAGAACGAAATGCATTCCTGTCGTCCACAAAGGATATCCGCCAGCAACTCAATGAAAAAAGGCAGGCACTCCATACGGAACTGGCCAAACAGACTCCGGATGCCGCGACAGCCGCAGCCCTTCAAAAGGGAATCTCCGACCTGCAGGCTCAGTTTGAACAGAAGCGCCTGACCCACATTCTTAAAATGAAAAAAATCGACCCCAATTTCGTCGAAGGTCAGAAGGCATGGGCCCTGGAATGGGGCAAGGCATGGGCCCTGGGATGGGTCAAGGCATGGGACCTGGGATGGGCCAAGGTTCTTCCGGCGGCGGACAGAAAACGACCAATTAAGCAATAGCGGAACCCGGACGACTTCATTTCAGAATGCGCGCTTCTCCCTTTTTCGATGCGGGAGGGGCATCCGTTGCCGCCGCTTCCTCGGCCGCCGAAGTTGGAAAGAAAAGAGGATTACAATGATTTTCTCTCTGGCGCAGAAGGCCGGACAGCGGTTGATGGCAGGTTTTGAAGGAAGGGCCTTGAACGCCGACCTGAAGTTTCTGATTCAGTCTCTGAAGGTCGGCGGCATCGTTCTTTTTTCCAGAAATCTGGGGCATCCGGACGAAATCCGGCAATTGTGCGGCGATGTTCAGGATTATGCCAGAAGTTCGGGCCAGCCGCCGCTTATTATTGCTATTGACCAGGAAGGCGGGCAGGTGGCCCGGCTGAAAGCCCCTTTTTTTTCGGAATTCCCCGGAAATCCGGCCATGAAAACCCGGGATGATGCCCTCAATTTTGCCCGCGTAACGGCTTCGGAACTCCGTTCCATCGGCGTCAACATGAATTACGCCCCGGTCCTGGATGTGACGCGTCCCGATATCCCGGGCATCATGGCTGGCAGGTCTTTTGGAAATGATCACCATCAAGTGGCTGCGCTTGGAGCGGCCATCATCGAAACGCTTGAAGCAAACAGCATTCTGTCCGTGGCCAAACATTTTCCCGGTATCGGACGCACCGTTCTGGACTCGCACCTGGATCTGCCGATCGTAAAAGAAGACCTGGACGCACTGGATGCCTGCGATCTCATTCCCTTTCTGGCAGCCATGCAAAGCGGGGTCAGCGGCATCATGCTGTCTCACATTCTCTACGAAAAACTGGACCCGATCTGGCCTGCCAGCCTTTCCGTTTTCATCGCAAGAGATCTGCTGCGCATCCGAATGAAATACACGGGCCTTGTGATGACCGATGATCTGGACATGGGGGCCATTACCCGGCACTATGCGCTGGATACGGCCGTGAATCAGGTTCTTTTATCCGAAATCGATCAGATCCTGATCTGCCACAAAAGCCCTGCCATCGAAACAGCTTTTGAACAGATCCAAAAACGCATCCGGGACAATGCAGCCCTCGATGTCCTCTGCGACCAGTCCGTTCAGCGGATACTGGCTGCAAAAGACAGGATCAGACCCTGCGCTCGGTAGGTCTGTTCCTGAAAGGTTTGTGTTATGCCCGTAATCAGTAGAATTCTTGGAATCGTGATTGCCGTGTTCTTACCGTAATCAAAGCCAAACATTTGCAGGATTACGTAGTCGAGGTCACATTTAATAATGGGAGAGAGGGGCGTGCCGATTTTTCTGATGCGCCGAAAGGCCCTGTATTCGAGCCGTTAAAAAGATATAGATACATTCTCCAGGCTGAGAGTCGATTCGGAACTTCAAACCATTGCCTGGGAGAATGGAGCAGATTTAGTTCCCGAGTTTATTTATTTTCAAGCATTCAAAATCGAATCTGCGCTTGAGCCTCAATTTAGGGTATGGGGTTACCTTGCCTAACATTGCGCTAAAACGGGACGCCCAGAGGCGGGCTTTGCAATATGTTTCGGGTTGGTCGGAGGTTCCTTCGTTCACCATTTCGGGGCCGGGTGCCCTTGAAAAGCATGATCCAGAACCGCGTCCTGATCCCTGCGATAAATTTTGGGAAATCCCGTGGCAGGGCTGGATGAAGGCTTTCTGCCGACATAAGTCAGCGGCTTCTGAAGAAGGCCTTCCAGCAGCGGGCGGACGAACCACCACGCGCCCATGTTTTCCGGCTCTTCCTGAACCCAGTGCCAGGTTTTGGCTTGTGAATACCGAAGCGCCACCCGCCGAAGGCGCTCCTCGGGAAACGGATAATACTGCTCGATCCGGATGATGGCGACATCGGGCCTTTTCAAAGCATCTCTTTTCTGAATCAATTCGTAATAGATCTTGCCGCCGCAGATAATGACGCTCTGGACCGCTTCTAACTTTCCAGGGTCATCCATCACCTCCTGAAATCCGCCATTGGTCAGCTCTTCGGCATGGGACACAGCCAGCGGATTCCGCAGCAGGCTTTTTGGCGTCAGAACCACCAGGGGTTTTCGGACTTTTCGGTGCATCTGCCGGCGAAGCAGGTGAAAATACTGGGCAGGCGTCGTCGGATAACAGACCTGCATGTTTTCGTCCGCGCAAAGCTGCAGGAATCTTTCCGGTCTGGCGCTGGAATGCTCCGGGCCCTGACCTTCAAAACCGTGGGGAAGCAGCAGCACCAGGCCGCTCAGCCGCTGCCACTTGCTCTCCGCGCTGGCCAGATAAAGATCGATCACGGACTGGGCATTGTTGATAAAATCCCCGAACTGGGCTTCCCAGATGACCAACTGCTCCGGCTGAACCAGGGAATACCCGTATTCGAATCCCAGAACGCTTGCCTCGGCCAGCAGGCTGTCCCAGGCAGAAAACGCGGACTGGGTTTGTCCCAGATTGTTCAGGGGAACATGGTGTTCGCCCGTTTTGATATCCGCCAGAAACGAATGCCGCTGACTGAACGTTCCCCGCCGGACGTCCTGGCCGCTCAGCCGGACGGGCGTTCCCTCATCAAGCAGCGTGGCAAAGGCCAGGGCCTCGGCATTGGCCCAATCAATGCCGAGGCCTGTTTCAACAGCCTCCAGGCGCTTTTTCAAAAGCGCCTGGATCTTGGGATGGGCGCTGAACCCTTCCGGAATGGCCGTCATTGACCGGCAAAGACTTTTGAGCCGCTCGATATCGACGCCGGTCTTTACCGGGTCCATGAACATAACGGCCGTTATAATCCTTCCAGACTTCATAGAACCTTGCCTGCGGAAACAGGCACTGCGAGCCGTGAATTTTCTTAAAATCCGTATCCAGCCTTTCGCGGACGGCTTTTTCCATTTCTTCGATTTCCGGCAAGGTGACGATGCCATCATCCAGAAGCCGGCCGGCATAGAGTTTGCTGAGCGGCTGTCTTTGCCGGATCTGTTCGTACATCCGGGGCTGGGTGAAATACGGCTCATCCCCTTCATTGTGGCCGTAGCGGCGATAACAGATCATATCCACCACCACATCTTTTGCAAACGCCATGCGGTATGCCGCCGCCAGACGCATGACATGCACCACGGCCTCGGGATCTTCTCCGTGCACATGAAATATCGGAACCATGAGCATTTTGGCGCAGTCCGTGGCATAGCGGGTGGAGCGGGCGTCTTCCGGAAGCGTGGTGTACCCGATCTGGTTGTTGATCACGATATGAATCGTGCCGCCAGTTTGATAGCCCTTGAGGCGGGAGAGGTTCAGAACCTCGGTCACGATGCCCTGGCCGGCAAAGGCGGCATCCCCATGAATCAGCACCGGAACCACTTTCTGTTCGGCGCTTTCTGCCATGGCATCCTGGCGGGACCGGGCAATGCCTTCCACCACCGGATCCACGGACTCCAGATGACTGGGGTTATGAACCAGATAGATCCGCATCGGAAAACGGCCATCCACCTCGATATCGGTCAGATACCCGGTATGATATTTGACATCCCCGGACCCGACCAGGCTGTCCGGATCATAGCAGCTTTCAAATTCGGAGAAGATCTCTTCGTAGGGTTTTTTCAGAATATGCGCCAGAACATTGAGCCTTCCCCGATGGGCCATTCCCAGAATGATTTCCCGGCAACCCGATTCGGCAAGCGCCTGGGTAAGCACATCCAGGGCCGGAATGAGTCCGTCGCCGCCTTCCAGGGAAAACCGGGTAACGCCCACATAAGCCTTGTTCAGAAACTGCTCGAACTGCGTGGACTGTATCAGGGACATGGAGGATCTGCCTGCGGGTCTTTGAATCCGGCTCCGGCCGGTTGCCCGTCGGCTCCATTTGCATTTCCAGCCATGCCCGCTCCTCAGGGTTTTGAATGTGCATATACTCAACACCGATAGACCGGCAGTAGGTCTGCTTCATTCGGCCGATAAGCTCCCGAATGCTTAAAGTTTCAGGTGACGAAAAGGGTGTGCGGACCAGCTCATCGAGATCGCTCGCGGAGAGATGAACCGATTCCAGGCTGAGCAGCGGATGCGCCACCGGACAGGCGGACAGGGGGTCCATGCAGGCCAGAAGGTGCCCCATATCCCGGTACCGATGCACCAGTGCATCCGCGCGGGATTGCAGCCGCATCCGGTCTTCATCGCAGACCGCAGCGGATGGCCGGTCGCCTTTGCTGCCAAGTTCAAACCCTTTGAAAAAAAACCGCCAGTCGGAAGACAGGGCTTCGGGATTTTCTTTCCACAGCCGGTACTGGGCTTCAATATAATCGGCGTTCAGTGTTTCCATATTGCTCCTTGGGAAAGCTGGCATTCAGCTATTCTCCCGAGTCATTTCGCTCGGTATCAGGATTTTATCGGGTCTTTTCACTGATTTGGGTAAACCACGCTGCGATTTTTCGCGCTGCGAAATCGCGGTGTTCCGGCTGGCTGAAAAAATGATCGGCGCCGGGAATCATGACAAGCTGCGACTGATCCGGATTGACCGATTGCGCCTTCATTGCCTGATCTGCCGGAACGATCTCGTCCTGAGTCCCATGCACGATCAGCAGGGGAATGTTCAGGGAGGCCACGGCCGCCCGCATGTCGTGTGACAGCATGTCGTTCAGAAACCGGCTGTCCAGCTCCAGTTGCCGGCCCCGGCTGACAAATTCAAGCCGGCCGGTTTCCTGAAACTGCCGCCGCTGATCCGGACTGAAAATACGGCTGGGGTCCATGCCGGTAAGGCGTCCGGCAATCGCACAGACAGCCTGAATCCCGGAAAGCCTGGAAGCTGCCAGAACCGAAATGGCTGCGCCCATGCTGTGGCCGGCAAACCCCAGCCATTTCACGCCATAAGCCTTTAGAAAATTTGCGGCGACCTCCATTTCGGTGATGTATTTGGTGTAGGAGGTTTCGATAAACATGCCTTCGCTCTGGCCGTTTCCGGAAAAATCAAAACGAAGGACATGAAACCCTGCGGCGGTCAGTCTGGCCCCGGCTTCGCGCAAAATGCCGGTATGCCGGGTGCAGGTAAAGCAGTGCCCCAGCACAACGCCATATTCAGAAGGTGCTTCGGGCCGGTGATACGTCCCAAAAAGCCTCTCTCCCAGATGATTCAAAAAATGGATGTCGGTTTCCACGATTTTCGTGCCTTCATTTCAAATCACGAGGGTCTCCCCCGGCAGGGGAACCGCCACGGAATACCCCTGATCCTCCAGATGTCCGCCAAACGACAGGGCCTGTTCTTCCTCGCCGTGAACCACGGCGATTTTTTTGATGTGCAGATTCGATTCTTTCAGAAACTTGAGCATTTCCGTCCGGTCTGCGTGGGCGCTGAATCCGCCGATCTTTACCACATGGGCCTTTAAAGGATATTCCTTGTTTAAAAAACGCACCACCGGCGCCGGCCCGGTTCTGCCCGCGGCCTCATAGGCCTGGCCGAGTTCCAGTATCCGCCGTCCCAGCGTGTTTTCGGCCATGAATCCGACGATCAGGATGGTATGCCGTGGGTTGTGAATTTTATGGCGGAGATGATGCAGGATCCTGCCGGCTTCACACATGCCGGAGGCGGATATGACGATGTGGGGGGTCTCATCGCGCATCAGCGCCATGGACTCTTCAACGGAACTGACAAAATGAACCTGATCAAAGAAAAAAGGATTCTGTCCCCGTTCCAGAAACGTTTTGTGGGTATCGACGTCAAAAACCTCGGGATGCTCGCCGAAAACCCGCGTGATTTTGGATGCCAGCGGGCTGTCCACATATATCGGCATCCGGGGGACTTCCCCGGCGTTATACAGTTCGTGAAGCATGTAGAGCAGTTCCTGAGTCCGGCCGTATGCAAAGGCCGGAATCAGGACCGTGCCGCCCCGGTTATAGGTTTCATGAATGATATTTTTCAGTTTGGGTTTCAGGTCCTCCATGGGATCATGGAAACGGTTTCCATAAGTGCTTTCCATGATCAGCAGATCCACATTCCGGTCTGCTTCATCAAAAATCAGCGTGGGGTCATTGAGAATGGGGCTGTCAAAGCGCCCGATATCGCCGGTATACATCACATTGACAGGCCGTCCGTTTTCCTTTGCCCGGATGGCGGTGATGGAGGATCCCAGGATATGCCCGGCGTCATAAAACGAACAGCTCATCTCCTTTCCGATGGGAATCGACTGGTTGTAAGGGTATCCGTCAAAAAAAGTCAGGGACTGTTCCACATCTTCGGTGGAGTAGATGGGAATGATTTTCTCCAGACGGTATTTATCCAGAAGGTCATTGATCACATCGACATTGAGCTCATGCTGATCTTTTTTAAGAAGGTTCTGGATTTTTTTTGCTTCGGACTTGGGCACGCCCTGGGTTCCGGGGGATGTTTTCATCTGATACAGCAGCCCCCGAACAGTTTTATAGTTCAGGTACCTGGCATCCGATTCATGGATGTGCGCGCTGTCCAGAAGCAGGTATTCACAGGCGTCCGCCGTGGCCCGGGTACAGATGATGCGGCCAAAAAACGGACCTTTGGTCAGCAGTGGGATTCGGCCCGAATGATCGATATGGGCATGAGAAAGCACCACATTTGTAATGAGTTTGGCGCTGAATGGCAGGCTTTTGTTTCGAAGCTCGCTTTCTTTGCGCCTGCCCTGAAACATCCCGCAATCCAGAAGAATCCGGTCATTGCCGCAGGTCAGCAGATGCATGGAGCCGGTGACTTCTCTGGCTCCGCCGTAAAAAGTGATGTTCATGGGTCACTCCGTCATTTGGGTTGATGTTTGATCGGGCCTGCGGCAACCATATACAGCAAGGCGGATAATTGTTTTAACCCCAGCAATGCCGAGGCTTCCCTGTCATAAAAAGCCCCGATGCCGCAACACCCCAGCCCCAGGGCGGTCGCCCCCAGATAAATCCGGTGGGCCAGCCGGCCGGCCGAGATCATGGCGTAGCGATAGGCGCGCGGTCCCCACAGGGATTCGATGACGGAAAGCGGCGCCACAAAGAAGAATTGAAGTCCGGCGGATGCCATCCATTGCTGATTCAGGGCGATTTGCGACATCTCCGCGGAAAACTCGCCCGGTCTGACCTGCCCGATGGCATGGGCCAAGGGATCGATCCAGTACTGCCCGGAATCAAGGCCCTCGCAGGAGCCGACAATCATCCCCGAGGCAACGAAATGAAAGGGACTGAAAATCCCCATCGTCAGGCATCCAGAGCGTCTGCATCAGGGCTTGAAACTCCTGGCGGCCAAGGGGCCGGGAAACAAAATTCCGGCGGGAACGCCGGGTCATGACCGCCTGTGAAAAATTCATCTTTTCCGGAAAAGGGTCCTCAAAACGAATCGGACTGCCACTGTTGCGGCCGGGCCCCGCATTCCAGAAGCATATCGCATTTCCGGTCTTTGGCTTCGACAACACGGGAAGAGGCCTCGTGGATGACCTGAACCGCCGCTGGAATCTCCTCTCTGGGCGATACCCGGCTGGCGGCGGCGTAATGAGAAAGCCCTTCGACCGGCAAATCTTTTCTCTCATCCGGAAGGGAAGCCCTGCCGGGAATGCTGACGACAGCCAGACAGGCTTCACGCCCGCTGTCCACCCCCAAAAAAGTATTCACGGCCGAATCGTCAAAATCATATGTCACATGACAGGGCAGATCCAGTGACTTGATGGCCAGCACCAGGGACTCAACCAGATGTCCGGTATCCAGAAGGTGATACCGGTAGGCGCGATTCCGGTATTTCCAGATGCTGCGATAAAAAATCGCGGTGATATAGAAAGTGATCGATGAAGAATAAGGATACCAAGGCTCGTCCGCAGCCGGCTGATCCGATATCGACGCCTGTGCGAAGCCGGCCCAGATCCCGGCGGTGGATCGCATGGTGATAGAGGCCATCCTCCAGATCCGAAACGGATTGCGTGGCCAGATAGAGCTCGCATGGATACAGCGCGCCCGCCGAGGGAACGCTGCGGTAATAAAAAACATCTCCGGACGATTGACGCCGGGCCGTGATACCGTATCCCAGGAATAGAATGCGGCTGAGATCCTGTAAGGAAACGCCCCCTGCTGCCGGCCTCGCATGGCAAGGCTTCAGCAATTCGCTGAAACATTTATCGGGCAGCGCGGTTATCTCTGGCAGGTTCACACGGCTAAGCCCGGAGTAGTTTTTATAAACTCCGGGCTGATTGGACCAGTCGAGCGAATGCCCCCCCATCTTCAGCGGATCATACATGGTGTGACGATGATAGTTCTGAATAGGGTCTGTCATGGCAATCCCTTTCCCCTGATCCGTTCCGGCAGGTCTCAGACAAGCGGTTGACCCGTTTCCGGATTGTTGCTATAGTAAGCCCGAGTTCAAGAAGTGCTGTCACCAGTTTTTCTTGCTCACCGCCTCCACTGAAAATCCCATAAACTGGCTTCTTCCATTTCAGTGGAGGCTTTTTTTTATCGGACAATGGGATTAAAATCAATCTATTCTTGTGAATAGAAACAGATGGCAGATGACGGACGGCAGAAAAAACATCCGTTATCCGTCCTCCGCCATTTGCCATCTTCTTTTTTAGGAAAATCGCATATGCAGGACGAGACCGGCCCCCTGTCCGCTGACAGGATCAAGCTGACAATCGGGGCACTGGGCGTTGTTTACGGAGATATCGGAACCAGCCCGCTTTATACCATCAAAGAATGTTTTCACGGCATGCATGCCATCGAGCCCTACCCCGACGAATGTTCTGGGGGTGCTTTCGCTGATCGCATGGTCCTTGACCATTGTGGTGACCATCAAGTATCTGATGTTTATCATGCAGGCCGACAACCGGGGAGAAGGCGGCATTTTCGCGCTTCTGGCGCTGGTTTCGGGATCGGAGAAACAGCTCTCCAAGAACATGAAACCGGTGGTGGTGTTTGCGGCCCTGCTGGGGGCGTCCCTTCTTTACGGTGACGGGTTTATCACCCCCTCCATATCGGTGCTTTCCGCCATCGAGGGGCTTGAGGTCGCCACCCATGCCGCCGACAAGCTCATCGTTCCGCTGACCTGCCTGGTGCTGTTGATTCTTTTTCTTTCCCAGCACCACGGCACGGAAGGGATCGGGAAGATTTTCGGACCGATCATGCTGATCTGGTTTGCAACGCTGTCAGCCCTGGGCATCCGCGCCATTCTTCAAAATCCGCATGTGCTTTCGGCGATCAACCCGATTTACGCCTGGCGTTTCTTTGCGGAAAACCACATTCACGGGCTGGTGGTGCTGGGGTCGGTGGTGCTGTGCATCACCGGCGGCGAAGCCCTTTATGCCGACATGGGTCATTTTGGACGAAACCCCATCCGGCTATCCTGGTTTGTTCTGGTGTTTCCGGCCCTGCTGCTGAATTATTTCGGCCAGGGCGCCCTGCTGCTGGATCACCCGGAACTGTCCGCCAATCCGTTCTACGAACTGGCGCCCAAATTCATTCTCTATCCGATGGTGGCGCTCTCCACGCTGGCAACGATCATTGCGTCTCAGGCCATGATTTCCGGGGCATTTTCGCTGACCCGGCAGGCGGTTCAGATGGGATATTGCCCGCGGGTCACCATCATTCATACCTCGGCAAATACCGAAGGCCAGATTTACATCCCTGAAATCAACTGGATCATGATGGTGGTCTGTATCGGGCTGGTGCTGGCGTTCAGGGCATCCAGCGGACTGGCTGCCGCCTACGGCATTGCGGTAACCGCCAACATGGCGATCACCTCGGTGCTCTATTATTATGTGGCCACGCGAACCTGGGGCTGGTCGGTTCAAAAGGCCGCCCCGCTGGTTGCCTTGTTTTTGATTTTCGACATCACCTATTTTGGATCGAACCTGCTGAAAATCTTTGACGGCGGCTGGTTTCCCATTGCCGTCGCCGTCATCATCGTCATCCTGATGACGGCGTGGAAGGATGGCCGGGCGGTTCTCTATCAGAAGATACGAAGCGCGATGCTCTCCCTGGATGTCTTTATTGAAGATGTCGCAAAACATGGCGTTCACCGGGTCAAGGGCACCGCCGTATTCATGGCCTCATCCTCGAATTTCACCCCGCCGTCTCTGCTCCATCACTTCAAGCACAACAAGGTTCTTCATGAGCAGGTCATCTTTCTGACCATTCAGCCGGAAGACGTCCCCTGCCATTCCGGAAAGCGATCGGCTGGCGTTTGAATCCCTCGGTCACGGGTTTCACCGGATCATCGCCCGTTATGGATTCATGGAAACACCCAATGTGCCCAGAATCGTGAACAGGGCATTTCAGGAGGGAATGACGCCGCATGTACGCCCCATCAGCTATTATCTTGGCAGAGAGACGCTGCTGCTGACCGGAAAATCCAAAATGAGCCGATGGCGATTGCACATCTTTGCGTTTTTATCCCGAAACTCCAAAAGCGCCGTGGATTATTTTGGAATCCCGCCGGGCCGCGTTGTGGAGCTGGGAGGGCAGATTGAGCTGTAAAACAGAGGTATCAGCATCGATGAAACGTGAATCTTGACACAGTACGATTTACATGTCACTTTAAAAAGGAGAAACACCATGACAGAACATCCTGGAGCAATCACCATGAAGGGAAATCCATTGACATTGGTCGGCAGACTGCCGGAAGTCGGACAGGCTGCCCCGGATTTTGAGGTCCTGGACAATAATCTGACACCGGTAAAGCTTTCATCATTTAAGGGAAAAATCTGCATTATCGCTTCCGTTCCTTCGCTGGATACCCCGGTCTGCGACATCGAGACCCGGCGATTCAATACGGAAGCCGCCAAACTGAGCGCGGACGTGGTCATTCTCACCATCAGCATGGATCTTCCGTTTGCCCAAAAGCGATGGTGCGGCGCAGCCGGAATTGACAAAGTGATTACACTGTCCGATCACCGCAACGCCGAATTCGGCGCTGCTTTCGGAACGATCATCAAGGAACTTCGACTTCTGGCAAGGGCTGTTTTTGTCATAGACAAGAATGGCATCGTCAGGCTGGTTCAATTGGTGAAGGAAGTGGCGCAGGAGCCGGACTATGCAGCGGTTCTGGCGGCTGTAAAACAACTGGCATAAGGCGCTGCAAGACGCAAGAAACACGAGAGAGCCGCAAGCAGAAAAAAAACAGCGCCACTGCCCACGGCTCTCTGTCATCCGCAAACCGGCGCCTGTCATCCGGCAGTACCGTTATACCGTATATTTCCTTCTCAATGTCTTAACCTCTTTCTGGAGATTTTTGACCCGCGTTTTCAAATCCTTGATCGCAGCATGGGTTGTGGCCCGAATCTGTTCCTCATGCTCTTTTCTGTAAAGCTTTTCCAGCCGAATCAGTTCGGCATCCGCCTGCTCATCGTTTAAATGGGGACAGGTCCGGGCAATGGCAGCCGCAACCTTTTCATCAAAAATTCCGCGCAATTCTTCCAGGACCAGTTCTTCCATCTCCTCAAAGGACGGTTCCGCATAGTCTTCTGAACAAATCACTCCAAAGTTTTCATTGATCATCAGCCGGGAGCATTTTTTGGCAATTCCTTTTAACGAACTTTCCTCAAAATAAGCAAAATACTGTACAATTTGATTTCCCAAAATGCCTTCCGAAACATCCGTTGACTTCGTATCGTTGTTCATACAAAAAAACAAATCCTTTCAAAAAGTTGATTGCAGAATAACGCCTGATTTCGTGCGGATCGTACTTATTTGATGGGTTTTAGCAGACAACGCATTCAGAATCAACCACCAGACATCCCGAATGGTACACGCCGCCTGGAAGCCAAACAGAATTTCAATGGATAAATAAATGTAACTTTTTTAATTTCTTGACAAAAGGCAGACATCGACGTATTAAGCAAACTGTTCGGCCGAAAGGCGCAAATGCATAAAAATAGCCATAGACTTCTACAGGTTAAGTTACAGGAGAACACCGCCTATGACGCTCACAAAAGCTCAGCTCGTTGATACCATCCATGAAACCATCGGACTTCCAGCCAAAAAAAGCGTCGAAGTCGTTGAAACCTTGCTCGAAATCATCAAAAAGGCCTTGGAAGACGGTGATGACGTTCTGATCAGCGGATTTGGGAAGTTCTGCGTCAACGACAAAGCCAAGAGACGAGGAAGAAATCCAGCCACCGGCGAAGACATGATGCTGGATCAGCGAAGGGTCGTAACCTTTCGATGTTCTTCGGTATTAAGAGAAAAGATCAACAAGTGACCTCATGACGGAAGCCAGCTCTTTACCCGATAGCAGTTTGCATTTTTTCAGATCGCTCTTTATGAAAACCGGCGGCGACACCCAAAAACAGGTTTCCATGCATGAAATCGGCAATGAGTCCGGTCTGGATAAATCCGCCTCGAAAAATATTGCCGAAGAACTGATGAGCCTGGGGCTGATTGACATCCGCACCCTGTCCGGCGGCATCGGGCTTACCGAGGAAGGCGTCCTTGAAGCGCAGAGCTGGTTTGCGGATATTCCCGGCATCAGCACGGCCGGAATGACGCTGGGAAATCATCCGGTTGTCGGCGAAAAAAACGGCGCGGTCATCATGGAAATTCTGACCGGTCTTAAACCCCGGATTGGAAACCTCGGAATGGCTTTTGACGACCTGACGGAGCTACTCGCCGACATTCAGTCTCTGGAGGCCCAGATGCGATCTTCAAGACCCAAAACAGCGATCGTCCGGGAGTGTTTCCGCTCCATGCTGCCCGCGCTCGCCCGCAGCAGCGAAACCGAAACACTGTCCCGGATCAAATCCTTTCTGGCAGACTGACATCTAACCGGTCCGGACTGCTGAATAAAGCGTCCATACGCCGACAACCAGAAAAAATATTCCGGCTCCCATTTTGATAAAGGCCGGCGGAATCACCCGGCTGATCGCCTCGCCAAACATGACGGCAATCAATGAGCTGAGCACCAGAGCACCGGCCGATCCCAGAAACACAGACAGCTTCGAATCGCAATCCGCGGACAGGCAAAATGTTGCCAACTGCGTCTTATCCCCGAGTTCTGCCAGAAATACCATTCCAAATGTTGTCAACAGCAGTTTTATATCCATAATTCCATAATTTATTTATAAATATCCATGATAATCAGGGTGTGCATTAATAAAGATATCCCTTTGAAAAGGGGGGGCGTGTATTACAAAATCACAATGCCCTGAGATGTTCCGGTTTCAGAGCGATCTTGCCTGCCAGCGCCTGATCAATCAATGCCAGCGTAGCCTGTTTTTCAGCGGGCATCCTGGCCCGAATGGGAAGATAATTGGAGGCATGGTTGGCATGAAAAAGCCCGCGGGTCAGGTGGGTGGCTTCGATCATGGTTCTGAGCTCCTGAAGCGTTTCATCCGGATCGATCAAGCACAAAACGGCCGGCTTCATAATCCTCATGAAGCGGCGTTCCCGGAATCAGCATCAGGCTGAGCGCGCCGACATATTCCGGATCAATGGCCGACAGCACCCTGCCCGTTTCCTGAGCATGAATCCGCGAGCGTTCCCTTCCGGCAATTCCCAGCAGCACCGTGACGGACAGTTTGAATCCGGCCTGCCTGGCTTTTTGTCCCATCCGGATCATTTCCTCGGACAGGGCCCCTTTTTGAATGGCTTGCAGGGTCACATCATCCCCGCTTTCAAGCCCCATATACAGAATGCCAAGCCCCAAGGACCGCAGGGTTTCCAGCTCCTGAGAGGTTTTCAGCTTCAGGCTTTTGGCATTGGCGTAAGCACCCACGCGGGTGACCCAGGGAAGCCGCCGTTTGATATCCGATAATATGGACACGAGCCGCTTCTGAGGGATGATCAGCGCGTCCCCGTCACAGAGAAACACCCGGCGCTGACGCTGGCAATATTTTTCGGCAAAGGCGATATCCGCCTGAATGATGTCATCGGTTTTTATCCGGAACCGCTCACCCTGATACGTTCCGCAAAAAGTGCATTTGTTCCGGGAACATCCCACCGTCACCTGAAGCAGGATGCTGTTGGCCTCGCTGGGAGGCCGGATAATCATTCCTTCATAATGCATGACAAATCCTTCCAAACGTCTGTTGCCTGTTCAACACAATAAAAACTGGGTATGCCTGAAATATCTTCGCCAGTTACATTCTGGATAAACGCATCGTATGCTTCCCTGCATATAAACTGTATAAAATATGGATAACCCATAGATATCGACTCGATGTTTTTCTTTGACATTGCCGTTGGCATTATTGGGCACTTGCGATCCTCAATTGGCTTTAGAGTTTCCATCAGAACAGTTTTTTCTGCGCCACGTAAACCTGTCAGAGCCATATTGTCAAGAATAATTACATTTAAGTCTTATTGTTTACCACCCCTCGCATCCTTTCACTACCATTATTCAGTTTGCTTAAAATGAAATTTCACGGGCAAGGCTCTCAATCAGGCGATAAATCATAACGCACAAATCCTGCAATAACTTGTCATTCGATTAATGTATCGTCAGCATATTACAGCCGGATGCCGATTTTGGACACTTTTAGTTCTTTTGTATTGACAGCGCCTGCTGAAATTTATACGAAGATAAGAATACTTTGCATTTCCAATATCCCCAAGTCTGTTTTCGGGAGAAAAAAATGGCGCCGAAAATCCGTATCCTGCTTATTGATGACCATCCGCTTTTCCGGGAAGGACTCAAGACAATCATCGTGCGAAACACTCAGATATGAAGTGGTTGGGGAGGCCGGCACGGCAGGCCAGGGACTTCAAATGGCCCGGGAACTCAAACCGGATCTGATCTTGATTGATTTGTCCCTCCCGGATCAAAGCGGCATTGAACTGATAAGGGATATTCATCATTTGTCGCCTAAAATCCGCATGATGGTCGTCAGCATGCATTCCAAGATCGACTATATCGTCAAGGCATTTCAGTCCGGCGCTACCGGTTATCTGGTTAAGGAATCCGCCTCGGAGATGCTGATGCAGGGAATCGACCATGTCTTAAAGGGCGATTACTATATGGACCCTTCGATTTCCCTTCAGGTGGTTAAAAAACTTGCCGCCTTGCCTCCAAGAATGCGGTTGTGAACGCTTCAGGGTATGACGCCCTGACCCTTCGGGAACAGCAAGTCCTGGTGATGTTGGCTGAAGGGCAGTCCTCAAAACAGATCGCCGACAAACTTTTCATCAGTCCCAAAACAGCAGAGAATCATCGTTCCAGTATCATGCGAAAACTCGAGTTTGCACAGTGCCATCGACTTGGCGCGGTATGCAGCCAGGATTGGCCTGATCGACATTGACCTCTGGAAAGCATAATTCCGGCTTATCTCCGCATCAATTCTCCCGTAAACAAGTGGGAAAAACTCCCGACTGGTAGATTCCCTCAGACAGAATGAAGGCCATCCCCTATGGACAAAACATGTAGAAACGGTATAGTCACATCCGACAGTTACTGATTGACTGCCCTCTGGCTTCTGTCCTGACAGGTTATTTCTACCCCCCCTCCCTTCTGACCGCTGCCAGGATTGGGCCGATGCATGCAAGAAAACTTAAGATTATCGAAATAAATGAGCATTCCGTTTGTGTGTGAAAACCGTCTAATCCTTATCATCGGAGGTGTGATATGAAAATTCTGGCGGCGTTGGACAACTCGGACTATGCTTTCAAGGCATTAAGGAAAGCAGTGGATATGGCTAAAAAGGAAAATGCTGAACTGACAATTTATTCGGCGTATTCCGATTTGCTGGAAGTGGAGGGGCTTTCTCTGGAATCGCGGGAATCACTGGCGCAACAGGCTGAAGAAATTGTTGCCAGGGGAAAGGCTATTGCAGAAAAGGCGGATGTTTTGGTCAAAACCGTCGACTGAATCCGGATCTTCTCCCGCGGACAACATCGTAAGTTACGCTGAGCGAAACAATATCGGAATGATCGTTATGGGACACAAAAGCCGAACCGGGCTGGAGAGACTGCTTGTCGGCAGCGTGGCTGTCAAGGTGGTTACTTATGCGCCGTGTTCGGTGCTGGTCATCCGGTAAGATTTAAAGCAAACCAGCAGGCTGGACCGCGAAATATCCAATCTTCAATGGTTCGTCTGTTTCAGATTGGATGTGTCGGTGTCGCACGGGATGTTAGAACGACTGGTCAAAAAAGCATCACGGAGCGATGATCAACAAGTGCAAAGCGCGTATTGATAAGAGTTGTCAGTAAAAATCTCGGTGGGTGGCAGCGATGGATAGAAAAAATCATGGACCGGATTGTGATTTTCCGGATTTATCGCGTCTCATCCAGAGTATTCAGCGCATTGAGGGAAATCCGGATTGCTTCGGAACCGCAGGCGGGAACTGCGATCACCTGGACTGCCAATGGCGCAGTTATTGCCTCAAAGAGCCGGAAAGTGGAATAAATACAGAAAAAGGCAGGAGTAGATATGATAATACTGTGTAAGGTTCTTCCCAAAATTTTGTTTTATCGGGATGTCGATTGCCCCGCATTTCTGTTGCGTGATACCAGGAGGGTAAATAATGACTGACCCCACAGATAAAAGAAGTAACAAACGGATTGCCTGTAAAATTCCGATTCCGGTACATATTTCTTTTTTTGATTCAAAACATTCCATTAAGGCGCAATTGATGGATCATTGCATGAATGGCATATCCTTTATATCCGACCAGGCCTTCTTTCTGGGATCAGCAATCATATTCAGGGTAGCGTATTGCACTTTGAATGATGCCGGAAACAGTGATCTTGAGACCCTGCCGAGCATAAGAATCGGAGAGGTAAGGTGGTGCAGGAAGCTTGCTTCTGAATCATCCGCAGCATATGGCGTAGGTGTCAAATACTTCCCGCAGATTTATTAGGATCTTGACGTCCATCTTTTATTGAGGTCCGGCTGCCGGCTGATGATAGATGGTGTGCGGGATCATTCCACGACCCACACCGTGCAGTTGCGGGCGGTTCGGACGATCTTGCCGGATATGCTGCCGAAAAAGAAATTCTTCTTTGCAGGAAAGCCCCTTTCTGCCCACCACGAGCGTCGCGTATTCCAGAGAATCCCGCTCTGCAAGGATACATTCCGCCATTGAGGGACAATAACGAAGCGGTGACCGGGTTGAGACATCCTCAGCGGCAAAACCGGCGTCTATCAGTATTCTGCGATATTCCTCCAACATCTGATCCACCTGCTGCCGGTGCGCCTGATACCATTTTTCTTTTTCTCCTTCCGCAGGGAATTCGTCTTCTTCCGGCTCCCGGATCACATGAAGCACGGTTGCCTTAAAGCCTTTCATCCCTCCCAACAGTCCTGCCACATACTGAACGGCACGGCGGGAATTCTCGGACGCATCCACAGCGATCAAAATATTGCGATTCATTTCAGAGTTCATTTCTGATCTCCCGATGGGTAAAGTCTGGATTTGAATTCGTTTAAATCTTCGAGCAGTTGCGATGTTTGATCATAAAATACATTTGCGCTTTTTGAAAAATGCATCAGTATCCGGTTCAGATTTTCCGGAATGTAGGGGTAAATCTTGGTGAGGTTGGCAATCCGGTTGTTGAACACGATATTGGTATCATCATCGCTCAACGCGCCGAATGCCGGATGATTCGCCCTTTTGATGTCCTGGATCAGCACATCTCCCATACCGACCAGAAACATGAAAACATTGCCCAGACCGAACAAGTCAAAGCCATAAATGTTTTCCCCCTGTGACGGAAATTGTAGTCGAAATCAATCCACCGCCACTGTCCGGTTTCCCGATCCAAAGGATGTGATCCCTGCGGATATCGCCGTGCTTTTCACCCTGCTCATGCAGAAAACGGATGGCTTCCACGCATGCGATGAAATTTTCCAGAATATCTGGAAAATACTTGTAGAAATAGGTTTCATGGTCCATTTTGGATGCCAGGTCCCGGACATGATCGGCAATGGTTCTGCCGTATATGAAATCCAGGATTCTAACGACATTGCCCTGGTCGTCCCGAACCGAAAAGCCATGCATGAAATTGGCGCGATTGCCAATCAAATCGAGAATCCGCGCCTCTTTTCGGGGGCTTCGGAAACATTCGAACTCGATGTCAGCCGATACGGGCGATAAATTTTTCATAGAACACCAGTTTGATGATTTTCGTTTCTCCGCTGGTCAGATCAATGGCGCGTTTGACCCAGAATTTAACCTCGTCATCAAGGCCGAATCGTCCTTCCTTGGCGTTATGGCGGATCAGGTACGGCGTTTCGTTGAGAATCACGATGTCGCCGTATTCGATACGAAAAAAATCACTGGTATCTCTGTAGATTTTAAATCGAGGGCATGGTGCCCTGGGAAGGGGACCAGCGGGATGCCAGTTGACGAAGCGATTCCTGGGAAAGATTCTCAACCATGTTCACTTCCTCTAATATTTAATCACTGGTGTAACACTCTTATTATGTTGCATTAAAATCAGCCCCAAGCTGGCAGGGTTTAATTTTTATCCCCAAACCTTCACAGGCATTGCTGACCGTCATCTTCGGAATCTGAAGCTGCGCAGCAATATCCCATGCCTTCAGGCAGGAGATCCTGCCGTCTTCTGCCGCAACTTCTATGGCAGTTTTCAGCTTAAGCGCGACTGTCTTTTCAGGCGTCACGATTTTTTTTTCAGGACTATGTCCAAACAAGCCAAGCTGACACTGGATCATACGATAATCCATTTGGTCCATTGCCCGGCCGACGGCTCTGGGGGAAACGTTCAGTTCTGCCGCAATTTCAAAGGCAGCAGCGCAGCCAAGCTTTTGATCTGGTAGCCTTTTGGGATATGGCCTGCTGAATGCGGGCGGTGTCTTCGAGGTATCGGGACTGTTATCAGGCTTCATAAGCAGATTCTCCTTAAAGGGTTGCGATTTATATTTGTTTTTCATGAAAAATTGAAGTATGAAAAATGATGCATGCCGTTTGGTTGCATGCGGCTTTGGTTTTTTGTTCATTCCTATAACATGATGGATTTATGATACTCCCCATCCAGCGTAAGCCCACCCGGCAGATTCGGGTGGGATCTGTAAAAATTGGCGGCATGGCGCCAATAGCCGTTCAATCCATGACCAATACGTTCACCCAGGATATTTCGGCCACGGTGGCACAGATTCA
This sequence comes from uncultured delta proteobacterium, assembly GCA_963845015.1. Classification (GTDB taxonomy): domain Bacteria; phylum Desulfobacterota; class Desulfobacteria; order Desulfobacterales; family Desulfatirhabdiaceae; genus RAAP-1. Next base: position 28,048 of record CAWJRD010000030.1, read on the forward strand.
CCGGTTGGAAGCGGCAGGTTGCGAAATCATTCGGGTGGCTGTTCCGGATATGGAAGCGGCCAGGGCCATTTCCGCTATCAAAAAACAGATCGCCATCCCGCTGATCGGCGATATTCATTTTGATTATCGTCTGGCCATTGCCGCTGCAAAGGCAGGGGCGGACGGTCTTCGCATCAATCCCGGCAATATCGGCAGCCTTAAAAAAATTCAGGCAGTCGTCAGTTGCGCCAAATCCTGTCAGATTCCCATCCGGATCGGTGTGAATTCCGGATCACTGGAAAAGGATATAGTAAAAAAATATCACGGCGTCAATGCGCAAGCGATGGTTGAAAGTGCGCTTCGGCATATCGACATGCTGCGTTCCATGGATTTTCATGAACTGAAAGTATCCATCAAGGCATCCGATGTTCACAGGACCCTGGAGGCTTACCGGCTTCTTTCGGAAAAAACCGATCTGCCCCTGCATGTCGGGGTGACGGAAGCCGGCTCGTTGTATTCGGGGATTGTCAAATCCGCTCTCGGCATCGGCATGCTGCTGTATGAAGGCATCGGCGACACGCTTCGGGTGTCGCTGACCCGGGACCCGGTGGAAGAGATTCGGACCGGCTATGAAATCCTGAAGGCCCTCAATATCCGCCGAAGGGGCCCGGAGATCATTTCCTGCCCGACCTGCGGCAGGTGCAGGTTCAATCTTTTTGACACGGTGGAACAGGTTGAAAAAGCCTTGTCGGCCAGCAGGCTGGATATTAAAATTGCGATTATGGGCTGCGTGGTCAATGGCCCCGGCGAAGCGCGCGAGGCGGACATCGGAATTGCCGGCGGCGACGGCACCGGTATTTTGTTCAAGCAGGGGAAGGTGATCAGGCAGTTGCCCCAGGAAAAGCTGGTGGAGGCGCTGCTGAGCGAAATCGCCGGCCTTGCGCCAGGGGACACTGCAATGCCGGCCCGGTCGATTCCCGCCATTGAAAAAGAGGGGAATTGAGGGTGGCAGCGGAAAACCATCGGCCCATTGACTTTAAAACGCAACGCTTTCATACGAATGATACAGAGAGGATGATTATGGCAAAAAAAGAAAAGACTGCAATCACGCCGACACGGGTGGAAGATTATCCGGAGTGGTACCAGCAGGTGGTCAAGGCATCTGAAATGGCGGAAAACTCTCCGGTAAGGGGCTGCATGGTGATTAAACCCTGGGGGTATGCCCTGTGGGAAAACATGGTGCGGGTGCTGGACGAAATGTTCAAGGAAACCGGTGTGAAGAACGCCTATTTCCCCTTGTTCATTCCGCTCAGCTTTCTCCAGAAAGAAGCGGACCATGTCGAGGGGTTTGCCAAGGAATGTGCCGTGGTGACCCATCACCGTCTGGAAAAAGGGCCAAATGGCGAGCTTGTTCCGGCCGGCAAACTGACAGAACCGCTGGTGGTCCGGCCAACTTCTGAAACCATCATCGGCGATGCCTTTTCCAAATGGATCAGCAGTTATCGTGATCTTCCCATGCTGCTGAATCAGTGGGGGAACGTGGTGCGCTGGGAAATGCGAACCCGCATTTTTCTGAGGACCAGCGAGTTCCTGTGGCAGGAAGGCCATACCGTGCATGCCACTGCCGAGGAAGCCTATGAACGGACCCAGATGATGCTGGATGTTTACGCAAAATTTGTGGAAGAGTATCTGGCCATTCCCGTGGTTCGCGGCAAAAAGAGCCTTGCGGAAACCTTTCCCGGCGCCGTTGAAACCCTTTGCATCGAGGCCATGATGCAGGACCGGAAAGCCCTTCAGGCAGGAACTTCCCATTTTCTGGGGCAGAATTTTGCAAAAGCTTCCCAGATCAAATATCAGACCCGTGAAGAAACCGAGGAATATGGATGGACAACCTCCTGGGGAGCATCAACCCGGATGATCGGCGGTGTCATCATGACCCACGGAGACGATGACGGCGTCATCCTGCCGCCGATGATCGCCTCCGCCCACGTGGTCCTGCTGCCGATTGTTCGAAATGCCGATGAGCGCGCGGATATCATGTCCTATACCCAGCGCCTGGCTTCCAAATTGAGAGATCTGGACTATCACCACCGCAGAATCCAGGTGGAAATTGACGACAGGGATATCGGCGGGGCCAGAGGCTGGGACTGGGTCCGGAAGGGGATTCCCATTCGCGTTGAAATCGGTCCCCGGGACATGGCGGAAAATTCGGTGGTGTTTGCCCGCCGGGACAAAAGCCACAAGGAGAAGGTGTCGATGACCCGTGCGCAGTTTCTGGCGGAAATTCCCCATATCCTGGATGAAATTCAATTGACGCTGTATGAGCGGGCGCTTAACTTCAGGGATGAGCATACCCGAGAAATTGATGACAAAACGGATTTTTATGATTTTTTTACGGCGGTAAATCTGGAAAAACCGGAAATTCACGGCGGCTTTGCCATGTCTCACTGGTGCGGTTCGCCGGCTTGCGAGGCAAGCATCAAGGAGGATCTCAGTGTGACCATTCGATGCATTCCCTTTGACGGCAAGCCCGAAGAAGGCCGGTGTATCTGCTGCAGTGCCCGCAGCGGGCAAGCGGGTGGTCTTTGCCAAAGCCTATTAAGTTTGTTTTGCGTTTATCAACAAGAGCACGATCATGATTCGGATCAACGATATTCTGGACAAGATTACTGATCATGACCCTGAAGCGGATACCGGTTTGGTTGAGCGGGCATATATATATTCCGCAAGGGTGCATGATGGTCAGGTGCGCCTGAGCGGGGAGCCCTATCTTTCTCACCCGCTGGAGGTAGCCGGCATTCTGGCGGACATGAATCTGGATCCAGTCAGCATAGCGGCCGGCCTTCTTCACGATGTCATTGAGGATACCCATGCCACGCCTGAGGAAATCGAGGAAATATTTGGCGCGGAAGTGGTCCATATCGTGTCCGGCGTCACCAAGCTGAGTTCGGTGACTTTCGACAGTTCGCAGGCCAGACAGGCGGAAAGCATTCGGAAAATGCTGCTGGCCATGGCCGATGATATCCGGGTCATTCTCATCAAGCTGGCGGACCGTATTCACAACATGCGGACCCTTCAATTTCATAAAAGCGAGAAACGCAAGCAGGAAATTGCTCAGGAAACCCTCGACATTTATGCGCCGATCGCATCCCGCCTGGGCATATACTGGATAAAAAACGAACTGGAGGATATATCCTTCCGGTATCTTCAGCCCGAGGATTATGAGAATATCAAGTATCTGCTCAGCAAGGACATGATTGAACGGGAAACCTACATCGAAAAAGTCAAGGTGCTGATCCGCGGGACCATGGCGGAAAACGGTCTGAAATGTCAGGTGATGGGAAGGTATAAAAATCTGTTCAGCATCCGCCAGAAAATGATCAAGCAGTCCCTGCCTTTTGAAGAAATCTACGATATCATTGCATTCAGAATTATTCTTGACAACGTCACCCAATGCTATGCGGCTCTGGGACTGATTCATGGTCTGTGGAAGCCGATCGACTCCAAGATCAAGGACTATATCGGGCGGCCCAAATCCAACATGTATCAATCCCTCCATACCACAGTCATCGGCCCGGACGGCAAACGGATCGAGATTCAGATTCGGACCTGGGAGATGGACAAGGTGGCCAAGGCCGGCATTGCCGCGCACTGGAGCTACAAGGAAGGCCAGAAGGCCGATGAGTCCGTTACCCGGCAGTTCGCCTGGATCCAAAACCTGATTGAGAATCAGCAGAATATCCGCAATCCCAACGAGTTCATGGAAAATGTCCGACTGGATCTGTTCCCGGACGACGTTTATGTGTTTACGCCGCGGGGGGAAGTCAAAGCCCTTCCCAAAGGGGCGACTCCGGTTGATTTCGCCTATATGATCCACACGGAGGTGGGCAACCAGTGCACCGGCGCCAAGGTGAACAGCAGGATCGTGCCGCTTCAGTATCAGCTTGCAACCGGCGACAGCGTTGAAATCTTCACCACCAAAAACCATTTTCCGAGCAAGGACTGGCTTGGTTTTGTCAGAACCGTCAAGGCGCGCTCCAAGATACAGCAATGGGTTCGGGTTCAGGAAAAAGACCGCAGCATCAGCCTCGGCCGTGAAATGTGCGACAAGGCATTTCGAAAACACCGGCTTAATTTCAATGAACTGGCCAAGTCATCGGAAATGGATGAGGCGGTTGCCCATTTCGGGTTTAAGACCGTCGATGATCTGTTTGCCAGCGTGGGATATGGCAAGATAACCCCCTTGCAGATTATCCGCAGGTTTTCCATAAAGGCCGATCCGGAGGAGATTCGGGAATCCTTTCTGGATAAAATTATCGGAAAGGTTCGAAAGAAAAAGTCAAAAACCGGTGGCGTGATTGTAAAGGGAATGGACGATATTCTGGTGAAGTTTGGCAAGTGTTGCGAGCCTGTGCCCGGAGATGCCATTACCGGGTATATTACCCGCGGCTTTGGGGTTACGATTCACCGGGCTAGCTGTATCAATGCATTAACAATGGATCCGGAGCGGCAGATTGATGTGGAATGGGATGAGGCAATCACGGAAACCTATCCGGTGAAAATTCATGTGAAATCTTATGACCGGGTGGGGTTGCTTGCGGACCTGGCAATGACCATCAGCAAGAACGGGGCGAATATCCTCAGTGCAAATTCAAAAATCGGCGAGAGTGAAATTGTGGATAGCCAGTTTACACTGGCGATTCGAAATACCGAGCATCTGAACCGGTTGTTATCTGAAATTCGAAAGGTAAAGGCTATCCAGGATGTTCAGCGCATTGATCATTAAGGGGCTTTTACAATGCGCCCGGACTTGATGCAATTAGTGCATACCATGATCTTTTGAACCCTGCCGTTATTCAATGAACGAACCCGCTGAAGGTTCGGGTTGAAACGGCGCTTGGTGACATTGTGGGCATGGCTGACATTACAGCCGATCATGGGTTTCTTTCCGCAAATTTCGCAAATCTTGGACATAATCTTATCTCCGTATTTCTTAGAAATCTCAAAATTGAAGCAAAGTTGCCGAAGCCGGGTTTTTATGCTTCTCTGGCGACCGCAAGGTCATGAAAAACGCATTCTGGATGATCCTCAAACCGAAATGATATATGTAGCGCAAAATCAATCGGGTGTAAAGGAATTTATCCGCGAAACCAAAATAGCTACCGCCGCAACGTTGTGCGCTTTAAAAGGATGGCGCCCACCACAAGGACCACCACGGAGCTTTTTCTTCTTTCGCCAGTTCAGCTTCGCATCGGGCGATGTTACTCAGCGCTTTTTCCGTGAGACCCACATCGGGATAGCTGGAAACAACGGTTCTGAAACGCGCCTTGGCTGCTTTATAACGCCTGTTTTTGAAATAAAATTCACCCACATAAAATTCGTGGCCGGCCAGGTTTTTCATGGACAGCCGAATATAGTTTTCGGCTTGGGCGGTGTATTCTGAATCCGGATAGGTCTTCTTGAGGCGGTTGAAGGTTTCAATGGCCTTTTTAGCCGATTTTTGATCCCTGTCGACGGTTTCCATCTGCTCGATGTAGCTCACCCCCCGTTGAAAAATCACATAAGGTGTGGCCTCATTGCGGGGATGAAGGTTCTCAAAAGATTCATATGCGGTAATGGCAGCCTCATATTCTCCGAGATAAAAATGAGCATCCGCAATTTTCAGTTCGGCCAGAATAGCGTATTTGCTGAACGGATACCAGTCTTTTAGCTTGTCGAACGACTCGATGGCAGCGCGGTAACGCTGATTGTTGAATGCTTCCATGCCATCGTTGACGAGTTCCTGTGCGGTCTTTTCATCTGTTTTACTATCAAAAAAAAAGGCGCAGCCCGAAAATAGCAGCATCGCCACAACCGGCAAGATCAGTTTGTATTTCATAGGTGAATAACCAGAGGGTAAGCGGTGAGCAATAATCAACGTCAGCAGAGGGACCGTTGAGGGTCCTGTCTATCTCGTTTATTGCTCACGGCGTGAAAGAGAGAAAATAAAAGATCGACGAGATCGTTTCCGTTACGCCAGCACACTGTTGATCATATCTTCAAGCTTGGATTTGGCGACGACGCCGACCACCTGGTTGAATACCTTCCCGCCTTTAAAAAAAATCAGGGTAGGAATGGATTTGATGCCATATTTGGATGGGGTAAGGGGATTGTCATCCACGTTGCATTTTTTAAATTTGATTTTATCACCGAATTTTACGGAAAGCTCTTCCACAACGGGGCCGATAGCCCGGCAGGGACCGCACCAGGGCGCCCAGAAATCCACCAGTACCGGTGTCTGTTCCTGTAACACTTCTGCTTCAAAACGGCTGTCATCAATTTCTTGTACATTTTCCGCCATAACCTGATTCCTTTCATAAATTGATTTATTAATAAAATTGATTATAGTATCATGTTTATATAATGTCAATGTAGAGGTTGTGTGATATGTTTTTTGCTGAATGAGGGTGATTTCCTTAACCCGCCGGTTTTACGCGCCGGCGGAGTTCTATCCGCATGGGGGAATGGATGAATGCAGCAATTCGCATCGGCGCCTTGATTTCAGGGGGCGGAACCAATCTTCAAGCCATCATCGATGCCTGTGAATCCGGATCCATTGACGGCAGGATGGCATTTGTCGGATCCGACAACCCGTCTGCCGGTGGCCTGGAAAGGGCGCGGCATCACGGCATTCCGCATTTTGTCGTGGATTATCTGACCATCCTCCGGCGCTTTCGCAGCCATCCATCGGAATTGCGGTTGCCGGAAGATTTCAACCTCTTGGAATGTCATAATAAACAGCATATTTTCCCTGGGGATGCACCGGTTCACCGGGTATCGGATTTTCTGAAATCCCGCGCCATCGCTGAATCCGAGCTGATAAAGCAAATGGCCCGATATGAATTTGATCTTCTCGTTCTTGCGGGGTTCATGCGAAATCTGACGCCGTACTTTATTGACCGGGTCAATGTTCCGCCAGAGCAGCTGCGAATCATGAACATCCACCCGGCCATCCTTCCCGCATTTCCGGGGACCGACGGATACGGGGATACGTTTCGCCATGGCTGCAAGGTCGGTGGTTGTACCGTGCATTTTGTGGATTACGGGGAGGATTCGGGACCGATTATCGGGCAGCGGTCATTTCCGATTCTTCCCGGCGATACACTGGATAGCATCAAGAAAAAAGGACTGGAGCAGGAGTGGGCTCTTTATCCTGAATGCGTTCAGTTGTTTGCAGAAAAAAAGCTGCATCTGGTCAGAAAGGAATTTCCGCTCTCCGGTGGCGGAACCGTTTGCCGGACAATTGTTGAGATTGATCCGTGAGACCGGTTGGGCAAGCGATGATCGGGATCAAATATATATGCGCAGGAAGTCAACTGGGATAAAACCAGTCTAAAACAAAAAACAGTATGCCGTTTAATTTTTTTACATTCATATTTGGAGGCACATTATGTTAATTAAAACTTCATCCATCAAGCGGATAATGCTTCTGGGTTTGCTCTTTGCCGTTCTGGTTGTCATGGGCCTGTCCGATCTGGCGGATGCCCGATCCAGCAGCGGCGGGAGGTCCTTTGGCGGTTCCAGCAGCAGCTCCAGAAGCGGGGGGCTCAGCAGCAGCCCGTCTAAATCCTTTGGAAGTCCTTCCACCCCCTCAGGCAGCGGGTCTTTCGGGGGGGAGGCAACAGTTTCCTGCGCGGGGTAGGAGGCGGTCTTGTGGGCGGCATGATCGGCAATATGCTCTTTGGCAGATCCGGATATGCTGGTGGGTCTGGCATCGGAGGTGGCGGCATCGGTTTCTTTGAACTGCTGATTCTGGGCGGACTGGGGTATTTTCTCTACAAGAGATTCATCAAACCCAATATGGGTTCGCGAAATTCCACAACTTCGCCATTTAATCTGTTTTCTTCCGGCGGTTCACAGTCGGCTGGTTTTCAGGGGCCGCCTTCGGCGCCGCCTCCTTTTCCCGCGCCTTCCGAAAGCGGTTTCGATCTTGTCAAACAGTCAGAGCCGGATTTTAATCCCGAAAAATTCAAGGAAATCGCCCAGGACGTCTTTTTCAAGGTTCAGGCTGCCTGGATGCGCCGGGATACATCATCGGTTCAGGGGCTTATCGGTCAGCAACTGAAAACCGAATATGACGCCCAGTTTGCCGATCTCAAAGAAAAAGGGCTGATCAACCGGCTTGAAAACATTGCGGTTCGCAGCATTGAAATCGTCGATGTCGGCATGGAGGGCCAGGAGGTGTTTGTCAAGGTGCTGTTTACGGCCAATCTCCTGGATTATACGGTTGAGGAATCCAGTGGCAAGGTGGTTAAGGGTGATAGCGCGGAACCCGTGAAATTTGAGGAATTCTGGACCTTTGCCCGGCCGGTTGATTCCACCCTGTGGAAGCTTGAAGGCATTCAGGTCAAATAGACGGTGACAGCCTATTTTATTCGAAGGGCATTGCTGATTGTCCCGACGTTTCTGGGGATTACGGTACTGGTATTTGCCATTACAAGAGTGGTCCCCGGAGGCCCCATTGAACGGATGATGCTTCAGGCCCAGCAGATGCAGGGCAGGGAAGGCGGCGGCAGATCCGCCGGGGCTGCCGGGGAGAGTCAGCGCCAGCCGCTTTCCGCGGAACAGATCCAGGTCCTGAAAGCCTATTACGGGTTTGACAAGCCCGTTCTCGTCAGCTACGGCCAGTGGCTGGCAAAGGTGCTGAGCGGCGATCTGGGAATGTCCACCCGTTATTATGAGCCGGTATGGCAGATGATTCGCAGCCGGATCCCCATATCCCTTTATTTCGGGCTGTTTTCGATGGCGATGGTTTACGGGGTCTGTATTCCGCTGGGCATTTCAAAAGCGGTCCGGCACAAGAGCGTTTATGACAATGTCACATCCGTTGTCGTGTTTACGGGATATGCCATTCCCGGCTGGGTGGTCGGGGTGCTGCTTCTTGTCCTGCTGGCGTCTCACTGGGAGGTTTTCCCGCTGGGAGGCCTGGTGAGCGATGATTTCGAGGAGTTTACCCTTATCCATAAAATCGGCGACCTGCTCTGGCACACCGCCTTGCCGCTGACCGCGTACATGCTGGGGTCTTTTTCGGTCCTGACCCTTCTGATGAAAAATTCGCTGATGGACAACCTGTCTGCGGACTATGTACGAACCGCCATTGCCAAGGGCCTTTCCTTCAAGCAGGCGGTTTTCCGCCATGCGCTGCGAAACAGCCTGATTCCGGTCGCCACCACTTTCGGAGACAATCTTTCCGTTATCCTGAGCGGCTCTTTTCTCATTGAAAAGGTATTTAACATCAACGGGATGGGGCTGTTGGGATATGAGTCGATCATTGACCGGGATTATCCGGTGGTCATGGGGATTCTGGTCATCTCCTCGCTGCTTTTCATGATCGGCAACATCCTCTCCGATCTCTGCGTGGCGCTGGTGGATCCCCGGGTGCAGTTCAGCCATGGGCGGTAAAGGAAAGACGCTGCCGTGACCCTCAGTCCCCTGACCCGGAAAAAACTTCGGCGCTTCAAGTCGATCAAACGCGGTTATTACGCGTTTATTCTTTTTGCGGCCATGATTCTGGCATCGATGTTTGCAGAGGTTCTGGTCAACAGCCGGGCACTGGTTGTCCGTTACCAGGGGCGTTATTATTTCCCGGTTTACGGCGCGATGATTCCCGGAAAAGGATTCGGCCTGGATTACCCTTATGAAACCAATTACAGGGAGCTTTCCCGGCGATTTCAGGCCGAAGGCGGCGGCAACTGGGTGCTGATGCCGCCGATTCCCTTCAATCCCCTTGAAAACGATCTTCGAAAGGATGAATACCCGCCATTTGCGCCTTCTTTCAAGGACAGCCATTTTCTGGGCACGGATACCTCCGCCAGGGACATGGCGGCCCGGCTGGTTTACGGGTTCCGCATCGCCATTTTCTTCTCCCTGACGCTGCTGATCGTCAATTACCTGGTGGGCGTTACGGTTGGGTGCGCCATGGGATACTGGGGAGGAAGGTTTGACCTGCTGCTTCAGCGGGTTATCGAGATCTGGTCGAATGTCCCGTTTCTGTATGTCATCATCATCATCTCATCGATCGTGGTTCCGAACTTTTTCCTGCTGATCCTCATCATGGTGTTTTTCGGCTGGACCAGTCTGACCTGGACCCTTCGCACCGTGACTTACAAGGAACGGGCCAGGGAATATGTTCTGGCTGCAAAAGCCCTGGGTGCTTCGGATTTCCGGATTGTTTTCAAGCACATCATTCCCAACACCGTTTCCGTGATCGTCACGTATGCGCCGTTTTCCGTCTCCGGCGGCATCGTGGCTTTGACATCCCTGGATTACCTGGGTTTCGGGCTGGCGCCCCCCACCCCGAGCTGGGGGAGCTGCTTCAGCAGGGATGGGACAACATGGATGCCTGGTGGATTGTGGGATCGGTTATCTTTGCAATGACCCTGACCCTGATGCTCGTTACGTTTATCGGCGAGGCCGTGCGGGAAGCCTTTGATCCGAAGCTGCACAGCACGTATGAATGAATAGATGGCGAGAGGATGGCGGAAAGAAGGCGGCTCATCGACCATCAGCCATCCGTCTTCTCCGGTTCTTTGGCGTATCTGGCGAAAATTTCCTTGAGCTCGGTTTTTTTTTCAAGGTAACGCCCCTTCATCCCGACCAGCCAGTCGCGGTGTTTCAGGGCGGTCTGCCTGTCCAGGAACAGATCGTGTTCGCCGGGCGGGATATGAAAGACAGGCGTTCCGTTTTCCAGGGTCATGGTGCCCGAGTTGCTGCAAAGCAGGCACTGGACTTTTCCGCCTTCAAGAAACCGAAAGGCGTCCCCGCCGCAAAGGGAGCAGCCCGGTCCGGCGGATTCGGGCTCCGCGTTCATCAGGGCTTCGGCCATCCGGCGGATGACGGGGGCGTTATTTTCAATCTGAAGGGCCTCTCCGGGAAGCGCTCCGTAGATCATCTGAACCGCCCGGATGTCGGACTGGATCATCTTGAGGAAATTCCGGATCCCCAGCAGGGTGTATCCTTCCTTGCCGTCGATGCCGGCAATGCCGATTCCCACGGCGGGCTTTCCCCACAGGGATTCCGCCCGGCCGTAAAAGGAAAGCCCCCTGTCCAGAAGCAGTTTCAGGCTGGCATTGGGCCCCAGGAAATAGGTGGGAACCACGACGATCAGCGCATCGGCCCAGGACATGTCATCCAGAACCAGGTTCAGGTCGTCCTTGATCCAGCAACGCTGCTCCTTGAACAAACAGCGGTAGCACCCCTGGCAGGGCTGAATATTCAATTTCGGCAGACGCGTCAGCTTCAGTTCATGGGGAACGGGGATCTGCCGGCTGATTTCCTTGACGATGAGCTCACTGTTGCCTGGCGAACGGGGGGAGCAGATGATTCCTAAGATGTTCATGATGTCCTCATTTTTGTTATTTAATCATAGCTGATATCAAGCAAAGTTTCCCCCTTTGGAAAAAGGGTTAAGAGGAATTTTGAGCGTATTATTTCATAAAATCAATGACATCGGCTTATGACGGTTGACTTTATACCACATTGAAAGGGAATGACAATGCCAAAACTGCGGGTACTCTTTTCGGGGCTTGCTATCGCGCTGATCCTGTCCGGGCCGGCACAGGCCGATCCGAAACTGCCGGAGGACATTCAGTGGCTGACCAACGATTCGGACCCGGTCTACGCATCTTCCGATGCGGTAAAAGGCGGAACCCTGAACACCGCCGTCCTGAGCTTTCCCATGACGTTCCGGACGGTCGGACCGGACTCCAACGGCAGTTTCCGCAGCGCCATTCTGGACAATGACCTCAGCCTTATCAACATTCATCCCAACACCATGAACATCATTCCCGAACTGGCCACGCACTGGGCCTTCGGGAATGATAAAAAAACCATGTATTTCAAGCTGAACCCCAATGCCAGGTGGTCGGACGGAAAGCCGGTGACTGCATCCGATTATGTGTTCACCCTGGAATTCATGCGCTCCCCCCACATTGTCGCGCCCTGGTACAATGATTATTTCACCCAGGAAATCGACAGCGTCATTGTTTTTGACGATTATACAATTGCCGTTGTGGGAACAAAGGCCGAGCCGGACCTGTACCTGAAACTGGGGATCGCTCCGACGCCCAGGCATTTTTACGGAACCCTCGGGCCGGATTTTGTGGCCAGGTATAACTGGAAGGTCGTGCCCAACACGGGGCCCTACCTGATTGACGACTTTCAAACCGGTAAATATATCCGGTTCAAACGCAAAAAAGACTGGTGGGCCCAGGACCTGAAGTATTTCAAGAACCGTTTCAACGTGGATCGGGTCAATTACACGGTGGTCCGGGATTTCAACATGCTCTGGGAGTATTTCAAAAAAGGAAAGGAAGATGTTTTCGGGCTGACCATTCCCAAATACTGGCATGACAAGACGCAAATTCCGATTTTTGAAAAAGGATATGCGCAGAAAATCTGGTTTTTTAACGATACCCAGCAGTCGGCCATGGGCCTGTGGCTGAACCAGGACCGGGAAATTTTCAAGGACAAAAACGTCCGGTATGCATTCAGCCATGCCATGAATATTGAAAAAGTGATCGATCAGGTGCTTCGCGGGGATTATTTCCGGCTGGAGCAGGCGTTCATGGGATACGGTCCCTATACCAATGACGGCATCAAGGCCAGGCGCTTTGATCTGGAGAAGGTGGATCATTACATGAAGGCCTCCGGCTGGCACCGCGGTTCGGACGGCATCTGGGAAAAAGAGGGAAAACGCTTTTCGGTTGAAGTGACCTATGGTTTCGAAGAGCACACCCCAAGGCTGGTGGTCCTCAAGGAAGAGGCCAAAAAAGCCGGCATCGAGTTGCTCCTGCAGCAGAGCGATCCGACCGCGGCTTTTAAAAAATTCCTGGAAAAAAATTTCGATGTGGCCTGGATGGGCTGGAGCACATCCTTAAGGCCCCAGTACTGGGAGCATTTCCATTCCATCAATGCCCATAAGCCGCAGACCAACAACATCACCAATACCGATGATCCGGAAATGGACAAATTGATAGACGCCTACCGCAATTCCCTGGACGAGAAGGAGCGGATTCGCCTCTCTCGGGAGATCCAGCAGAAAATCCACGACATCGGCATGTTTGTTCCCACATTCATGGTTCCGTATATCCGGGAGGCCTGCTGGCGCTGGTGGCGGCTTCCGGATCCTCCGGGCACGCGGCATTCCGGCAGCCTCTTTGACCCCTTCAACAGTGCAACCGGAGGCATGTTCTGGTACGATAAAAAACTTTATGACGAAACACGGGAAGCCATGAAATCGGATAAGGCGTTTGAGCCGGTTACCCGCATCGACAAGACGTATCTGAAGAGCCGGTAGGGGGCGATTTCATGGGGAACGATCAGGAGGTGTTGAAGGTCAAGCATCTGGCCGCGGCATTTGATACCGAGGCCGGCAGGGTTCGGGCGGTGGATGACGTCTCTTTTCAGGTGCATCGGGGAAAGACGCTGGGAATCGTGGGGGAATCCGGATGCGGCAAAAGCGTTACCGCGCTTTCCATCATGCGGCTGCTGCCCCAGCCCGCGGGGAAAATTCTGGACGGCCGGATCCTGTACCGGGGAACGGATATTGTCCGGATGGCGCCGGCGGATATGCGCTCCCTGCGCGGACGCCATATTTCCATGATATTTCAGGAACCCATGACAGCCCTGAATCCGGTGCATCGGATCGGGCGCCAGATCGGCGAGGTGTTCCAGCTTCATGATGGCACGCTTGATAAAACCGAAATCCGCAACAAATCGATTGAAATGCTGGACAGGGTGGGAATTCCGGACCCGGAGCGGCGCATGCGGGAATATTCCCATCAGATTTCCGGCGGGATGCGCCAGCGGGTGATGATCGCCATGGCCCTTGCGGTGCATCCGGATATCCTGATTGCCGATGAACCCACAACCGCCCTGGATGTGACGATTCAGGCGCAGATACTGGATCTCATGAAGCAGCTTCAGCAGGAAAACGGGATGGCGATGATCTTTATCACCCATGATCTTGGCGTCATCGCGGATATCAGCGATGACGTTGTGGTGATGTACGCCGGAACCATTGTCGAGTCCGGGCCGGTGAAAGAACTGTTTCTAAACCCCAGGCACCCGTACACCCGCGGACTTATGGAATCCATTCCCCGCCTTGAAACCCCCCGGAAAATGACTTTACCCGTCATTTCCGGTATGGTGCCTTCGCTCGATGCGCTTCCAACGGGATGCCGGTTCCAGAACCGCTGCCCCATCGCGATTCCCATCTGCGAGTCTGTGCCGCCTGCCTTGACATCGGTTGGAAATCAGCATGAGGCCAGGTGCTATCTGGCATGACACTTTTTTAACTCCCGTCATAGTTGAGCAGCTCTTTGTAACTTTCCGGGTGATCCTTGATGCCTGCCTCGTATTCCGAAATCGCCGTTTTATAGAGTTCAGGGTCCATATCCTGGCCGCCGGATCTGGGATCATATTCATAGTAAGTACACTTTTTCATGGCATCGAGAGCTTCCTGCCGGGGTACGGGATAATACCCCGAGGTGCGGGCACGCCACACTCCCATGATGATGCCCTGCCGCAGAAAGTAGGTTTTCCCCGGTTTAAAATCAAAATGTGCCACTCCGGTATTTTCGGTTACGGCCACCACGTAGTGGGGGCCTGCCGGCACCTGGGTAACAAAGTAGCTGTTGCCCATCGTCTCGCCGATGATCTTGCCGTCCAGATAATTCCAGATGACGATGGCTCCGCCGAAGAAAGTGTCGCGAAGAATAACCAGGGTGGCCGAATTGGAATTGCCGCTCAGCTCGGGTTGTCGATCCGGTTTGATCATGTGCGACGTAGCGCATCCGCTGAGCAGAAGAACACATAAGATTACCAGAGTCCATTTTTTCATCACTTTCCTCCTGATTATGGATTGAGACTATGCGGTCAATGCCACGCCCGGTTTGCTCAGCCAGGCCAACACGTTGAACATATCATGAAGTTGAGGCGGTTGAGTCATAATGAATGCATAAGCTTCTTTCATTTTTGTCTGGCATTGTGCTTATGACATTGCCCAGTTTTTGAACCACCGCTGATGACTGATTATTATAAATATCTTTTCCGTCCTGTATAATCCCATGCATGTTGATAGGTTGTTATTAAAAATCAATCACCATTGCCTTTCGTTTCGCCTTGCGGGGTAAATTGAATGTGGCGGGGACACCATCGTAAGGGCGTAATCAGTTGCATTTAAGGCCAATATCACTTGCAGCACCGAAATTACCTTGATCATGTGGAATTTTCCATATGATTGACACCTCCATTTTTCAAACTACCTCACCATCATCGAAGTAGCACTCAAGTTTGAGCCCTTCGGACCCAAACTGGCTTTTCACGGGATAAGGGAGCGATCTAAATAAGTTGATCATTTTTTTATTTTGAGGGTTTGTGTAGGCAATCAGTCCGGCGATACCGTTTTCCTTGGCAGCCTTGGCTAATTTCGCGATGACACGTCGGGCGATACCTTTTCCCTGATATTTCCTGTTGACTGAAAACGCCACCTCAGACATGTTCAATTCGGGCAGATACATGCTTTCCCCAACGGCTATTACCTGACCGAAACCAAACTCCCCTACCAGCGCAAGAATTGTCAGATCCTTTATATAGTCGATTTTGCTCCGCTGTTCGGTTTCAGGTAGACCAAAAATGGTTTTTTCATTAAAAAAACGGGAAAGGACGTCTTCCTTCTCAAGATTGTAGTAATGCTCCTGAATTCGCCGCTCATCGACGGGTTTGGATGGACGGATGGTAACCGTAATACCCTCTGTTTCCATGACTTCTTCCATCCAAACTGGATACACACCTCGGACCGCTTCCCCTAAAGATCTGTCGGCCCCGATGAGTCCTCTTTCTTTCGCGGCATCGAAAAGCTGCTGCCGAAAATCCGGGTGAGCGATTTCAATCATGGCCATTGCCCGCTCCTGAAGGCTTTTTCCAAAAAGGTTGACCACGCCGTATTCGGTTACCACATATTGAGCATCCCCACGGGGTACCACGCAGGCTGCATCATCCAGGTTGGGAACAATCCGGCTTTGACTGCCATCCTCGGAGGTGCTCAGCAAAATCATGATCGATTTCCCGCCTGCAGATCGTCTGGAACCCTGGACGAAATCAGAAATCCCTGTTATCCCCGTAAAATAAGTGCGAGCCGAGGACTCTGCCGTCACCTGACCCGTTAAATCGATAGCATGAGCCGTATTCATCGATGTCATCCGGTGATGCTGGCGAATGATGAACGGATCATTCACGTAATTGGAGGGATGAAAATCCACCGCAGGATTGTCATTGATGAATTCATAAAGGTTCGTCGATCCGATGGCGGCGGATGCAACGATTTTTCCTGCGTTGAGTCCTTTTTTCCGATTGTTGATGATCCCCATGGAATAAAGATGCATGATGTCATCGGTAATATACTGGGAATGAATCCCCAAGTCGTTTTTATCGGATAGAGCATTCAGAGCTGCCTGTGAAGCGGCATCAAGCCCGATTTGAAGCGTTGCACCATCCTCAATCAGCCGTGCGATGTGTTCCCCGATCCGGGATGTGGCGTCGGACTGGGTTTGAGGGGGGACAGTGATAACATCTTCTTCGTGTTCGACAATGATATCCACATCATTCATATGGATGAAGCTTTGTCCCAATACCCGAGGCATTCGGGGATTCACTTGAGCAATGACGATATCTGCTGAATTAGCGGCAGCCAATGTCACATCCACGGATACCCCCAGACTCATCCAGCCAAAGTCGTCCGGCGGACTCGTCTGAATAAGTGCGACATTGATCGGAAGTTTTCGGCTTAAAAACAAATCCGGCACTTCGGACAAGTTAAGCGGGGTGATGAAACGGCGGTTCGGAATCATGGACCCGGCTCTGGCAGCACCAAGGTAAATAATCCGGACATTTCGGCTGTACATTTCAGCTTTACGGTAAAGATCCGCCATGGCAGGCGTTTCAAAACTCATCAACCGGACAAGTTCCAAGCCTGTCAAGCCTCCCCCCGTTTCGTTCAGTGCGCGAACGAGTTCCTGGGGCTCCCCGCAGGCCGATCCTATAAAAATCCGCTGTCCCGAACGAATCTTCTTGATGGCCTCAGATGCTTTCAGGCGTTTAGCCAAATAACTGTCTGCCCAATATAATGACGTTTTCACTCAATTTTCCTTTCAATTATATACTCGTCTCAATATCTTTGAGGAAAAGCCTTATCGAAGAGATATTCCTTTCCATGGCGCTGGTCCCCAAAGGCTTGACAGCCGGATGGGGTAAAAAAGCTCTAAATCGGTTTGAAAATGGAGACATCAGGCTGCCTCCGCAAGTTAAGTCAGATTGTAATAAATTCATCCGGTGAAGGCTGGTCGGGTTCTCTATATTCATGCCGGCCAATTCGAAGAACCTGTTCATCAATAAAGTATTGGATCGGTATTCTTAAGAAAACCGATCTAAGGATGTTTTTGTTTAGGATAACTATCCGTGAGTAGAGCCTTTTCCATTGAACGCTGCCTCACGGATTATAAATCCACTCTTAAGAAAGTGTCCAAAAATTCCCTGCCACATCAAAGAACTATGGGTGAACATTCGCTTTCCGGCTACGGCCTGATAGCATATATGAATCGCCCAGTGCGGACCCGCATGCTGGGCGGTTTGGAGGCTGGGGGAGAAAACCCCCGGCTACCCGATTCGGCCTCGCAGTCCTGCCGTATTCACGGTTGGTCTGGGTCGCCAAAGCCTTCGTCGGTGGGGAGGATGGGTTCGCCGTTCATGTTTTTCATGACAAATTTGAACTGGTCCACGAGGAAGAGCGGCTTCATAGCTTCCTTCGCCAATTCGTCGAGGCGCTGCTGCATCGCGGCCACCATGCCAGGGTTGGTCGCAGCGAGGTTGTTCTGCTCGGACGGATCTTTCGAGAGATCATAGAGATCAACGCTGGAGGGGAGCGTCGTACGCCAGATGAGCTTCCAGTCGCCCTGACGCAGAGCCGCACGGAATGGCTCGATATTGTAGACGAACTCCGTGCGCGGCGACGGCTTGCCCTGGGCGATGGTGTCCCAGACATTGACGCCGTCGAGCGGTTTGCATTTGGCCGTTGATGCGTCAGCTAGGGCGGACAGCGTCGGATAGACATCCACGGCGTGGATCAAGCCGTCCACGGTCTGAGCCTTGATATGGCCGGGCCAGTTGGCGAGGGCGCAGACGCGCGTCGCGCCCTCGAACAGAGAACCTTTGCCGTCCCGATACGGGCCATTGTCGCATGGGATCCTCACCTTCGACATGTCGGCCATGACGCCCGCGAACATAGCGTTCTTCGTGCCACCGTTGTCACTGTGGAAAAGGATGAGCGTGTTGTCGCGGATGCCCTTCCTGTCGAGTGCGGCGACGACACGTCCGATCTCGTCGTCGAGGCACGCAACCATACCGGCATAGGTGCGGCGGGTGGGGTCTTCGATGTTCTTATAGCGGTCGATGTATTCCTGCGGAGCTTGGTAGGGCGTGTGCGGGGCGTTGAAGGCAAGGTAGAGATAAAGCGGCGTTGAAAAGTCGTGCTCCTCGATAAGTTTGACTGCGTCGTTTCCTAAGAGCTGGGTGGTATAGCCCTTTTCGCGAACCGGCTCGTTGTCGCGATACCAGTCGAGGACATGATGCTCCTCATGCGTGAAGTAATCCAATTCTCCGATCATCGCGCCATACTGGTAGTCGAAGCCGCGTTGCTTCGGCCAATATTTCTTGTCGGCGTGTCCAAGGTGCCATTTGCCGATTATGGCCGTCTTGTAGCCGGCTTCTTTGAGGCACTGCGGCATGGTCCACTCGGTGGTGTCCAGCCCATAGGCGGAGACGGATGGAATGACTGCAGTCTGCAGACCGTAGCGAAACGGATAACGACCGGTCATCAAGGCTGCGCGCGTCGGCGTGCACATCGGCTGCACGTAAAAATGTGAGAGCTTTGCCCCCTCTGCGGCGAGCTTGTCGAGGTTCGGCGTCTTGATGTCCATGCTTCCGTTGAAGCCGACATCCTTCCAGCCAAGGTCATCTGCGACGATGTGGATGATATTGGGTTTCTCTGCTGCTTGACAGACCAGACAGCCCATAAACGTTGCTAGCAGGAAGGCAATTAAGGTTTGTTTCATGCTGTGTTCTCTCTTATTAGGGTTAATCAGACGACGGGATTCACTTTATTGCCGAACATGAAGTTAAGCCATCTCTGTATATCATCTGTTTCAATAAGTTATTCTGAATAGTTACGAGTTTTTTATTGAATATAATAGTTTTCTGGAAATTATCATCACCAGCATCTTCTATTATTATTGGAGTTATGCTTTCTTGCATATATCCTTGAGTCCGGCCATCCTTAACGATACGGATGGTATCATTGATTTACCGGACACCCATACGGCAGCCTTAATAAATTGAAATCAGAATGCCGCAATTCCGACTTTTACCCTAAAAATACCCTATGATAATGCTGCCATGTCTGTCAAACGAATTGACGCATTTCGGTTATTGGCTCCCATACCATCGTGGTCGGCTTGTTTTTTCCAGCCAGATTTATCGGCATTGGGACTCATCCATGATGATGGCTTGTATCGTCGAAAATATTTTTACCCCCACCACCCCCATTTCCATCGTCCGCATCGTCTTGACCGTCCAAACCCAGATTAAAAGAATCGGGCGATAAGGCGACCTGGGTGATAAAAAACAAAACCAAATATTTCCTAACTTATCAGGACGCAGGAACCAAAAACAAAAGAAAGAATCAAGTCCTTGACACAGCAGATAATTAATGAGATTTGTTGCAAATCCCTCCCAGTTAGACCTTTACAATCTGAAAAAGGAGTCAATGTCCATGAAAGTTATCGTTTATTCCCTTGGCTTTGTGTACATCGCCATCGGCTCTATCTGTATTCTCTATACCAGAGAATACGTCGATGCACTCAAGAAATTAATCCAGGAAATTCCGCTCAAGGTTTTGTCATCCTTCCCAGCAGTCGTCGGAATCCTATTTTTTATTTCTGCGTCGGCCACCACTTTTCCCTGGTTTTTCCGGGTAATCGGCATGTTGGCATTTGTTAAGGCGGTTGTGATTTTCACCAACCCATATAATCTCTATAGCCGGTTGCTGGACTGGTACTTCAATTTGTCTGACCAGACGCAAAGACTGTTTGGAATCATATCAATAATTTTCGGCACAGCTATTCTTACCTGGATCAATTAGATCGGGCATCAGCCTTGG
The DNA here is from genome assembly GCA_963845015.1 of uncultured delta proteobacterium. Lineage (GTDB taxonomy): Bacteria > Desulfobacterota > Desulfobacteria > Desulfobacterales > Desulfatirhabdiaceae > RAAP-1. Next base: position 48,278 of record CAWJRD010000030.1, read on the forward strand.
CCTCTGACGATTCTCTTTTGGTATCCGGCTATGGTAAGTTCTGCGTGAAGCAATAAATTGAAAGGCGATGGAGGAATCCTGCTACTGACCAGCCGATGATGCTCAAACCCAGACAGGTAGTGACCTTCAAGCGATTTGGTAAATTACGGGACAAGATTAATCGTGGGAGATAAAATTTATGTGGTCATTCCTTGATAAAATCCCATATGCAATTCTGATCATAATAGCCGTTCTTATGCTGCTGGCACCATTTAAGCCGATGCCGCATGTCGTTGAAAAACTCATAATGCTAAAAAATGGTGTGCTGACCAAACCGATAGATATTTTCGATTTGTTTTACCATTTGATTCCTACGATATTGCTGGCTATAAAAATTGTGAGGGATGTAAGAAATTGAAATAGCCATTGAGGATAAATGTGAAAAAAATAACACCTCCAAAATCCGTTACTCATCCTATATCATCAAAGATCATCGCTGGACTTCGAAAAACCGCCAGCAGGAAGGTTGTAGATATTTCTGAACTGCGGGATGCTAAAATAAATGCCGAAAATTTAGAAAAAACCGTAATTACGGAGAAACAGCTTTCACGATTAGATCCTCTGCATGGGGTTTATATCTATGCCCAAAACAAGCTTTCCGTTATCATGGAACAGCTTTCTGAGTTGCCGGCTCTGTCGAAACTTACTGATGCTTACACAAACGCTGAAGATGTATATATGCCTTCAGGTCCGCCGATGAGTCCGCTGACAAAATCTTATTTTACATGCTGGGGCTTTTTCGATCTTTGCGTTGGGCTCAAAAAAGAGTCTTTCGGAACAATTGCTATTGACGTTTGCAGATTCTTAAAGGCAGATCCCGAATTGATAACGATTTTCGAGCATATGCAGAAATCAAGAATGGGGTTCTATGTTCATGAGGGCGTTTCCGGAAAGTTTGTCAATCTGCGAGAAATTATCACACAGGAAAAAATACAGGTCATCGTACCAAGCGGGTACTTGGGTGAGCCGGGAGAAATCTGGTTCGCAAGGCTGATGCCGGAGCCATTCCCTCAATTGAATTATGGATACTCTGTTGTTTTTATAACCCCATACATCATTACAGAAATCCAAAATAACTCCCTTGTATTTGCGAGCGAGGAAAAATGGGAAGCCTTTTTTGAAAGGAGCCGGGAAAAAACCAAAATTGAGGATAAAAAACGATCATATGAATTTCTCATGAAATACGGCTTAAACCGGCACTACTGGAATGAATACATTATTGAAGCATACACCAGCAATAGAAATGATATGATACTGCTTACCGGCTTTCCCGATATTCCGTTGAGCATGCCTCATTCCAGAGAAAACAGTGATAGATACTAAAACGGTAAATTACACGCCTGTGAAGATGATAATATCCCATTTTGGAAAGGTATCCAGGAACAATATTACTTTTTGTCGGCCGGAGAAAATATGGTGATGGAAAATGCAATCTGATACTTTATAGCCCCATCCTCCATTTCCATCGTCCTGACCGTCCAACGAACTTTGGACTCGTTTTTTTTGGGCGGTTCGGGTGATAAAAATCCGATGAATGTCACTAGTAAGACGCAATTCGTTAATTTGTTTACCAAAAATTGTCATCCCGTAAAACCTGACAGCACACAAACTATCTTATGAGTGCCCGATATTATGAGTGATTCAGGATTTATAGAAAATGGCACAATATTTGCTTCAGTTCTATTATGCGGTATAGGCACTTTCAGCGATTACAGGAAATTGTTATTGATTCCATAGAAGGTACTTTTTAAGTTCAACTTGACAACTTATCTCTCTATGGCATACATGAAACATATAACTGTTTAATTACGTTCGACTTCTTCAACGGAATAAATATCCGATTAACAACCAATTAAAGGAGTAAGGTAATGAAAAAGATTTTGGTGATGATTCTGGTTTGTGGGTTTCTTTTCGTTTCTTCTGCTTTTGCTGAAGGTGGCAAGAATCAGGGTGCTGTTGGTCAGGGCTCAACAACGACGACACAGGATCCCGCACCCTTCGATTGGCCGGGTATTGATTGGTGATATAGTGGGGAATTATAATACTTGACCATTTGGGATGAAGTTGGTTGAGGCGATTTACAGTTTTTGGGTTCAATCAATTGGTTAATGAAGCGGGAGCAGCGTAGCAACAAGAGACTGCCCTCCAATTCCACTATTTTCACGATTTAAACCCGTGGCAAATAGATTACAACAAAATTTGTGCACATACAAAGGCAGAGCTATCCGGTTCTGCCTTTTCCTTTTTTAATGCAACCAAAAGTTGCAATATGTTTTTACAAACAGGTGGATAATGGCTTTTATGCCCTTATGAGTCAATTGCCATTTTGTTACGAACAGATTATCCCATTCTTGAATATTGAAATATTAAGTGACATGAACACTTCGCAAAAGGATTTACCCTTATCATTGTCATCGATTCATAATCTACCCCATTTTGTGACTCCGGGTCCTTGTATATGAGGCAGGGGGTAAATCCGCATACGGTATTTTATAGCCCCTGCCTTCATCCTGTGGGAGAGAAGGTATTCCCTGCCGGCCGGGTCATCTTAGCGACAGCTCCGCCTTTCCAGCCTGGATTCGTATCTCATTATTTCAGATCGGTTTTGCGGATTGAAATCCTGAGGCAGGTCAAACGCTATCGTTGATTCACTTGAGCGATCTGGTCGTTTAAGGTCCACAGATCGAAAAGAAACCCTAGTCCCAACAGCCCTCCGGTCAGCAGGTAGATAACCGCACTGATCCACTTTTCCATGTAAAAACGGTGTGCCCCGAAAAATCCAAGAAAGGTGAGCAGAACCCAGGCAATGGTGTAGTCCTTGGGGCCAGCGGCAAATCGAAGGTCCGCCTGGCGATCCATGCCCGGGATCAAAAATAGGTCAATAAGCCAGCCGATGCCCAGCAGACCGAGTGTGAAGAACCAGATAGTGCCGGTTACCGGTTTTCCATAGTAGAAGCGATGACTTCCGGTGAAACCGAAAATCCACACGATGTAGCCGATGGTTTTGCTGTGGGTATCACCGTTGGTCACAAATTTGTCTCCTTTTTTGGACGAATTATTTGTGACGTGCCGGAGAATTATGCAAGTTTCGATTCGTCAAGCTGAACACAGATATTATCTCGATTTGCATTATCCTTAAATCCGGCCATCCTTAACAATACGAATGGTAACCTTGATACTCTTGACTCATTCATCCAAATAACAACCCTACGATAATGCAGACGTTACTGTCAAACAGATTATCCACTAAAGCCCATTTCCATCGCCAAATCGTCCAGTGTGGACCCGCCATGCCGGGTGATGTGAAGACTTGGGGAGAAAAACCCCCGGCTACCTTAATCGCCGTGGTCAAACTTTTCACCCGTTATAGTATACAAGCTTTACTCCGATACAATATTAGCGCCACAACTTGCTTACATGCAATGGAGTAAAGTGGGAAGAGCTACACCGACAAGAAAAAGACTGGGGCAGTCTCCTGTGGATGAGTCTGCCCCAGTTGCAATGTCGAAGGTTGAAGGATCTAAAGAGTTATTTCGGAGCGCCAAAGCCGGTGCCATCTTGAGGTCCGATCCCTTGGTTTCCTGACCCGTCGCCGGGCCCATGACCGACATTACTGCCAGGGCCTGTCCGGGCATTCTGACCAGAACCGATCGACGCATTGGCTCCAGTGCCAACGGAAGCATTTGGGCCAGGTCCTACGGATGCATTAGGTCCAGGACCGAATGAAGCTCCCGGACCCGGGCCAATACCTGACCCTGAGGCAGCACCAGAGCCAGCTCCAGCACCGTCGCCACTGCCTGATCCGGCACTACCTCCAGCTCCTGCGCCACCGCCACCAGCTCCACCACCACCACCACCGCCCCCTCCACCACCTGCAGCTGACAGGGGTGTAGTCACCATAATGAGGGCCAACAGCAAACAGCCGATGAACAACAGTTTCTTCATGATTCGGTTCCTTTCCCTTTTGAGATAAAAATTCAGATTATTAGATACGACCGAGGAAATTATGATTCTCCCCATTTCCATGAGCAAATAGGATTGATAGATCGCTCATTTCTATTGTATAGTTAACGCACAGACTGGAAAGAAGTTACAAAAAATTAATAAAATATTGGAGGGGGGACGTGCTGCTGTAAAACGACATTGAAAAATGATGGAAAAATCAAGGGACTGCAAAACAGAACCTATCGCTATAGAAAGACTGCTAATAAATAAGCTCAAGGTTTTTTGTATGATGTCGTTTGACGCTTATCTTCTGCGAATAACGATTTGCGCCCTGAGCACAAATTAATTACCGACTACCGCCACTGCAGCCATCACCAGCCCCAGAGCCGCCCTGACCGCCTTGTCCTCCGGCCATACCGCCATGTCCCTGCAGAAGACTGGCCCTGCATTCCATGCGCCAGCCCCCTGGGCCACAGCTTGCGCAGAATGAGTCTGTGATTGGGCAACTATGACTGATGATGCATGCGAGCAATGCTGGCCGCGCTAAGCCCTTGGATGGCGCACTCGCAATGACCTGGGAGGACAGAGAGTGGAAGATCGGAATACTGCGGCGGGTCTGAACCCGGATCATAACCATATTTCAAAGCATCGATGCCGAGTTGTTCCTGGGATCAGATCCACAAGGTTGAGATAGGGCGCAGTCAGGGGCGCAAGATGACATTTCCGGGACTGGGACCTTAATAGGGCGATGGAAACGAACAGCAGCAGGATAAAGAGAAATTGATTCTCGTCTTGTGAATTCGCCGGACAATCCAGGGCCACCAACTCAAAAGTGGATGATTCGGGAATATGGGGGGCACGTCTTTGGATGGTTGTTCAAAGATCGAAAATTAGGGGGTTATTAAGGGGCTGTGACGATCAAAAACCATCGACCTTTTTCTATAACGATGTATTTATTAATTTTAAAATGGTGGAGGCGGCGGGAGTTGAACCCGGCTAATATGGGTTCACTGAAATTCCCGTAAATTAACAATACATTGAAATAATGATATATATTGTTTTTGATGTTTCCCAAATATTCACTAATAATCACTTGACAACCCGTAAAATATGGGGCTATTATGGGGCTGAAAAATAGACGGGAATCGTAAATATTGACGAAATCCTGTTTGATGGATCAAATGGGAATTAAACCCAAATCCGAAAAAGGAGTTCAGTCGATGGCCGCAATAATAGTCAAGACGCAATATGCAGGGGTGCGATTTCGGGAATATCCGGACCGAAAATTTAATGGTAAACCTGACCGCTATTTCTTCGTTAGGTATTACCATCAGGGCAAATTACTTGAAGAGGGTTGCGGATTCGTTTCTGAGGGTTGGAATGCACAAAAGGCCAGTATTTTAAGAGCTGAGCTTGTAAACAATAACCGGCAAGGCATCCGCCCAATGACATTGGCAGAGAAGCGTCAAATGGATACCGATGCAAGGAAAGCGGAAGAACATGCCAAGGTTCAAGCGGCGGAAGAACAGGCGGAAGCTGAAAAGGCCAATGTGACCTTTGGCCGATTATTTGAGATATACATTGAAAACGCGAAGCAGACAAAGAAGTCGTGGTCGGATGATGTTGGTAGATATAAATTCAATATTGAAAAGTTCATAGGCAATAGGCCGGCAAAGGATATATCCGTCTTTGAACTTGAAAAGATGAAGATCAGCCTTCAAAAAAAAGGGAAATCCGCAAAGACTGTTCATCACGCCCTGTCCCTTGTGAGGACCGTGTACAATAAGACAAAGCTATGGGGTCACTATGGAGGAGAGAACCCGGCTGTCAAGGTCTCATACCCCAAGATTGCAGATAACGACAGGGTCCGGTTCCTGAGTTTTGAGGAAGTGAAAGTCCTTCTAAAGGAACTATTAGATATACGTCATAGAGATACACACGACCTAACATTGATGGCGGCATTTACTGGGGCGCGATACCTTGAAATTGCTTCTTTATCCTGGTCTGATGTTGATCTTGAAACTGGTTATGTGACTTTCCTAAACACCAAAAACGGCAAAACCCGAACTGTGCCCATTCCGGCAAGCGTCAAAGAAATGCTATTGAACCGGAAGTCAAAGGTTTATTCACCATCCGATTTGGTATTCCCTACAAATCAAGGTAAAATCCGACTACAGGTTCCCAATTCATTCCCTGCTATTGCCGACAAACTGTTCAATGAAGGAGTTGAGGACAGAAGGCAAAAGGTATGCTTTCACACCTTGCGACATTCATACATCAGTTGGCTTATTATGTCCGGCGCTGACTTGCGGACCGTACAGCAGATATCAGGGCATGAGACAATGGCAATGTTGAAACGGTATTCCCATTTGACTGGAGCGCACCTGCAAAAAGCGGCGGATCGAGTTGCACAGGCTTTCGAATCCGATACCAAATCAAACATTGTTTCCTTGGCAGATCGAAAGTCCGGTTGATTATTCAGTTTGGGGATAGTCTGGGTCTGATCAATTAGGATGACAAGGCCGCTTTCGTGATCGGCCCCCCAACTTTTTTTTTCAGGACCATTATGGGAAATGGCTATGGAATTCATCTCAGAAATTCAAAATATTGATGGTCAGGCGTTTGTATCCTTGGAAGACCTGAAGGTTAATGGGGTTGATTTCGATAAGATCAAGCTCATGTTCAACTGTTATAAAATTAATGGTTACAAGGTACTATCTATTCTTGTAACATTTTCTCCACCGTTAACTGAGTGCACTATTGATGAGTTCCGAGACTTGCAAAAGGAAGCATTGCGACGATACGCTGGAATGGACGAAGCATTCTTTTGGTATAAGATGGGAAGGTTGCATCGTGTTGATTCTTACACCTATTTAGAGACTCTTGCTGATTCTAACATCATGTATTCAATACTTTACGGCCCATTGGGGGTAAACCATTTTACAAAAGATCTCGGGTCGGATATATCATTTCTTCCATTTCCAGTACGATTAAATACGATTAACAGTATTTCTGAGAATGAGGTTTTTTTCCGACTGTCTGATGTTGAGGGGCTCCACCTATTGCCAGATCAAAAAGAGCGTCAGTCGGTGCAGCCTGATGAAAATGATGTTCCGGCAACTTGTGAATGCTATACAATCAGAGAAATAGACCTGAAGACCTGTATGCTCACTTACAGGGACGTCCAGAGTCAAGTTTCAGGCAAAGGCGTATTTATAATTCGACAACTTTTGCTGACTCCTCACAGAGATTTTCCGGTTTCTACCCTCCTCGCTCCCGTTACAGGCGTTAATAATGGCATATCTGACGACACCGAAATCGAGAAATACACAGACACGATTTTGATGAACAAGAAAGAAAAATTCGCCTACCAAGAAGGTGTTACGGAACTGCTTGAGGATATTGAAGATTTGGAAGCGAGGTTAAATGATGCCGACGAAATAGAGAAGAAGGATGCGATTGAAAAAGAACTGATCATGAAAAACAACCAGCTAAAAGTAGTGAAAAAAGTATTAAGTGAATCTAATGGATATATCGATGAGAACGGGATCGTCAGTTTTCGAGGGATATTAAACGGTTCTGGGAGATCATATCTCAGCAAACAGCGGAAGAATTATAAAAACCAGAATGATGGGACACGAGGTTTGCTAAAATATACAATCAATAAAATTAAGGATCCTGCGTTGAGAGACCATTTAACCAGTTCCATCACATACGGTTCGAAACTGCGGTACGCACCGACCGAACAAATTGAATGGGATACAGTCTAATAATTTAGCCTTTCCTTCAATATCAGTTTTTCCAGAAGCCTCTGCTTGACCAGCAGGGGCTTTTTTATTTTGGCGATAGCATACTTCCAAAATTGGAAGTTTTTACCCCGCCTTTTGGAAAAATTTTTTCTCTCATCTTTTTTGAGTGGGAACATAAACAAATTCTTCAGAAAGGATGGGCCAAGCAATGCAAAACGAGGCAACACAAAAGGTACTGGAATCGATTCGGAGTGAATTGCCGGAGTACTTCCCTATCGATGGGCAAACGATTTTTAAACCAAAAACCATTTACAATGAACTCAGCAAAGGAAGAGGTCCTGAAGTTGTAAGCGTCCGTGGCAAGAAATATTTAGAAAGAGATAGTTTTATTGCTTGGTTGGCGGACAGATCGCAGCACACTGTGAAACGGGGCCGGAAGCGTGCGGCTTGATATGAACATTCCCAATGATTCAGAACTTGAACTTGGCTGCTGTTCAACGCTTCTGAACAACAATGATGATGCAATATCCCTCTGTGAAATATTAACTCCAAATCTTTTTTTCTCACCAAAATGTCAGGCGATTTTTCAGGCTGTGAAAAGCGTCATTGATGCTGGCGGATTATCAACAGACCTGCACAAAATCAAGGCGGAACTTCAAGGTCAGCAGGGTATTGGTAAGGAAATTCTAATCGCAGAACTCCTTCGAATAATACAAGAAATCCCCTTGTTGTTAGATCTGGACGGATCGGTAAAGCGTCTGCAAAAACATGAATTGCTCAGGAAGCTTCAGGCAATCGTGGGGGAAATAAATCGAAGGATAACTGCTGACCCTGTTGGCGTTTTTGACTATGCCACCGAAGCCATTGCAAAGCTTGGGAGGGAATCTGGTGCCTGTTCTCCAATTGAAAATGATGTTTTCCTTCATGTCTCAGAAATGAAGGATATCCTTCCCGAATGGCTAATTAAAAAATTCATCGAAAAAAACTGTCAATCTGAGTTATTCGGACCGGTCGGCAGTTTGAAATCATTCTTGGCTATAGCCATTGGGATGTGTATCGCATCAGGGAAAGATTTTTATGGAAATAAGGTTAAAGATAAGGGTCCTGTATTGTTTATTATAGGTGAGGGACGGAGCGGTTTCAAGCGGCGTTTAAAAGCATGGTGCTTGGAACACGGGATTGATATTGACACCCTGCCTATTTGGGTATCACGGCAACCTGCGCAAATGACGCAAGAGGAGAGCGTCAATGATATCAAAAAGGCTGTCTGGATCATTACGGAAAAATATGGTCCCCCAAAATTGATTGTAATCGATACCTTAAACAGAAACTTTGGCCCAGGTGATGAGAACACCACAAAGGATATGACAGCATACGTTCGTGGATGTGATGCGATTAGGGATGTATGCGATTCCTCCATACTCACGTTGCATCATTCCGGGTTGGCAGATAAGGAACGAGCACGTGGTAATTCGGCATTGTTCGCTTCGATGGATTATTGTTACCGCATCGACGTGAACCGGGACGAAACCATCAACCTTGTTTTTCTCAAATGCAAGGACCAGCCGAAACCAGGGCCACGAACCTTTGCCAAAAAGGTGATCGACTTGGGTATCGTAGATGAAGAGAGCGAAGCTGTCACCTCCTGCGTACTAGATGAAATCGACCTAAACACTGAATCAGGGAAGGACAGAACTGGAAAAGGAAGCAAGCAGACCCTTATGTTAAGCATTTTGAAACAAATGGTCGAAGTTCAAGATCGGGAATTGGTCGAGTCAGGAGAAAAGCCGGCCGGTTGTGTTCCGGAAAAGGAATGGCTTGAACGTTGTAAACAATCAGGCTGCTCCCGGTCGGACATATCCAAAAACAAGAAGATGTTTTTTATTAAGGATGGTTTTGTTTATGACAAATTGTATGCATGAAAACGTCGCAATTGTAGCGTCGCAAATGCAGGGTATTATATACCCCTGCGACATTTGCTACACATACGCAACCGTTGCATATGTGGCTTTTGCGACAAATACGACAGTTGCAACAATAATGGAAATAACTGGGCGACATAAAAAACTCACGAACCCGCTGCTCTGCATGTGAATTAGCGGCGGACCAGTTGCACCTTCGAGCAGTTCGGGGGTGGAATAACAAGCACAAGTATTGACAGGGTTGAACCGAAACAATTCGGAGTACCCACAAAGCCCTTGTTTCTAACTGGTTAGGAGGCAGCATGGAAGCAATGAAGAGTTTATATGATGTACATGACAAGTTGAAGACGTTGGACTAAATATCAAGATTTTACTTTACAAACAACGA
>CAWJRD010000031.1:0-43539 GCA_963845015.1 uncultured delta proteobacterium
AAGAAAAAATTTGAAGGACATTAGTTTTCGAGACAGTTATCCGATTTGAAGTTGGGAAACTCAAAAAGGAGGGTTCAAACCTCATTCGACGTATCAAGCACTCAGCAAAGAGATCGAACCCAGAGGAAGAAGCCGCTTTATCAGTGAGGCTATCAACAACGCCCTTACGAAAAGACGAAACCGGAGACTTGCGGTCGAATACCGTGAAGCCGCTCTGGAGATCAAACGGTTAAACGCGGATCTGGATGGAACTATTGCAGATGGAATTGATTAAACAGGGATGAAGGATTCCATTACTCCGATGTATCTGCCAATACGATATGCTCTCTATTAATGATCGTGATCTTCTGGGGCATTCCTTCTATTTCCTCGGAAAGAACGGTAATGAATTTGTCGTTTTCTGATTTCATGTAGTGAGACAATCGGGTGTAGCTCATGATATTAATTTTACCTGAGATGATTGAGCCGTCAGAAACCTTCACGGTTATGTTCTTGTAGTTAATTGCATAATCTATCTGAACCATAAGCGCTCCTTTCAGGTCATGTATTATTTTGTTCGTCTTGGGATTCGTACTTTTTGAGAAGGTCGAAAATGGCTTCTTATAGAAGGTCATTTTGACGCTTATCCAACTAAACAGACATGATCTTCAACTTTTCAAGAAGGTTATAATCGAGAGTTGTGTTATCCGGGCTACGATTCTTTTCCATGTTCGGTTGATTACCATGTAGTTATGTGGCGGTCAATATCTTTCACTTGACTCTGTTGCTCAATCACAAAACATCTGTCAACCTCTTCAAATTTATTGTCTGATTGGGTGACAGAATATTATTGACAACATGAACAATGATTGTTACAAAATATATCATATGACATCAGCCACTTATTAGTTTCAAATATAATTTCTCATTTTGTATTCATGGAGGTTTGCATGCATATGAATTACAACCAGACGGATAAATTAAAACTGGTTGAAATAATCAGTGACATGGCCAGGAAACTTTCTTCAAAACAACAATATGATGTGATTAATTATATCAATAATATCTCTAAAGGAGATGAAAAAAGGGATACTGCGAGAAGGTCTTTCAAGGTCAGCGTGAATTACTCTGTGAAAGATGAACTATATTCCGATATGCTTGAAAACATAAGTACCGGTGGCGCATTTATCTGTAGCACAAGGCTGTTTCAGATTGGGAATTCAACAGCTATCATTGTTTCTCAACCCAAAATGGGAAAAAGCATACGCGTAAAAGGAGAAATCGTCAGGATGACGGACGCGGGCTTCGGAATTAAATTTACACAGAAGCTTGATGGCATGTTCAGCCTCTTGCAGGATGTCCTTGAAGAGAAATCAATTTGCCGGAAATACTTGCAGACGAGAGCAATATAGCAGCAAAGCCAGTCCATTCTGTGCGTTGATCCACAATTAACACTTCTAAGCCCGGAAAAGGCACCTGTCGTCAGGTGTTTTATCTGCTGGTCCCCATCGTTGTCTGGGTCCGACCCGATGCCCCGCAATCTATAGCAGAGGCGATCCCCGCTATTTCCGAAAAAGAAAATATGAAACGATAACAAGTATGCCGATTACAATCAAAATCGGAAAAGGGTTCGAATACAGAAGATTTTTTAAATAAAAGAGGTCGAAAAATATCTCGGAAGATTTAGACGCCAGCAAACCATATTCAACCATTGCTCACCTCTTTCTGATATTAATAGGGCCGCTTGAAAAAGTCCAAATATAGGGTATGTGTACCTGAATGAAGTAAACACCCGGTATATTTTAAATCCTGAATTCATGTGGATTCAGGATTTTTCGTTTCGGGAGGTTTCTGGTTCAGATAATCCTGGCACATGTTCTTTAAAGTCTGCCTGCCTGTAATGTATAATAGACATGATACTTTGAGCCCTGGAAAAACAGCCTGCTTTTGTTCGCCATCAACCAAGAAATTTACATTTTCAGGATCAAAGTAAAAACAGCACTTATCCCCAGCGCACTTGTGGAAAACAAGAAAGGGGCATCCATCTTTCATATCCAAACCTCCTGATCAAAGAGTACAAAGACAAATCCGCCGTCTTTTTATATTACAAATGAACATGAATGCCAACAAAACATGCGGCGGAAATGGGCGCCGAGCTTTTCTTTTTTATTTCCTTAACGCGTAGGGTCCCAAACTGCTTCCCGTCCTGATCATTTTTCCTCCAACACACCCCGAAAGACAGAAAAAAGGACATATATGACCACAGGTTACATATGACCTTTCATATGACCGTTAATGACGGTAATATAACTGTATTTATTTAACTAATTATTAAATAAATACAGAGTGATGGATGACTTGACTCTGATTGTTGGAAACTTGGCACAAAAATTGAATTATCAATCGTGCTGAACAAGAATTATCTGTCAAGTCGACTGATGAGCTTATCGTTTCTTTTGATTCTTAATTCAATATTTTCACCTTCGGGGGATGAAATCACCAGGTCCTTTTTTTCAAAGTGGGAAATTATTTTCACGGTATTATATCAGTACTGATACTTTATATTCTTCAATAAGGAGGACTCATGAATTTGTTTAACAGATTAACCTCATCTAAGTTACAGCCCCTCAGTCTCGTATCCGGATTCACAGGAGAAAATGGGTTTTGCCCCGAAGTCCTTTTCAATCACATCCTGAGCTGGGAGCGAAAACGCACCGAGCGTTCCCACCGCCCCTTTCTGCTCATGCTTCTGGATATTCAGGCTCTGATTGCCAACAGCAACGGCAGCGGCCAGGCTCTGAAGGACAGGATAGCCAGGGCCCTGTGTGACAGCACACGGGATATCGACCAGTGCGGCTGGTATATTCAGGATCATGTCATGGGTGTCATTTTCTCCGAGCTGAATGACCAGGACATCGTCCAGGCCCAGGACCTGGTTTGGCAGCGGGTGCAGTCCGGCCTCTGCCAGGCCCTCAGTCCCCAGGAACTCCAGCAGATCGATATCAGCCTGCACGTGTTTCCGGAAGGGTGCGATGTCGGCGATACCTGCCAGCCATCCAACAAGATTCTCTATCCCGATCTTCACCTGGAGCGCCAGCTGCGAAGCGCCGACCTTGACGATGAAGCGGGCCGATGGACATTCTGGGCAGCCTTGCGGCCCTGATCCTGCTGTCTCCCGTCTTTGTCCTGGTTGCGGCGGCCATCAAGCTGACCTCCAAAGGCCCGATTCTGTTTCGTCAGGACGGGTCGGCCAGTTCGGCAGGCGGTTCACCTTTCTGAAGTTCAGATCCATGAAGGTGAATAACGATGCGGCGATTCATAAGGAATACGTTCAGAAACTGATTTCCGGCGCGCTGAATCAGGCTTCCGAAACCGGCAATCCGGTTTTCAAGATCCAGAATGACCCCCGCGTCACTGCCGTGGGGCGCTTTATCCGCCGCACCAGCCTGGACGAAATTCCCCAGTTCCTCAATGTGCTGGCCGGCCATATGTCCCTGGTCGGCCCCCGGCCGCCCATTCCCTACGAGCTGGAAAAATACGATACCTGGCACCGGCAGCGCGTGCTGTCCATGAAGCCGGGAATCACCGGCCTCTGGCAGGTGATCGGCAGAAGCCGGACCACTTTTGACGAGATGGTCCGGCTCGACATCCGGTATATCCGGGAGTGGTCTTTCTGGTTGGACCTGCGCCTGCTTCTGGCCACCCCGTGGGTAGTCATCACCGGTAAAGGCGGATTTTAATAAATCATGTAATAGGTATGGAAAGTGCTGAAAAATCATTTTTTAAGCAACATCATGCGATTTGAACGACACAGGCCGGTCTTCCAACTATCCAGACTGCATTGGCAAAGGAGAATCATTTTGCAAAACGATGAAAAGAGAGGATAGATGCCAAGAATCAATGGGATAATAGAACCTGCCCTCTTTTGTTTCAAGCCGTATTGTTTATAAGGAGGAAATATGGCAAACTGGTATTGTCAAAATTGTGGTTATACCTTTACTATGGACTTTCATACGGACCGGTGCCCGTGCTGCGCGGCAAGATGCAAGTTTCTGGATAACTCCTGCTACAATCCAGATTGTGTCTTCGAAGGCATGGACAAACGCATTGCAAAAAAAATAATATTCGCCTGGAATAAATTTTATTCCAACATGATTTATTTTATTTGCAATCCGTAATGTCCGGTTAGGTACTTGCTTATAAGTTCGGTTGTTCGTGTTATTTGTAAATTTGGGGTATTAACGGTTCCGGTTTCAATTTCTCATCTCAACAAGTCATTACATGTCCACGAAATAATTCTGCCATGCGGCATCGATTCCCTCCCGGGTAAGGGCGGGCGGGTGCATGTAATAATGCGCGCTATCGATGATCTGATCTATGATATCCCGTGGATGGCAGGCATTCAGATTGACACGGAGCCTTCTGTAATAATTTTCCATGAGATATTCGAAAATATCCTTTTTAAACGGGATCGCGTTGCTCTGGCATACCATTTTGAATATTGTTTCAAATTTTGCCTCGGATGGATGATCAATCTTGATTTTATAGCGGATCCGGCGCAGGAACGCCTCGTCGGCAAGCGCTTTGGGTTCGATATTGGTTGAAAATATGACCAGCATGTCAAAGGGGATTTCAAATTTTATTCCCGTATGAAGGGTCATGAAATCCACGTGGCGGTCCAATGGAACAATCCAGCGGTTCAGAAGACTTTGCGGATCGACCTGCTGCCTGCCGAAATCGTCCGCGATGAACAAACCATTGTTGGCTCTCATTTGAAGCGAGGCTTCATAATATTTGGTGACAGGATTAAAATCCAGATCGAGCATTTTCAGGGAAAGCTCCCCGCCCGTCATGACCACCGGCCGTTTGATCTTTATCCAGCGCTGATCGGCATCCGTCATGCCGTTTTCGCAGTCCGCCGGCGTATGGCTGACAGGATCATACATGATGATAATCTGGCCCCCCACGGTGATGGCATAGGGGATATAGACCGTATCGGGAAGCAGCGCGCCAATGGTCTCGGCAATGGCGGTTTTGCCGTTTCCGGATGGCCCGTAAACGAACATGGCCTTTCCGGAGCTGATAGCCGGGCCAAGGCGCTTCAGGAGGGATTCACTCAGAACCAGATGGGAGAAAGCCTTCTTGAGATTTTCCTCGCTCACGATAATATGCTTGACGGTTTGAAAATCCACCATGTTGCGATAAGCATCCAGAGATACCGGCGCCGGACCGACATAACGGCATAACTCCATCAATTCGGCCCCGCGATTTTTCCCGAGATCGGTAATCCTGTAATTATAGGATATCGTGGAAAATGCGCTGCCGCCGCCTGTCACTTCGATCAGGCGATCCTTTTTTAGCATCTCGATGATTTTATTGACCAGTGAAACCGGCAGCTTGACCCCGTCCGCCACATCGGCAATCATGAATTCCCCAGGGAATAAATGTGCTTCATGATCAGGTCGGCAATAAACGATGTCGAAAGTCCTGTCTCTTCGATGCTGGTGGGAACAGCGGGATGTTTTTTAAGAAATTGGCACAGGTCCTCCTCGCAGATGATCCCGAGAGCAACCAGATTCTGGCCGAGCCTGCCCCCTTCCGTGCGCTGCCGCTTCAGCGCCCTGTCAAGATCCTGTTCGTTGATCAGGCATTCCTTGCGTAATCTCTCTCCGATAGACGCCATATTTTTCCCTTCTGAAATATCAATTGGATTCATATATATCCAAAATTTTCATAAACGATATGGTCTCGCAAAAAGTCGTCAGACCGGTGAAAACCAGTGCCCAGTCTTTTGACAACTATCCGAATTCACGGATTCCGGTTTCGCCGGAATGACGGGGTACGGTGATTTTTTGACTTTTGCGAGACCATCAAACTTCCGGACCGCGCATTCGATAGCCTGGAAATATTTATGGACAACCCGAAACCTCGGGAGATGGTTCCTCAGGCCGGACAGTCAGTATCATGGTTAGAGGAGGATTTGCAACACGGTTTATTCCCGAATCGAGCCCCGGATTCATATTATACCGCCCTGGGGTCACCCGGCAGAAAAGAGCCGGTGACTTTCCGGTAGGCATTAAACAGGTTCTCGTATTCTTTTCGCAGCGCCGGTGTCAAAGATACTTTTGCCATGCCACACCTCACATTCTTTTTGGTTTGTCAGTTGACGAAAAAGCGGATACATAAAACCCGCTCGCTTTGTCGGGCCGGGGGGTATGGCTTCCCATGCCCGAGACGCTTCATTTCCGGCTCATGTCCTAATAGTCCAGGTCTCTTGCTTCAAACAAGGGGTTTGGCTTTTTCCCCAGAATGCGGGACAGCACCGCGTTCATGGTCGCCGGATCATTGTCGAAACCGCCGTGTGTCTCCGACATGCATTGCCCGCCCTTCCCTCTCTTTCCGGCCGACTCGATCACTTCGCCAAAGGCGGACTTTCCGAGGTCCGGCTCGGCGTTCAGATAATGCTTCATCCCAAGCAGCGGTGTTCCCCGCTTGTCCTCGAACGCGTTTGAAACCAGCCACAGCAATGATTTGCCGTAAGGGCCGACCGTGTCGTCGAGTTCCTGCTGCGCATTCAAGGATGTACATCGTGGCTTTCGGACAACGCCCGGATTGTGATCGCGGGCAGGGCATAGGTCATAAACTCGTCGATTCGGACGGCAGGCGCAAAGAACTGCAGCGTCTTCAAGGGAATGCCGAGTGAACACAGGGTTTCAACGGCGTGCGCAAAAAGGATGCTGCCCGCGCTGTGGGCAACGACGTGCAGCTCCCAGTTCCGGCGTTCGGCCTCGGTCAGCGCGGCGAGCGCGTTCAGCGCGTATTTCTTCATGAGCTGAATCGCTCCCCTGCCGAGGCGGTGGTCCGAAGCGCGCCAGGCGTTTTCCTTCATCTCGGACCAGAGCGGCCCCCCGATCGGACTTGCGGTCAGCTCGAGCGCAAAATCCTTCGCATTCCGCATCCCCTTGAGGAGTGCACCGCCGGCGCGTTCGTCGGCCTGCGTGAACAGATCGCCGAGCATATCCCCGATCGTCTCCAGCGGACCGGTTTCCCACATCATGTGCAGGGGGTAGATCTCGTTTGCCAGGCACTTGTCGCGAAACGCCACGACACGCTTGGCGGCATCGCTCTCGCTGTTCAGGCCGCCGTGGAGGTAGAGCATGACCCGCTTTTTGCTCCAGCCCCGCTTTTCGGCCTCCTCGGGAATCGTCTGGGTGAAAAGCCGCTCAAGATCCTGCTCGCTGGTCCAGTAGTCGCCGGTCTGCGACAATTCCCCGTTGTTCCCGACGTCCACGATGAATGGCCGGACTTCCGCCAGCGGAATCTCCCGGCTGGCGCGGTAGCGTCCGCCGGCAGTGTCCGCGGCCCCCGTGGGGCCCCAGAGGTCCAGGCTGAGAGGCACGCCGAGCTGGGCCACCCACAAATCGGTCACGTGCAGGAGGAAATCCTCGTACGGCAGCAGCGCAAATCCGCCGCTGCCCCACGCAGTCCCCCAGGAATTCTGTACGATGAAGCCGTCGCGGGTGTACCCGACCAGCGCGATGGCATGGCCTGCTTCGGCGCGGCCCCTGCGGGAGATGACGGGAAGGAGGTATTCCTTTTTGCCGCCTTTCACCGGAACCGTCGTGGGTCCCGGAACGTCCCATCCGTCATGAACCATGATCGTGCAATACACGATCCCGACCTCGGCAAGCGCGGCGTGAACGTCGCGCACTTCCTTGTTTTTGATGCGATAGTAGGCGCCCGCGGGGGTTTCGAGCGCCGCCCGGCCGATTACGGCATCGAGATTGCCGCGGCCGCGCATGCTGTCGGTCCACAGCTTCTGCTCGCACACACCATGGCGCGCCCATCCTTTCATCGCGCCGCGAGCGGACGAGCCGTCGTAGTTCTCTCCCGGCCACTCGTCATAACAGCGCGCCATCTCGTAAAGCATCCGCGGGCTTGCAATTCGCTTGATTCCGCGCTGGCCGAGAAGGATAATTGATGACCGCCGACAGTGCAAAGCCCGTGCAGGCGCCTTCGCTTCCCTGATCGAGAATGACCGGAACGGCGCTGCAATTGACAAGCGTGTCCGGCAGGCCTGAGAGCGTGGGCTGGTACATCCAGTCCCTGATGTCGATGCGATCGGGGAACGCATCGAGCGTGCGCAGCGTCGCCAGTTTTGAAGTTTTACGGGATGCGGGGCTTTTCTTGGCCATATCGGTTTTTTCTCCTTTCTGATCTTACGGTGTCGGCATCGGCGACACCGAGGCATGCGCCTTGATATTGAGAGGGTCTATTCAAATCGGCCCACGGCCGAAAGCGTTCTTTATTAAAACATGGGTAAGATCATAGGAACGTGCTGTCGTCTTTATGCCCAAGAAGATCCTGGGTGATAACGAGACCACTGCGAGGCTGAAAAAGCGTCCGGTTGGTGTATTTTCAGCCTGTTAAATGAATTGCATCAACATTGCTGAATTATTTATTGGGTGGTCATTTTTTATGATATTTCAGAATCACTTGTCAATTGATTTTCAGCGGATATTCCCCCATCCGGATGCCGGAAATACGGCGTGTAAGATTCCGGATGCGATCGCGCGGCCGCCAGGCCGTGTTTCATTACCCCGGACCAAGCATCCCTTTTATTTTGACATAACGTGTTTTTTGCCATATGTAATCAGAAAAAGAAGAACACAAATCCCATGCACATAAACAATCGAGGTTCACATTGACGACTGCGGCCGTGAAGCACTTTGACGGATGAATATCGACGTGATTATCGTGGGCGGCGGGCCGGCGGGTCTGTTTGCGGCGTATTATTTAAGCGAGCATTCGGACCTGCGGGTGCTGCTGATTGAAAAGGGCAAGACGCCCCTTCGCCGCAAATGTCCCATGAAGGTGAAGGATGCCTGCCGGCACTGCAAACCCTGCAATATCCTCTGCGGCATCGGCGGAGCCGGACTTTTTTCGGACGGAAAGCTCAACTACATCTACAAACTGGGCAAAACCGATCTGTCGCAGTTCATGTCCAAAGACGACGCCCAGGACCTGATCGATGAGACCGAGCTGATTTTCAACCGTTTCGGCATGGACGGACCGGTCTATCCCACCGATATGGCAGCGGCCCAGGCCATTCGAAAGACCGCCAAGCGCAGCGGCATCGATCTTCTGATCATCAAGCAGAAGCATCTGGGAAGCGATCGCCTGCCCGATTATATCGCGGATATGGCCGAAACCATTCGCGCCAAAGGCGTGGTGATGCACACCTCCGAAGATGTGCGCGATATCACGACAGCCAATGGCCGGGTTACCGGCGTGATCACCAGCCGCAAAAACTACACCGCATCCCATGTGATTCTGGCCCCGGGCCGGGCCGGCGCCAACTGGATGGGCCAGTTGGCCGAAAAATACAAACTGGGCCTGTCCCAGCGCGGTATCGAGGTCGGCGTCCGGGTCGAGGTGCACAACGATATTTTGCAGGATCTGTGCCGCATCATCTATGATCCCACGTTTTTTATTCAAACCGAAAAATACGACGATCAGACGCGCACCTTTTGCACCAACCGGGGCGGATACGTGGCCATGGAGAATTACAGCCGCTTTGTATGCGTCAATGGCCACGCCTATCAGGACCGGAAGTCGGAAAACACGAATTTTGCCTTTTTGTCCAAGGTGGTGCTCACCGAACCCGTTACCGACAACCAGGCTTACGGCGAGTCCATCGGCCAGTTGGCGACCCTGATCGGCGGCGGCAAGCCGATCCTGCAGCGATTCGGGGACCTGAAACGGGGACGGCGCAGCACCTGGCACCGCATTCACAAGGGATACATCACCCCCACCCTCACGAACGTGGTCTGCGGCGACATCGCCATGGCCCTGCCCGAACGGATTTTAACCAACCTCACCGAGGGGCTGGAAAAACTCAACCGGGTGGTCACCGGCGTATCCAACGACGAGACCCTGCTCTATGCGCCGGAAATCAAGTTTTTCGCCACCCAGGTGCAAACCGACGCCCATCTGGAGACGGCAATCAAGGGCCTGTTTGTCGCCGGCGACGGCCCCGGCGTGGCCGGCAACATCGTATCGGCCAGCGCCACGGGCCTGATACCGGCCAAAGCCATTCTGGCGCGCCGGCAAGGGGAAAATCAGGTCCATGACACCGGAGCGGCGGCAGGTATTTACGGGAGCACATCGATGAGACACTGGCTGATGAAATCCGAGCCGACGGCCTTTTCGATCGATGACTTGATGGCGCTGTCCGGACGGGACCGATCACTGGGACGGCGTGCGCAACTACCAGGCGCGAAACTTCCTGCGCGACGAGATCCGGAAAGGCGATCGCGTGCTGTTTTACCACAGCGGCAAGATGCCGGCGGTTGTGGGCACGGCCAGGGTGGTTCGAAAAGGCTATCCGGACCCCACGGCCTGGGATCCGCAAAGCGAGCACTTCGACCCGAAGAGCACGCCGGACAACCCGATCTGGTATATGGTGGATATCCGGTTTGAAACCAAATTCGATGCTCCGGTGCCCCTGACCGATCTGCGCCGATTCCCGGAGCTTGCCGGCATGCTGCTTCTTAAAAAAGGGATGCGTTTGTCGATTCAGCCGGTGAGCCAGAGCGAGTTTGATTTTATCGTCGCGCTTTCGAAAAGTAAAATGAGCGCTTTGCCATTTGAAAAAAAAGGGACCAAAGGGGATTTTCAGCAGGATGGCCGTCAGAAATTCCCCGTGACACCCTATCCAGGGGGGAATTTGCGTTTGGTCGATGACATCGGGGAAAACTTGGCAGCTGCCCGGTCGGCAAGAATTTTCCTGCCGACCAGGCACATCCACGGAAATGTTATTTGAGTGTTATTGCGACAAACAGGGAGTTCTGTTCCCTTTCGATCAGAAGGAGCAGCGTTTCCCCGGCTTTTGCCTTATCGATTTTCTGCATGAAATCAGTGACATTCTTGACCGGTTTGCGGTTGATCTCCTGAATGACGTCGCCTGTCTGGATCATGGCTTCGGCCGCCGCGCTTCCGGGTTCAACGCCCGTGACCACAACGCCGATATTTTTCTTGAGGCCGAGTTCTCCGGCGATCTGAGGCGTCAGATTCTGCACGGAAACCCCAAGCGTTTTGTGGGAAGCATCCCTGGCCGCTGCGGTTGCGTTCTCTTCTTCCATTTCCCCGATTTTCGCCTGGAGGTCAACTGTTTTGCCGTTCCGCATCACCTGAACCGTTACGGTTTCCCCAACCGGCGTCTCGGCGACAATCCGCGAAAGATCCTTGGATCCCGTCACCGGCTGGCCGTTGAACTTCACGATCACGTCCCCCATCGCAATCCCCGCTTTCTCGGCCGGACTGCCGGAAACCACTTTGGCGACAAGCGCCCCTTGGGTCTCCTTGAGTCCGAAAGACTTTGCCAGTTCCGGAGTCAAATCCTGGATGCCGACGCCCAGAAGGCCCCGTGTCACATGCCCCGTCTTTTCGAGCTGGGGGGCGATCTCCTTGGCCATGTTGATCGGAATCGCAAACCCGATCCCCTGGCCGGAAGCCATAATGGCCGTGTTGATGCCCACCACCTCCGCCTGCATGTTGATCAGGGGGCCGCCGCTGTTTCCGGGGTTGATGGAGGCGTCGGTCTGGATGAAATTGTCATAGGGTCCGGAGCCGATCACCCGGCCCTTGGCGCTGACGATCCCCGCGGTAACCGTCTGCTCCAGGCCAAAAGGGCTGCCGACGGCAACCACCCAGTTGCCCACCTTCAGTGCGTCCGAATCGCCCAGCTTCAGGGGTTTAAGATCCGAAGCGCCGTCGATCTTGACGAGGGCAAGATCGGTCTTGGGGTCCCGGCCGATGATTCGGCCGTCGAGTTCCTTTCCGTCCGCCAGTTTGACCTTGATCTGGTCCGCGCCTTCGACCACATGGTTATTGGTCAGGATGTATCCTTCCTTGCTGATGATGCATCCGGAACCCACTCCCTGCTGTTTTCTCTCGGGCGGGTTGCCCCCGAAGGGTCCGAAAAATTCCCCGAAGGGATTCCGCTCTCCCGAAGGGATTTCCCCGGAAATTCGGAAATTCGGCGTTGCTGACCTTCTTGCTGACCTGGATGTTGACCACGCCGGCCCGGACCTGGTCGGCGATGTCGCTGAAATTGACCGGAACCATCGGTGCTCCGGCGGAGACGCTGGATGGCGGGGCCGGCGCCGCTTCATTGGCTTTTGACGCCGGCGTCATCCAGAACCCGATATCCGATGAGGGTCCCTGCCAGAAGCAGGGCGATGAAAATGGTTTTGAAATTTTTCTGCGGTTTCATGACAAATCCTCCTTGTGATAATGGGGGGCGTGTTCGCCCGGTTTTGATAACCATTATAGGGAGGAAAGTTGACGGGAAGATGATCGGAAGATTACCATTTGGTCATGTTCGAAATGGCGGACAGCGATTCATTGATTCAGAATGGTTCGGTCAGGACTGCGGGAGTGTCACGGTGAAGGCGCTTCCCTGGCCCGGCCGGCTTTCCACCGTGATGTCTCCCCCGTGAGCCCGGGCGATGGCCCGGGCCAGGCTGAGGCCTAGACCGGTACCGGCTTCGGATCGGCTCCGGTCGCACCGGTAGAAGCGCTCGAAAATGTGGGGAAGATCCTCCGCGGAAATGCCGATGCCCGTATCCGTCACCGTGATCACCGGCGTATTGCCGGTGCATTCCGGAACCAGAACCCGGACGATCCCCCCGGAAGCGGTGTATTTGATCGCATTGTCCAGAAGGTTCGAGAGCATCCGCTGAATCGATCGGATATCCCCGAGGATTTCACAGGCTTCAGCGGATTTCGCAGACCAGCGTCAGGCCCTTGTCTTCGGCCATCGTCCCGAAAAGCGCGCAGGCATCCCGGACAAGATGCGTCAGGTCGATCCTCTCCCGAACGGGCTTGATCCACGCCGGCTTTTGTTTTCGAGATCATCAGCATGGTGTTGATCATATCCAGAAGGCGGTCGCACTCCTCGATGGCGCTTGCCGCCATGGCCTGGTATTCGGACAGGGACTCCCCCGTGGTCAGGGTGATCTCCGCAATGCCCCGGATCCGGGTGAGCGGGCTCTTCAGGTCATGGGCGATATTGTCGCCCATCTGCCGGATTTCCGTGACCAGGGTCTGGATACGGTCCAGCATCTGGTTGAAGGTCAGCGCCAACTGATCGATTTCATCGCCCCGTCCCTTGACCGGAACCCGCTTTTCAAGGGTCCCTCCGGAGATGCCCCGGGCCGTTCGGGTGATCGCCTCGACACCCGAAACCGCCCGGCGGGCCATGAACCAGCCGACCCCCGTCGCCAGGCCGATGAGCAGCGCCATGGTCGTCAGAAAAATCCCCCGGAAGGCGTCGATGATCCGGGCGTAGTTTTCCATGGACTGGCCGACCTGGAGAATGACGCCGGGGCCGATCATGGCGTAGAGGATGCGCACCTGATCCCGGCGGGCATCCAGGCTGACCGTTTCCAGTACCTGGCTGCTGCCGCCGAGAAGCTGAGCCGATCGCCGTTTTGCGGACGGGGATATCCTTCCAGTAAGCCATGTTGGATGAGGAGAAGGCCTCACCCGTCGGATAGAGAAGCCGGATAAAGACTTTTTTTTCCCCGGCCGCCTGGGCCTCCAGCAGGGCGAAGTTTTCGACCGCGCCGATGCCCCGTTCCCGCAAGCAGCGCAGAAAACTGGGCTGCCTGGCTTAAAAGCTCCTGATCCGTTCTTTCCCGGATCACGGAGGTGATGAGCGCATAAAACAGGAGAAAGGCGACAAAGGAGGAGACCGCGAATATCCCGGCGTACCAGAGGGTCAGGCGAAAGGAGAGGCTACTGCGGAAGCGGCTGGGTTTCTTTGAGGACATATCCCACTCCCCGGACGGTATGAATCAACTTCTTTTCAAACCCTTTATCGATTTTATCCCTCAGCCTGCTGATTCTGGCTTCCACCACATTGGTCTGGGGATCGAAATGATAGTCCCACACGTGTTCCATGATCATCGTTTTGGAGACGATCCTTCCGGCATGGCGCATCAGGTATTCCAGGAGCGAAAATTCCAGGGGCTGCAACACGATATTTTTCCCGTCCCGGATCAACCTCCCGGGTCAAAAGGTTGACGGACAAGGTCCGCCACGGTCAGCCGCGTGGGATCGGAAATGCCGCCCGCCCGCCGGATCAGGGCCTGGACCCGCGCCAGCAGCTCGGAGAAGGCAAAGGGTTTTGTCAGATAATCGTCCGCACCGGTTTCCAGCCCCTTGACCCGGTCATCGACCGAACCTTTGGCGCTGAGGATCAAGGCCGGGGTATTGACCTTTTGTTCGCGAAGCTGTCTGATCAGCGACAAACCGTCCCGTTTGGGCAGCATGATGTCGATGACCATCCCATCGTAAGGTTCGGACAAGGGCCAGATCGAGACCCGCTTCGCCATCCAGGGCATGGTCCACGGCATAACCCGCGGATCTCAATCCCTTGATAATGAAAGCGGCGATCTTTACGTCATCCTCGACCAGCAAGAGTCTCATCGCTGACCTCCGTTTTATGGGGAATCCCCTTTTTTCTCACGAAGCCAGAATGGCGGCGATCAACGCTTCTTTTTCGCCGTCGGTAATGTAAGGCCGCGCACGCACATCCATAATTCTGCTTTCACGTTCCCGTTTGCGCCGGGCAGCCGCTTCAACCTTGGCTATCAATTCCGGCAAATCGCACGGCTTCATCAAGTGATCCCGCGCGCCGATGCGCATGGCTTCCACGGCCGTGGCAACAGTGGCGTGGGCCGTGAGCATGATCGTTTCCACCAGAGGCCTTTTGGCTTTGATGCGGCGCAGGGTTTCCATGCCGTCCATGCCGGGCATCCTGACATCCAGCAGCACCACGTCGATGTTTTTTCTCTCATCCAGAAAGCGCAGGGCTTCTTCGCCGCTCAGGACATAGTCCGCCTGATAGCCACGGCTAACCAGGCGCCGGGACAGAGCCGCGACAAAGCCATGTTCGTCATCGACCAGAAGCAGATGGATGGGCGTCATGGCATACTCCGGCGTATCTCATCCTGAAGTAATGCCATTATCCGAAAAACATCCGCCGGCTGTTGTCGCGCACATAATCGCCGATGCGCTTTACCCGCTGCATTTCATCGAGCCCCAGAGGCCCCTGGTCCAGAGCGGTCAGGGCCTCTCGCATCTCGGCAATACTGCCCGGTCCCGTCATGCAGATATCCACGTTCGGGTTGGACAATACAAAGCGGTAACAGTCCGCGCCGCGCAGGGGCTTTTCTCCGGGCGGCATCTTGCCGGGTTTCGTCAGCTCTCCCCAGCGGGTGGCCGTGTAGGTAACCAGGGCCGGCCGATCGGCCAGATCAAGATGAGAAAACACCTCTGTTTCAGCACCCCGATGCGCGGCATTGTACCGGATGTGGAGAATGTCGAACCGGGGGTCCTTGGCCAGGTCGGCAAACAGCGGCCGGCTGTGGCCGGACAGTGCCAGATACCGGAACATGCCTTTTTCACGCATGGCCTCGGCCTGATCGAGTATCCGGGCTGACGGCAGTTGATTGTGCCAGCCCAGCAGCAGCACATCGGCGTTTTCGATGCCCAGCGTCTTCAGCCCCTGGCGGTAAAAAGCGTCCATCAGGCCGGCTGAGCGCGAATAGCTCTGAATCACGATGATGAGTTCGTCGCGTTTTCCCTTTGCAATGATATTCCGGATGGCCCGCGCCATGGCTGCCTTGCGCATCGAGCCCCAGTAGAAATAATTCACGCCACGCGCAAAGGCTTCCTCAAAAGCCTCGGTCGGCGCGCCGTAACTGCAGGCCACGCCCAACCGGCCGGCACGCAGTTCGGTTCTGCCCAGAATTCGCTTTTCATTGAAATCCATGGTTTTCCTCCGATGTAGGTTTTCCTCTGTTTATTCTTACCGCACGCCGGCAAAAGTTACAATGGTTTCATGTTTGCAAAATTCACATCACCTATGGTAATGATCCGGACAGACGTCAGATGGCGGAGACCGACAGGAACGTCGGCAGATCCTTCCCTCTGGTTGACACCTGACCGATAACCCTTATTGACAAGGAAAAGACGCATGGCGATTTCCCCCCTTGCCGGAAAACCGGCCCCGCCGGAGATGCTGATTGACCCGGCCCGAATCGAACTGGCCTATTATGCACGCAGGCCGGACCTGGATGATCCGAATCAACTGGTCAGCTTCGGCACCAGCGGACATCGCGGCGCGTCAATCCACGGCTCGTTCACCGAAACACACATTCTGGCCGTCACCCAGGCCATCTGCGACTACCGGGAAAGCCGCGGCATTGATGGCCCGCTTTATATGGGAAAGGACACGCATGCGCTGTCCGGGCCCGCCCAGCGCACCGCCATCGAGGTTCTGGCCGCAAACCGTGTGGAAACCATCCTTCAGGAAAATGACGGGGTCACGCCGACACCGGTCATTTCGCGGGCCATCCTCGTCTGCAACCGTGACCGCAAGCAGCATTTTGCCGACGGCATCGTCGTGACGCCCTCGCACAATCCCCCGGAGGACGGCGGCTTCAAGTACAATCCGCCAAACGGCGGCCCGGCCGACACGGATGTGACAAAATGGATCCAGGACCGGGCCAACGAACTGATGCGAAAAAACAATGCCGGCGTCAAGCGCATGACTTTTGCCGCCGCCATGAAGGCAAACACCACACACCAGAAGGATCTGGTTTCTCCCTACGTCAGCGACCTGCAACATGTCATAGACATGGAAGCAATCCGCAGCGCTGGCATCCGGATCGCCGTGGACCCGCTCGGCGGCTCTTCCGGACCTTACTGGGAGCCGATCCGTGCCATGTACCACCTGGATCTCACCGTCGTGAACGCAGTCGTGGATCCGGCCTTTTCATTTATGAGCGTCGATCACGACGGCAAGATCCGCATGGACTGCTCCAGCCCCTATGCCATGGCAAGCCTGGTCGGGCTCAAGGACCAGTATCAGATCGCCTTTGCCAATGACCCGGATGCGGACCGGCACGGCATCGTCACCCGGTCATCGGGGCTCATGAATCCCAATCACTATCTGGCGGTGGCCATTCATTATCTGATCACGCATCGCCCCCTGTGGCCCGCGGCATCCATGGTCGGCAAGACCCTGGTCAGCAGCAGCCTCATCGATCGGGTGGCCGATGCGCTGGAACGCCGGCTGTTCGAAGTTCCGGTCGGCTTCAAATGGTTTTCTCCGGGACTCTTTGACGGCTCCTGCTGCTTCGGCGGGGAAGAGAGCGCCGGCGCCAGCTTTATCCAGAAAGACGGAAATGTATGGACGACCGATAAGGACGGGTTGATCCTTGGCCTGCTGAGCGCGGAAATAACCGCACGGACCGGGAAAGATCCCGGAGAATATTATCAGGATCTCACAAAAAGGCATGGAACGCCCTGTTACACGCGAATCGATGCCCCGGCAACGCCATCGCAGAAAGCCAGTCTCAAAAAATTATCCGCAGAGGCCGTGACGGCAACCGAACTGGCGGGGGATCCCATTATCGCCAAGCTGACGCGCGCGCCTGGCAACGATGCTCCCATTGACGGCCTCAAGGTTGTGACCCGGCAGGGATGGTTTGCGGCCCGACCGTCGGGAACGGAAAACATCTACAAGCTCTATGCCGAAAGTTTCAGGAGCCAGGCGCATCTTGATGCCATTCTGGAAGCGGCGCAGAAAATCGTCACCCGATCGCTGCAATGACAAAGGAAGCAGTTCAACGCAGAAATTGGACTTGTTGCCGTGACAATTGATTTCCCTTTTCCAGAGGGGGGAAAGTCATCATTCTCATGACGGGGGGGAGCGGTTAAATGCCAGATACATTCAAGAAAGTTACAAAGCCATGGACTATGGCAACACAGCCAGTTTCTTGAAGTCGATTCCCTGAGCAAAGGCAATCAAATCCTGTCGGGCGACATCGTCTCCATCGACCGTAATGAGAAAACGGCCCGCCACCATCAGGTTGATGTTTCCGTCCTTATTTTCGTTACTGTATTTAACGATCGCCTTTTCCCCATTGATTTTTTCGAGTTTTCCGCCGTCCGATGTCGCCATCATGGGGTTGGAAAACATCATCATCATTCCCTGTATCATCGGAGAGTCCGTAATGATCTTGACATTCACACGGCTGTTGTCTTTGACATAGGACCGCTCCGCCGTCACCCCGCCGCCAAACATCGCAGACCCCATGGCTTGGGACTTGGCATCTTCGGCCTTCCATCCGGCAATGGGTTTTGGCAAAAATGCCTCGAGCTGTCCGCCTTTTTTCTGCCGAATGAGCTGGGACGCGTAATCGAGACTCTGAACCGCATCGGCGAATTCCCCATTGCCGTATTGTTTCAAGGCTTCATTGATGGAGTCCGTCACATCGTCGGCCAGAACCGGACTTAAAACAACGGACATGAACAGGAAAGCTGCGGCAACGGTCAAAATGGAAATGGGCAAGCGATGCATATTCCCTCCTTAAATTGATTAAACCCGTGTTGCCCTGCCGGAACAGCAGACCCAGGCAGGGCAATATTTTGAATGCGTCCGGACTTTATCCCTGTTTTTGTCCGGAATCAACCGATTTTTGGGCTCCCATTTTCATCCTCAGACCGATGAACAACCCGCTTGGCGGCGATGCCATGCTGCACTTTTATAACCGTTTCATGAACAGGCGGTGGCGGATAAAAATAACCTGGCCATGAAATATCTTGTAACCTTTTCACGCCGGAAACGTTACTGTTACAAAAGCGCACAGGCAAAGGACATAAAAACCGTCTATAATAACCTTTTACAGGGCTCATTGAATCACCTCAAGGCTTTCGTCTCCAATCTGGCTATCCAGGGGGTTGTGTACGAACCATAACATCGGTCTTTTCATTGACAATTCCGTGCTGACGTCATACTAACCCAAAAATACAGAAAAAAGAGGGGATATTTATGAAAACACTGTTTCTTGTTATACTTACCCTTGTGCTTACCTCAGGCGTGCTATTTGCCGAGGGAGGGCAAAACCAGGGAACCACGGGGACTGGAACAACAACTACCGGGTCCAGTTCCCAAGGCACTTCGTCCCAACCACGTACGGGTCGATAGCACGGGTTGTGGATCATTTGCATGTCTTGCGATCTTTTGCTTTTGCAAGATTGGATTGGCAGGGGCATGGAAGGTCCTGTCCCTGCCATTCTCGGGTTTCAACTTTGATAACTCCGCTAAGTGTGCGATAGAACAGACTGGGTTTCGATAAATGGGGGACATTGAAGCGTTCTACCGCGCCGGAAAGGACAGGCTGTTCGGTTACCTTGTTCGAATGACGGCAAATCATGATCTTTCCGCGGATGTGATGCAGGAATCATTTGTTCGATATATCGAGCATTACGGCTCCGGGCCCTGCCAATATCCACTGCTGTACCGCATCGCCCGAAATGCGCTGAACGATCATTTTCGGCGCAACAACCGTTTCACATGCATGGATGATGACGTTGAAGACAGTTGCGCAACTCCGGAGCAAACGATTGAAGCTCGCGATACGTTTCAACAGGTTTTAAAGGCCATGCAGAAACTGAAACCCGACGACCGGGAGATTCTCTCGCTGGCGACCGGAGATGGCAATCTCAGCTATCAGCAGATCGGCGAGATTACCGGAAACAGCGAGGCCAACATCAAAGTCAGAATTCATCGGGCAAGACTAAAGCTCAGAGAAATCTTGAAGAAAGGAGGCGCATGAAAGATGAACTGATCAGTCTCTTTATTGACGATGAACTGGATCTGGACGAAAAAACGGTTTTTGTGGAAACCATTCATGCGGATCCTGTTTTTACCGAAGAAACACTTGCGCTTTTAAAACAGGAAAAACTTCTCGCCACTCCCCTGTCGGTCAATCGTCCCATGCCAAGAGTGTTTTCATTTAAACGCCTGTGGTCGTTTCAATTCCCATTTAAAGCATTGGCTGCGGGCCTGGCTACCGCCATGATCGTTATGTTCATCATGTGGCCGGAAACAAAACCCCAGAAACTATCGCACCGGTTTGTCATTTTCGAGCCCGGCGTTCAGCAGGCGGAAATTGCCGGCAGTTTCTCCAGATGGAAACCGTTGCCGATGAGCCCTTCCGGTCGAAACGGATACTGGGAAGTCACGATTGAGCTTTCTCCCGGCGAATACGAATACAGTTATGTTCTGGATGGGAAAAAGTCCGTTGCCGATCCCACCGTGCAATTCAGGGAAGAAGATGATTTTGGCAATATCAATTCCATTATCCGTATCGGAACATGAAACGAAATTCGAACCATGATCATGCTGGCTGTTGCCGCAGGGATCATCACAGGATGTCTTCCGCTTCCGGCGTTGCAACCCGGTCATGAGGTTCGCATCACCCTGGATCTGCCGGAAGCAAAAGAAGTGATTTTTCTGTCTTCGCTGAACCGGTATGAGCCTGTCTCCATGAACAAAACCTTTTTGGGAACCTGGGAAATCCATCTTCCGGAAGATAAGTCTTTTGATTATTTTTTCAGGGTTGACGGCAGCCCTTATATCGCCAGAATGCCGCCTTCAGCAGACGGATGATTGGGGCGGCCGCCAGTGTATTTACAGTCCCGGGACACAGGAACCATGAATGATACAGGAATAAAAACAGCAACCCGGATTTTCGTTGCCATTGTCTTGATGGCTTTTTTCCTGACAACTGCCAGGCGTGTATGCCGCGGAATCCGACCTAAACTCAATTCCGGAACCCCTCAGGCCAGAGGCGGCCCGGTTGATTGAAAAGGGAATCCGGGACAGAGGACGCCCTGCGGCTGACGCACCAGTTTCTGGAGCTCCAGGCAGAGCAAAAAACGATTCTTTCCGCCTATCAGGTTCTGATGCGTGCCGTGGATAATGGGCTGCCGCCGGAACCTGTTCTGAACAAGGCATTTGAAGGAACAGCCAAAAAAGTTCATCCGGATTTAATCACCGCTGCCATGCAGAAAGTCATGGATCGTTATCAAACTGCGTATCAGCATGTCCGGGAGATGTTGAATGTTCCCAAAAATCGGGTTCAGTCTCTGGGAAATCTGGCGGCTGAAAGCATGGCGGCGGGGCTCAAACCTGAATCCCTGCAAGAAATCTTCACGGCACTTCACCAGAGGGCCGAAAGCGATGCGCGACGATTCAGCGCAAAATCTTTTTGATGCAACGCTTCTTTCGGCCAGAGACATGAGCCGGCTGGGAACATCCCACCAAGTGGTCTCCGAAACGCTTTGTGAAGCGCTGAAAACCGGCATGGATGGCGATGCCATGCTGCAGATTTCGTAATAGTTTCATGAACAGGGCCGGTAATGACGGCGGTTTCAAGGGCAGTCGTTCCGCTGGTTCCGGGTTCGGACCTGTCGGTTCTGGTTCTGGTTCTGGTTCTGGTTCCGAGTTCTGGTTCTGGCGGTTCTGGCGGTAGGTGGCGGCGGTGGCGGTGGTGGTGGCGGAGGAGGAGGAGGAGGTAGGTGGTGGTGGTGGTGGTGGTGGTGGTGGTGGTGGATCCAAATAACCGGCTACCGCAAGCGATACAGCATTACAGGCTTCTTAGAGAAAAACCATATAAATATCCACCAAGGGTCATGGAAAACCCTGAACTGTCAGGCAGAATACTTGCCAAAGGGATGTCTTCATTTGCTGTTATCACAAGGAGTGTGATATGAAAATGGACATTTTTACTGATAGCTAACGCGACGGCACCTGCGCTTGCCATCCTCGATCTGCCGCAGCAATTGCAGATACCGTTCCATCGTGTAATCCTCCATAACCCTTTTGCCGGATCGATAGTACGCCACCTGGCCCTGCCTTCATGAATCTTGCCCATGGATGCCAGCGTGTTTTTCAGGTTTTGAACCGTTCCCCTGTTCCCATCGACGATGACCGTGCCTTTTGGAAAGATTTCTCGGATATGGTTCTTGAAAAACGGGAAATGGGTGCACCCGAGAACCACGGCTCCGTATCGGTTCAGGTCATAATCCTTCAAGCGCTCATTCAGATATGACAGGATGACGGCCCGGTCGAACTGATAGGCTTCCGCAAAGGTAACCAGCTCCTGCAGGGGGAGAAAATCGACCGTATTGTGGATATCGACCTGGGTCAGAAGGCCGATGAATTTGGATTCGCGAAGCGTCAAAGGGGTTGCAAATACCAGCACCCGTTTGCCGTCAACGGATTTTATCGCGGGCTTTACCGCCGGCTCCATGCCGATGATGGGAAAACCGTATTTTTGGCGGATATCCTGAATGGCGGCACTGGTTGCCGTATTGCAGGCAACGACAAGCGCCTTGATATCCATTCTGGCCAGAAAATCGACAGCTTCAAAAACACAGCACCGGATCTCTTCCCGTGGACTTATTGCCATAGGGAACATTGGCATCGTCCGCATAGTAGAGATAATCCTCATGCGGCAATTGGCGAAGCGCTTCATACAAAACGCTCAGGCCGCCAATGCCCGAATCAAAGAATCCAATTCGCATATTCACTCAATTAAGCATCTTTGCGCCGCTCAGCTTTCATTGTTTCTTTATTAAGACAGACAATTACAGTCATCAAGTCTATTGAAAGAATCCCATGGGGTCAAGGGAAAACCTGAGACAGTGCCGGAATTCCGGCCATTTCATTCAAACGGTCAACGGCAGATCGGGCAATGTAGGTATTGACAAGTTTTTTTTTACATAATACATATTCAAAAGGTCATTTATCTGTCTGCATGGCCTGATGATTAACGCCCAAAAACAGTCAGGAAAAGAGAATGCAACCCGCAGATACTGCTGCAAGCCTATCGCCCTGGGAACCCGGTCTTCTGGCCATGTTGACTTATGGTGCGATGGTGTTCGCCCTGATGGCGATCCTGCTCTTCTGCTGCTCCTGGCTTGGGCGAAAAAAAAGGCGGCAGGGAAAAAGAGCGGGCTTATGAGAGCGGCGTCATCCCGACCGGTCCTGCCATGCTGCGTTCTCCGGCGGCGTTTTACATGGTGGCTGTTTTCTTTCTCATCTTCGATGTGGAGGCGGCCTTTGTTTTTTCCTGGGCGGTTTCCTTTTACGGTCCTGGGATGGGCGGGCTGGATGCAAATGACGTTTTTCATCGTACTGCTGCTCTTCGGGCTGTTTTACGTATGGAAGAAGGGAGGACTGGAGTGGGGAACAACGGCATCACCGCCTTCCTGCAACAGCAAAACTTCCTGCTGACCCGGCTGGATTCGCTCATCAACTGGTCCCGCCAGTACAGCCTCTGGCCCATGTTCTTCGGGCTGTCCTGCTGTTTTATCGAAGAGGCCGCGGCATTCACTTCCCGTTACGATATCGCGCGTTTCGGCGCCGAAGTCATGCGCGGATCGCCCCGTCAGGCGGACCTTCTGATCATTTCCGGCACGGTCTTTAAAAAAATCGCCCCGGTGGTGCTGCGCCTCTACGAGCAGATGGCCGAACCCCGGTGGGTGATTTCCATGGGATCCTGCGCCAATTCCGGCGGCATGTACGATGTTTACAGCGTGGTCCAGGGCGTGGACCAGATCCTGCCGGTGGATATTTACATTCCCGGCTGCCCGCCCCGGCCCGAAGCGGTTTTGCATGCCCTGACCCTGCTTCAGGAAAAGATCCGCACCGGCGAACGCCCGGCGCGTGCCGTCCTGAATCTGGAAGGCGGCAGCCAGGGCACCCAGCAACCCGTGCGGATGGATGGCGTCACCAAGAGCCGGGACACCCGGGGAACCGGCTATGAAGGCCTGCCGATCCGCGGTACCGCCGCAACCCCGCCGCACTTCTGGCAGAATCGCACCGAACTGATGTGGACCCCGCCGGCGCATCGCATTGAACTGACATCCGCCGATCAGGTCGCTGGAAGCCCAGCTTCTGGAAAGATTCAAGGACGCCGTGCAGCCAGCCGGCGATACCTCGGACATGCTGACGCTACAGGTAAATCCGGACCGGATTCTGGATGTTCTCGGTTTTCTGAAAAATGAAGCCAGTCCCCGCTTTCTTCGCATGGAAGACCTGACGGCCGTGGACGAATCGGCCCGCAAGGAAAAGGGCCGCTATCCGGACTTCACCCTGGTCTATCACCTGCTTTCCTTTGAGGGTCCCAGCCGGATCCGCATCAAAGCCCCCCTGCATGGACCGCATCCGGCAGCGCCCACCCTCACCCATCTGTGGCCCGGCGCCAACTGGTATGAACGGGAAGTCTTTGACATGTTCGGCATCGATTTCAAGGGACACCCGAACCTCACGCGTCTTCTCATGCCGCATGACTGGAAGGGTCATCCGCTTCTCAAAAGCTATCCCGGAAGGGCCACGGAAATGCCGCCCTACACGCTGGCGGATGCCAGGCTTCATCAGCCTCTGGACGCCGGGGTGTTTTTCCGAAAGCCGGACGGCGGGCAGGATCTGCTGCTGAATCTGGGGCCTCATCACATCAGCACGCATGGCCTGATGCGGTTTGTTCTGGCGCTTGACGGCGAGAGAATCTCGGATCTCGACATGGACATCGGCTATCATCACCGGGGGGTGGAGAAAATCGGCGAACGCCAGTCCTGGCACCAGTTCATTCCGTATACCGACCGGGTGGATTACATGAACGGAACCGCCAACAATCTTCCCTACCTGATGGCCGTGGAAACCCTTGCCGGCATTGCGGTTCCGGACCGGGCCCAGTGCATCCGGGTGATGCTGAGCGAATTCTTCCGGCTGAACAACCATCTGATCTGGTTTGCCACGCTGGCGCACGACCTGGGCGCCATGACCCCCAATTTTTACACCTTCCGGGAACGCGAACAGATCATGGACATTGTGGAGCTTATCACCGGCGGCAGGCTGCATCCGTCATGGTTTCGCATCGGCGGGGTGGCCGCGGATCTTCCGGACGGCTGGAAGGAAGCCGTTGATGCCTTTGTCAAAGCATTCCCGCAGCGGCTCAAGGAATACGAATCGCTCACGACCCAAAACCCGATTTTCAAGGCCCGCACCCAGGGCATCGGCCATCTTTCCCTGCAGGATGCCATCGACTGGGGCGTGACCGGTCCCATGCTGCGCGCCAGCGGCATGGACTGGGACGTTCGCAAAAAATTCCCCTATTCCGGATACCAGAATTATGATTTCGACATCCCGACAGCAACCGAGGGAGACTGCTACGCCCGCTACCGGGTCCGGGTCGAGGAAATGCGGCAGAGCCTCCGGATCATCCGCCAGGCTGCGGACAAGATGCCTGGCGGCGCCTATGTCAGTGACGACTGCCGCTATGGCGTGCCGCCAAAAGCCGAAACGCTGAAAGATATCGAAACCCTGATTCATCATTTCGTCCATACGACGCGCGGCCCCAAAATACCGCGGGGGGAAGCATATGCGGCCATCGAATCCCCGCGCGGCGACCAGGGGTATTACGTGGTCAGCGACGGCGCAAACGCCGCCTACCGGATGCGGATCCGCACCCCTGCCTTTGCCAATGTCCAGGCCATTCCGCTGATGGCCCGGGGCGCTTCCATCTCCGATTTTGTGGCCATCATCGGCTCGGCGGATTACCTGCTGCCGGACATCGACCGGTAGATGAGAGGACATGCCATGATACCGGACGATCTCAAGGAAACGCTGCAACGCCAGATCGCCGCAATCGATCACCCGCGGGAGCAGGCCATGGATGTTGTCTTTGCGCTTCAGGACCGGTTCGGGTATCTGAGCGACGCGCTTCTGGAAGAGGCGGCGGCGCTTTTGGGGATGACGCCGCTGGAAGTGGAGGAAATCGCCACTTTCTATGAATTCATCTACCGCAAACCCGTGGGCAGATACGTGATTCACGTTTGCGACGGCGTGGTGTGCTGGATGCAGGAATACCAGTCGGTTCTGGATTACCTGCGCAAAAAACTGAACATCGATTACGGGCAGACCACGGCGGACGGCCGCTTCACCCTGCTGCCCACCTGCTGCATCGGCTACTGCGACCGGGCTCCGGCCATGATGATCAATCGCAAGGTTTACGGGAAACTGACTCCGGAGCGGATTGATGAAATTCTGATGGGACTGGAGGAATAGATGAACGTGACACAGGTTCTGTTTCAAAATCGCCAGCCCAACCGCATCGCCACGCTGGAAGAATATCGCGCCAGCGGCGGTTATGAGGCCCTGGCCACGGCTCTCGGAAAATATCACCCGTCCCCAGGTGCAGCAGCTCGCCCTGGACGCCGTCCTTCTCGGCCGCGGGGGCGCGGGTTTTCCGGCGGGCAGAAAATGGATGACCGTGGCCGAAACCGCGCCGTTTCCCCGCTACATGGTCTGCAATGCCGATGAAATGGAGCCCGGAACTTTCAAGGATCGCGTTCTCATCCATACGGACCCGCACCAGATCATCGAAGGGATGATCATCGTGGGGTATTCGATCCTGGCTGAAAAAGGGATTATCTTCATCCGCTCATCCTACGAAAACGCAGCCCGGATCCTGGAGCGGGAAATCGCCCGCGCAAAAGAAGCGGGATTTTTGGGAAAAAATATTCTGGGCAGCGATTTTTCAATGGAAATCGCCGTCCATCGCAGCGCGGGCCGCTATATCTGCGGCGAAAATACGGCCCAGATCAATGCCATCGAGGGAAAGCGGGCCAATCCCATGCAGCCGCCGCCCTATCCCACGGAAAAAGGCATCTGGGGCCTTCCCACGGTCACCCACAATGTGGAAACCCTGGCCTGCGTGCCGCACATCCTGCGCAACGGCCCGGAATGGTTCAGAAGCCTTGCCGCCACTCCGACCGGCGCCGGCACCAAGCTCTACTGCGTGAGCGGCAGGGTGAACCGGCCCGGATGCTTTGAGCTGCCCATGGGCACCCGGCTGAGCGAAATCATCGAAGATCATGCCGGCGGACTGCCGGAAGGCCGTGAATACAAGGCCTGCCTTCCGGGAGGCGCCTCCACCCGCTTTCTGCCAAAATCCTTCTATGATATCGAAATGGATTTTGACGCCATGAAAAAAGTGGGTCACCGCCTGGGAACCGGATCGATCATCGTGTTCGATCACAAGACCTGCCTGGTGGGCGCAACCCTGAACATGATCGAATTCTTTGCCCGTGAGTCCTGCGGCTGGTGCACCCCGTGCCGGGAAGGCCTGCCGTATGTCCGGGATATCCTGGCCCGCATCGAAGCCGGCGAAGGCAGGGAAGAATATATCCCCCTGCTGCGCCGGATGAGCAAGTATCTGTGGAATTCCTACTGCGCCCTGGCGCCGGGCGCGGCTTCTCCGGTGGAAAGCCTTTTAACCTATTTTGAAGACGAAGTGCGGGAGCACATCAGCCAGCGCGGGTGTCCCTTCAAATGAAAGGCCGGCAATGCCGAAACTGATCATCGATGGTCGAAAAATCGAGGTTGCTCAGGGCGTCAAGGTGATTGCCGCGGCGGAGCAGGCAGGCATCATGATTCCGCGATTTTGCTATCACCCGGCGCTCGGGTCGGTCGGGGCCTGCCGGATGTGCGCCGTGAAATTTCTGGAGGGCCCGGTTCGCGGACTTCAGATGAGCTGCATGGTCGAGGCCAGGGACGGCATGGTGGTTTCCAGCACCGACGATGAGGCTGTGGATTTCAGGCGTTTTATCATCGAGCTGCTGATGCTGAATCACCCGCATGACTGCCCGGTCTGCGATGAAGGCGGCCACTGTCTGCTCCAGGACGAAACCATATCCGGCGGGCACGCCATGCGCCGCTATATGGGGAAAAAACGCACCTACCGGGACCAGTACCTGGGCGAGCTGGTCCAGCACGAGATGAACCGCTGCATTCAATGCTACCGCTGCAAGCGCTTTTATCAGGATTTCTGCGGATACCGCGATTTTGGCGTCATGGGAATCGCCGGCCGCACCTATTTCGGAAGATATTCGGACGGCCCGCTGGAAAACCCGTTTTCCGGCAACCTCATCGACATTTGCCCCACCGGCGTCTTGACGGATAAACCGGCGCGTTTCAAGGGCCGGCGCTGGGATTTTCAGCGGACGCCGTCGCTTTGCATTCACTGCTCGCTGGGATGCCATACCGTGGTCAGCGCCCGGTATCGGGAGCTGATGCGGGTGGAAGCGCGCTACACTGAAGACATCAATGGCCATTTCATCTGCGACCGCGGCCGTTTCGGGTTTGCCTTTGCCAATCATCCGGACCGGCCCCGGCAGGCCCGCATTCACGGCAATGCGGCGACTTATGAAGATGCGCTGCAGGCAGCATCCGAGCGGCTGTCTGCGATTTCCCAATCCGCGGGCCCCGATGCCATTGCCTGCGCAGCCTCATTCCGTTCCAGCGTTGAAACCCAGATGGGACTTAAATTCATGGCGCAGCACGCTGGGTTGGCGAAATCCCGTCTTTTTTACGGATCCGCTTGCAGCAGGAAAAAGTATCCGCTGCTGTCGGCAGGCTTAACCCGGATCTGGCCATTTCCCTGCGCGAGGTGGAACATGCCGACGCCATCCTGGTTTTCGGTGCTGGATCCGATCCGGGAAGCGCCCATGCTGGCGCTGGCCATGCGCCAGGCCCAGCGTGCCGGAGCGAAAGTTGCGGTTCTGGATCCGCGCCCCGTTTCCCTGCCCTTTGACTTCAAGCACTGGTCCGTGAACCCGGCTGATATGGATTCGGCGCTCGGGAAACTGCTGCAACTCGATTTGCATGAAACTGCCACTGATTTTCCGGATAAAAATATGCATCCGGAAGCGGATGCGGATTCCGGGAAAGCTTGTGAAATTCATGAGGCGCTTGCGGCAATATTGCGGAACAGCCAAAGACCGGTAATTGTATGCGGTACGCGACTCGCCGGATTATCCGTCATCACAGCAGCCGCCGATCTGACGATTGATCTTCAAGTCGAAAATAAACGCCCAGGCCTTTTTTATGTGCTCCCCGGCGCCAATGCCTTTGGAGCGGCCATTGCGTCCGCCGGATGCGAATCCTTTTCAGAGCTTCTGGACGCCATTGAAAATGGTAAAATCAAGGCCCTGCTTCTGGCGGAAGTGGATCCCCTGTATCAATTTCCGGATCCGGAACGGGTGAAAAACACACTGGGAAAACTCGATCTTCTGGTTGTGATGGATTATCTTCCGAACCGCACGATCGAGTTTTTTGAGAAGACGCCGGATCGCGATGGGAGCGTCTGATCCGGTGACACATCATTTTCCCCACGCTGACGCATTTTGAAACCCGTGCCGGCTTCATCAATCAGGAAGGCCGGCTGCAACGGACGGCTCCGGTTCACGCCAACGGCATGCCTCTGTCGCAATTGACCGGCGGAAATCATCCGCCGCGCGAATTTAGAAACGACATTCCCGGCTCCGGCGCCAAAGCCGCCTGGCGGATTTTGTCGGAACTGGAAGCCGCCATTTCATCATCGCAGCCTGCTGCCAGCACTTTTGACGATCTCTGGTCCCGGATTTTACCGGAACTGGACATGGACGATCACGTTGAAAACAGCGCTGAGATTCCGGACGACCTGCGCATATTCCGCAAAAATATAAACCCTCAGCCAGTTGCAGGGGTTACAGTTCGTTTTCAGGGTACTGTAGATTTCAATTCATGCGATTCTCTCTGCGCGGATTCTTATTACGGGAACGAAGAACTATCCGGATACTCGCCGATTCTAAGCCGCATGGATTCCGTGCAGCCTGGGATTTCAAAATGAACTCTCAAATGTTTCATAAAGGGTTCTTCCAATGATCACCCAATGGATCTTGGGATTTATGCTGCTGGCCATCAAACTCGGGGCAGCGCTGCTGGCCCTGCTGCTATGCGCCGCATACCTGGTGCTGGCCGAGAGAAAGCTGCTGGCCCGGTTGCAGATCCGCCTCGGCCCCAACCGGGCCGGCCCCTTCGGACTGCTGCAGCCGATCGCGGACCTGATCAAGATGATGACCAAGGAAGATCTCATTCCCCGGGGGGCGGATCGCGTGATTTTCCGTTACGCACCGGCGGTTGCGGCCGCTACCGCCATGCTGATTTTCGCTGTGGTGCCTTTCGGAGACAGTCTTGTCCTGTGGGGAAACCGGATTCCGCTGGTGATTACGGATCTGAATGTGGGGCTTCTGGCAGTCCTCGGGCTCTCCTCCCTTGGCGTTTACGGGGTGGCCCTGGGCGGCTGGGCATCCAATTCCAAATACAGCCTTCTGGGCGCAATCCGGGGCGTTGCCCAGATGATCAGCTATGAATTATCGTTGGGGCTGTCCCTGGTTCCGGTGGTCATGATGACCGGTTCCTTCAGCCTGGTGGATATCGTGGCCGCCCAGAAAGGCACGCCGTTCATTTTTGTGCAGCCGGTTTCCTTCGCCATTTTTTTTATCAGCGCCATGGCGGAAATCAAACGCATCCCGTTTGATCTGCCTGAAGCTGAAAACGAGCTGATTGCCGGCTATCACACCGAATACAGCGGCCTTAGATTCGGATTGTTTTTTTTAGGTGAATATGTCACGTTGGTAACGCTGGGCGCATTGACGGCCGTATTTTTTCTGGGGGGCTGGCACGGTCCCTTTTTTCCCGGAATCATCTGGCTGCTCGTTAAAATCGCAGCCGTTGCTTTTGGTATGATCTGGGTCCGGGGAACCTTGCCGCGCTTTCGCTCCGATCAGTTGATGGACCTGGGCTGGAAGTTTCTCACGCCCCTGGCCCTGGTCAATATCGTTGTCACCGGCGCTGCCTTATTGCTGCTGAAAAATTAGTCATGAAAAACGAAAACCAACCTTTATCCAAAACCATATTCGAAGGCGCTTACGGGCTTCTGAGCGGATTTGCCATGACATTCAGGCATCTGTTCCGAAAGCCCATCACCGAGCCGTATCCGGAGTTCAAGCGCCGGCTTCCGGAGCGCACGCGCGCAACCATCATCCTGACGCGTGATCCGGACGGGGACGAGCGGTGCGTGGCCTGTTATCTGTGCTCGGGGGTCTGCCCGGTAAACTGCATCTCCATGCAGTCGGCCGAGCGTTCCGACGGCAGACGTTATGCCGCCTGGTTTCGAATCAATTTTGCCCGCTGCATTTATTGCGGTTTCTGCGAAGAGGCCTGCCCGACCCTGGCCATTCAGCTCACACCGCATTTTGAAACCTGTCAGCGGGACATCCTCAAACTGCTTTATGAAAAAGAAGACCTGCTGGTCAATCACGGCGGCAAAAACAGCGAGTACAATTTTTACCGCCACGCCGGCGTTGCCATGGTGGGCGACAAGGGAAGCCATATCGGGGAAGAAGCGCCCGTGGATATCAGGACGCTGATGCCGTAATGGAGTTGGATTTTCAGCAAATACGGTTCGTAATTATCGTAAAAGACAGCGGCGGTTTTGAAAACGGCCTCTGTCAGCGAAACGACATACAGACATTTTCCAAATCCTGAAGAACTATTGGAACAGTCGTTTGTCAAGGACATCCATGACGATATTTAACATCATTTTTTATCTTGCGGCAGCGGTTGTCATCTGCGCGACCGGTCTGGCCATCACCCGGCAAAAGCGCGGTTCATGCCGTGTGTTATCTGGTGATTTCCTTTATGGGAACCGCCGTGCTGTTTTATATTCTGGGCGCGCCGCTCCTGGCGGCGCTTGAAGTCATCATCTACGCCGGCGGCATCATGGTGCTGTTTCTCTTTGTGGTCATGATGGTCAAAGATCAGCCGTCTCCGGTTGACAAACCGTCTCGAATCAAGCAGTGGCTTCCCGCCATGATTCTGGCGGGAAGCAGCGCGGTAATGGCAGGGCTGCTCGTTTTCGCGGATCCCGGGAACCGCCTGCGCCCGCCGGCCGTGATCGGCACGCCGCAGGAGTTCGGCAAACTGCTGTTTCAGGAATACTGGTTTCCGGTCGAAATCGCCTCCCTGCTGCTGCTTGCTGCCCTGATCGGCGCGCTGTACCTGGGGCGCCGGAACGACCATCCGGAGAACACGCCATGACCATCCCCTTTACGCACATGCTGTTTCTGGCGATCCTGCTTTTTGTGATGGGCGCGGCCTGCGCCATGACCCGAAAGAGCCTTTTCATGATCCTGATCGGCGTGGAAGTCATGCTGAACGCCGCAGGAATTGCATTTGTCGCCGCAGCCATGCGCTGGACTGGACATGAACGGACAGGTCATGGCCTTGTTTGTCATGACAGCCGCCGCGGCTGAAATCGCCGTTGCCCTGGCGCTCATCGTGTGCATCCAGCGCCGGACCGGATCCACCAACGCCGATCGATTCAATCTGCTGAAGGGATGACGTGAAACCGGTACTCTTTCTACTGATCTCATTTCCCCTGCTGGGGGCTCTGGTCCTGGCGCTGATCGGGCGATACCTGTCCCGGCGGGCAGTTGAAACCATCGCCTGCACCGCCGTGGCGGCGGCTTTTGTCCTGGCCCTGACCGCCTTTCTTTTATCCGGTCAAAAAGCCTACAGCCTGACCCTGTGCCAGTGGTTCGCCGCTGGATCCGTTTCAGGTGGGCATGGATCTTTACTATGATCCCCTGGCGGCGGTGATGGCGCTCATGGTCACCTTTGTATCCAGCATCGTGCACATCTATTCGGTGGGCTACATGCGCCACGAAGCCGGCTTCACCCGCTATTTCTGCTTTATGAACCTCTTTGTGTTCGCCATGCTGGTGATTGTCACCGCCGGCAATCTGGTGTTTCTGTACCTGGGATGGGAAACGTGGGGCTTTGTTCCTATGCGCTGATCGGCTTCTGGTACGAAAAACCCGAGGCGGCCAATGCCGGCGCCAAGGCCTTTGTCGTCACCCGACTGGGGGATGTGGCCTTTGGCATCGCCATCGCACTTCTCTGGGTCACCCTGGGCAAACTTTCCGTTTCCGGCATTCACGACGGCGCAGCCGGCCTCGGCTCCCGGGCTGCCGGGATCATCGGTTTCCTGCTGCTGCTGGCAGCAATCGGCAAGTCCGCGCAGCTTCCCCTCGCCGTCTGGCTTCCGGATGCCATGGCCGGCCCCACGCCCGTATCGGCCCTCATCCACGCCGCCACCATGGTCACGGCCGGCGTCTATCTGCTGATGCGGTTTTTCCCCGTCATTCAGGGCTCTGCCCTTCTGATGGCCGTCATTGCCGGTGTCGGCGTCATCACCGTCTGCTTCGGGGCCTTTGCCGCCCTGGTTCAAAAGGATATCAAACGCATCCTGGCCTATTCCACCATCAGTCAGGTGGGGTACATGTTTCTGGCCTTGGGCGCGGGGGATATGGCGGGAAGCCTGTTTCACTTGATTTCCCATGCCTTCTTCAAGTCCCTTCTGTTTCTTGGCGCTGGATGCATCATTCAGGCCCTTCATGAAGAACAGGACATTTTCCGGATGGGCGGGCTGCGGCAACGGATGCCGCAATTGTATCTGGGTGTTTCTGGCTGGGGCGGCCAGCCTGGGAGCCTTTCCTCTGACAGCCGGTTTTTTCAGCAAGGATCAGATTCTTCTGGCCGTATTCCTGCAGCCCCAGGCAGTTTTCAAGATTTTGTGGGCCTTCGCGGCAATGGCTGCCATCATCACCCCGCTTTATGCGTTCCGTCTGTTTTTTATCGTGTTTTTCGGGAAATCCCGTGCGGATGGAGACCCTTGCCCCGGTCCCTGCCCTGATGACCTGGATCCTGT
Organism: uncultured delta proteobacterium; assembly: GCA_963845015.1. GTDB lineage: Bacteria > Desulfobacterota > Desulfobacteria > Desulfobacterales > Desulfatirhabdiaceae > RAAP-1. The sequence goes on from CAWJRD010000031.1 coordinate 33,504, forward strand.
GGCCGCTGGCCGCTCTTTCGGTGTTTGCCGGATTGCTGAATCTTCCTGCCAACCTGGCCGGAAGCGAATGGATGGCGCATTATCTGTCATCGGTAGCCGGTGTCGCCCCGGGACTGAACGCATCCTTGAAAATGGAATTCGCCATGCAAACGGGATCTGCCCTTATCTCAATCATTATGGTGATTTTTGCCTGGATTCATTACGGTGTCCGCTTACAGCCCGATGAAAGCGGTGAGGCGACATTTCAGAAAAAGTTGCACGCCCTGTTTCTGAACGGCTTTTATCTGGATCGGCTCTATCAGACATGTATCACCGCTCCCTACCGGGCTGCGGCAGTGTTTTTGTGGCGAAAGGTGGATGCGGGATGGGTGGATGCCGGCCTTGACCAAAGCGCACGGTCCTTTCTGACACTGGCGGAAAGGCTCCGGCTCTGGACAACGGGCAGGGTCTCGCAGTATGTCTCCATGATGGTTGCCGGGTTTGCCCTGATATTATGCAGCCTGACCGTGGCATGGTGGTATCTTCAGATATGAACTCATTTTTAAACGCATATCCGCTGCTTAGGCACAATTGTTTTTCTGCCACTGATGGGCGCGCTGGGCGCACTTGCCTGCCGGCAAAACGACCGGGCCTGCCGCCTGCTTTCCCTGACGGTGATGCTGACGGATTTTTTTCTGGTGCTCTCGCTCTTTGCGCTGGCACCTCACGCCGCCGGATCTGCCGGAAACAACTGGCTGCGGGTGGAAGACTTTTCCTGGATGGAGGCTCTGGGAATTCGCTTTACCCTGGCGCTGGACGGCATCAGCCTGATGCTGATTCTTTTGACCACGGCGCTTGGCGCGCTGGCCGTGCTGGTTTCCTGGAAAGAAATCACGGACCATGCAGCCGCGTTTCATTTTTTCCTGCTGGCCATGCTGACCGGGGTCCTGGGCGTATTCCTGGCAACGGACATCTTTCTCTTTTACCTGTTCTGGGAGCTCCAGTCGATTCCGATGTTTTTTCTGATCGGCATCTGGGGGCACGAGCGGCGCATCTATGCCACGGTCAAATTTGCGCTCTTCACCATTTCGGGAAGCCTTGTGATGCTCCTGGCCCTGCTGAGCCTGCACCTTCTGCATGCACGCCAGAGCGGCGAGACCACTTTTGCCTTGCAGCAACTGGTGCAAACCTCCTTCAGCCTGCCCCTGGAGCTGGCCCTTTTCGGCGCCTTTGTGCTGGCCTTTGCCATCAAGATTCCGCTGATTCCGGTCCACACCTGGCTTCCGGACGCGCACACCGAAGCGCCCACGGCCGGAAGCGTGATTCTGGCAGGCCTGCTTTTAAAAACCGGGGTATATGCCCTGCTCCGCTTTGCCTTTCCGCTGTTTCCCCATGCAGCCCAGTTTTTTACGCCCCTGCTCCTGGTCCTGGGACTTACGGGAATATTCTATGCCGGATGGATCGCCCTGGCCCAGGAGGATTTAAAACGCCTGGTGGCCTATTCGAGCATCAGCCACATGGGGCTGATCGTTGTCGGAATCGCTGTCTGGAATCTAACGACCCTGAGCGGTTCCCTGATTCAGATGATCAACCACGGCATCACCACTTCCGCCCTTTTTATCCTGATCGGCATGCTGGATGAGCGACTGCATACGCGAAAACTCTCCGAACTGGGCGGACTGTGGAAAACCATCCCGGTATGGAGCGGATTCTTTTTGTTTTTTTCACTGGCCTCGATCGGTCTTCCGGGCCTCAACAATTTCGTGGGAGAGATCCTGATCCTGGTCGGCACCTTCACGGATATGCCCTGGATTGCGGTGGTCGGATTCATCGGACTTCTCTGGACAGTGGTGTATGGCCTGCGGATGCTCAGGGAAAGCCTCTGGGGAGAAGCCAGGCAAAGACCGGAAATCGCGGACCTGACGCACCGGGAGCTTGCCATCCTGATACCGCTGTGTCTGGGCGTGTTCTGGCTGGGTCTGCATCCGGGGCCGGCATTGGAAATCATCGGAACCGCACTGGCCGGACTGAAAACGGCGGCAGGGCCGCTGGCGCTGGCGCCATAAAATCGATGCGTTGCCATCCCGGTAGAATGGAAAAGACAATTCACAATCGTTTAAGAGATCATAGACCATGACCCTATTATCCTGGAAATCCGTTCTCTTCCAGCTTCTGCTGGCTGCCGGCGGCATCACCATTTTCACCGTGGGCGCTTTTGTAAAAAACAAGCCAAGGCCCCTGCTCTTCAGCCTGGCGATCGGCACGGTTCTTTGCGCGGCTGCTGCCGCGCTGCTGACAGACGGCGGCCGGACTCCATTCTTTCATATGCTGGATGTGGGCGCCTATGCCCGATTTTTCAATGTGCTATTTGCACTGGTCGCCTTTTTCTCGCTGCTGTTCAGCCATCAGCATGCCGGCCTGCGGCAGGTGGCCGGTGATGAATTCTACGGGCTGATGATCCTTGCGGTTCTGGGGATGTCGCTGGTGGCCGGCGCAACCCACTGGCTGGTGTTTTTTCTGGGCTTTGAACTGCTTTCCCTGGCGTTTTACATTCTCATCACCATGCGACGGGATGACCCGCCGGGAAATGAATCCGCGCTGAAATACCTGATCATGGGCATGGTTTCCGGCGGGTTTCTGGCCTTCGGCATTGCCATGTTTTACGCATCGACCGGAACGCTCGACATGCCCATCGGCCTGGCTGACCTGAAACATGCAGGGTCTCCGACTGGCATGCTCCTGTCCCTTGGCCTGATTCTGACGGCTGCCGGTTTCAAGATATCCCTGGTTCCCTTTCACCTGTGGACCCCGGATGTCTATCAGGGAGCGCCGACGCCGGTAACCGCATTTTTGACCACCGGCTCCAAGATCGCCGTTTTCGCAGGACTTCTTCGCATCCTGATGCTGTCCTCGAACTGGCTATGGACCCACGCCACGCCGGTCCTGTGGACGCTTGCCGCCGCCACCCTCCTGATCGGAAGCATCACGGCCCTGGCCCAGACGCGGATAAAACGCCTGCTGGCCTACTCGTCCGTGGCACAGATGGGCTATGCGGTCATGGGCGCGCTGGCTGTTCAAGAGGACGGGGGACTTGCGGTCATATTTTATTTCACCGCCTATGCCCTGATGGATCTGGGCGCTTTCGGCGCCATCGCAACGCTTTGCGCCTCACCCGATAGCGATCTGGACGAGCTGGACAGCTACCGCGGCCTGGGGTATTCCCACCCCTGGCAGGCGGCGCTTCTCACCATCTGCCTGCTGTCCCTGGCCGGACTGCCGCCTACTGCCGGTTTTATCGGCAAATTCATGGTGTTCAAGGCCGTCCTGCAGGCCGGGTATTACCGTGCTGGCGGTTATCGGTATCGCATCCGCCATCCTGTCCCTTTTTGTCTATCTGAAGGTCATCGTCGTCATGTTCATGCGGCCGAAAACAGAGATGGCCGTTACCACCGGCTTCGGCACGGCCGCCCGCGTTGCCTTTGCCGTGATTCTTTCCGGCGTGCTGTGGGCCGGCGTGTTTCCTTCACCCCTTCAGGCCCTCATCACCCGGATCATCGCCTCGATCAGCATTTGATGTCAACAATGGCTGAATCGGGGTCTCTGACTTCTCACGGCTTTTGAGTACGGGCGGTTCGCGAACCGCCCCGCCAGGGGATTTTCCATCCGCATGAAAAGAACCCTTGACACAACGCCGTCAGTTTTATAGGTTCAGCCGACATGGTATCAGCCTGTGACCCCTCTCTGCAAAAAAACGACAAAAACAGGACCCAAGATGAACAACCGCCATATTCAATTCGATCCAAGACGATGCATTGCCTGCAAGGCATGTGAAGTACACTGCCAAGTGGCCCATCAGACCGCTTCCGAGGTCAAGATGGGATTATTGATCACTGTGGAGCCGGTTTGCGAGGAAGGGACCCAGAGATCTTTTGTCCAGATCCTTTCAGCCTTCAGAGCCTGCTTTCATTGCGAGGAGCCATGGTGCATGGCCGCGTGCCCGACCGATGCCATTAAAAAGCGAAAAGAAGACGGCATCGTTTATGTGGAAGCCAGTCTCTGCGTCGGCTGCAAGGCCTGCATCGACGCCTGCCCCTGGCGGGTTCCGCAGTGGGATGAATCGAGCGGGAAGGTTTTAAAATGCGACTACTGCAGGGAGCGGATCGATGCGGATGAAGCGCCCGCGTGCGTGACGGCATGCACGGCCCATGCGCTCAGCTTTGGAAGACCCAATACGGGAACGCGAAAAACCCGCGTGGACTACGCCAAGTCCTTGCTGGAAAAAAAGCGGTGGCTGTAATTTCAGGTGATATCCCTATATCATTGACATAGCGTTGGGTAGGTCAGCAGTTCAGAAAACGTCCATTGATGATCTACCACATTTGCCGCCATAGCTGGGGTCTTGGGCCGGAAGATTCGATCTTCGCCGCGGCTGAGCGTTTCGTGGGGCCGGATCAAATTGTAGCATGCCACGCAGATGGCAAACTTGGCCTTCAGCCAGCGCATCGAACGGGCAACGGTTGGAGCCTTGCGTGCAAGATGCGCGTCCCATAGACGTCAGTCCAGATTGGAACGTTCGATATACGCGGTGTTGATCGTCGGCTGGGTGACTTCTCCAATCGCGCCAGAACCTGCTTCTCGCTTCCGTGGATCACCTTACGTTCGAGTTTTATCACCTGCGTACCCTGGCGCGTCTTGTGAACCGTGGCATAATCCAGATCAGCATCAATGATCCGCTCTGGAATCCGGGGCCACCCAGGTTTGCCCGTCGGAAGCTGGCGGGACCATTTTGTGAAACAGCTCGCCCAGGATAGTGCCGTAATGGGACAGTTCATCCGAGACAAACAGGGGCTTGCCTTGACTGCGGATAGTCAAATGTTTCAGCATCCGCCTGGCATCATCCAATTCACGCCCGCCAATATAGAACGTAATCATCAGGCGCGTGGGGGCATCGATAGCCGTCCAGATCCACGTCCGCCCGTAATGGAGTTCGAGGTCTTCGGCGCTGCCAGAACTTTTCTTTTTTTTATAAAGGTCCACAGCTCGTCGAGCTGTACCTCGGTCAGTTTCAAGGAAGTCAGCAGGCCGGAGAGCACGTAGGCGCAATGCTCGCCGGCCCGCAGGATCACCCGGTTGACCGTGTCTTTATCCAGCTCCAGCAGGCGTGCGGTGGCTCGCACGCCAACTCCCTCGGCCGCATGGTGGATGATCTGTCGGATCGTCTCGGCCGGCAAATGCAGGCCAAATAGTGCGCTATCATGGGTAGACGCAAAGCGCTTGCCGCAAGTGCGGCAGTAAAGCAGATCGCGGCTTTTGTCCTTGCCATACTTGCCTCGAAATGCAACGTTACCCTGACAGCGCATGCCGTAATCTTTGCAATGTTCATTGGGACAGAAAAAATGCTCAAGCTCGCTCATCGAATAGCCTCCGGATTAAATTTGAATTCGATTGTCGGCAATCATAGGCAAGCCAGAGCATTTTGTCAACTAATTGGTGACATCACCGAAAAACTGGCCCTGCAGTTCAAGTCAAAAGTTATTTTTCTTCAAGTTGTCGAGCCGCCGCTTCATCCAGCTCCGGGCGGGCCAGATGGGCGACATGAATACCAGATCGAGTTTAAACAAAAGCAGGATGAAATCACCGCTTATCTGGCTGGCATTCAGCAAGGTTTTCTAAACACAGGAATTGAGGCCAATGCCGTTGTCGAACAAGGGGATGTGGTGAAAACCATCATATCTGTTGCTCAAAGCGAAAATGCGGACCTGATCGCTATCGCCAGTCATGGCCGAAGTGGCTTATCACGAGTATTTTATGGCAGCGTGGCAGCCGGTATCTTACAGAAAATCGATCGGCCCTTATTGGTTATCCGAACCCGGCACATATAATTCTTCTTATTGTGTTTATCTGGGCACTATCCCCAATGTCCTGGGTTTAATGCTTTATGGGCCAACGTATGAAAAAAGAAAAAGACCGTTTGATAAGGCAGGTCTTTAAGCTTCAGTCACCCCTGCTGCGATTGGATCACCCACAGCATTGCCTTGTTCTCCGAAAGGAAATCCCTCTGAGGAAGTTGGAATATGAAAAACTTATTAATTCGGAAGTATATTGAGTTTGCAGTCAAAGAAAACCAGAGCATTTCCGATCTGCTTGACTTTCTGGCCGGAACATCAACTGATGACTTGTCCGAGTATTGTATTGAAAATAATATCCTGCCCGATCAAGACCCCGCTATATGCAAAGAGGCAGCAAAGGCAATCAGAGACCGGGTTGTTGATTTTCGGCAAGAAGTTGCTGCCCTGGCCTACAGGACATTCGGGGCAAAGTATGACCTTTAATTCAGACGATCATGGCCGGATTATGGTTGAGTGAATATTAAATATGTTAGTCCGTTTCCAGTCGCCCATTAATCCACTCTCGCACCTGCAGCTTTCAATATATTCACAATGTCATTATGACCTTCATGAGTCGCTATCCACAACGCAGTGACGCCGCCATTTGTCTTTTCGTTCACGTCTGCACGCTTGGCAAGTAACTGTTTAACGACATTCGCATAGCCCTTACCGGCTGATATTATCAACGCCGTATAGCCATTTTTATCCTTCGCATCCACGTCCACATCCTTGGCAAGCAGGAGAACTTTGACACAGTCTGCGGCCGTTCTTTGCAGCTTCTATCAGGGCCGTGGTGCATGTGAAGAGCTCATGCCCGTTAACATCCGCACCATTCTCAAAGCAGCTTTTTATTGCTTCAAGATTGCCTTTTTCGGCCGCATCTACGAGGTCGCATTGACTTGCCGCCGGCCATGAATGTGAGAAAACGATTGAAACGAAAAGAAACGTAATTGTGAAAATGCCTTTAGAAATTCTCATAAAAATATCTCCTGTATACTTTCCCTTCAGTCAATATGTGTAACACAGGATTTAATTTTCCATGACTGACTTTATAAATTTAAACAAAATATTTTCGCTACAGTGTTTCGAATTTAAAATATTGGCCACGAATTATCCTTTTGAAATTGAATCATCCCTCAGTGGATTATATCTCAATATTACTTCTGAGCCCGATCAACCGTGTCGTAGATCACTTTCAACAGTGAGCTATCTCCTGCAGCATCCTGTCCCAATTCCCAGACCATCACACCACCCAATTGAGATTGGATTGCCCATTCTGTCTTTTGACGGATCGTGGATGGCCCATTGAAATACAGTTTGTCGACCTCATCGACCTCGGGAGTCATGTTGTAATTTCTAAAAATTTCCCGGTAGGTTTCGACTTGTTTCCGCTTCGTTATATGTCTGCCGTAGAACGGCAATCCGAGATTAATCTTATGGATTGGTACGCCCCCCTCTATCAACGCCTTCACATCTGCACGGGCTGATTCAAAGGTCGCATGACGACCGTTATGGTCATAAGACATGACATTGACCCAGTCCACGGCGGCAATAGCCTCGCGGGATAGTTTTTGCCAACCTGATACGGTCACTGACAGCACCATGCCATAAGGTTCAAAAACTTCATGCAGTTCGACCAACAGCTTTTCATATCCTGCCATCTCGGTTGCATTCTTAGGGTGCTCCCAATTGAGATCCAGTCCGTCCAAGCGTGCCTCAAGGCAGACTTTTACGGCCTCCTGCACAAATTTGTCTCGATTTTTTGCCGATCCGGCCATTGCTGCAAAATGTGTTGATCGATCATCTCCACCGACGCAAAGGATCAAACGCACCCGCTCTCTTTTCTTAAAAGTAGTGAGTGTGTTCCACGGCAACTTCTCCTTCAAACGCGTCAAGTCAAGACCCCCACTTGGTGTTAGCGAAGCTGAAAACACTATCAGGTCGGTCAGAAGCCGGTGGGTAGCAGGATCGAAGTCAACCGCACGGTAATCGGGCAAATAACCTACAATGCGAAACGCATACGAGTCATCCCCCGCAAACGAAGGAATGACGGAGCTCATATAGATCAAACAAACGATCATGAAACGAACTGTGTGCATGATTCTTTTTCCATTCTTGTAGCTATTTAACTCGCCAGCACCAAAGGCATGCGCACTGATATAGCGTTTTCTCGCATCTTCCCTTTATTCCAATCAATTGCATCGATGTATCCATCTTCCTGGGAAGCGAATATTGTGCGGTCTGGAAGGCTATATCCCAAAATGGGTTATTTGTCTTCATATTCCTGGTATTCAGTGCTGATACGGGGCCAAGCCTGAACGATCTTATCCCAATAGTGATCATCTGATTTTTTGTTTTTTTCCATAAAAATCTTTCCTTTTTGTGGAGCCATAAAATATTTGATTGATGGCGACGGCGTGATCTGGGTGATGATACACTTTAGCTCCCGGAAACGGAAATAATAATCTGTCTGGTACAGGAGGTGGTTAAACCTGGCGGAAGCGATGGTGAGATCATCAGAAATATTATTGATCTTGGAAGATCTTGCCGGTACAGATTGAATATGAAATAACCACGATCAAATTTAAAAACACCTGGCATCCACAAGCACCGATTAATTTTGGAGGAATTTTGAACAAACTGGGATTGATATCAGCTTTGAGAGAAAAGACGGATATATCCAAATCAGAAGCCGCAAAAACTGAAGGTGCGGGTGAACCGCTAAAACATATCAAATGATGATCAGTTCCGGTCATACAGAAATCGATCACGGTTTAATATACGCGTTCAAGCCAATCGTAACCGGCTTACCATCTATCGCTACCGTGGTCACGACATTCCCCCTGGTACTGGCAACGACAAGCGTTTTCCCGGATGATGATGGTGTAGGCTTTTCAAGATCGATTTCAAACAAATAATATGTAAAAACTTGTCCTGTAGGCTCAATGACCTGAAAATCGGCCAAATCCACCTGGGCTTGGAGTCCGGGAATGGTTTCAAAGCGAATGAATGCCTGCGCTGCAGTCTTTTTTTGATGCTGCGGGCAAAGTTCTTCACTGTGTCGTATCCACCTGTATAGCCCATTTTTATGAGCTGGTTATATAGCCATGTGGACCGGTAATTATCCTCTTGCAGGTAATCTTCGATGGTTTGTTTAAAAGGGGCCAGTATTGATTCCTTGTGATTTTTTCTTTGCTGTTCAACCGGCGGACGACCATCCAGTAGATACTTTTTCACCGTATCCCGATGAATCTCCAGTTTGTGAGCAATTGATCGAAACAAAACCCTTGTCGGCGTAATGCAAAAATGTCCATTATTACCTCCATTGTTTTCATGGCAATCCCTCCTTGTTCGGAGGATTTTACCATGACGTGCATCTTAGAGGTGGTACATTTTCAATTCCCATTTTTGGTACATTATTGCATTCCCAGTGACAAAAGTATCTTTTCCAACATCAATTCTGACTTCCCAAATATCGTTTGTATTGACCAGTTTCTTAAAATATTTAGATGGAACCTGATCAATCTCTCGAGTGAATCTCCACCCGCAGAGCGGGTGGCTTCAGGAAGCCCCCCATAGGGGGGCATTGACATAGGGAAAGCCCCGCTGGGGCTATACGTTATTTATTCCAAATCCAATTCCAATTGCTTCTTTTCATTGTCTTCTTGTTCGCGGATATATTTCTTTATGGTTTCTTCATCCAAGCCGACTGTGCTTACACAATACCCTCTTGCCCAAAAGTGCAAACCCGTTACCTTCTTATTGTCCAAAATCTCTCGATGGATTCTTACGGCACTCTTCCCTTTTAAAAATCCTATCGCGTGGGAGACACTGTATTTAGGCGGAATCTTCAAGCACATATGCACATGGTCCGGCTTTAAATGCCCTTCCATAAGTTCGACTCCACGCTGGCGGCATAAATGCCGAAATATCTCCCCTACTTTTTTCCGAAACTTTCCATACAACTTCTTCTGTCTGTATTTCGGAACAAATACCACGTGGTATTTGCAATCCCATCTTACATGCGATAAACTTTCCCAATCATGCATAGGTTCATCCTCCTTCTTTCCCATTGGAGCTTTCCCGGAGGATGAACCTATATCATTTCACACCGGATCGGTAGAACCTATCCGGGTCCTCCACCAGAGGTGGAGGTTTTAGATTATAAA
>CAWJRD010000032.1:0-24726 GCA_963845015.1 uncultured delta proteobacterium
TGGACCGAATGCATGGCCAGAAGCCTGTGGGCAGCCGGATTGCGGCCGGACGATATCGTTCAGAATGCCTATGGGCACGGACTTTTTACCGGCAACATCGGATTTCATCAGGGCGCAACGCGTTTAGGCTGTACGGTCGTTCCCACCAGTTCGGGTCTGACCGAACGCCAGATCATGCTCATGAAGGATTTCGGATCCACGGCCCTGTGCTGTACCCCGTCTTACGCCCTGACCATCGCGGAAAGGGCTGAGGAGTTGAAAGTCAATATCAGAGACCTGCCGCTTCGGGTCGGTGTTTTCGGCGCCGAACCCTGGACCATCGCCATGCGAGAGGAAATAGAGCGCCGCATGGGCATTCGGGCTCATGAAGCCTACGGCCTGACCGAGCTTGGCGGCCCCGGCATGGCCTTTGACTGCGAAGTTCAGGACGGCATGCACATCTACGAAGATCATTTTCTGGCGGAAATTGTGGATCCGGTGACCTTTGAGCCGCTGCCCATGGGTGAAAAAGGGGAATTGATCTTTACCTCCCTGCAGCGCCGGGCCATGCCCATGCTCCGATACCGGACCAAGGACATTACCCGCTTTCGCCGCGAGACCTGCGCCTGCGGCAGAACACTTCTCAAGATGGACAAGCTTTCCGGCAGAACCGATGACATGCTGATCATCAGCGGCGTCAACGTATTCCCATCCCAGATTGAAGCGCTGCTTCTGGAAATTCCCGAAGTGGAGCCTCAATACCGCCTGCTGGTCCGCAAAAAAGGATATCTGGATCATCTGGTGGTTCAGGTAGAAGGTAAAAAGGAAGTTTATGAAGCCGGCGCGGAAAAGCGGCTTGAAATCGAATCCAAAGTCTCCGGCCACATCAAGGGGATGATGGGGGTTGGCGTTGAAGTCAACATCGTCGAACCCAAATTTATCACCCGCAGCGAAGGAAAAGCACTTCGGGTGGTTGATGAAAGGCCCAAACACCTGCGTTAACCTGGGTTGTCTTCGCAACGCCTGATTTCCCATGGAAAAGGGGGGCCAGGGGGGATTTCCTGTCAGCAATGGATACTCCCCCCCGAGTTCTCCCCCCTTTACGGGGGATTCCAAAGGAAAATACGGATTTTCGTGAACGATCAATCGGATTTCCAGCCTCACGTATCGTGTCTCAGCGCGGAACAGCGCTATCGCGCCTTTCTGGAATTTTTGCCGTATCCGGTATTTGTCTTTAATCTGGACAATACCGTCTCGTATCTGAACCCTGCCTTTGAAAAGGTTTTCGGGTGGTCTCTGGCGGAATCGAAGGGAAAATCGTCCCTTTTGTTCCGGAATCCGCCAAAAACCAGACCCGGCTGGGAATCGAAAAACTCTACAGCGAAAAAGTCATTCACGGGTTTGAAACCCAGCGCCTGACCAAAGACGGCAGGCTGCTGGACATCATGGTGGACGGAGCCATTTTCTATGATGATGACGGCCGGCCCGCGGCCAGGTGATCACCCTTCGGGACGTCACCCAGGAAAAACGGGTGGCGCGGACCAATCAGGCCCTTTTTCGCATCGCCAATTCGCTGTATCAGTATCGCAGGCTGGAGGATCGCCTGGAGTTCATCATCAAGGAAGTGCAGGAACTGCTGGCGGTCAGGGGCGCTTCGGTCATCCTGCTGGATGAGGAAAAGCAGGAATTTTATTTTCCCGTTGCCAATTACGAGGATGCGGTACCGGAAGCCGAATGCGGGAAATCCGTTTTCCGGCGGACAAGGGCGTGGCCGGATATGTGTATCGCACCGGAAAGCCCCAGATCGTTCCGGACTATCCCCAGAGCCCTTATTATTTTCCCGTCGTGGACATCAAGTCCGGGTACCAGACGCTCAATATGCTGGATGTTCCCATACAGATTCCGGAGCGGATGATCGGCGTGCTGTGCGCGGTCAATAAAAAAGACGGTGAATTCGATCAGACCGATGTTGAATTTTTAAGCGCCATTGCCAGCGCGGTCGCCTATCCTATCGAAAACGCCCGCATCAACGAGGAGCTCAGGCTTTCCTACGAAGAGGTTCAAACCTTAAGCCGCGCCAAGGACCGGGTAATCCATCATCTTTCCCATGAGCTGAAAACGCCGGTATCCGTTCTTTCCGCTTCACTGGGCCTTCTGGAAAAAAAATTGCTCGGCAACAATGAAGATTCGGGAATCCGGCGAATTCTGGAACGGGCACAGCGCAGTCTCACGCGGATACTGGACATGCAGTATCAGGTACAGGACATTCTCCGGCAGCGGGATTACCGGGCGCATAACCTGCTTTCGGTGCTGATGGACGCCTGTTCGGACGTGCTTGAAACCCTTGCGGATGAAGCCTGCGAAGAGGGGACGGCCTCCCGGAAAATCAAAAAGCGCATCGACGAATTGTTCGGGCCGGCGGAATCCGTTTCCGAAGAAATCCAGCTGGATGTTTTCACGGAAAATGTCATCCGCGACCTGGAGCCCCGGTTCTCCCACCGCAAATGCCGGATCCTTCGCCATATCACACCCGCGCCCCCTGTTTTTATTCCGAAAGACGTGCTATATAAAATCATCGAAGGCCTGCTTCGAAACGCCGTCGAAAACACGCCGGACTCCGGAGTGATCGAGATCGGCATTCGCAGCGTGGCTTCCGGTTCCGAACTTGAGGTCAGGGACTTCGGCGTCGGCATTACCGCTGAAAACCAGAAATTGATTTTTGAAAGCCAGGTCACGACAGCCGAGCCGCTTCAGTACGCCACCCGAAAACCCTATGATTTTCATGCCGGCGGCAAGGGCTTTGATCTGCTGAGAATGAAGATATTTTCCGAACGCTATCATTTCTCGATCCGAATGCGCTCCAGCCGGTGCATTTATATTCCCGAAGATACGGATTCGTGCCCGGGGGATATCAGGCAGTGCCGTCACTGTCAAACTCCTGGAGGACTGCATCCGTTCCGGCGGCACCACGATGACGGTCAATTTTATATGAAAAAAGAAAATACTTTTTTTCGCGAAATCGAAATCGAATTTTTAATCCATGAGCTTAAAGATCCGGTTTCGGTGATTGAAACCGGCGTTCGAATGCTTCTGGAACGCAGGGAAACACTGGGCCGCTTTCTCCGCGTCAGGAAAAAACGCTGAAGCGCGTGCTCAGGAATGCGCAGAAAGCGCGCAGCATGATGTACGGGCTTCTGGAAATCGGACGGTCTCAGGCAGGGTGCTTTGCCTGCTCAAGCTTTCAACTGGTGCCGACGGTTCAGGATATGTTGATGGAGGCCGTGGAATCGGTTTGCCCGCCTGTTTTTGATCAGATCGATACCCTCGACAGCCCTGAAGAAACCCATGCGATTTTTATCCAGTCATTGTATTTATTTGCATGTGGATTCGGAAGTCTCCCGGCTTGAACTGAATCAGGACGAGGTCAAATTCCGACAGATCGCCGGCAATCTGATCAAAAACGCCCTGCATCATCGCAAAGGACGCGTGGATATCGGCCTGGGATGCCGGAACAACATGATGTGGCTGGAGGTTTCCGATGACGGCCCGGGGATCGGCGCCGAACATCACGAAATGGTTTTTCGAAGATACACCCAGCTCAAGGCCAATGATGCGCTTTCAAGGACCGGCCACGGGCTCGGGCTGGCCGGAGCATTGATTCTGGCGCAATCCATGGGCGGAACCATCGAAATCATCAGCCAGAAAGGCAAGGGGGCGACGTTTCGGCTGACCCTTCCCCTGGCGCTGAATCCGCAAGACCAAGACCTGCCTTCATCGCCCCCGTAATCAAATTTTCTGAAGGCCGTAATGAACCGAGGCTGAAGGCTTTAACCTTCAGCCTTCAGCTGGCCGTCGGTCGTCAGCCTGCTGCTTTTCACCGGATCGCCGCATGATATTCCTGAAGGGACCTGACCTGGGGCAGACCTTCCCGGCGCGCGGCAATGCCTTTTGCGGCCGCAATGGCCGCGGCCGTGGTGGTGATATACGGCGTTTTGTATTTGATCGCGGATTTCCGGATCGCACTGCCGTCTTCCGAGCTCTGCCTGCCGCTGGGGGTGTTGATGATCAGATTCACATCGCCGTTTTTCAGGGCATCCACAGATCCGGCCGGCCATACCCCAGTTTCCGAACCTCTTCGGATGCAATCCCGTTTTGCTTTAAAAAAATCGTGCGTGCCGCGGGTGGCCATCATCCGGAATCCCATGTCGCGGAAAAGGCGGGCAGGCTCCAGGGCCGCGCGCTTGTCCATGTCCGAAACCGTGAACAGCACCCCGCCTTCCAGCGGCAGTGACGTCTGCGTGGCTTCCTGGGCCTTGAAAAACGCGCGGCCGAAATTCCGTGAAAGCCCCAGCACTTCTCCGGTGGACCGCATTTCCGGCCCCAGCACCGGGTCCACTTCCGGAAACATGTTAAACGGAAACACCGATTCCTTGACGCCGAAATGGGGAATCACGGCAGGCGTCAGATGCAGATCGGAGAGTTTTTTCCCCAGGATGATTTCGGTGGCGATGCGGGCCATGGAGATATTGCAGACCTTGGACACGATCGGTACGGTCCGGGATGCCCTGGGATTGGCCTCCAGCACATAAACCGTGTTGTAGAAGATTGCGTACTGAATGTTCATCAGCCCCACGACCCCCAGCTCGGAGGCGATTTTCCGGGTATACTCCCGGATGGTTTCCACATGCTTGGTCGGAATGCCGATCGTGGGAATGACGCAGGCCGAATCCCCCGAGTGAATGCCGGCAAGCTCGATGTGCTCCATGACCGCTGGAACAAAGGCATCAGTGCCGTCCGCAATGGCGTCCGCCTCGGCCTCGATGGCGTTGTCGAGGAATTTGTCGATATAAATGGGCCGCTCCGGCGAAACTTCCACGGCGAATTTCATATAATGCCGCAGCATTTCCTCATCATGAACGATTTCCATGGCCCGTCCGCCCAGAACATAAGAAGGACGAACGATCAGCGGGTATCCGATGCCAGCGGCAATGGCCAGGGCCTCATCCGCGGTTCTGGCCAATCCGGATTCGGGCTGAGGAATGGCCATCTTCCGCATGATCCGGCTGAAACGCTCCCGGTCTTCGGCCAGGTCGATGGTCTCGGGGCTGGTGCCCAGGATTTTCACACCCGCTGCCTCCAGTTCTGCGGCAATGTTCAGAGGGGTCTGTCCGCCGAACTGCACGATCACGCCTTCGGGCCGCTCTTTTTCATAAATGCTGAGGACGTCTTCAACGGTCAGAGGCTCAAAATAGAGCTTATCGGAGGTGTCGTAATCCGTGGATACGGTTTCCGGGTTGCAGTTGACCATGATGGATTCATAGCCGGCATCCCGAATGGCAAACGCGGCATGGACGCAGCAGTAGTCAAATTCGATTCCCTGCCCGATGCGGTTGGGCCCGCCGCCCAGCACCATGATTTTTTTCCGGTTGCTGACCGGCACACTGTCCGGCGCATTGTAGGTGGAAAAATAATACGCCGCGTTTTCCACGCCGCTGACCGGAACCGCTTCCCAGGCCTCGACCATGCCCGCGGCTTTTCGCTGGTCGCGCACCTTCTCTTCGGGAATCTCCAGAATCTTTGCCAGATATTTGTCGGCAAACCCGTCCTTCTTGGCCCGGACCAGCAGATCCTCCGGCAGGGCCTTGCCTTTATGCTTCAGGATTTCATTTTCAAGCGCCACCAGCTCCTTCATCTGCTCCAGGAACCAGGGCTTGATATGCGTTATTTCGTAAAGGGTATTTAAATCCGCGCCTTTTCGAATCGCCTCGTAGAGAATAAACTGCCGTTCGCTGGACGGGGTCCCCAGCAGGCTCATCAGGCTGTCCAGGGGCTGCTGGTGAAAATCCTTGGCAAATCCCAGTCCGTAACGGCCGATTTCAAGAGACCGAATGGCTTTTTGCAGGGCTTCCTTGTAATTCTTGCCGATGCTCATCACCTCGCCCACGGCCCGCATCTGGGTGCCCAGCCGGTCTTCGACGCCGGGAAATTTTTCAAACGCCCATCTGGCGAACTTGACCACCACATAGTCGCCGGACGGGGTGTATTTTTCAAGGGTTCCGTCCCGCCAGTAGGGAATTTCATCCAGGGTCATGCCGCCGGCCAGCAGCGAGGACACCTGGGCGATCGGAAATCCGGTGGCCTTGGAAGCCAGGGCCGAAGACCGGGAGGTTCTGGGGTTGATCTCGATCACCACCACCCTTCCGGTCCTGGGATCATGGGCGAACTGGACATTGGTGCCGCCGATGACCTCGATGGCCTCGACAATCCGGTACGAATACTCCTGAAGCCGCTTTTGAAGCTCCTTTGAGATGGTCAGCATGGGGGCCGTGCAGTAGCTGTCGCCGGTATGAATGCCCATGGCATCCACATTCTCGATAAAGCAGACGGTGATCATCTGGTTCTTGGCGTCCCGGACCACTTCCAGCTCCAGCTCTTCCCAGCCCAGAACCGATTCCTCCACCAGAATCTGATGCACCCGGCTGGCGGCAAGGCCGCGGGCCGCAATGACCCGGAGCTCCTCGACATTGTAAACCAGACCGCCCCCGGTGCCGCCCATGGTATATGCCGGCCGGATCACCACCGGATAGCCAAGACTCTCTGCCGTTTTTTCCGCATCCTCGACCGTGTTCACCGCCTGGCTGCGGGGCATCTCGATGCCCAGGCGATTCATGGTTTCCTTGAACGCCGTCCGGTCCTCGCCCCGCTCGATGGCGTCGATATTGACCCCGATGACCTTGACCCCGTATTCGGTAAGAACGCCGCTGGAATACAGCTCGGAGGACAGATTCAGCGCCGTCTGCCCGCCCAGGTTCGGCAGCAGCGCATCCGGCCGTTCCTTGGCGATGATCTCGGTGAGAACCTTGACATTGAGCGGCTCGATATAGGTGACGTCCGCCATGCCCGGATCGGTCATGATGGTTGCGGGATTGGAATTGACCAGAACAATCTCGTATCCCATGGACCGCAGGGCCTTGCAGGCCTGGGTCCCGGAATAGTCGAACTCGCAGGCCTGTCCGATGATAATGGGGCCTGAACCGATAATCAGCACTTTGTGGATATCCTGACGTATGGGCATTTACATCCTCCAATGGGGGTTGTTTATCGCAGGTCACGGGGCCGGCGATTCGGGGCCGGAGTGTATTAAGCAAAACTAACCATTATGGGCCTGGATATAACTGCCAGGCATCATGCCGGTGAAAATGCCCCATACATGCAATAGTTACAAAAATGAGATATTAAACTGAAATATTTATGAATTTTCGGGTGATTTATCCCGAATGCGCGATTAAATCAAGTAAAAACAGAGGTGAAACTGCCATAGATCAATAAGTTAAACTTACTGATTATGGGAGGGTGGGGTCAGGTGTCCATCTCGGTCCGCAACCAGTGCGCGACCTACCCGGAGGAGATCAATGAAAAGCTGAAACAGGGCTTTTAGAACCCTGAAGTTTCCTTGTCAGCATCGCAAGATACGATGCGTGCACCAGAAAACCCTTGTCAAGAATTCATGGATAATATATTCAAGAAAATTAATTAGCTATGAAATTTGCACAGCGTTGAAAGCACTGAAACTGGAAAAACCGTTGTCATTTTGAAAACCCAGGGAATTCACCCTGCCGTGAAATTGAATTGTTTACAACGCATTGAAACCTTACATGAAGCTCTATGTCAAATAGTCGAGGGCCTATGCGGGTATATTTGGATGTTTGCTGCTTCAATCGACCGTTCGATGATCAATCACAAATCAGAGTGAGGCTTGAAGCAGAGGCGAAACTGAAAATTCAGGAAGAAATCCGCTCTGGCGCATTTCAACTGGTTTGGTCTTATATCCTGGATTATGAGAACGACAAGAACCCATATCAGGAGCGCAAGGTACGCATTAGCGGCTGGAAGGATTATGCCATGCTGGATGTTCAGGAGAGCGTCGAACTGCTGGAGACGGCCAATGCCCTGGACAAAAAAGGCCTGCCACAATTGGATGCCCTGCATGTCGCCTGCGCCATTGCCGCCAAATGTGCGTATTTTCTCACCACAGACGATAGAATCCTTAACTGTTCAAGCCTGGTAAATACCATTACGATCGCCGATCCGATTCGCTTTATCAAGGAGTGCAACTTATGATTACCGATACTGAACTACGACTGCGAGGACTCCAAGTCCTTACGAAGTATCTTGGCGACATCGAGGCGGAGCGATTTGTGGCGTTAATTCAGCGAGAACCCTTCGACTATACGAAATGGCGACAGCAATGTCTGGATGAGGGCTTATCCATCGATGAAATCAGCCATAAAGCGATGAATTTAAGAACAAGGCATGCCGAGTCAGAGCATCCAGCGGACACGGATGAGACCATGTTTGGAGGTGAGCTGTGATACGTGGAAAGGGCGGAGCGGACATTGTCACAGCTTGAACACATCGAGGCCATGGAATCCATCGAAGGCGATTATGAGAATCTGCGCGGCGTCCTGCCCAAAAGCGAATACCAGGAACTTGACAACGGCGTTCTCGGCCAGCTCCTGCGCACGCTCAATCCCGATGAGCTCAAGCGCGTATCCGGCGATGTGTTCGGCCGCATTTACGAATACTTTCTGACGCAGTTTGCGGACCAGAAGGCCTATGACGGCGGAATGACCCACGCCGGTGCCTGGCTGCTATGTGATGACATCAGCCGCTATACCCTGCGCGCTGGAGTGACCTGCGCGCTTTTTCGGGGCACGACCAATGTGAACATTCTTGATCGCAGGGATTTCTCCGGCGACCTATATTCCATCTATGTGGACTGCATGGCCTACATGCAGTCCAGGTTCAATACTGCGCTCATTCCCCACGCCAGAGGCTGGATGAGCGGCTGGAGCTGCCAAATGATGCCCCGCGCGAGGCGCTGGTAAACGCCATCGCCCACCGGGATTACCGTTCCACCGCAAATGTGCAGGTGCATATCTATCACGATCGGCTGGAGATCATCACACCCGGTGGGCTGCCTGCCGGCATGAAAGCGGAAGACGTATTCCGCCATGTGTACCGCGTGTACCCGACGATCCCATCGCCTTTCTACGAAAACATGGCTGCGGCGTGAGGGGGTAAATTGATGAAGCGAAAATCCAATCCGGTTATTTCCGATAAAATGCAAGGGAGGTGAAATGGCTTTGCCGTTTTGGATAGAAAATGCGTTTTTCAGAGTTTCGGATTTTCTTTCGGAAAAACTTCCCCGACCGGAGCCGGCGCCCGAAAAACTAAAAAATGCACGGCTGATATCCCACCGCGGCATTTATGACAACCGCCGGGTATATGAGAACACGCTGCAAGCATTTGACCAGGCAAAGGCGGAAGGCATATGGGGAATCGAGTTCGACATTCAATGGACCCGGGACATGCAGCCGGTGGTTTCCCACGACCCGGACTGCCGGCGCCTCTTCAAAGAGAATGCAATCATCGGGGATCTGAGCCTAAAAGCGGTAAAATCAAGGTTCCCGATGATTCCTCCCCTGGCCGACGTGATTCAAAGATACGGCGGCAAGCTGCACCTGATGGCGGAAATAAAACCGCATACCGTGGCCTCAAAACGCCTGAACGGAGTCCTTTCAGAGTTGTTTTCTCCCTTGCAGCCCGCCAGGGATTTTCATCTGCTCTCGCTTCACCCGCATCTATTTTCCGCCATCTCCTTCATCCCCCCGGAAACAATGATTCCGATTGCGGAAACAAATGCCGGCGCTGTTTCGGATATGGTCCTGAAGAGAGGCTACGGCGGAATGGCAGGACATTACATGCTGATTCAAAATGGCATCTTGAAAAAGTTGTCTCGAAATCGACTTCCCATGGGTACCGGATTCATAAATTCCAGAAACTGCCTGTATCGGGAAATAAACCGCGGTATCACCTGGCTTTTCTCGGACCGTGCAACGGAAATCCGGAAATTCGTACCGGACCGCATGACTCCAAAGCGCATGAGTTACGGTGCACATGATCAACATTCCGAAATGCAGCAATTTGTTTGACAGGAATGTCAGCATTGTCATAGGGTAATTCTGGATATTGTGAAAATAGAGGCTTGATCAAGCAACGGAAGCAGTGCAATCAGATTCGGAGTGAAAACGGATGGGGGAGACGCTATTGATCAGCAACCATAACCGACCGGGTGATGCCGCCGAACTGCGCCGGACGCAGACGGAACTGGCCGCCTTGCAAGCGCGCTATTTAGACTTCTATAACCTGTCCCCTGTGGGGTTTTGCTCCATCAGTAAACAAGGGCTGATCATCGAGACCAATCTTACCACCGTTACCTTGCTGGGTGCGTCTCAGGACGCGCTGATCAATCAGCCATTCACCCGTTTCATCCACAATGAAGACCAGAGCATCTACTGCCTGCTCAGCAAACATCTCTTTGAGTCCGGTGGGGCGCAGACATGTGATTTGCGAATGTTGAAAATGGACGACATGGTATTTTGGGCACATCTGGCAGCTACTACAGTACTGGATAAAAGTGGCGCGCCCGTGTGCCATATTGTGCTGAGCGATATCACCGAGCGCAAGCAGATGGAGCGGAATCTGCGGAAGAGCGAGCGTTTACTCAGAAGTATCTTCCGGGCCGCGCCCACAGGGATCGGCGTTGTGAGCAACCGGATATTGCTGGCTGTCAATGACAGGGTCTGTGATATGGTCGGTTACAGCCGGGAAGAGATGATCGGCCAGAGCGCCAGAATGCTGTACCCCAGCGATGCCCAATTTGAATATGTGGGCACGGAAAAATACCGTCAGATTCTCCAAGTGTGGAACCGGCACGGTAGAAACTCTCTGGCAATGTAAAGATGGCCGCATTATCGACATACTGATGAGCTCTACCCCCATCAATCCCATGGATCTCGCTGCGGGAGTGACATTCACTGCCCTCGATATCACTGAACGTAAAAAAGCGGAGAATGCGCTGCGAGAGAGTGAAGAACGGTTCCGAAAGCTATTTCAACAACACGCCGCAGTCAATCTGATCATTGATCCGGATACGGGGAATATCATCGATGCCAATGAAGCAGCGTCGAGGTTTTACGGGTGGTCGATTGAGGAACTCAGGCGAATGAGAATTCAGCAGATCAACGTGCTGTCTCCTGAGGCTGTGAAGGCCGAAATGGAGAAAGCTGCAACGTTGGAGTCCGCCAGATTTGAATTTCGCCACCAGAAGGCGGATGGAAGCATCCGGGATGTGGAAGTGTTCAGCAACAAGATCGAGATCGTGGGAAAGGGTCTTCTCTATTCCATTGTTCACGACATCACCGACCGCAAGCTAACTGAAGATGCGCTGAGAGAAAGCGAGGAAAAATTCCGCCTGACGTTTGATTTCAGTCCGGATTCAGTGAACATCCATCGCCTGGAGGACGGCCAATATGTGGATATCAACGAAGGGTTCATCCGGGCGACCGGCTTTACCCGTGAAGAGGTTATCGGCAGGACGTCTTTGGAAATAGGCATATGGCATGATCCTGCCGACCAGCAAAAGTTGGTTCGGGGTCTTCGGGAAAATGGTTTTTATGACAACCTCGAAACGCAATTCCGAAGGAAAGATGGCAGCCTGATTACCGCCCTAATGTCTGCCAGAGTCATTTCACTGAAAGGCGTTCCACATATCATATCCATCAGCCCGCGACATTACGGAACGCAAGCTGGTTGAAGCAAAACTTCAGCAGGCCCAGAAATTTGAGGCGATCGGAACGCTTGCCGGCGGTGTCGCCCACGATTTCAATAATCTGTTGATGGGCATTCAGGGGCGCGCATCACTGATTTCTTTGGATCTGGAGACCTCCCATCCCCATCGGGATCATATCCATGCCATTGAGGGATACATCCGCAGTGCCACGAACCTCACCAAACAACTGCTGGGGTTTGCCAGGGGCGGCAAATACGAAATCAAGCCCGTCGATATGAATGAATTGGTGCTCGGCACCTCCGCCATGTTCGGCCGGACTAAAAAAGAAGTCCAGATTCATACCAAATGTCAGCCATCGCCCGTGGTGATTGAAGCGGACAGGGGACAGATCGAACAGGTGCTGCTGAACATGTATATCAATGCATGGCAGGCCATGCCCCCCGGAGGGGGAGAGCTGTATCTGGAGACAAAGATCGTAACGATGGATGAGGTACACTGCAAACCCCATCAAACAAAACCGGGGCGTTATGTCAAGGTCTCAATCACGGATACCGGCGCCGGCATGGATGAAGCCACCCGTCTGCGAATATTCGATCCGTTTTTTACAACCAAGGAAAAGAGCCGGGGAACCGGCCTGGGGCTGGCTTCAGCGTACGGTATCATCAAGAATCACTCCGGCATGATCACGGTTTACAGTGAAATCGGTCATGGTACCACCTTCAACATCTATCTGCCGGTATCGGGCAAGGAAGCGGATCAGGAGGCTCCCCTGAAAGGAAGCCTCATCAAAGGATCAGCCACCATTCTTCTGGTTGATGACGAAGAGATGATCATTGAAGTCGGCCAGGCAATACTGGAGAGATTGGGCTATCATGTCATCGTTTCCAGAGGAGGTCGGGAGGCTGTCGAGACAATCAACAACATGGGAAATGAAATCGATCTGGTCATTCTCGACATGATCATGCCGGGGATGGACGGCAGCACGACGTTTGACGGCATTCGTGAAATTCAGCCGGGAATACCGGTTCTCCTCTCCAGCGGATACTCCATGAATGGCCAGGCGCACGAAATCATGCGCAGGGGATGCAACGGGTTCATTCAAAAACCATATAATATTTCAGAGCTTTCACAAAAAATAAGAAGAGTGCTGGATGGGTCAAATGGCTCCACTTGACAATATTATCCGAAAACAGTGATAAGCCAAAAACTTCTTATCAACAGGACAGGGCGCTTCAGCCTTTCCGTAGACGACAAACGGCATCAAATTATGAAACGATCAATTATTAAAGGCACAGGCAGGTTCGTACCGGACCATCACGTATCCAATGACGATTTGGCCAGAATTTTGGACACCTCGGATGAATGGATACGCCAACGTACAGGGATTGAGGCCAGATATTGGGTGAAAGAAGGTGATGACGTGGGAACATCTGACCTGGCGCTGGAAGCTTCAAGGATAGCCCTTGAAAAGGCCGGTTGGGAACCTGCCGATCTTGATCTGATTGTATTCGCCACCATGACCTCCGATGTTTATATCCCCGGTTCAGGTGTCATCCTTCAACATAAACTGGGGGCTAAAAAAGTCCCGGCACTCGATATTCGCCAACAATGCACCGGTTTTCTGCATGGATTGGAATTGTGTGATGCTTATATCCAAAGTGGCAAGGCACAGAAAATCCTGTTGGTCGGGGCTGAAACCCAGAGCCGTTTTCTTGAACTGACCACGCAGAATCGCGATACGGCGGTTATTTTTGCCGATGGCGCGGGCGCTGTCTGCATCGAGGGTGAAGAGACCGACAAGGAAATCGGTATTCTGGCATCTGTCTTTCATGCGGATGGAAAATATGCAGGTGTTTTGAAAGCGGGGGTTCCGGCGCAGAAAAGCGGCCCGATCATGAATGCGGAGGTTCTGGCCAAACAAGCGTTTTTCCCTTACATGGACGGGAAAACCGTTTTCAAACTGGCGGTCACCCTGCTGCCTGAAGTAGCCCGGGAACTGCTGGATAAAGCAGGTCTTCAACCGGAAGATCTGGACATGGTTGTTCCCCACCAGGCCAACTTGCGGATAAATGAAGCTTTCCGGGATCGCATGAAGATCCCGGAGGAAAAGATCTATAATAATATTCAGCAATATGGAAATACCACCGCAGCCACGATTCCCATAGCCTTGGATGAGCTGATGGAGAAAGGAATGCTGAAGTCCGGGGACAATGTCATGTTCATCGGTCTGGGTGCAGGACTCACTTGGGGCGGGGTTATTTACAGGCTGCCATGAATCAAGGCGGTGCTTTCAGGTCAATCCAACGGAAAAGAAACTCGATATAAGGAGGCATGATATGAAAAGAAAAACCGTATTAAGCATATTCAGCATGGTTCTGGGTATGGTATGCGTCGCAGCCGCGGCAATGGCGGCAGAACCGGATCGCACGCAGCTGCCGATCCACGAACCGCAGACCCCGCATAGCACCGTGCTTGACGCTCGCGATGCCACGCCGCCGCCCCGCTTTGAGGTCAAGGCGCCGGAGGGTGCGCCGAACGTGTTGATCGTTCTCGTGGATGACATGGGATTCGGTATGCCCAGCGCCTTCGGCGGACCGGTGCGCATGCCTGCGGCCGATCGCCTCGCCGAGCAGGGAATCCGTTACAATCAGTTCCATACCACGGCCGTCTGTTCGCCGACGCGGACCGCCCTGCTGTCCGGTCGCAACCACCACATGAACAACATGGGCGGCATCACCGAAACGGCCACGGCTTTCCCGGGCAATACGGGACAGCGACCGAATAACGTCGCGCCGCTCGCTGAAATGCTCCGCCTGAACGGATTCAGCACCGCCTTCTTCGGCAAGAACCACGAGACCGCGCCTTGGGAGGTCAGCCTCTCCGGGCCGACCGACCGCTGGCCGACGCGTTCGGGCTTCGACAAGTTCTACGGCTTCTACGGCGGGGAGACCGACCAGTGGTCACCCACACTCTATGACGGGATGGCTCGAGTCCCCACGCCTCACTACGAGGGTTATAACTTCATGACCGACATGACCGACAAGACGATCTCCTGGATGAAATTCCAGAAGGCGCTCACGCCGGACAAGCCGTTCTTCATCTATTTTGCGCCGGGAGCTACCCACGCGCCGCACCATGTGCCCAAGGAATGGATCGAGAAGAACAAAGGCCGGTTCGATAAGGGATGGGACGCGTTGCGCGAGGAAACACTGGCGCGCCAGATCAAACTGGGCGTGGTGCCGCCGGGTACAAAGCTTGCCAATAAGCCCGAGGCCATCCAGGACTGGGACAAGCTGTCCGCCGACGAGAAGAAGCTCTTTGCCCGCCAGATGGAAGTCTATGCCGGCTTTGGGGAATACTGCGACCACGAGATCGGCCGGCTGTTCGATGCCATCAGTGAAGTCGGTCAGATGGATAACACCCTGATCTTCTACATCCTCGGCGATAACGGAACCAGCGCCGAGGGCGGCATGAGCGGCATGTTCAGTGAGATGACCTATTTCAACGGCGTTCAGGAGACGGTGGCGGATATGCTCAAGCACTACGACGAATGGGGCGGACCCTCAACCTATCCGCACATGGCCGCGGGCTGGGCTGTCGCGGGCGACACGCCCTTTATGTGGACCAAGCAGATTGCCTCCAACTACGGCGGCTCCCGCAACGGCATGATCGTCTCGTGGCCCAAGCGCATCAAAGCGGCCAAACGAGATTCGCTCGCAGTGGCACCATGTCATCGACGTGGCCCCCACCGTGCTCGAAGCTGCGAAACTGCCCGAGCCCAAGAGCGTCAATGGCACCATTCAGGTACCGATTCAAGGCGTGAGTATGGTTTACACCTTCGACAATGCCAAAGCCATGAGCACGCACAAGACCCAGTACTTCGAGATCTTCGCCAATCGCGCCATCTACCAGGACGGCTGGTTTGCCGGCACCGTTCACAAGGCGCCGTGGGAGAGAGTGCCCCGCGCGAAACTGCTGGATGACAAGTGGGAGCTCTACGACACGCGTAACGACTTCAGCCTCGTGAACGATCTGGCTGCGACCAATCCGAAGAAGCTCAAGGAAATGAAGGACCTCTTCATCAAGGAGGCGATCAAGAACCGCGTTCTGCCCATTGACGATCGCAGCGTTGAACGCGTCAATGCGAAGCTTGCAGGCCGGCCGGACCTGATGGGTGACCGTACCTCGCTCACGCTCTCGGAAGGCATGGACTCGATGAGCGAAAACGTGTTCATCAACATCAAGAACCGGTCGTTCTCGATCACGGCGGACGTTGTGATACCGGAGGGTGGCGCAAATGGCGTGATTCTGGTCCAAGGCGGACGGTTCGGCGGCTGGAGCCTGTATCTCAAGGACGGCAAGCCGGCCTATTGCTACAACTTCCTGGGGCTGCAGGAATTCAAGGTCGCCGCCCCGGATGCGGTTGCGCCGGGCAAGGCCACCATCCGCATGAACTTCGACTATGACGGCGGCGGAATCGGCAAGGGCGGCACGGCCACAATTCTGGTGAATGGCGAGCAGGTTGCCAGCGGTCGGATCGAACGCACGCAACCGATGATCTTTTCGGCCGACGAGACGGCGGCCGTTGGCGTGGATGACGCCACGCCGGTTACGGCGGACTACAAGGAACGCGACAATGCCTTCACGGGCAAGATTCTTAAGGTAACCGTGGACGTGAAGCCCATCGGCGCAGCGGTCAAAGCGGAAGCGGAAGCAGGCCGCATGGAAGCTGCCCACAAGAAAGCGATGTCGGATTAAAAACATATCATCATCAGGGAGGAAATGAAGCGATGCCCTTTCCTCCCTGATTTCTAATTCATATCGAGAAAATCTGGTCGGCTCAAGTATTTGTTATTCTAAGCAGAAATATTCACAGGTCGGTTTTCTTATGAATACCATTCGTATCCATGAAGATGGCCGGACTCAACAATATATGCAAGTAAGCATAACTCCACCAATATGTGAATTTGTAGGTTTTCTCTGTATCTGTTTCAGCAATTAAAACAATTAAAATCGTTCCAAGGATATAGGCGCCAAATGGATTCTCAAAAAGACTTACGCAACACTTGATCTGGCTGAAATGGCCTGAAAAGTGCTCAATGATATTTCTGACAGCATAGATGCGTAGGAGTCCGGACAAACTGATTCTATTATCCCGTCGGAGAAGCAACATAAGGAAATAGATAATGACTGAAAACCAGGAAGGCAACCTTACCCGCTCAACCCTGCTTGGCATAGCTCTGATCGTTGCAGGTCTGGCAGGTAATTATTTCAGGTTCGAGATCTTTCTCAATCTTGATTTTCTTTTCGGCAGCATCTTCGCCATGTTAGCGCTGCAGATCTTCGGACCTGGTCGGGGGATTTTTGCGTCCGTCATCATTGCCAGCCCTACCTATATTCTCTGGAATCACCCCTATGCCGTGATCATCATGACCGCTGAGGTGGCAGTTGTCGGCTGGTTGATTGGTCGACATAATATAGGGCTGGTGTTGGCAGATACACTCTACTGGGCCATCATCGGTATCCCGCTGGTTTACCTTTTCTACCATGTCGTCATGCATGTTCCTTTCAGCAACGTCTCTGTTGTTATGACCAAACAGGCGGTGAACGGTATCACCAATGCCCTTATCGCTCGACTGATTTTCACTGTTTTGATGCTCTGGTCCCGCTCATCGCTGACATCATACCGTGATATTATCTATAACCTGCTATCCTTTTTCGTGTTGTTCCCAGCACTGATCATGCTGATAATCAGCGGCAGGGCCGATTTTTCCGAAACCGACCTCAATATCCGCACCTCACTGAAGCAGGTTAGCTTGTATACATCTCATAGTCTGCAAAACTGGGTGATGAACAGAACATCAGCCATTGTCAATCTGGCCGAGATGGCTGCTTCGAGAACTCCTCAAGCAGATGCAACCCTTTCTGGAACAGGCAAAGAAATCGGATTTCAATTTTCAGCGTATCGGGTTGATGGATAAGGAAGCCAACAGCACAGCCTTCTTTCCCCTGTTTGATGAACTGGGACAGCAGAACATCGGTAAAAATTTTTCTGACCGTCCTTATATCCCGACGCTCAAACAAAGGCTCAAACCGATGCTCTCGGAAGTGGTCATGGGACGGGTCGGCACTCCCAAGCCAATGATTGCAGTACTTGCGCCGGTGGTCGTTAATGGCGAATTCGGCGGCTACCTCGGCGGAATTCTCGACTTGAAGCAGGTAAGGCAGCGCCTCGATTACAGTCATCATGAAAATTCCACCCTTTACACACTGGTTGATAAAAAAGGCAGCGTCATTATGACCAACCGCACCGATCAAATGGTGATGACACCCTTTGTACGCGGCAAGGGAACGATCAATCATCTTGATGCAGAGATCAGTCAGTGGATACCGATTGTGCCTTCCAATACACCGAACTCGGTACGCTGGTCGAAATCGTTCTATGTCGTGGAAACCGATATCGGCGATTTGGCGGAATGGAAACTGATACTGGAGCAGCCGATAGCGCCCTTCCAGAAAATGCTTTACAACAATTTCACCGGCAGACTGACCTTGCTGTTCCTGATTTTACTCGGGGCTCTTATCCTTGCTGAATTTTTGAGCCGTCGGTCTATTGTCACACTTGAAAACCTGCGTCAGAGCACCTGTGACCTTCCAGACAAGCTGTTTATGAATGGTAAAGAAATTACCTGGCCTGGAAGCCGGATCACTGAAATGAATGCTCTTTGTCATAATTACCAGGAGATGGCGGTTTCGCTCAGAGAACAGTTTAATGAGATCCGGAAGACACAGGATTCACTGATGGTGAGCGAAAATCGGTTTCGCAGTCTGCTCCAGGACATCCCGTCGGTGGCGGTTCAGGGCTATGCACCGGATGGCACGATTCGGTACTGGAACCTTGCTTCTCAGCGGCTCTATGGATACAGCGCACAAGAGGCTGTCGGTCATAATTTGCTGGATCTGATCATTCCGCCGGAAATGCGGGAAGATTTTGCACAGGCGATTCAGCAGATGGCCGAAACCGGAGATCTCATACCCGCATCAGAACAGTTTCGCATGCGAAAGGATGGCTCACCCGTAGCGGTTTTTTCAAGCCATGCCATGGTGCAGGCACCAGGAAGCGCTCCCGAATTGTTCTGTGTGGACATTGACCTCACCACGCGCAATTTGGCAGAGGAGCAGATTCGGTCATCGCTGACGGAAAAGGAGATATTGTTAAAGGAAGTTCATCACCGGGTCAAGAACAACCTTCAGATCGTTTCCAGTCTGATCAGTTTACAGACTGACACTCTATCCGACGAGAAGGTACTAGGTGTACTCAGTGATGTGCGCGGCCGTATAATGACAATGGCACTGGTGCACGAAAAACTATATCAGACCGAGGATCTGGCACAGTTGAACTTTGCCGATTATGCCGCCAGTTTACTGAACTATCTCTGGCACTCCTACGGTCTGGCGGCCGATAAAGTCCGTCTCACCATGACGTTTGCGCCATTAATTCTTCCAATCGATATGGCAGTGAATTGCGGGTTGATTCTAAATGAACTGGCCAGTAACGCCATAAAACATGCTTTTCCAGGCGGTAGCTGCGGTGAAACTGCCGTTGCCCTGGAATACGATCCTTCTACAGGGGCTGTCTGCTTGAGTGTGAGAGATAACGGAGTTGGTCTGCCCGTGGATCTGGACTGGCGGCAATCCTCATCACTTGGACTGCGCCTGGTACAAATGCTGGCTGGGCAAATGCACGGCACGGTACAAGCCGGTTCCGGTCCTGGCACGGAGTTCCAAATCAGATTTAATGTAAAAGGAAGGCCGTCATGATTACCCCACCATTTTGATTGTTGAAGACGAAGCCATTATGGCCGCCGACATCGCCAATAAGCTCCGAAGATTGGGCTATGGGCTTATGGGCTTAACAGACACCGGAGAGGAAGCAATCAAGCTCGCACGCCTGTTGCGGCCATCACTGGTGCTGATGGACATCAGCCTGGCAGGAACCATGGACGGTATCGCTGCAGCGGACGTGATCTGTCGAGAATTTCAGATACCAGTGGTTCTTCTGACGGCTCATACCGATAATGTCACGATCCAGCGTGCTCGGGAAGCGGAAGCGTTCGGAATTATCAACAAGCCGTTTGAAAATCGTGAACTGCATTTGCAGATCGAAATGGCGTTAAACAAGTACACACTGGCGAACGGTGTTTTCACGTGAGCGAATCAAGTTTGCCAGTTAAATGAGTCAAAAAGCACCTCTCAACCATTTGTTATCCTAGTGCGGCCGGGCAAGGTCGCGTGTTTTAGCGGGTGCGAATCCCGCCCCGGAAGGTCTTGCCAGCCACCGGGTAGCAAGTCCTTGGACCCAAGGGGGTAACCTCTTGTGGTTAAGCGTAGGACAGCAAGACGGCAGGCCGTAAGCCGTAAGGTTGAAGTGATAGAGCCTCGAAATACATAAAACAAGGGAAGGATGACGCTGTTAGGATAGCGGAAATCAACACAAAGCCGGCGTACGAAGGCGAGCCGGTGGAGCTTCCCCGGGGTCATAGAGCATGGCATGTCGGACATTGTGAACACGTGGGAACCCGGGAGGCCCTGAAACCTCTTGCATGGATGCGAGTATGCCGGACAACAGATAATAAAGGGAGAAAGGCAAACAGGTATCGGGGAGTCGGATGGCGCTATAGTGTGCGCTGGACAGCGCTCAAGTCAGGAGGGTTAAAGTCCCTCTGGCTCCCGGATGAGGGGGGCCATATCCAAAAGCGGGGGTAACGCCTCGCTGGCCGGAGAAAGTGAATAAGGTGAACCCTAAACGGGCACGAAGCTGGAAACGGTGGGCACAGCCAAGGGGAAGGACCTAAGTTTGCTTACTGAAAAACCCAGAAGTCATTGGTCGAGGAGACTTTCCGACTGGCTGAACCCAACGGGAGCAAGGAAGGTTCACTCATTGGTGGACAAGGTCTACAAGCGGAAGAATTTGGAACTGGCATGGGAGAAGGTAAGGCGTAACGGGGGAAGCGGAGGGATAGATGGTCAGAGCCTTGAGGATTTTGCAGAAAATCTCGATGAAGCCATCTTGATCGACTTCATGAGGAACTGAAGACAGATGGCGTACCTTCCATACCCTGTACGGCAACATCTAATTCCGAAAGCCGGGCAGCCGGGAAAGTTCAGAGGGTTAGGCATTCCAACGGTCTATGACCGGGTATGCCAAGCGGGCGCTTTTGAATCGGCTGGAGCCGATCTTTGAGGGAGATTTCATAGATGACTCCTACGGATTTCGTCCGGGACGCGGCTGCCAGGATGCTTTGCGCAAGCTGAGTATAGAGGTGCAAGGTGGCAGTGTTCATGTCATCGTAGAGGCTGACATCAAAGGGTTCTTGGAAACCTCTTCATACTACACTCCTTTCATGATAGGTTGTTAAAAAGGTTGAGTTGGTTGTCTAACACTTTGATTCTTAATCCTTTTTGTTTTCCGCAGCGTACATGGACGGCTGAGAGTTCACCGCGCTTTACACGCTGCAACACGGTTTGCCTGGATACACCGAGAATGCTTTTCGCCTCAATCATCGAGACATATCCTTCGGGCGGCTGTTCAACGAAGCGGGAACGAAGCTCCTCTGTGATGCGGATGCGCCATGGCGCTCCTGGAGTGATCTGTTCACCGGCAATAAAGCCGTCAGAAAGCCATCGATGAATGGTGGAGGGGGCAAGGCCGAGCATTTCAGCGGCTTTTTGGACCGTGACCAGTTTGCCTTCCTTGGGGGTGAGGGTAGGATCGAAT
The DNA here is from genome assembly GCA_963845015.1 of uncultured delta proteobacterium. GTDB lineage: Bacteria > Desulfobacterota > Desulfobacteria > Desulfobacterales > Desulfatirhabdiaceae > RAAP-1. The sequence continues at coordinate 21,393 of CAWJRD010000032.1, forward strand.
CGAGGGATCTTCCAATAGCGGCGAAGGTTTCCGATTTTGTTGGCCGTAAAGCGGTCCCCATGGGCTGTGCGGCGGCCTTGGCGGTTTACAATACCGGCGATGACGCTGTCAGAATGATGTACGGACAAACGTCGTACCAGTTCGATGGTGTCTTCGTCAGTTCGGATAGGCGGCGTATTGCGGCGCTTGAGGAGAAGATCGATATGAGAGATCGCGCCTCCTTTCCAGCGCAAGACCAGATGGACGTTGTGCTGGCCGGGTTCGATCGATATATTGACTTCCTCCAGCAAGGTCGCAAACAACTCCTTGCGGTCGCGGTCGGTAGTGGTTGGGGCTTCCCATACGCGCATTAAATCGGTTCCGAGGGTGTAAATGCGTGTACGCTGCTCATCGGTTAAACGACCCTGGAGTTGGTGTTGGTGGCGTACAAGTTCGGCTTGGGCAGCGGAAAGTTCACTTAAGCTGCGCTCCCAGTCGGCTTCCAGTGTACGGGCTACCAGGCGGTTCTCGGGTTCTACGGCCCGATAACGGCGTTCGGCCCGTTGGACCTCATATTGTGCCCGTTCAACCTGTAAGCGCCATTTTTTGAGGGAGAGCTGTTGATCGGCTTCGAAGTCTTTTTCGGCAAGAATGGCCGCTTCGATGCCTGCTGGAGCGACAGTATCGAGAAAGGCTCGACAGACTGCTTGATCGATCTGTACGCCTCCGACGCGCATACAATGCAGGCCCCGGCCGTTAGCCAAGGTGTTTGCTGTGCAATAGTAGCCCGGGGTGGAGTGTCGGCCCTGATAATATACTCTGAGACGACGGCCACAGCGGCCGCAGGTGGCGATGCCTTGCAGTAGGGCAGCGCCTTCGCGGATTGATCCGGTAGCTTGATGAGTAGTCGGATGAGCATTTTTGGAGATGCGGTGCCGGTTCATTTCATACGTGTTCCAATCAATGAAGCCTTTGTGGTGATTTTGGATCAGGACCTGCCATTGGGACCGGGGCACACGTCGAACGCGTTTTTTTAGTCTTCCGCTTTGATCCACAAAGCGTTCTTGTTGTGTTTTACCATATACATAAGCGCCTGCATAGACCGGATTGGTCAGGACATGGTGAATTTTGGTATAGGTGGGTGTGGCCCATTGAATGTCGGCAAAGGAGTTGGACTGCAGAGGAAAGACAAGGTTCCTGGAACGAAACCAGAGCCAAACCCTGCGAACCGAGCCCATTTCAGTAAATTTGTCAAAGATGGATTGAATGGCTTCGGTGACGGCCTGATCGGGATGAAAAAGGACATCTCCATCCTGTTCGCCCCAGACAAAGCCGACGGGAAGCCCGCGACGAAGTTGACCTCGGGCGGCCTTGTTACGGATACCGCCTTCAAGACGCGCGCGGATGACATGCAGTTCGGCCTCTGCCATGGTGCCTTTAAGCCCCAGGAGCAGCCGATCATTAAAGAGCCCTGGATGATAGAGGCCATCTTCGTCGCCGATCAAGGTGTCGGTTACACCGCACAGATCCAGCAATCGGTACCAATCGGCATTATTGCGGGCCACTCTGGAGACTTCAATGGAAAGGATGAGGCCCACGTGGCCTAAGGCAACCTCGGTGGTCATGGTGGCAAAGCCGTTGCGATCTGAGGTTGTCGAGCCGGAGCGGGCCAGGTCTTCATCGATAATACGGATCTGTGATTGGGGCCAACCCAAAAGGACGGCTCGATCGGCCAACTTGTACTGACGGTCCGTAGACTCGCGGTTATGTTGGACTTGGGATGCGGTGGATTGGCGTACATAGACATAAGTGCAACGGTTAAGATGAGTGGTTTTGATTTTTTCATTAAGGCTCATGGTTGACCTCCCGGGGTTGATTCTTCTCTGGTGGACGAACTGCCTTTGCGATCAATCTGGCCAGGGCGGCGATGAGCTCGTTTTTGCTGCCGGGGGTGAGATTTTGCCAGATGCCGGGTTGCTGGGACTTTTCTTGGGGCCACAGGGATAGTTGTTGATGCATGTTTGCTCTCCTTCTTTGAAGGGGTTGGGCCTTTGCTCATAATCATCGAGCTTGCATAGGAGAGCGTCAACAACTTTGCGGGCCTGAAGCAAATGAAGAATAGAACCAATGATTGCGGTTTGGGGTTTAACATCGGGTAAAATGTTGGGATCCAGATCTGTCCATGATGCGGGGATATATGAACGGCTGCCGTCTGGAAGCACCAGCGTGAGATTCAAGACACCTTTTCGATGCGCCCAGCCGAAGAGCTGAAGCGATTTTCCTTGTAAGGGATGGGAATCGCGCAGGATGGTTACTTCAGATGGAAAACCATCGAGGTGGGTAGTGTGTTGTATTTTCCTTTGACAATGTTCAGCACGACTGGATGATGGATTTTCTGGGTCACCGGATAGCCGACAAGCGGATGCTGCGCTATGTGAAGCGTTTTCTGATAGCCGGGATTATGGAGAATGGTTTGTTCAAGGCCACGGAAGAGGGTACCCCTCAAGGGGGGAACATCTCGCCGATTTTGGCGAACATTTATCTTCACTACGCGCTTGACCTGTGGTTTACGCGACGCTTTATCAAGAGCTGCGAAGGGCTGGCGCGTCTGATCCGTTACGCTGATGATTTTGTGGTTTGTTTTCAGCGCAGATCTGATGCGGAGCAATTCAGGACGGAGCTGGACGGTCGTCTTGGAAAGTTCGGGCTTGAGGTCGCAGCCGAGAAAACCAAGATCCTGGAATTCGGTCCGCTGGCGGCATTGAGGGCCAAGGCAAGAGGTGAGAAGCCCCAGACGTTTGACTTTCTGGGGCTGACGCATTTCTGCAGCAAAACGCAGAATGGCAGGCGTTTCCGTATGAAGCGTAAAACATCCCGGAAGAAGTTCAAAGCCAAGCTGCTTGCTTTCAAGGAATGGCTGAAGGAAAGCCGAACTCTGCCCACCCCGGAACTGATGAAAACGGCTGCCGCAAAGCTGCGGGGGCATTTTGCATACTATGGGGTGACGGACAACTCGGAAGGAATCGGTCAATTCAATCATGAGGTCAGGAAACTACTCGTCAAGTGGTTGAACCGTCGTGGAAAAAGTGGATGCTTGTCCTGGGAGAAGTTCAAAAAGCTCTTGAAGAAATATCCCCTTCCTAAGCCGAGGATTATGGTGAATCTGTTTGCAACGAAGTGAATGTACTGATGAGGAGCCGTGTGCGTTAATAGTGCCAGCACGGTTCTGAGAGGGGCCGGGGACAATGATGAAAAGGGAAGATAAGCCGGTGACACGTAGTAGCCGCGTGCGGCAAGGCGTCTGTGAAAGTTCATCTGTTATCGTCATTCCTATTCTTTCAAAGAAACCGGTCTA
>CAWJRD010000033.1:0-82033 GCA_963845015.1 uncultured delta proteobacterium
GCGGCATGCGCTGCCGCCAGGCGCGCAATGGGAACCCGGAACGGAGAGCAGGACACGTAAGTCAGCCCCAGTTCATGGCATAAATGGATGGACTGGGGATCCCCGCCATGTTCACCGCAGATGCCGCATTCCAGATCGGGTTTGACGGACCGGCCCTTGGTCAGGGCGGTTTTCATCAGCTCTCCCACGCCTTCCCGATCGATGGTGGTAAAGGGATTGTGCGGCAGAATGCCTGCTTCCAGATAGTGGACCAGAAAACTGGCTTCCGCGTCATCCCGTGAAATGCCGAAAGTCGTTTGCGTCAGGTCATTGGTTCCAAAGGAGAAGAATTCGGCGTATTCGGCGATCTTATCGGCTGTCAGCGCTGCGCGGGGGATCTCGATCATGGTTCCGAATTTATAATCGATATCCATGCCCCAGTCATCCATGACCTTTTTGGCTTCCGCCTCAAGGATCTCGCGCTGGCACTTCAGCTCGTTCACATGGCAGGTGAGCGGAATCATGATTTCCGGATGAACATGAATGCCTTCCTTGGTGGCCATGCAGGCGGCCTCGAAAACCGCCTTGACCTGCATGGTGGTGACTTCCGGAATGTGAATCCCCAGACGGACCCCGCGCATCCCCAGCATGGGGTTGGATTCCCTCAGATTCTCCAGCCTTTTTAAAACGGTTTCCTTGGCGCGGATCTGGTTGAGCAGCTCGTCGAGTTCCGTCAGATTGGCGGCCTGCTTGATGCGAAGCTTCAAATCCGCCAGATCCCGGACCAGATCGATATGGTTGGGCAAAAATTCATGCAGCGGCGGATCCAGCAGGCGAACGATGACCGGAAGCCCGTCCATGATCTTGAAGATGCCGTAAAAATCTTCCCGCTGAAACGGCAGAATCATGTCGAGGGCTTCGCGCCGTTCGATGGGCAGATCGGTCATGATCATTTTCTGAACAAAGGGAAGCCGTCTCGGTTTCAAAGAACATGTGCTCGGAGCGGCACAGACCGATGCCTTCGGCCCCGTATTCCCTGGCCCGGGCCGCATCCCGCGGGTAGTCGGCATTGGCCCAGACGCCCAGGCGCCGGTATTTGTCCGCCCAGGACAGCAGCTTGATGAGCCAGGGGTCGTTGATGTCCGGGATGGTGGTGTTGAGTTTCCCCAGATAAACCTCTCCGACCGTGCCGTCAATCGAGATCCAGTCCCCTTCCCGGATGACCTTGTCCTTCATCATGATGCGGCGTTTGATCATGTCGATCCTCAGATCCGTTACGCCGACCACGGCCGGCTTTCCGAACTGCCGGGCCACGAGCGCCGCATGGCTGGTTCTGCCGCCCCGGCTGGTCAGAATGCCCTGGGCCGCCAGCATGCCGTGAACATCATCCGGCCGGGTTTCGGCCCGGACCATGATCACCTGTTTGCCTTCCTGCTTGGCCCAGGATTCCGCCAGATTGGCATCCAGTGCCACCACGCCGAAGGCTGCGCCCGGGGAGACATTCAGGCCGGTTCCCAGAAAATCGCCCGATGCTTTGGCCGCCTGTCTGGACTTGCTGTCGAACTGGGGGTGGAGGAAAAAATCCACATGATCCGGGGTGACCCTCAGGACGGCTTCCTGGCGGGTGATGAGCCCTTCTTCGGCCATATCCACGGCAATGCGGACCGCGGCCTGTGCGGTTCGCTTGCCATCGCGGGTCTGCAGCATCCACAGCTTGCCTTTTTCAATGGTAAACTCCACATCCTGCATTTCGCGGTAATGGTTTTCAAGGCGCCTGGCAATGGCTTCAAATTCCGCATAGGCTCTGGGCATTTCCGTTTTCAACTGGGAAATGTCCTTGGTCTGCCGGATTCCGGCCACAACGTCTTCGCCCTGGGCGTTGGTCAGGTAATCCCCTTCGATTTTATTCTCGCCGGTGGAGCCGTTGCGGGTCATGGCAACGCCCGTGGCGCTGTCGTTGCCCATGTTGCCGAAAACCATCGTTACGATGCTGACGGCGGTACCCAGATTATGCGCAATCCCGGCCGCATTCCGGTAGTCTACGGCCCTTTTGCCGTTCCAGCTTTTAAAAACCGCTTCGGTTGCCAGGCTGAGCTGCTCGTAAGGGTCCGTGGGAAATTTATGCTTGGAGTGACGTCTGAAAATATTCTTGAATTCTTCGGTAACGGCTCTCCAGTCCTTGCCGGAAATCTCCGCATCGCTGTCAACCTTCGCGCGCTGCCGGGTTGCCGTGATCACTTCTTCAAAATGCTCATCCGGAATGCCCATGACCACACTGCCGAACATCTGAATCAGCCGGCGATAGGCATCATAAACAAAGCGCTCATCCTGGGTCAGCCGGACCATGCCTTCCGCGGTTTCATCGTTCAGGCCAATGTTCAAAACCGTATCCATCATGCCGGGCATGGAAAACTTGGCGCCGGATCTGCAGGAGACCAGAAGGGGGTTTTCCGCATCGCCGAATGATTTTCCGGTTCTGGCTTCAACCTCATGAAGGGCCTGAAGCTCCTGGTCCCACATGCCTTCGGGAAAAATGCTGCCTGCGGCCAGATAGGTATTGCAGGCTTCGGTGGTTACGGTAAATCCCGGGGGTACGGGGACGTCGATCCTGGCCATTTCGGCAAGGTTTGCGCCCTTGCCGCCCAGAAGGCCGCGAACCGCATCCCGGCTTCCGCCGACATACGCTTCAACCAGTTGAACTTCATCAAAGAGATATACCCATTTTTTTGTCATCTTTTTTGCCTCTTTTCCCGGTAGATTGTATTAAGATGTCTTTTGCGGTCGTCTTCCCAGATGAGATAAAACAGTGAATCCGGCCACAGCGTCTTATCGCTGTTCATTGCCCTGTCGGTCCGTTTATACGATGCTTATAGAAAAAATGATCTCTCCTGTCAATCCGGAATGCCGGGAAACCATGCTGCGTTAACCGGATGGATCGTTTTGTCGTTCACCTGAAAGTGAAAAAACCGAAACAACGCGATGCGATGATGGTCTTTACATCGAGCGTCAATCAGGGTATTGTCAGCTCTAATATCAATGGAAAAACAATGAATAAAACGTCGCGGTTCGAAACCGCATCAACAAATATTACTTATAAAATCAGGAGTCTTGGGAAATGGACAAGCTGGATGCCATTTTTTCACCGCAATCGGTTGCTGTCATCGGGGCCTCGACAACGCCGGGAAAAGTCGGGCATGATATTTTTGCAAATATCCTGAAAGGCGGATACAAGGGAACCCTGTATCCCGTCAACCCCGGCGCCAGATCCATTCTCAGCGTCAGGGCCTATCCTTCGATAACCCGAATTCCCGACGACATCGATCTGGCAATGATCATCCTGCCGCCGAAGCCCTGTCTGGGAGCCGTTGCGGAGGCCATTCAAAAAGGGGTCAAGGGGATCGTCATCGTGTCCGCGGGTTTCAGGGAAGTGGGGGCCGAAGGGCTTGAGATCGAGAACCGGATCGTCTCCATGTGCCGGGAGGCGGATATCCGGGTGATCGGGCCGAACTGCCTGGGCGTCATCAACCCCCTTGACGCTGTTCGGCTGAATGCCAGCTTCTCGGCAAGAATGCCCAAGCCCGGCAATGTTTCCTTTATCTCGCAAAGCGGCGCGCTCTGTACGGCGGTGCTTGACTTTGCCGCAGACCGGGATTTCGGGTTTTCAAAATTCATTTCCATCGGCAACAAGGCCGATGTGGACGAGCTGGACCTGCTTGCGGTATCTGCATAACGATGCGGATACCGAAGTCATCATGATTTATCTGGAAGAGCTGCGAAGAGGCCATGAATTTATCGATGAAGTCCGGGAAATCACCACCGGCGAGCGGCCCACCCCGATTCTGGCCATAAAATCCGGCAGAACCCATGCGGGCGCTGCGGCCGCCGCCTCCCACACCGGCGCGCTGGCAGGCTCGGAGGCGGTTTATGACGCCATTTTCAACCAGTCCGGCATCATCCGGGTGGACTCCATTGATGAACTCTTTGATTTTGCAACCGCCTTTGCCTACAAGAATCTCAGCAATCTCGGGAAGCTGAGAAAAAAGATTCCCGAGGGAAATCGCGTGGCGATCATCACCAATGCCGGCGGTCCCGGAATCGTGGCAACCGACATGACCGTATCCTCGGGCCTGCAACTGGCGCAGTTTCACGGTGAAACCCTGGAAGCCCTGTCAAGCCATCTGCCGCAGACGGCCAATATCCATAATCCCGTGGATGTGATCGGCGATGCGGCCCAGGACCGGTATGAAAATGCGCTGGGGGCCGTGGTCCGGGATGAAGGCGTGGACGGCGCGCTGGTCATCCTGACCCCCCAGTCCATGACCAATGCGCTGGGTACGGCCGAATCCATCGCCCGGATCGCCCGTCGAACGCCCAAGCCCATTCTGTGCTGTTTCATGGGGGTGGTGGATGTTTCCGCCGGGGTCAAATACCTTCAGGAGCAGGGGATTCCGGTTTACAAATTTCCGGAAAACGCTGCCAAAGCCTTCGGCGCGCTGTATAAATATTCCAGGTGGCTGAATCAGCAGGTTCTGGCGGATTTTATTTTTTCACATGATTCGGACCGGGCATCCCGGATCATTGAAACCTGTATCAAGGAGGGCAGCTCAATCTGGGAGAACTGGAAGGCCTGGATCTTCTGGCCTGTTACGGGTTTAAGGTGCTGCCGACCCGTCTGGCCGAAAGTCCGGAACAGGCTGCGGAGATAGCGGATCAGATCGGATACCCGGTGGTGATGAAGATCGTTTCCCCGCAGATCCTTCATAAATCCGACGCCGGGGGCGTCAAGGTCGGCCTGGCAACGGCTGAAGAGGTCAGGGCGGCCCATGCGGCCATAACCCGGAATGCGGCGGCCTATGATCCGACAGCCAAAATTCGCGGGGTTCTGATGCAGAAAATGGCCCCCCGCGGCGAAGAGGTCATTCTGGGAATGAGCCGGTATCCGATGTTCGGGCCGCTTGATCATGTTCGGCACCGGCGGCATTTTTGTGGAAGTGTTTCAGGACGTGATCTTCCGGTTGGCGCCGATTCAGCGCAATTCCGCCCGTGCCATGATCCGCGGGATAAAAGGATACAGGCTTCTGGAAGGGTTCAGGGGCAGGCCGAAGGTGGATCTGGCTGTTCTTGAGAAACTGCTGGTCAGCTTTTCGGATCTGGTCTGCCGGCATCCGGAAATTCAGGAAATCGATGTCAATCCGCTGCTGGTTCATGCGCAAGGCCAGGGCGCAACAGTTGCCGATTGCCGGATTCTCCTGAAAGGACAGGTTGAAGACTGAAGACTATTTACCCAGTCATTCTGGCGGTTCCGGAAGCGGACCGCCGGTTGCGGGGCCGGGATAAGGTTATCCGGCTGAGCAGCCTTGGCCCGAAAAGCCGTACAGCTTTCGGCACATCAAAGCGGGGTCAGGATCGGCGAGTTGACGAAATCACCGGAAGGCGCGCCGCTGCCGGTTGGCGGGTATTTCTGGTCCCTGGCCCATAAAACAGAGTACGTGGCCGGGGTTGTGGCCGATTTTCCCATCGGTGTGGATATCGAGAAAATCAGACCCTGCGCCCCCGGGCTTTATCGCATGGCGGCGGATGAAACAGAATGGAAACTCGGAGAGAAGGCAGACGATCTGCTGTTTTTCCGCTACTGGACCGCCAAGGAAGCGGTGCTGAAATCCGTTGGCATCGGACTGCAAGGGCTTTCCAGGTGCCGGATCATCGAGATTGTGGATGACCATCATCTGACGCTTTCTTATAAACATCAGGACTTTAACGTCGAGCAGTTCTATTTCAACGGCCATATCGCCGCCATCCTCGCCCATCCCGCATATCCGGTGGCTGGTTCAGGATGCGATGCCGGCGGCAAATCCGACCCCATAACCCAAAGACAATGGAAGTGATAGATGACCGTATGAGCCATGCCGCTTATTTTATTTCAGACGCCCACCTGGGCGCAAAAGCGCCTGATGCCGAAGAAAGGGAAGCCCGGCTGATTGCCTTTTTTGAAGATATTACCCATAAAGCCCGCCAGCTATTTATCATGGGGGATTTGTTTGATTTCTGGATCGAATACACGCATGCCATTCGTCCGGATTATTTTCATGTGCTGTACGAGCTCAGGCGGCTGAAAAAACAGGGCGTCGAAATTCATTATCTGGCGGGAAATCATGATTTCGCGCTGGGGGCGTTTCTGTCTGAAAAACTTGGCATTGCGGTTCACCCGTCCGGGTGTCTGAATCTTACGCTTCAGGGCAAAACCATTTATTTGAGCCACGGAGATGGGCTGATGCCTTCGGATCACGGGTACCGGGTTCTGAAAAAAATCCTGCGAAATCCCCTGTGCCAGAGAATCTATAAGCTGCTTCACCCCAATTGGGGCGTCCCCCTGGCGGAAGTGTTTTCACGGACCAGCAGAGATCAAATCAACTTCAGGTCCCGGGAAAGCGAGCGGAATGCGTATCGCCAGGTTGCCAAAGACATGTTGAAGCAGGGCCGGATATCGTTGTTTTTGGCCATACCCATTATCCGGAGATGCGTTCCTGGAACGGCAAAATCTATTGCAATACCGGAGACTGGATTCAGCATTTTACATATGCGGTGATGGAAAACGGAGAAATCCGCCTGAAAAAATTCGGATCGGACGATCAGAATTTTGACGTCTTACCGTTTCCCCCGGATTAACCGAATGGCATTGACCACGGGCTTTGGTTTTCCCTCCACGGTAAAAAATCCCCAATACGCTTCCTGGAAATGATCACTTCCGGGAAAATATCCTCTGGTGACCGCAGGTTTCCAGGGCGCGTCAAAGGCTTCAAAGCAGGAAACGGCCCTGGTTTCTGATGGCACGGACTGCTTCAGGATTTCGGTCCAGAACGCGCTTTGATATGCTTCGGTAAACCCTGTCGAAGCAGGCCCGGACGGAAGCCCGGTTTCCTTGACGATAAGGGGCTTTGGATACCGGGATTGCAGTTTGCCTGCCACATTCAGGACAAAGGCGGCGGCATTTTTGGCATCCGATGGATTGAAACCATGTTTCGAACGTGGGATGGATATTGGGAAGCAGCAGATCCATCTTGTTGAAGAAATCGAAATACTCCGGCTTCAGATACAGGAAAAAAGGCTCTGAAGTGGTCAGGGAAATCGACGGAAGCTCCTTTCTGAGGCGAAGGAGTGTTTTCTCAACATCCGCGGGGGTGTAATGCTTGGCGTAAATCCCCTCGTTTCCAATCGAAATGGCAATGATCAGTTTGGGGTGTTTTTTTGCCAGGCGGATGGCGTTCTGGATTTCGATTTCGGATTTCGGGTCCCAGATGCCGACAATGACGGCCAGATATTCGAGCTTTTCAGCAGCAGCCGGGACATGCTCGAGGCCGTTGCTGCAGGAATAGGTGATGAGGCTGTCAAAGTCGGGGCGCAGCAGCTTCAGATCCGCTGTAATGCCTTCCAATGATGCGGGTTTTGTCTGTCCGTTGACCACTGAAAAGCTTCGCGGGGTGTAGGACATGAACCGGGCGTTTTTAAGAACGGCGCCCATGCCGGGGGTGGCTGCATCCGCGCGGCCATGACCCACAGGGGCAAAAGCATTAGCCCATAAGACAGATCGAAATGTTTTCATCGGAATTTCCTTACCAGACTCTGCAAATCAGGCCTTTGAGATACGTTCCTTCCGGAAACTCCAGGGCCGTGGGGTGATCGGATGCCTGATAGAGCCTGCGGACGATCTGCCCGTTTCGGCCGGCATCCCTTGCCGCGTCCGCGACAATTTTTTGAAACAGATCCGGCGGCATCAGTCCCGAGCAGGAAAACGTGATCAGCGTTCCGCCGGGTTTCAGGAGCTTTGGCGGCCAGAAGGTTGATGTCCTTGTATCCCCTGCAGGCCTTGGGGATCTGGCTCTGGGATTCGGCGAACTTGGGCGGGTCCAGAATGATCACATCAAAGCTGCGCCGGCTGTCCCGGAAACGGCGAAGGGTGTGAAACACGTCCTCGGGCAGGTTCTGCACGCGGGCAGAATCCAGTCCGTTCAGCGCGACATTTTCCCTGGCCTGCTCCAGAAGGGCGGCGGACGATTCAATGTTGGTGACGGTTTCAGCGCCCGCGGCCAGCGCAGCCACGCCAAAAGCGCCGGTATAGGCAAAGCAGTTCAGGACCTCGGCCCCTTTGCAGAATTCCGGGATCATGGCGCGGTTTTCCCGCTGATCCAGGTAAAACCCGGTCTTATGCCCTTTCAGGACATCCACCCGAAACCGCAGATCGCCTTCCTGAATCTGGATCCGCTCCGGCGGGCAGTCGCCGCTGAGAACCCCGGTGCTCGGGAAAAGGCCTTCCTTTTCACGAACCGCCACATCCGAGCGTTCGTAAATGCCCTTGCAGGGGCCGTTTTCCAGTACTCCGCGGAGCTGAGTAGTGGAAAACTGTTCTTCCAGTATCCGCACGATATCGGTTTTCCAGTGCTCCGCGCCGGCGGAAAGAAACTGGCACACCAGATAATCCCCGTATTTGTCAACCGTAATGCCGGGAAGCCCGTCGGATTCGGCATGGATCAGCCTGCATGCCGAAAAATTCTGCCGGGTGCCCGGAAGCGTTCTGGCCAGAATCGCCCGTGAAATCCGGTTTCTGAAAAAGCCGGTCGCGATTTCCTCGTCCTGAGTCAAATGACCAGATCCTTACGGCAATCTGGGAATGCGGGGAAAAAGCGCCTTTTGCCAGCCAGGTTCCGTTTGCGGATACCACATCAACGGTTTGACCCGGGTCTATCTGTCCGCTGATCGCATCGATGGCGCCTGAAAACACCCAGGGGTGGCGGTTGAGAAGGGATTTGTCCCGGCCTTTTTTTAATCGAATGGTTGGCATATTCACTAAACAGGGGTAAATGGGTAATCGGTTATTGGCGTATGGGTCAGGACTGGATAACGCCGAACATGGCGGCTTCACCCTGGAATCGGATGATTCTGGCCTTTGCCAGCGTGTTTCTGAGATGATCCTTGCCTTCAACCATCACCGGAATGTAATTGGATGTCAGCCCTTTTAACAGGCCCGTGGCTTCGTCCCGCACCCCTTCGATCAGGATTTCCACTTCCTTTCCGATGTGGCTGCGGTAAAAGGATTTTTTTTTGGCTTTGCCAAGCGTCCTGAGAGCGCTGCACCGGGTTTTGACGATTGCATGGGGAACTTGATCCGAAAAGCCATAAGCCGGCGTGCCTTTTCTGGGCGAAAAGGGAAATACATGCAGATAGGTTATCGGAAGCGACTCGATCAGGGAAAACGTTTGATCAAACGCGGCATCGCTTTCGCCGGGGAATCCGACCAGGACGTCCGCGCCGATGGCGGCATCCGGGATCCGGTCATGGATTCTGGATACGAGATCGTAAAACAGCTCCCGGGTATAAGGCCGGTTCATGCGCTTTAACACGTCATTGTCGCCGCTTTGAAGCGGAATGTGAAAATGATGGCAGAATACCCGGGAGCCGGCAACCCGATCGATCAATTCATCGGAAACTTCGGCAGGCTCGATGGAGCTGATGCGAATTCGCTCCATCAGACCGGCGCTTTCGATGGCGGCCAGCAGATCGGTCAGGCAGGTTTCGGGCTTGAGATCCAGGCCGTAGTGGCCGATATGAATTCCGGTCAGAACGATTTCATGAATGCCGTCTGCCTTGAGTCTGCCAATGGATTCCAGCACGGCTTCCATCGGCAGGCTCCGGCTTCTGCCGCGGGCATAGGGCACGATGCAGTAGGTGCAGAAGGCATTGCAGCCATCCTGGATTTTCAAAAATGGCCGGGTGCGCGGCGTGGCTCCCTTGCAAGTGGAAGCTCGGGAACGCGTTGACGACGTTGACCGTTCAGCGTTACGGTCAATGGTCGGCAGTGTCAACGGCATTCGTTTTTCGGCGCTTTGGTTTTTCCGCGCTTCCGCCATGGGATAGTATTTCCGGAATCTTGATTTTGTCGCCATGACCGACAATGTCATGGACCCCGGCGATGCTTTGAATGGCTTCGGGTTCGGTCTGGGCATAGCAGCCGGTCACCAGAATTCTGGCTCCGGGGTTGGCGCGGATGGCCTGGCGGATGGCCTGCCGGGATTGCATGGAGGCCTTCTGCGTGACGGTGCAGGTGTTGATGATGCAAATATCAGCCGCCTCGTTTCCGCCGGCCGGCCGGTACCCCTGATCGACGAGCGCCTGCTCCAGGGTTTCGGATTCAAATTGATTGACCTTGCACCCCAGGGTTTTTATCGAAAATGTCGTCATCGGGATCGGATGAAATTGACGGCGTTTTCAAGAATGCGGATCCCCGGTGTCACGCCGGGAGCGGCAGTGAGGCCGTTTCGCCGGTTCGTCTCCTGGATCCGGGTCCAGTCCGGATGATTGGTGAAATGGTGATAGGCTTCAGGATGCGGCATGAGGCCGAATATCCGGCCGGTGGGATCGCAAATTCCGGCAATATCCTGAACCGATCCATTGGGGTTATGGGGAAAAGCGCCGTTTGCCGGCGTGCCGTCCGGCAGGCAATAGCGCAGCGCGACCTGATGGGTTTCCTCCAGCCGGCTGATGACGGCAGGCTCTGCATAGAATTTTCCCTCGCCGTGGCGGACCGGGAGTTCAAACCCGTCCATTCCCTTTGTAAACACGCAGGGGGAGTCGGGGTCTGCTTTGAGAGAAACCCACTGGTCTCTGAAATTGCCGCAGTCGTTGAAGGTAAGGGCAACCGAACGCCGGCGGTAATCCCCGTCGAAGCCGGGCAGCAGGCCAAGATTCACCAGGGTCTGAAATCCGTTGCAGATGCCGATGACAAGATTTCCCTTGTCGATAAATTCCAGAAGCTGCTCGCCGATATGGGTTCTGAGGCGAACCGCGTGAATGACGCCTGCGCCGTGGTCATCTCCCCAACTGAAACCGCCGCCAAAAACCAGGATCTGATAGGATTCCAGTCGAACGGATCCGTCCACCAGGGAATTGATGTGTATCCGGGTGGGACTGGCGCCGGCAAGCTTGAAAGCATGAGCGGTCTCAAGATCGCAGTTCAGCCCATAGCCGGTTTGAATCAGAACATTTACCTTGCTCATATCAGCGCTCCAAAAGGCTTTTTCCAGGCAGTCTTCAGCTCGGAGATCGAAACGTTCACAAGCGGATCTCCGGATCCTCCCCGGATTTCAAGGCCGCCGGCTTCATCCGTGGTTTTCCCGATGCAGGCAAAGGGTTGCCCGGTCATCAGCGATTCAAACGCCTCGCGCATTGTCTTCGGATACGGTGACAATGAAGCGGCCCGCGGATTCCGAGAACAGGGCCTGATCGTCTCTCAGGGGTTCTTCAAGCGGAAGACGGGAAAGATCGATGGCCATGCCCAGATTGCCGGCCATGGCGACCAGCGCCAGATGAATCCCCAGGCCCCCGCTGTAGATGCCGTGGCAGGAAGCAACCAGGCGGTTTTCAATGGCACTGGAAAGCGCCCGGTACATGGGAAGAAACCGGTCCGGAAATACCTGGGGAACATTCAGTCCCACATATCCGAAATGGTCATAATATTCGGATCCGCCCAGCTCGTTTCGCGTTGCGCCCAGAACATAGACCCGGTCGCCCGTTGCCTTGGGATCCAGGGTCACGCACCGGGTGATATCGGAAATGAGGGTGCTGGCTGAAAACTGAAGGGTCTCAAGGGCGGAGACTTTGTGGGTTTCGCCGTATTTGCCGGCAAGATGCCCGTCCACATACATGCTGTCCTTGCCTGAAAGCAGCGGAATTTCATAGGCCAGACACATTTCTTTCAGGGCCAGGCAGGAGCGCACGAGCTGGGCCGCCTTCAGGCGTCCGTCCGGATTGTTTACCGGGTGATACTGAATGCTGGGCCAGCAGAAATTGTCCACCCCGCCGATCTGGTCCATGTCCCCGCCAACGGAAATAAGCCTTCGAACCGCCTCGTCAATGGTGCAGGCGGTCATGGCATGGGCGTCGATCTGCGAATACAGGGGAAGCAGGGCCTGGGTAAAGACGATTCCGCGCTCGGAGGTCAGCACCGGGCGGATAACGGACGCATCGCTGGCAACGTCCCGGTCTTTTCCCACAAGGGGTTTGATGACGCTCGATCCCTGCACTTCGTGATCATACTGACGGGTGATCCATTCCTTGGAACAGAGATTGGGGCGGGACAGCATGTCCAGAAGCAGGCGGCGATAGTCGCCGGGCGCTTTGAGAACGGGTTCAAAGAGTCCCCGGGTTTCCGGGCTCTGCCAGTCGGCATCGAATTCCCACTGGGGGAATCCGGATGACAGCAGATCCAGATCGATCCAGGCACAGGTTTTGCCCTCATAGGTGATATGAAGTTTGCCGGAATCGGTATATTCTCCGATCACGGTGCTTTCCACGGCATGTTTGCGGGAAAGGGACATGAATGCGTCCAGATGCTCGGGTTTTATGGCAAGGGTCATGCGTTCCTGGGATTCGGAAATCCAGATTTCCCACTGGTCCAGCCCCTCGTATTTCAGCGGGACTTTCTCCAGCTGAATGGCGCATCCGTTTGAAGACAGGGCGGATTCGCCGATGGAGGAGGACAGCCCGCCGCCGCCGTTGTCCGTGATGAACTGGATCAGGCCCGAATCCCGGGCTTCCAGCAGAAAATCATGCATTTTTTTCTGGGTATAGGGATCGCCGATCTGGACATGACCTGCCGGCGTATGCTCCGAAAAGACTTCCGAAGATGCCGTGACGCCGTGAATGCCGTCTTTTCCCACCCTGCCGCCGCACATGATGACCAGATCGCCGGCCGAGGTTTTTTTATTCTCCGCGGGTTTTCCGTCAATTGTGGCGGGCATGATGCCCAGCGCCGTGACAAAAACCAGGCATTTGCCCATATACCCCGGATGAAACAGGGTCTGGCCGAAGGTGGTGGGAATGCCGCTTTTGTTGCCGCCGTCCCGGACCCCTTCGATGATGCCGTCCAGAAGCCTTCTGGGATGAAGCCGGGGTTTCAGGTTCCCCGAATAATCCCTGGGTCCCACGCAGAAGCCGTAGCTTCCCATGATCAGGCGGGCGCCTTTGCCCGTGCCCATCGGATCGCGGTATACGCCCACGATTCCGGTGATGGCGCCGCCATATGCTTCCATATTGGAGGGCGAGTTATGGGTTTCGCCGGTGATGACATAATAATGGTCATCATCAAAACGGGCGGCGCCGGCATTGTCCCACAGGACCGATATCACCCAGGGTTTTTGCGCTTTGAGCGCCAGGGTCGGGGCTTCGATGCAGGTTTTAAACAGGTTGTTGACGGTCACGCTGTCTCCGGTGTCCAGGTTGCGATACCGGAAAAGGCCCCTGAAGGTATTGTGGTTGCAATGGTCGCTTCGGGCCTGGGAAAGATATTCCAGCTCGATGTCGGTGGGATCGGAAAGCCCCCATTGGGCGCGATCCTGCCGGACCGACGGACTGAAAAAATACCGGCGGATGATGGGAATGTCATTGGGATTTAAAGCCAGATTCCGGGACAGGCTGACAGCCTCCAGGTTCCGGTCGCTGTCCACGGGAATGGCGGCGACAGCCGGGCTGTGGTTGAGCTGGACTTTGGGGATCATCATGCCGATGCCATCGGCCGGGTTCCAGCTTGATTTCGAGTAAATCCGCCACTGCTGGATAATGTCGTTTGCCAGAAGCTCGCCTGCCAGGGTATTCGCCTGAGCATCCGTCAGATCCCTGGCCTGAATGCAGTACCGTTTCGAGGTGTAAATCGCCTCCCCGGGTTTAAGCCGGATCCCGAGAACATCTTCAACCGCCTCAACAGCCGTGCTGCCGGCATTGTCCTTGACGCCGGGCCTGAACCCCACCCAGATGCTCCAGTCGAAATCGAGGGCAAGGGGGGTAAAGGCGGAAACCTGTGTCACCGGATTGGTAAAGATCTCGGTCTGAACCTTGATGAGCTGATCAGGCGTCAACGCCGCATCGATCGTAATCACCTGAATGGTCCGGACGGCATCCAGGCGAATGCCGAAATAGTTCAGCGTCTTGTTGCGGATTCCCTGGCCTTCGGCGTCAAACAGACCGGGTTTTAGCGTGATCTCAAGTCGGTGGGGCATGCCAAAAACCTCTAAATTGTTATCCTGTGAAGAAAATTCGAGTGATATCATTGTAAAACACGAGAATCATCAACAGGACCAGCGCGGCAATGCCGATCTGCTGGGCCAGTTCCCGAACGCGGATGCTGAGAGGGCGCCGGATGACCGCTTCGATCAAAAAAAAGAACAAATGACCGCCGTCCAGCACGGGAATGGGCAGAAAATTGAGAATGCCGAGATTGATGCTGAGAAGGGCAATAAAAAATATCAGGCTGGCTGCGCCTTCCTTGGCCTGCTGTCCGGCCATCTCGGCAATCATGATGGGGCCGCCCAGCGTCTTGGTGGATACGGTTCCCTGAATCAGCTTGACGATGCTGAGAGCGGTCAGCTCCGCAATTTTATAGGTTTGCACCAGGCTTTCCGACAAGGCTTCGGTTGTGCTCAGCTTTCGAATCCGTGAATCCCCGGAGGACATCACGCCGATCACATACCGGTCAACGGGTTCTCCGAAAAGATTTTTTGAGGGTTTGTGCTGAGGAGTCACCACAACATCCATGGGCTGACCCTGCCGGAGAAGGGTAAGGGTCAGATCCCGCCCCTGGCTGGAGGCAATCATTCCGGCCATCGTTTCCCAACTGTCGATGGCCTGTCCATTGATGGCCGTAACCCTGTCGCCGGCCTGAATACCGGCCTGGGCGGCCGGGGAGCCGGAGTCGATTTTCCCGATCACGGGATTGAGAATGGGGATGCCGGTGATGAAAAAAAGGCCGAAAAAAATTACCACGGCCAGCATCAGATTGGAAAAAGGGCCGGCAGCGACAATCAGAAAGCGCTTGAAAAGCGGCTTGTGGTTGAACGACAGGGGAATGTCTTCCGGCAGAATTTCGGCATCGGGTTCATCCCCGACCATCTTGACGTAACCGCCCAGAGGAATGGCCGAAAGCCGGTAGTCTGTAATGCCGATGGTCTTGCCGGCGATTCGCGGCCCGAACCCCAGGGAGAATTTAAGGACGCCCACGCCAAAAAGCCTTGCCACCAGAAAATGGCCGAGCTCATGCACCAGAATCAGGACGCTGAGCACAACGATAAATGAAAATATATTGGTTGTCATAATGATTTTGTTAATACGGGTTCCTCTTATTTGCATAATCTTTCAACAGCCGTGGTTGCGGCAGCCCTTGCCCAGGAATCCGACCAGAGTATTTCATCCAGGCCCGGGGACGTGAAGACCGTGTGATGGTCCATCGTGTCCCGAATGATTTCGGGGATGTCGGAAAAGCCTATTTTCCCATCCAGGAATGCCTGAACCGCAATCTCGTTGGATGCGTTCAGCACGGCAGGCAGTGTTTCACCGACATCGCAGGCAATGCAGGCAAGTTTGAGACAGGGAAATTTATCCATGTCCGGGGTTTCAAACGTCAGGGCGCCGATCCGGGGAAAATCCGGCAGGGCCTGTCCGAGCGGAAGCCGCTGCGGATAAGACAGCGCGTATGAAATGGCTGTTTTCATGTCCGGAATTCCCATCTGCGCCATCACCGATCCGTCCTGAAACGCTACCATGGAATGTATCACACTTTGGGGATGAATGACAACATCGATCCGGTTTCGGGAAAGCCCGAACAAATGATGCGCCTCGATCACCTCAAGGCCTTTATTCATCAGGGTGGCGGAATCAATGCTGATTTTCTTTCCCATCTCCCAGTTGGGATGGGAAAGGGCATCCGAAACCGTGATGCCGGAAAATTCATTCATGGGCTTATGGCGAAACGGTCCTCCGGAGCAGGTCAGTATCAGTTTCTGGACGGCCTTGCTGTCGCTGCCCTGAAGGCACTGAAAAATCGCGCTGTGCTCGCTGTCGATGGGAAGAATTTGAATCTTTCGTTCCGCGGCCAGGCCCATCACCAGGTCTCCGGCCATGACCAGGGTTTCCTTGTTGGCAAGGGCAATATCTTTACCGGCGGAGATGGCATCCAGAACCGGAATCAGGCCTGCCGCCCCCACCATCGCACCCACCACCAGGTTGACGGAACCAAGCGTGGCGGCGGCTTTTAAGCCGTCAGGGCCGGAGCAGGATATCGATTTTGAGTCCGGCCGGCAACAGCCGCGAAAGCTTTTGAGCCGTAGCTCGAATCAAAAACCACCGCCATTTCCGGCCGAAACTTTTGGATCTGTTCAGCAAGGCAGGTGATGCTGGATCTGGCTGCAAGGGCTTTGACGCGGAACAGTTCGGGAAACTGTTCCACAATGCGGAGGGTGTTTTGGCCAATGGAGCCCGTTGACCCGAGTATGCAAAGGGATTTCATAATAACCCGCATGGATTCGAAGGAAGTTAGCTAAAAAATATATGCTTTGAAAATGAACGCAACCGGCGAGGCAAAGAGCAGCGCATCGATCCGGTCCAGCATTCCCCCGTGACCGGGCAATAATGTGCCGGAGTCCTTGATCTGCACCGATCGTTTCAAGGCGGACTCATACAGATCGCCTATCTGTCCGGCTGCGCCGATGAGCAGAAACATGACCATGCACGCTGCCCAGGGAAGCGATGGGAGAAACATGGCCTTGATGATTCCGCCGATCAGCATGTTGGCGCAGAGTCCGCCGATAGAGCCTTCAATGGTTTTATTGGGGCTGACCGACGGGCAGAGTTTGTGGCGGCCCAGATACGATCCCGCATAATAGGCCCCGATATCCCCGGCAAATACGATTGCCAGAAGAAAAAAAATCCACAGAATGCCGCCGTCCGTATTGCGAATCCGGATCAGGCCGGAAATCAGAACCGGAATATACACCATTCCCTGAATCTGCATGGCAACCGCATCAACGATGGCGGCGTCGGTTTTGTAACGGGGCAATAATAAAACACCGCACAAAAGAAAGTTGATTGTGATGATCACCAGAATAAACGCCGCCGAATCGGCATATGCCGCCCAGAGTATGGACAGCCCGGCGGCATACCCTAAAATGGCCAGCGGCGGGTAAATTTCCCCGGCATTTCTGCTGAAGGTCATCTGAAAATATTCCCGCAGCGACAGCAGACAGACCAGGGCGATCAGCAGCGCAAACATCAGGGGACTGCCCCAGCCAAGCCAGAAAATCAGGAACGGCAGCGCCGTCAGGCCCGTTAACCAGCGTTTGGCGTGAGAGGAAAGGGTCATGCGTTTCCGAATCTGCGATTGCGCTGCTGATAGTCTTTCAGGATATCCAGATATTCATTCCGTGAAAAATCAGGCCACAGGGTTTTGGTGATATGAAGTTCCGAATAGGCGATCTGCCAGAGAAGAAAATTGCTGATCCGCATTTCCCCGCTGGTTCGAATCAGCAGGTCCGGATCCGGAAGATCGTGGGTATACAGGTGAGCGGAAACGGTTTCTTCGGTGATGGATTGGGGATCCAGGCTGCCGGCTCTGGCTTTTTCCGCCAGAATTTGCGTCATTCGAACAATTTCCGCCCGAGCTCCGTAACTCAGCGCCAGATTCAACACCATTCCCGGATTATTCCGGGTGGCATCAATGGTCTGGGAAAGCACATCCTGCACGTCCCGGGGGAGCCGCTCGATCTGGCCAATGGCGTTCAGCCGAATGCCATTGGCCATCATGACGGATTTTTCAGAGTCGAGAAATTTTTTTAAAAGAGACATCAGGGCGGACACTTCAATTGCGGAGCGCTGCCAGTTTTCCGTGGAAAAGGCATACAGGGTCAATGTCGGTATGCCGATTTCCCGGCTGGCGGTGACAATGGTTCGAACCGTCTCTGCCCCTTTTTCATGTCCGTGAATCCGGTTGAGAAGACGCTGCTTGGCCCAGCGGCCGTTGCCATCCATGATAATGGCCACATGGGCCGGCAGGCGCTGAAGGTCAATCCCTTTTTCCAGGGCAGCGACCTCAACAGGCGGCAGTTTAGAATTCAAGGATTTCTTTCTCTTTTTCGCTATAGATGGCGTCAACCATTTTAATGTAATCGTCCGTTATTTTCTGGATTTGATCCTGGCCCTTGAACGCCTCGTCTTCAGAGATCTCCCCGTCTTTTTTCGATCCCTTGATCAGTTCATTGGAATCCCTGCGGATATTGCGGATGGCCACCTTGTGCTCTTCGCTCATTTTATGGATGATCTTCACCAGGCTTTTGCGCCGGTCCGCGGTCAGGGGAGGGATGGAGATCCGGATCACTTTCCCGTCATTGGATGGCGTCAGCCCCAGGTCTGATTTCAGAATGGCTTTTTCAATTTCCTTGATGACCGATACATCCCAGGGTTGAATCGTGATAAGGCGGCTTTCCGGAACGGAAAGAGAAGCCATCTGGCTGAGCTGAGTCAGCGTGCCGTAATAATCCACCCGGATACCGTCCAGGATGGATAGCGATGCACGGCCGGTTCGAACCCGCTTGAAATCGTTTTTCAAAGCAGCCAGGGATTTGTTCATTGCATCTTTGGTTTCTTGACAAATGGATTCAATCATGGGGCTCACCTTTATTATCAGGAGTCAGAAATACAGAAGTCAGAAGCTCGGAAGTCAATCACGGATAACAGCAGACAGAAAACAAAAATCAACGTTAAACTAGATGATAAGTTTAAAATTCAATTTCAGTTGCAGATCCGGGTGCCCACGTCATCTCCGCAGACAACCTTTCTGATGTTTCCCGGGCTGTGGAGATTGAATACGGCCAGGGGAAGCTGGTTATCCATCGCCAGCGAGATCGCCGTCATATCCATGACTTTCAGTTGACGCTCCAGCACCTCCATGTAGCTGATCTTTTTAATAAACCGGGCATCCTTGTTCTTGACCGGATCCGCATCGTAGATGCCGTCCACCTTGGTCGCTTTCAAGAGAATTTCGGCATGAATCTCCTGCGCCCTCAAGGCGGCGGCGGTATCGGTGGTAAAATACGGACTTCCGGTTCCGGCTGCAAAAATAACGGCCCGTCCTTTTTCAAGGTGGCGAACCGCTCTGCGAACGATAAAAGGCTCTGCAACCTCATGCATGGATATGGCGGTCTGGACCCTTGTCTGAACACCTTTGCGTTCCAGGGCATCCTGAAGGGCGATGCTGTTGATAACGGTGGCCAGCATTCCCATGTGGTCGGCGGAGGTCCGGTCCATGCCGAAGGAGCTGGCGGCAATTCCCCGGAAAATATTGCCGCCGCCGACCACGATGGCGACCTGAACGCCGATGTCGATGACGGACCGGATTTCATCCGCCACGTATTTGATCATATCCGGATCAATGCCGAAGCCCTGGTTTCCGATCAGGGCTTCGCCACTCAGCTTGAGAAGGATTCGTTTGTAGAGCGGTTGTTTCAAGGCGTCATTCTCCTACCTGGAATCTCACAAAACGTTTGATGGTGATGTTCTCGCCGATTTTGGCAATCTGTTCATGAATCAGGTCGGAAATGGTGACATTGGGGTCGCGGACATATCCCTGGTTGAGCAGGCAGCTTTCTTTATAGAATTTGCTCAGCTTGCCCTCTGCAATCTTATCGATCATTTGTTCGGGTTTGCCCAGGGCGCGAACCTGATCCCGGTAAATCTCCATTTCCTTTTCAACCACTTCCTTGGGAACATCCTCCTGAGAAATGGATACGGGATTGGTGGCTGCAATGTGCATGGCGATATTTCTGGCAAACTGGACGAAATCTTCATTCTTGGCTACAAAATCGGTTTCACAGTTGACTTCAACCATGACGCCAAGTTTGCCGCCGGTATGAATATAGGTTTGAATGGTTCCTTCGGACATGGCCCTGCCGGCCCTTTTGGCTGCCGTCGCCAGCCCTTTTTTTCTGAGAAAATCGATGGCCTTGCTGATATCGCCATCGCTTTGTTTCAGCGCTTCCTTGCAATCCATCATTCCGGCGGCGGTTTTGTCCCGCAGTTCTTTAACAGTTGATGCACTAATGGTGGTCATGATGCTTCTTCTCCCATCTTATTTGCTGAAATCCCCAAAAAGGGATGTTACTTTTAAATTTCAATCCGGACGAAGCATTACACTTGCTGTCGCCTTTCTTCTACTTCTTCTTCATCGATCGGATCATATTTGGATGATGCCTTCTTGATGATTTCAATTACCGGGCCATCCGCGCCATCTGAAATCACTTTGCGTTCGCCGGTTTTCATATCCGAACCGGCCGCGCTCATCTCGGATTCATCAATGGCTTTGTCTGAATCGGCCTGTTTTTTCTCGGCATAACGCTGCTGGCCTTCGAGGCAGGCATCAGCGATTTTGGAAGTGAGCAGGCGAATGGAACGAATGGCGTCATCGTTTCCCGGAATCAGGTAATCGATCTCGTCCGGGTCGCAGTTGGTATCCGCAATGGCGATGATGGGGATTCGAAGTCTTCGTCCTTCGCGGACGGCGATGGCTTCATTCTTGGAATCCACGATAAAGATCGCACCGGGAAGCCGGGTCATGGTGCGGATACCGCCCAGAATGCTGTCCAGTTTCAGGCGCTCTTTTCCCAGTTGCTGACGCTCTTTTTTGGGATAGAGGTTGATGGACCCGTCTGTTTCAATGGTGTTCAAGGTGTTTAACCGGTCGATGCTTTTTTTGATCGTTTGGAAATTGGTCAGCATGCCGCCCAGCCACCGGTTGTGAATATAATACATTTCACATCGGCTGGCTTCTTCGAGAATGGTTTCCTTGGCCTGTTTCTTGGTGCCGACAAACAGGACGGATTTGCCGTTGGCGACCGTATCCACGACAAAATCATAAACATCTCTGAACATGCGGACGGTTTTTTGCAGATCAATGATATAAATTCCGTTTCTTGCGCCGAAGATAAAAGGTTTCATCTTCGGGTTCCAGCGTTTGGTCTGATGACCAAAATGAACTCCGGCTTCCAGAAGTTCTTTCATTGTAACATAAGCCATTTTGTTTCTCCTTTTTTTGGTTTTGCCACCGTTCTCCTCAGCCCGGATTTCCACTTTCCACGAAAGCACCGAAAATTCGGTCAGAGAACGTGCGAATTATTTTAAATCTTCTTTTTGTACCAAATTATTTTTGTTTTCACAATTAAAAACTGACAATTTCGTAAGAAATGCAGCGGGGGTATTTCACGTAAAAAAATCATCCGTTTTTGTACATCACAACAACGCGATCGTGTCCGGCATAGTCCTTTATGATTTGAAAAGGATGATAATGGCCGCATTGCTGAATCAGCTCGGATCACGGCTTCTTTTTGATTAAATCCCATTTCAAGCAGGAGAACGCCCTGGGGTTTCAGCAGGGAATGCGCCGAAAAGATGATCTGCCGAATGGCATGAAGACCGTCGGATCGGCCATCCAGAGCCAGCAGCGGTTCAAATCGGCTGACTTCCGGTTGAAGACCGGAGATGTCTCCAGAAGGGATATAGGGCGGATTCGACAGAATCATGTCAAAAACGGGCTTGTTTGGTGAAAACGGATCCAGCCAGTTGCCGGCGACAAACTGGACGGCAGCGTCCAGTTGATGGCGCCTGGCGTTTTTTCGGGCGACTTGAAGGGCAGCATAGCGAGATATCCGTTGCAATGTAGCGGTATGCCGGCCGCTCGGATGCCAGGGCAAGGACAATGGCGCCGGAGCCGGTGCCCAGCTCCAGAACCTGCCCCGCCGGATCCGGGGGAGAGTCCGCAGGCCCGAGGCAGTTCAAGGCGGCCTCCACAAGGGTTTCGGTATCCGGCCTCGGGATGAGAACATTCGGGTTGACCTCAAGGTCCAGGGACCAGAATTCTTTTTTGCCGATGATATAGGCTACCGGCTCTCTGTTGATCCGCCGTTTGATCAGGGACTTGAATTCGGAGAGTTCGCTTTTTAACAAGGGCTGGTCGTATCTGAGGTATAAATCGATCCGCTTCAGATTCAGGAGGGTGGCAAGGAGAATTTCGGCAGTGGCCCGAGGGCTGTCGATGCCGTGAGAAGTGAAATATCCTGTTGCCCACTTGATGAGACTCAGGATGGTCCACTCAGCTTCCCTGGGGCCGGGAGGATTCTGCATTCTGTAAGGCCTGGGCCTGGTAATAAGCGGTCAACTGGTCGATGATCTCATCGATGTCGCCTTGAAGAATGGCTTCCAGTTTATAAAGTGTCAGCCCGATGCGGTGATCCGTCATGCGGCCCTGCGGAAAATTATAGGTCCGGATTCTGCCGCTTCGGTCCCCGGTTCCCACCTGGCTTTTACGATCCAGGGAGCGTTTCTCATCCTGTTCGCTGACCATTTTATTCAAAAGCCTGGCTCTTAAAACGGTCAGGGCCTTGGCTTTATTTTTCCATTGGGATTTTTCGTCCTGGCAGATGACCACAAGACCCGTGGGCAGGTGGGTAACCCGCACCGCGGAATCGGTGGTATTGACGGACTGTCCGCCGGGGCCGGAGGAGCGGAATACGTCAAATTTGACTTCCGTGGCATCGATGTGGACTTCGACTTCCTCGGCTTCCGGAAGCACGGCAACGGTAACCGCGGAAGTGTGGATACGGCCCTGTGTTTCCGTGGTGGGCACCCGCTGAACGCGATGGGTGCCGCTTTCATATTTAAATGCGCTGTAAGCGCCGTGGCCATGAACCATGGCAACGATTTCCTTTAAGCCGCCGACGCCCGTTGTGTGCTGGGTCATCACCTCGACTTTCCAGTTGCGTTTTTCAGCATATCGGCAATACATGCGAAACAGGTCTCCGGCAAAAAGGCCGGCTTCTTCACCGCCGGTTCCCGCCCGGATCTCCAGAATGATGTTTTTGTCGTCATTGGGGTTTTTGGGGACAAGAAGCTGTTTGATCTGCAGATCGAGCTGTTCTTTTTCGCGGTTCAGACTTCTCGATTTCATCGCGGGCCATTTCCTTGATGTCCGGATCGCTGTCCTTCAACATCTCGTGGCTGTTGTCAAGATCGCCGATGATCCGCTTGTATTCGCGGTAAGCGGCGACCACCTTGTTCAGGTCCGCGTGCTCTTGCGCATATTTCTGGTAGAGTTCCCGGTTCTGAACGGTTTTCGGGTCTGATAGAAGCTTTTCGACCTCCAGAAATCGTTTTTCAACACCTTTTAATTTGTCAAACATAACATGTCAGGCCAAGGGCCAAGGGCAATAAAAGTCAAGGGACTTGATCCGTTCCCTGCCTTTTGCCTGTTGGCCTTTGGCCTTTTGGCCTTTATTTTTGAAATTTCTCGTATTTTTTGCGAAACCGTTCGATTCGGCCGGCCGTATCTACCAGTTTTTGCTTTCCGGTAAAAAACGGATGGCATTTGGAACAGATTTCCACATGAATTTCGGGCTTTGTGGATCCAACGATAAAATTGTTGCCACAGGCGCATTTGATGACCGTTTCCGCATAAGGCGGATGAATCGCTTGCTTTCATTGCTCTGGTGAACTCCCTGTCTTGGTTGTTATTATCGATGTTCTTTCAGAATCAAGCATTCATGGAATTTAAAAAGTCTTTATTATTCTTTGTTCCGCTCATTTTTTCAAGTAAAAATTCAAGGCTGTCCACGGGATTCAAGGAAGACAGCAGTTTTCGCAGAATCCAGACCCGGTTCAATGTCTCGTCATCCAAAAGAAGTTCTTCTTTTCGGGTGCCGGATTTCTTGATGTCGATTGCCGGAAATACCCGTTTGTCGGCAAGTCTTCTGTCAAGCTGAATTTCCATGTTGCCGGTTCCCTTGAATTCTTCAAAAATGACTTCATCCATCCGGCTTCCGGTGTCGATCAGGGCCGTGGCGATGATGGTCAGGCTGCCGCCTTCCTCGATGTTGCGCGCGGCTCCGAAAAACCGTTTGGGGCGCTGAAGTGCGTTGGAGTCCACGCCGCCGGAAAGAATTTTTCCGCTGGGAGGCATCACCGCGTTATAGGCGCGGGCAAGCCGGGTAACGCTATCCAGAAGAATAACCACGTCTTTTTTATGTTCAACCAGCCGTTTGGCTTTTTCGATGACCATTTCCGCCACCTGAACATGGCGTTCCGCCGGCTCGTCAAAAGTGGAGCTGATGACTTCGGCATTGACCGATCGTTCCATGTCGGTGACTTCTTCGGGCCGTTCATCAATGAGAAGCACAAAGGGAATGACATCCTTGTGACTGCCGATAATGCTGTTGGCGATGTTTTGCATCAGCATGGTCTTGCCGGAACGCGGCGGAGATACGATCAGTCCTCTTTGACCAAAACCGATGGGAATCATCAGATCCATGATCCGCGTGGAATAATTGTCCGCGGCGCCTTCAATATTCATTTTCCGGTTGGGGTACAAGGGGGTGAGGTTGTCAAAGAGGATCTTGTCGCGCGCCACTTCCGGGTCTTCGTAATTGACGGCCTCCACTTTCAGAAGTGCAAAATACCGCTCGGTTTCTTTGGGTTGCCGGATTTGTCCGGAGACGGTGTCGCCGGTTCTCAGGTTAAATCGGCGGATCTGAGAAGGGGAAACGTAAATATCGTCCGGTCCCGGAAGATAGTTGTAGTTGGGTGCGCGCAAAAAACCAAAACCATCCGGAAGGATTTCAAGGGTTCCTTCACCATAGATCTGACCATTTTTTTCAAATTGGGTCTGAAGCAGGGCAAAAATGAGTTCCTGTTTTCGCAGGCCCGCAGCCCCGTGAATGTTATAGTCTTTGGCCATCTGGGCCAATTCGCTGATTCTTTTGTCTTTAAGTTCGGCTATGTTCATTAATGCAATACCCCGTTGTTTTCTTACCCGCCGGTCATTTCAGTTTTGCTGTGTTGTACTGGGGGTTAGAAGTGGAAAATGATCAAAACTTGAGATTTCACATTCGTTGTGCGTCAAAAGGAAAGCAAGCACGGAAAAATATTGGGAACGAGAATAAAAGACTTTTTACCGGACCATAATTCAGGAAACAGATGCACGTATGAAATGCAACCGGTGAATGATGATTCAGTGCCTTGCTGGATATGGAGGAATAAAGGAGTTTCTGAGATTATATGATTGAAGAATTGGTTTAGGTATTCACTCCAAATGGCGGACTTTATGCCTTTAATGCTCATTATTATATCATGATAATAATGATGTCAAGAAATTTGTTGGAAACAGCCATGTTTGATATGAAACCAGTTCCATGTCTTTCAGTCATCTTAGAAAACAACATCTCCATATAAAACCGGGTGATGGGGTCTATCGAATCCAGTGAATGCGCGCTGTCCTGATTCCTGGCAGCCATTTCTTTGCGGATTTCCCCGGCCAGAACTTTCCCCAGCTCCACCCCGAACTGATCAAAAGGATTGATACCCCAGACAAATGCCTCAAAAACGGTTCTGGCTTCGTAAAACGACAGGAGTTTGCCGACGCTTTCCGGGGAAAGATCCTTTAAAATCAGCGTGGATGAGGGGCGATTGCCGGGAAAACACCGGGCCGGGTCCGCATCCTCTTTTCCGGTGGCAAGGGCCATGGGCTGAGACAGCAGATTGGCCCAGAGTTCCTGATGATTGGTTACCCCCTTGGACAGGGTCCGGTATTGCGGGAACTGCGGATGAATCACGCCGATGAATTCGATCGGGAAAGCCCTTCCCTGGTGAGCAAGCTGAAAAAACGAATGCTGGGCGTTGGTGCCGGGTTCTCCGAAAATAATGGTTCCGCAGGGCTCTTCCATGAAGACGCCTTCGGTATTGACCATTTTGCCGTTGCTTTCCATATTGAGCTGCTGAACATGCGGCGCCAGTTTGGCCAAGGGGGCGGAATACGGGATAATGGCCTGAGCCGGATACTTTAAAAAATTGTTGTTCCAGATCGCAATCAGTGCGGCCACAAGCGGCATGTTTTCCTGAACCGGTGAGCCAAGGGCATGGGAATCCATGGCTTCAGCCCCTTTCAGGAAACGCTCGAATATTTCATACCCGAGATACAGGCTCAGGGGGACTGCGCCGACCGCGGAAGCTGACGCTGTATCTGCCGCCGATGAAATCGAACATGTTAAAGGATTGCAGCACGGGATTGGCGGGGCTGTCCCCCGGACTTCCCTTGCTGGTTACCGTTACAATGTGTTTTGAGGGATCAATTCCTTTTTCAGCCATGAACGTCCGGGCCAGGCCTTCGTTGGACAAAGTCTCCGCCGTTGTATAGCTTTTTGAGATGATCAGCCACAGCGTGGCTTCAGGGTCAATTTCTCTGACGATGGCCCCAAAATTGTGGATGTCCACATTCGACAGATAATAAAGATCAATGCCGCGGTCCGCATACGATTTCAGGGCTGTTGAAACGAATTCCGTTCCCAGATAGGAGCCGCCGATGCCGATAACCACGACATGACGGAAGCGCTTGCCCGTGGAGCCGCAGATGGTTCCGTCATGAACCTGATCGGAAAAGGCTTTGATCTGGCGATTCACATCCCTGAGCTCGGAAAGGATATCCTTTCCGTCAAGATAAAGGGAGGTGCTGGAAAAATCGCGGGTTGCCGTATGCAGCGCAGCCCGGTTTTCCGTTACATTCAGTCTTTCGCCCTTTGTCATGGCCGCAAATTTTTCCAGAACTTGCGGGTTCGGGCGAGCTCAAAAAGAAGTTCCAGGGTGATCGAATCGATCCGCTGCCGCGAAAAATCAAAAAATACATCTGCGGCGGTCAGGGAAAAAGCGGTTAAGCGGTCGGGTTCGGCGATAAGATGCTTCAAATGGTTTTGCGGCTGATTCATCACCTCTGCCCGGGCCATGAGCTTTTTCCAGGATTCTCCGGTATAAAGACTTTGTAAAGTCATCCTGTCTCCTTATTATTCGAAAAAACCGGCTATTCCAACAAGGATCTTGTCCCAGAGCTTGGCTGAATAATACTCCCTGTACCAGGCAATGAATCTTTCGATTCCGGTTTCAAGCGGCGTCTGGGGCTTGAACCCCACATCCGCAATCAGATCGTCGATATCGGCGTATGTGGACACAACATCTCCGGGCTGAAGATCCATATAGGTTTTGCGGGCGGTCTTTCCGAGAGTCTTTTCAATGATTTCGATAAATGTGGATAATTCCACCGGATTGTTGTTCCCGATGTTATAGACTCTGATAGGGGGCATAGGAAGTCCCGGGATCCGGGCGATCCCCGGTCCAGGAAGGATTGGGCTGGGGGAGTTTTCCCATGATCCGGAAGACGCCTTCGATGATATCGTCGATATAGGTAAAATCCCGATTCATTTTGCCGTGATTGAAGACCTGAATGGGCTTGTCATCCAGAATCGCCCGGACAAACAGAAACAGGGCCATATCGGGTCTTCCCCAGGGGCCATAGACCGTGAAAAACCGAAGCCCCGTGCAGTGCATGTTGTACAGGTGGCTGTAAGTGTGCGCCATCAGCTCGTTTGCTTTTTTCGTTGCGGCATAAAGCGATACCGGATGGTCCACGTTGTGATGCA
Source organism: uncultured delta proteobacterium (assembly GCA_963845015.1). Lineage (GTDB taxonomy): Bacteria > Desulfobacterota > Desulfobacteria > Desulfobacterales > Desulfatirhabdiaceae > RAAP-1. The sequence continues at coordinate 27,300 of CAWJRD010000033.1, forward strand.
CCGAAAACGGCATCAGCGTGTTTGCCCCATATACGGAGCTGGAAGAGGCGAACACGAAATGCTTCACCTGGTTGTACCGGCAGCATTCCAGAAGATTCACAAATCCGACGATATTGGAATCCACGTACGCATGGGGATTGGTCAGGGAATACCGGACGCCTGCCTGGGCCGCCAGGTTCACCACCACGTCAAAGGGCTGGTGCTTCTTGAAAACGGATTCCAGCCCGGATCGATCCGAAAGATCAGTCTGATGAAACGAAAACTTGTCGAAATCAAGCAGTTGATCCAGTCTGGACTGTTTGAGGCTGACATCATAGTAGGGATTCATGTTGTCGATACCCGCGACATGGCAACCCATTTTCAGCAGCCGAAGCGAGAGGTGATAACCGATAAAACCGGCGGCGCCGGTGACCAGCACATTTTGAAAATTCAAATTCATATCCGTCCTTTACTTTTCGGTATCCACCAGCCCTTTTACAAACCATCGCTGCATGAAAAGCACGACCAGAACCGGCGGTGTCATGACCAGAAGGGCGCCGGCCAGGGCCACGTTCCAGGTGGGAAGGTCATCCATCTGGGGAATCAGGCGTTTTAATCCGATAACGGCCGTCATCATCTTCGGGTTCGTGGTGATCAACAGGGGCCAGAGATACTGATTCCAGCCGTAGACAAAATCAATGACGATCAAGGCGGCGATATTGGTTTTGGAAAGCGGCAGCAGAATTTTCGTAAAGAACTTCATGGGAGATGCCCCGTCGATTTTGGCGGCTTCACAGAGTTCTTCCGGAACGGTCAGGTAAAACTGTCGAAACAAAAATGTGGCGGTGGCAGATGCGACCAGGGGAAGAATGAGCCCGGCATAACTGTCCAGAAGGCTGAGTTCGATGGAGATGTGAAAGCGGTTCCCCGTGAAAAACCCGATGAGCGTATCCACATGAAATGCCTCCAGAATCCGCTGAATCGGGCCAAAGACATTGGCGGTCACCTCATAGGTGGGCAGGATCCGGACTTCCACCGGCAGCATCAGGGTGCAGAAAACCGACACAAAGGCGATCTTTCGGAAGCGGAAATCAAAATAGACAATGGCATATGCCGCCAGCATGGAAACGGAGATCTTGCCGACCGTAATTCCAGCGGCCATGATAAAGGAATTCCACATCTGGGTGCCCAGGTTGCCTTTGTTCCAGGCTGTTTTCAGGTTGACCAGAAGCTGATCTCCGGGAATCAGGGGCATGGGGATTCTGGATACTTCTTCAAGCGGCAGCGTTGCCGCTACGATCGTATAGAAAATGGGAAATCCGACGATGCCGATTCCCAGTAATCAGCAAGGCATAAGTAATCAAATCCAGCCAGGGCGTTTTTTCAACCATTGGTCTTATCCCGTGTACTGCACCTTTTTTTCAACATATTTGAACTGCAGAACTGTCAGGGCAACGATCACGATCATCAGAACAACCGACTGGGCCGCGGAGGACCCCAGATCCAGCCCCACAAACCCGTCCTTGTAAACTTTATATACCATCGTCATGGTGGCGCCGCCGGGGCCTCCCTGGGTGACCGTGTGGATGATGCCGAAGGTTTCGAAAAAGGCATATACCACGTTCATGACCAGCAGAAAAAACAGGGTCGGGGACAGCAGGGGAAAGGTAATGACCCAGAATCGCCGAAGGGGGCTGGCCCCGTCAATGGCTGCGGCCTCGATCAGCGATTTGGGAATGGATTGAAGCCCTGCGATGAAAAAAACAAAATTATAGCTGATCTGTTTCCAGGCGCTGGCGATGATCACCAGAAACAGGGCGTCGGTGCCGTCCAGTATGGGGTTCCAGTGGATGCCGAACCAGCGCATGACCGAAAAGGAGATCACCCCGTAAGAAGGGTGAAACAGAAACAGCCAGACAATGCCGGAGATGGCAGGGGCAATGGCATATGGCCAGATCAGAAATGTGCGGATAATCGCCTTGGCTTTTAATGCCCGGTTGGCCATGGCAGCCACGAGAAGCCCGATTGCAATGGAGAGCAGCGCGGTTGAAAAGCTGAAAAAAAATGTAATGCCGATGGACTTCCAGTAAAGATGGTCGGAAAACAGCCGGGTAAAATTATCCAGCCAGACAAACTGGGTTTTTACGCCAAAGGGATCGCTGAGCAGAAAGGACTGGAAAAGCGCCTGAGCTGCCGGCCAGTAGAAAAAAGTCAAAATGACAAGCGTCTGAGGCAGAATCAGCAGGTAAGGCAGGTATTTGCTGGAAAAAAAAGAGCGTTTCAGCATGGATAAGCGCGGTTACCTTTGTCGGAGTATAGGGTTCAGGCTGAAAATAGATGGGCATAGACTGAAGGCCTTGCAATATGCATGCCTATCAGCCTCGTGCCTTCGCCTTGAGCCTATTTACTTGCGTTTTTCAAACTGGCGCAGAATTTCATTGCCTCTGCTGACCGCATCATCCAGTGCCTGCTTGGCGGTTTTTTTGCCCTGCCAGAGCATTTCCAGTTCTTCGTTCATGACATCGCGGATCTGAGGAAAGCTGCCCAGCCGGATTCCCCGGGAATTGACCGTCGGATCCTTGCGGGTCATCTGAAGAATGCCCACTTCCTGCAGCGGTTCCTTGCTCGTAGTATCCGTCGGCTTTCAGTTTGTTGTAGGCCTGAAGGGTGATGGGGAAATAACCGGTTTCCTTGTGCCAGAGAATCTGCATGTCTTCGTTTGCCAGAAAAGCCAGAAAATCCGCAACGCCCTGATATTCCGCTTTGGGATGACCTTTCAGAACCCACAGGGATGCGCCCCCGATGATGCTGTTCTGGGGGTCTTTCATGGAGGCTTCAACCGGCAAGCGGGGCGGCGTCCCAGTCGAATTTGATGTTTTTCTTCAGAGCGCCGATGGCGCTGATGCTGTCCATTAAAATGGCGCATTTGCCGGAGATGAACGCGGCTTCCGGGCCTTTATACTCCCGTTCTTCATAAGTAAATCGCTTGTCGTCCATCCAGGTCTTCAACCGTTCCATGTGCTTGACCACCATGGGGTTGTTGATGGTCAGCTCGGTATCCAGTCCGTCAAATCCATTGGCTTTGGTGGCAAGCGGAATGTTTTGAATGGCGCTGTAGTTTTCAATCATGACCCAGGTCTGCCAGGCAACCGTCATGCCGTATTCGGCCCCGGATGCCACCAGCTTTTTGGTGGCTTCGCCCATCTCATCCCAGGTTCTGGGAGGACCGGTGAGCCCGGCTTTCTTGAAAAGGTCCTTGTTGTAATACATGATCGGTGTCGAGGAATTGAACGGCATGGACTGAAGTTCGCCGTTTGAGGACACATAATAGGAGAGAACCGGCTGAAGATAGGATTTCCAGTCGATTTTGTGGCCCGTATCCTTCATGAGATCGTACACCGGGTATATGGCTTTTGAAAGCATCATGGTCTGGGTGCCGACTTCATAGACCTGAAGAATGTGCGGCTGTTTGTTGGAGCGGAATGCGGCGATGCCGGCATTCATGGTTTCATCATAAGAGCCTTTGTCGGATGCAATGACCATGAAATTGGGTCTGGGATTTGTTGTAAGCATCCACCATCTTGTTCAGCGTATCTTCCCGGGGACCGCCTTTGAGCATGCCAGAACTGAATTTCAATCGGGTTGGCCATGGCATCCGATGCCAGAAAAAGCGTCAGAATCCCCATTGCCAGAACAACTGTAAACTGTCTTAGTTTCATTTGGGCCCTCCTTTAATTAAGTGATTTATATGGATCGATCGACTCGTGGATAATACCATGGATGTGCCATAAAACGTTGATTGTTTATTCCAAAGGCCTATAACGGCAATATCCATTTGAGTCAAGATTAAATCTTGGCTTCTGGTGCCATGCAGTGGGAATGCGCACTTGCCGTCGGTTTATAAAGAATGCTTGACTTGAACCCTGAAAACATGGTTTTAACAACCATTGTTATTGTATTTATATCCAACAAATAGGACCGTATCATGGCAAACGTTATCCTGGAACAGGTGGTCAAGCAGTTCGGAAAGGTGGAAGTCGTTCATGGCGTATCCCTTTGCATCGAGAGCCGGGAATTCATCGTTCTGGTGGGCCCTTCGGGGTGCGGGAAATCCACCATTCTGCGGATGGTCGCGGGACTTGAGAAAATCACCGCCGGCGTGATCCGCATCGGCGATCGCGTGGTCAATGACATTGCGCCAAAAGACAGGGATATCGCGATGGTTTTTCAGAATTATGCCCTGTATCCGCACATGAACGTGATGGAGAACATGTCTTTTGGATTAAAGCTCAAGAAAACGCCGCCAGATGAGATCAAGTCCCGGGTTCAGGAAGCCGCGGAAATTCTGGGCCTGGAACAGTTGTTGTTAAGAAAGCCTTTTGAACTTTCCGGCGGTCAGCGCCAGCGGGTGGCAATGGGAAGGGCCATTGTGCGAAAGCCGGCGGTGTTTTTATTCGATGAGCCGCTTTCCAATCTGGATGCCAAGCTGCGAACCCAGATGCGCGCGGAAATCAAACGGCTCCATCACAGGGTGCAGTCCACCGTCATTTATGTCACCCATGACCAGGTGGAGGCCATGACCCTTGCGGATCGCATCGTGGTGCTTCGCGACGGCTATATCGAACAGGTGGGAAAACCCATCGATCTTTTTCAGAATCCGGTAAATACGTTTGTGGCAGGCTTTATCGGAAGTCCTCCCATGAATCTGGTTCCTGCCCGAATGGTTAAAACCGATACGGGGTGGAATCTGGACTTCAGTGGAAAATTTCAGGTTCCGGTTCCGGACAAGCCGCTGCTTTCGGAAAAGGCATTTCAGGAAGGGCAGCCGGTTGTCGTGGGGCTTCGCACGGAAGATCTGATGGTGGAAGATATCGAAGGGCCGTTTCCGGAAACCTGGAAGGTCAACGGCATCGTGGATGTGGTCGAACCGCTGGGAAACGAGTCCCACGTTCACATCCGTTTTGACGGGGCATCGTTTATCGCCCGGTGTGACGGAAAGAAAATGATCCGCCTGGACGACGGGTCCGGGTTATCCTGAACCTCAATCAGATGCATATCTTTGATGCGGAATCGACTCTGGCCATTTACTGAAAAGCGAGGATCTTTCTTGATGCAAATCCATAAAACCCAGGCACTGATTATCGGCGGCGGCGCAACCGGCACGGGAATCGCCCGGGATCTGGCCCTTCGGGGTGTCGCCTGTATTCTGGTTGAACGCGGAGACATCAATGCCGGCGCCTCGGGAAGCAATCACGGGCTTTTGCACAGCGGCGCCCGTTATGTGCTGAATGACGCCATGACTTCAGCGGAATGCCGTGAGGAAAACCTGCTGCTTAAAAAACTGGCCTCGCACTGTGTTGAGGATACCGGCGGCATGTTTGTGGCCATTGAAGGGGATGATGCCGTCCTATATCGCGGAGTTTCCGAAATTATGCGCCCGATGCGGCATTCCCGTTGAGGCAATAGATCCCAAAGCGGCCAAAGAGCTTGAGCCGGAGCTTTCAGACCGGGTGATCGCCGCATATCTGACCCCGGATGCGTCGATTGATCCTTTCAAACTTTCCCTGGAAAACGCCTCCCATGCCCGGAAACTGGGGACAACCCAGCTCTGCCGTCACCGGGTGACTGGGGTTTGAGATGGAAAAGGGCCGGATTTGCCGGGTGCGGCTGAACCACACGGAAGGCGGCGAGGACGTATTGATCGAAGCCGAACAGGTCATCAATGCTTCCGGGGCCTGGGCAGCCGAGATCGCCGCCCTTGCCGGCATTTCCATTCCCATGGTCTACTCCAAAGGCTCGCTTCTGGTCACTTCGGACCGGATCACCCAGCGGGTCATCAACCGGCTTCGGCCTCCCGGGGACGGCGATATCCTGGTGCCCGGGGGAACCGTATCCTTGCTGGGGACGACATCGGTTCAGATCGATGCGCCGGATCTTGCCCATCCTTCCATTCCCGAAATCGATCAGGATTGTTGACCAGGCCTCGCAAATGATTCCGATGCTGGAATCGGCCCGCTATATCCGGGCGTATTCCGGCGTCAGGCCCTTGATGGGAAGCCATGCCGAAGATGGCGGACGTTCCCAGAGCCGGGGCTTTGCGGTCCTGGACCACGAAAAAGACGGTCTCGTCAATTTTGTCACGATCTCCGGCGGAAAGCTGACGACTTACCGTCTGATGGCGGAAAAAGGCGCGGATCTGGTCTGCCATCGCCTGGGGGTTTCGTCCCCCTGCCTGACCCGGACCCAGCCCCTTCCCGAGAGCCCGGAATGCCGATGGAGCCAGCCGGGACTTTCGCCGAAACTCTGGCTCAAGGCCCATGATGCCGGGGATATGCTGCTGTGCGAGTGTGAAATGGTTCCCAAAAGCGTGGTGGAAGGCGTGATCTCCGCAATTCAGGAGCAGAACATGAAACCGGACCTCAGATCCATTTCCCTCAGAAGCCGGATCGGAAAAGGTCCCTGCCAGGGGGCCTTTTGCAGTTTGCGGGTTTCCGCCTATCTGCATGACCGGGATGCCGAGTATTCCGACCGTGAGCTGACCTGCATCAGCAGACTTTCTTACGGGAACGATGGAAAGGGCTTCGCCCGGTTCTCTGGGGAGGACAGCTCATGCAGGCGGAGCTTCAGGAAGCCCTGCAGTGCGGGCTGCTGAATCTGGAACTGAAACAAAGGAACTGAACCCGGATGACCCAAATTATTTCTTGTGATCTGGCGGTGATCGGCGCCGGAATGACCGGCATGGCCGCATCGATGTTTGCGGCAAATCGCGGGCTGAAAACCGTTCAGATCGGTGTCACCGGCGAAATCATATTCGCCAGCGGTTTTCTGGACATTTTGGGCATCCATCCCATTTCGGAAAAAAAGCCCTGGCCGGATCCCTGGGCGGGAATCGCCGCGCTGGTTCAGGATTGTCCCGATCATCCGTATGGCCGGCTGACCGAAAAAGAGATTCAATCCGCACTGGAGGAGTATCTTTCCTTTGTGAAGGATTCCGGCGTTCCCCATTACTGGGAAAAAACACATAACATAGAGATGATGACGCCTCAGGGAACGCTTAAACTACCGGCTGTGTTCCCCGGACCATGAAAAATGCGGTATTGGCCCTGAGGGAAAAGCCGCCCGGGCTGATTGTGGATATCCGGGGCCTGAAGGGGTTCAGCGCGCATCAGATCGTGGACAACCTGAAGAAAACCTGGCCGGATCTCCGCTCCGCCCATATCGCGTTTCCGGATTCCGGGCATCTGGGAGAAATCTACCCCGAATACATGGCCAGATCGCTTGAAGCCGGCATCTGCCGGAAGAAACTGGCGGCAGCCATTCTGCCCCATGTTCAGAATGCCCAGATCGTGGGCGTTCCGGCAATCCTTGGCATTCACCGCAGCCTGGAGGTTCAGGCGGACCTGGAGGCCCTGATCGGCGTCAAGATTTTTGAAATTCCCACCCTGCCGCCTTCCGTTCCGGGCCTGAGGCTTAAAGAGATGTTTGAAAAAGCCCTGCCGGAAAAAGGGGTCCGGCAGTTTCTGCAGCAGCGGGTTACTGCCGTACTGCCGGAGCCGGACAACGGTTTTCTGCTGGATATCGCGGGCGGATATGAGCAGGGGCAAAAAATCCGCTGCAAAGGCATTTTGCTGGCTACCGGGCGTTTTTTTGGAAAGGGATTGACCGCGGATCGGAAACGAATCCGCGAATCCCTTTTTGACCTGCCGGTGTTTCAGCCGGCCAGCCGGTCCAATTGGTATCTGATGGATTTTCTGGATCCCAAAGGCCATCCCATCCACCAGGCAGGGCTTGAAATCGATGAGGATTTCCGCCCGCTGAGCGCATCGGGAAGTCCCCGCGTTTTCAAACCTCTTTGCCGCGGGCTCCATCCTGGCGCATCAGGACTGGATACGCCAGAAATGCGGGTCCGGACTTGCCATTGCCACGGCGTATGGCGCGGTTTCTTCTTTTATCAGGCTTGGGCAATAGCTGAACGGGCCAGACAATCTGCCTTGTCCGGATTGGCCAGATATCGCCCCAGAGCCTCAACGCATCCGGCATCCCATTTTGTGCCGGCATGGCGCTGAAATATTTCAAGGGCGGCATCGGGCGACATGGCCTTTTGATAGGGCCGTTCCGTGGTCATGGCATCGAATGAATCGGCCACGGCGATGATTTTGGCGCCCAGAGGGATATCGGCATCCTTCAACCGGCGCGGGTACCCTTTTCCGTCCGGACGCTCGTGATGGGATCGGACATATTCCAGAGCCGGTCCCAAAAAGTCCAGCTCCTGTAATATCTCCGCGCCGACTGCCGGATGTTTGATGATCCGGCTGACCATTTCCGGCGGGTTCTTTGCTTCATGCGGCATAAACAAATGATCCGGGAAACCGATTTTTCCGATATCATGCAGCAGGCCGCCCAGGCGGACAAACTCGATATCGCCGTCTCCAAGCCCCATTTCGCTTGCGATCTGCTCGGCCAGATCGGCAACCCGTTCCGTGTGACCTTTGGTATAGGGATCTCTGGCAGCCAGGGCGTTGGCCATGGTGGATACGGTGTTGATCGTATTCACACGGATTTTTTCGTTCAGCGATTTCAGCTCAGAAATGAGCATCTCCAGATGATATTCCCTGGCCTCCACCTTGACCATCATCAGCCCCATGGCTTCTGCAATCGCTCGAACCGGCTCCGGTGTGTCCGGGCCGGTCAGGGTCATGATGTCGTTGGAATATTTTCCGGCGGACACATCCTGAATGATTTCCAGAAGCCTTTCCAGTTCTTTCATTGACTATCTCTCACCGTTGATATCATCGCATGCGTCATCAGTATTTTAAATCCATCAGGCCATATAAAGTCATGGTTACCGCCTGGCGATCTTTACTGGACAGTGCTCCCAACTTTCTGACAATCAATCGGTTATCAAGCGTGAAGAGTTTCATTCTCACCTTTGAAGGTGCTTTTAATCCCGCTTTTACAATGCTTCCGATTTTCGTATCGAATGGCCAGTCGGGATTATCCTGGCTTGTTATCATAGACAAAACACAATTTCCGCTCTGATTGTTAAAACGCTCGGTGGACAATACGAGGGCAGGTCTTCTTTTAACTGCGTTCATGTCGGTAAAAGGAAAAGGAACGGCGACGACATCGAACTGCTTATAAATCACGGTAAGCCTCCTCATCGTATTCTGAAAGCCATTCCGACATGGTTCCCTCCAAAGCTTTGGCGAACTCCAGATCCATAGGCTTGAGTTTACGGATAAGAACTTGTTTGCTTGGAGTTATTTCAAACGACACTGAATCGCCCGCATGAATTTCAAGGATTGTTCTTATTTTTTCAGGGATGGTTGTCTGGAATTTGGTGGTCAACTTGCTACATATCAATGTTCCCATCAGGATTCTCCTTTTTGTCATTTAAATATGTTGATATCGTATTACGGTATTACCGTAATGTCAAATAAATACCCTGTTACGAGAGGCACTATCTCCCTTCTATTCGATTTTATGGCTTTTCCCTTTTATCTTGCATCATCTTTATTTTGATGGCATTTACCGATTAAACCCCGCCCAAGTGGGGAGATAAGGATTTCAATGGCCACATGGCCAATGCTGCTTACATGGATGTGGCAGCTGATGTTCGGATGATGTGTTCTCTGAGGAGCACGTCTTCACCATGCAGGAATTAGCGTTATGACCCATTCAGAAAATATTCCCCAATAATATGTAATGATGCTGATGTAATTGTCACAAAAATCAAAAGCAATATTTTCAATGTGGATAATGACATTCTCGGCCCGTATCCGAATTTTTAAATCTGTTTGCAGGCGGTTCGGCATCTGTCCAATCAGCACGGAGCACTCTTCTTTCTGCCATTGACACTTATTTTCAGGCATCCGAATTTATCAGAAATGAAACCGACAACCAAAACGATGATCTGATCGTTCTGGATGCCGATAAACAGGCGGATGAAGCTGATTTTCGGGTGAATATCGAGAGAGTAAAAAATTCGATTATCAACAAGGTATCCGTGCAAATGGATCATGAACCGATGCAAATCAATTTCAATGAATTCTTCGATGATCCGGTTAATATCCGTGACCATCAGCCGGTTTTCAAGTATGACCCTGTTACAAATAAAATGCTGGTTCCAGACATATGTACCGTTCCGGACAGAACGTTTTCAGGGATTTTGCCCAATGGGATTGCGAATTGCTTGACACCCCCGGGAGATGTTGACCATACCGGAAAAGTTGATCTAAAGGATGCCATTTTGGCTTTGAAAACATCAGCAGGGAAGAATGAAAAGGTATTTTCCGATGCGGACGTAAATAAAAACGGGAAAATCGGGATAGCGGAAGTTCTTTATATATTGCAGCATATTGCAGGTATAAGATAGAAATCGACACGTCAGCATGCCTCTGTGATGCTGACCCGTATGCCATTGCCAACCGATTTTGTCATCGTTTGGCAATGGCACATCATCCATGCAGTTTTCGGATGCGAAAGAGTTCCTGGAAGACAAAGAGCGATTTTTTCAGGCTGTCGTACTGGATCCGGGAATTCCCCACATGGCGCCAGTTCACGGGAAATTCCGCAACCCGGAATCCGGCTTTTTTGGCAAGCCAGAGGATTTCCGGGTCAAAGATCACGCTGTTCAGTTTCTGCTGGCCGAAAAGCCGCCGGGCAGCGGTTTTTGTAAACATTTTGAATCCGCACTGGGTATCCGTGTAAAAAATCCCCAGATACGCCATCTGGATCAGGGTATAGAGTTTGGCGGAAAGCTCCCGGAAAATATTCTGATGATCCGCGACCACGGCGCCGGCTACGGTCCGGGAGCCCATGGCCACATCGAATCCGGATTCAATCAGGTCAATGCCCTTTGGTAATTTCCTCAATCGGTACCGCATAGTCCGCATCCATGAACAAGATCATCTCCCCGTTTCCGGCCAGCATTCCCGTGCGGACCGCATAGCCTTTTCCCCGGTTGGGATGGTATTCGATGACCCGGAGGTCAACGTTGTTCCCGGAGTCGAAGCCTTCCGCAACCGATCGGGTATGGTCCGTGCTGCCGTCGCTGACAACAATGATTTCGCTGTGAAAATGCTGCTGGTTTAAAAACGCAAGGGAGGCGTCCAGGGTATGGATAATCCGGTCTTCTTCATTATAGGCCGGAATGATGATGGAGAGTTTCATGCGATGATTTCCTTTCGAACATAATCCAGTATAAAACAGCCGATACGGCATGGATGATAAAAAATGCAAAGACGACATCGCTCAGGAAATGGCCTCCCTGGAGGATTCGAACCAGTCCAACGACAGCGCCGTAAATTCCGGCAAGCAGGAAGAAAAGACTGCGGCGCCTTCGGCAGAGAAACCCGAAGGCGATGAAATAAAAGCCCATTGCGGCATGGCCGGAAACAAATGCGCAGTTTTTGTGGCATTCCCTGGATATCACAAATGCCGGGGTAAAAGCGGATGTGCCGCCAAACTGTATCACTTCATAAGGCCGCGCACGCCCCCAGTTGTCCTTTAGAACCAGATTGACAATCAGGCCGGGGCCAATGGCAAGCGCTGCCAGAAGGTAGATCAGATGTCTGGCTGACAGTCCGAACCAGTTTTTTTTCCGAATCCACAATGCAGCCAGCAGCAGGACAGCAAGAACCACCCAGGCAATGGAGACGATTTCAACCGATTCGTAGATCCACCGGCAGAAAGGCGCATTGGCCAGATAAAAGCGGCTGGCCGGGTCATAAAAAGAACATGGAGAACCGGATATCCAATTCCGGAAAAGCATAAAACAGCAGCGCCGCTGCTAAAAATGAACCCACAAAAACCCGCGAGAGTCCCATCACGGTTTCACCTGTTCACAAACTGCATTTCGTACAGCTTATGGTACTCTCCCTGTCTGGCCATCAGATCTTCGTGAGAACCCTGTTCAACGATCTCGCCATTCACGATAACGATGATCCGGCTGGCATATCCGATGGTGGAGAGCCTGTGGGCGATCACGAACGTGGTGCGGCCTTTCATGAGATTTTCCAGGGCTTTTTGCACCAGCATTTCGGATTCCGAATCAAGCGATGATGTGGCCTCATCCAGAATCAGGATGGGAGCGTTTTTCAAAAGGGCCCTGGCAATGCACAGCCGCTGTTTTTCGCCGCCCGAAAGGCGGCTGCCCAGCTCGCCGATGGAAGTGTCGAACTGCCGGGGAAGGCGCTCGATGAAATCATAGGCAAATGCAGCCTTGGCGGCATCGACAATATCCTCGAAAGGAGCCGAGGGGTTGCCATAGGCGATGTTGTTGCGAATGGTATCGTTAAACAGAATGGGTTCCTGAGTGACGATGGCGATCTGTTTTCGAAGGGATTTCAGGGATGCCTTGCGGATGTCGGTTTCATCCACCCGGATCACGCCTTGGGTGATGTCATAAAACCTGGGGATTAAATTGACCAGGGTTGTTTTCCCGCCGCCGCTCATGCCGACCAGAGCCAGGATTTCACCGGCGTTGACCGTAAGGTTGATGTGCTTTAACACCGGGGTCTCATCGTAGCGAAAACCGACATTTTCAAAGGATACGGCATGCGGGCGAAACGGAATCTCGACAGGATGGTCGATTTCCTGAATATCTGATTTTCTTTCGATGATGTCAAAGGCCCTGTCCGCGGCCGCAAGGCCTTCCTGAATGGAATTGTTCAGGTTGCTCAGTTTTTTGACCGGATCATAAAGCATCAGAACCGCTGCCATGAAAGAAAAAAATGTTCCGGCCGTGGATTCGCCGCTGATGACCCGATACCCGCCATACCAGATGATAAAGGCAATTCCCAGTCCGGCCAGAAATTCCATGATGGGTGAAGAAAGGGAACGGGCAATGACGGCTTTCATTTCCAGATGAAAGAGGCTGAGCGTTTTTTCATGAAACCGCTGTTTTTCATAGGCTTCCATGCCGAACGCCTTGACGATTTTGTTTCCTGAAAACGTTTCATGGAGAAAAGAATTCAGGTCCGCCATGGATTCCTGGCATCCGGTGCTGACGCGCCGCACCCGCCTTCCAAACTGAACGATGGGCAGAAAGGCGACAGGTAAAATGATGATGGCGTAAAGGGCCAGCTTCCAGTCCCGGTAAAAAATCACGCCCGTCAGTCCGATGATGGTAAAGCAGTCCCTCAGCACGCTGGTGACGGCTGTGGATACCATGGATTTGATGATGTTGACATCGTTTGTGATCCGCGACATCAGGACGCCGGTTTTTTCCGCATGAAAAAAAGACAGGGGCAGATCCTGAATATGGTCATAGAGCATGTTCCGAAGCCTGCGGATGATTCCCTGGCCCACATAACTCATTAAATACTCCTGGCCGTACATGCCGAATCCGCGAAGCAGATAAATCGCGATGACGGCCACGGGAATCAATGTGAGCATCCGGACATTCTTGTTGAAAAAAATATCATCCAGAACGGGTTTCACCAGAAACGCGGTTGCGGAAGTTGCGGCCGCCATGACCAGCATGCACAGCATGGCCAGAAAAAGCCGGAGCCGGTTGTCTTTTATCAATTCAAAGAGGCGTTTGTGCCGGTCTTTGAGCAGGGGTCGGATCATAGGTATCCAGTTAAAGGCAATGGGTATAGGTAATAGGTATGGGCAAGTGTCTTCAACCATCATTATCTCCGCTACCTACCCAACCTATTACCTATACTTTCTTAAGCATGTTCAGCGCAATGTCGGCAACGCGGGAAGAGGCGCCGGGCCCTCCGAGCCGGTTTCTGACATCGGCAAAGGCGTGGCGGATGGCATCCAGCGCAGACGGCGTATTTACAAGTTTCAGTACGGTTTCAGCAATCAATTCAGGCGATGCCCGGTCCTGAATGAGCTCGGGAACAATTTCCCTTTCCGCGATCAGGTTGACAAGGCCGATATGCTTGACCTTGATCAGGGCTTTTCCAAGCCGGTAGCTTAAGGGCGAAACTTTATAGATGATGATCACGGGCGTTCCGGCAATTGCCGCTTCCAGGGTTACGGTTCCGGATGCCGCCACAACCAGGTGGGTTTTGGCAAATACGGATCTGGCCCCATCGGGGTCAATTTCCAGGTGCAGATCGTCCTGAAAGGGAAGGCATAGGGCTTTTATGGCGTCATGGGGGGCGCCGGGAGCCATGGAAACCACAAATCGGATATCCATTTGCGCGGACAGAATTCTGGCTGCCTGAAGCATGACCGGCAGAAGACGGAAAATTTCGCTTTCCCTGGATCCGGGAAGCAGGCCGATGACCGGCGGGGAATCCTGCAAGGGAGGCGTCGGAGAAGGCAGAGGGATCCCTGAACTCATCCAGCAGCGGATGGCCGACAAAAGTTACCGGAATATGGTGTTTGCGGTAAAAAGAGGCTTCAAACGGAAGAATTACCGCGATGTGATCCACCAGTCTGCCGATTTTTGTGACTCTTCCGGATCGCCATGCCCAGATCTGCGGGCTGATATAGAAAAGAACCGGGATATTCAGTTTTTTGGCAACAGCCGCAATCCTCAGATTGAAATCCGGGAAATCAATCAGAATCAGCAGATCCGGGCGTGCGTTTTTCAGAAATGATTTGGCGGCGGCCATGCCGCTGAGAATGCCGGGCAGCTTTGAAAAGACTTCGGTAATGCCGACAACCGATAACGTCGCAGCATCCACCACGATCTTGACGCCGGCATCCTGCATGGCCTTGCCGCCGATGCCGGAAAAAACGATATTCCGCTTTTTCCCCTTCAGGGCTTTGACCAGGTTCGCGCCGTGAAGATCGCCGGAAGCCTCGCCGGCAATCATGAAAATACTGTGTGATTTGTCGTTTGGCGGGTTCATGATGCTACTGAGAGCCATAACGGGCATTGGTTGCGCGAATCTGATCCATGATGTGCAGGGCGATTTTCAGGGCGTCGCGGCCCATCTGGCCGGTGACTTCAGGTTGCTGGCGAAGGATGACGGCATTCACAAATGAAGTCAGTTCGTCTTCCAGGGCGTCCCCTTTTAAAAAGGATAGTTTCTGAATATCGGCCCCCGGGACAATGCCGCCGGATGCCGTCTCGTTTTTCCGTACCAGCGTGATATCATGGTTGGCAAAATCCACGGATACATAGGCATCTTTTTGAAAAAGGCGGATCTTTCGCTCATTTTTTGTGGAAATCCGGCTCGCGGTGACATTGGCAACGCAGCCGGTCTCAAAAGACAGACGGGCATTGGCAATGTCGACATGATTTGAAATCACCGAGATTCCGGAAGCCTGGATGCTCTTGATATCGGACTTGACAAAATTCAGGATGATATCGATGTCATGAATCATCAGATCCAGAACCACGCTGACATCGGTGCACCGGTCCTGATAGATGCTGAGCCGGTGGGATTCGATAAACATGGGCTTTTTGACAACCCCCTGCAAAGCGGTAACCGCCGGATTAAACCGTTCCAGGTGTCCGACCTGGACAATCAGTCCGCGGGATTCGGAAAGGCGAATCAGTTCATCGGCTTCTTCAAGGGATGTGGTAATGGGTTTTTCAATCAGGACATCGATATCGTTTTCCAGAAAATCCCGGCTGACGGCAAAATGATCAGGGGTCGGAACGGCAATGCTGACGGCATCCACTTTGCCGATGAGATCCTGGTGGTTATAAAATGCCCGGGTATTGAATCTTGAGGCGACCCCGTCCGCCATGACTGCGCTGCGTATCGACGACGCCAACCAGATCCACGTGTTCCATTCCGGCATATTTTTCAGCATGAAATTTACCCAGATACCCGACGCCAACGACTCCCAATCGCAATTTTTTCATATCCGATACCGATGTTAATCCTTGCTTTTGCCGCAGCGGGTGACTCCCCTCTGGGATGATTTGATAAAATCAATAAACTGAACGACTTCCGGAATCTGTTCCACTTCAGCCTGGGCCCTTTCAATGGCTTCGTTCAAAGTTAAACCGATGCGAAAGATGATGCGATAGGCTTTTTTTAAAGCAGACAGGGTGGCCGGGGTAAATCCCTGCCGCTTCAGGCCCACCGTATTCAAACTGTGCAGCGAGGCCCGATCTCCGGCGGCGATGACAAAAGGCGGAACATCCTTGACAACCGCGGAGGCGCCGCCGACAAATGCGTAATCTCCGATCCGAACGAACTGATGGATGGCGACAATCCCGCCGATGGTGGCGTGATTGCCGATGGTGATGTGACCGGCCAGGGTGGCGGCGTTTGCCATGTATCACCTTGCGGCCGGTGATGCAATCATGGGCGATATGGCAATACGCCATGATGAAGTTTTCTTCGCCCACTTCGGTGATTCCCCCGCCGGAAACCGTTCCGCGATTGATCGTAACAAATTCCCGGATGGTGGTTCCCCTGTCCGATGGTCAGCAGGGTTTTTTCCCCTTCGAATTTAAGGGACTGGGGAATGGCGCCAATGGATGCAAACTGAAAAATGCGGCAGTTTTCGCCGATGCTCGAATACGGGTCAATGACCACATGCGGGCCGATTTCAGTTCCATCGCCGATACGGACATGATCCGCAACAACGGAATAGGCGCCAATCGTAACATTGGCGCCTATTTCAGCTTTGGGACTGACAATTGCAGTAGGGTGAATCATACAGGGTCTCCATAAGTGGCCATTAATTCGGCTTCAGCCACCAGTTTTTCACCGACCATGGCCGTTGCGGATATTTTTACGAAATGCGAGTGTTTAACGGCATTCGATCGTTTTTTAATAATTTTGACTTCCAGAATCAATTGGTCTCCGGGGGTTACCGGTATGCGGAACCTGACGTGATCAAATCCCATAAAATAAACGGCGCTGGGGATTTTGTTCCGCGGCAGATCCGACATGATCAGAACCCCGCCCGCCTGCCCCATTGCCTCAACGATCAATACGCCGGGCATCACCGGGAGTGGTGGGGAAATGTCCGGTAAAAAAAGGCTCATTGATGGTAACATTTTTTAATGCCGTCAATTTTTCTCCCGGAACCATGTCGATGATCCGATCGATCAACAGCATCGGATACCGGTGAGGCAATAGCGCTAAGATTTCAGAGATATCAAGGCGATGCACGATATTATGTCTCCGTTTTATTCAGGGTGGTTTCGATTTCATTCAGCCGCTTTTCCATCTCGCCCAGTTTCTTTTTGATCTCGGGAAGCCGCGGAATGATCCGCTGCACCCTGAGCCATAGTTTGTGGGGCATTTCCGGTGATCCGGAGACGATAGCGCCGTCCGGCACGGAAGCCGGCGATGCCGGACTGGGGTCCGATGGTAACGCCGATCTCCGATCTTGATATGACCCGATACCCCGACCTGACCCGCCAGAATGCTTTGTCTGCCGATGGTCGTACTTCCGGAAATGCCGACCTGGGCCACCAGAAGGGTATTTTCTCCCACGGAAACATTATGGGCGATGTGCACCAGATTATCGGTTTTGACGCCTTTTTGAATCCATGTTTTCCCGTATGTCGCGCGATCGATGGTGTTGTTCGCCCCGATCTCGACATCATCGTCTATCTGTACAATTCCCAGATGGGGGATTTTGTGATAGATCCCATCATCCGGGGTGTACCCGAATCCGTCGCCGCCGATGACGGTTCCCGCATGGATGGTCACGCGGCTGCCGATTCGGGTGCCGTTCAATATGGTGACATTGGGGAAAATTTCCACGTCGCTGCCAATGACCACATGGTCTCCCAGTACCACATGGGGATGAAGGGTGACCCGATCCCCAAGGGTGACATGATTCTGAACAACCGCAAAAGGCGCGATGGCAACATCTTTACCCATTTGAATATCCTGACCCACATGGGCACCCGGACTGATACCGGACCATGACGGAATGGGCGGATAAAATATCCGGACCATATGGGAAAAGGCGGCCTGAGGGTTTTTGACCCGAATGACGCGCTCATCTGCTTCCGTAAAATCAAGAGGAACCAGAATGGCGCCGGCGCGGGTTTCATGAAGCCGTTTCAGAAACCGGTGATTTCCCGCAAAGGTGATGTCAGAGCCCTCAGCGGATTCAAACGGGGCGACACCGGTAATGCATTTTTTGCCGTCTCCCTGATATCTGGCCCTGAACTTGCGATGCAATCTGGGCAAGCGTCATTTCCATTTGAATCAACCTTATTTTTTCTTTTTTTCAGGCGCGGGTGTTGCAGGTGTTTCATCCGATTTGGGCGCCTGAGTATTGTAAATTTGAACCACCGTATCGGTGATGTCAATGGACAGAGGGGCATAAACAACGCCGCCGGTCCGCTTTTCGACAATCAGCGTATAGCCTTCTTTTTTTCCAATTTCCTGAACCAGTTCGACCACTTCTTTTTGAATCCGGCCGATGATCCGATTTTCCAGTGCTTTGAAATCTTCCATGTATTTCTGCTGAAGGGCTTTGAAATCGCCAATCTTGATTCTCATTTCCCGCTGTTTTTCTTCCCGGACTTCTTTGCTCATGACCATGGATTCCCGATCAATCTTTTTTTCAATCTCCTCGATCTCGGTGCCTCTGTCTTTGAGATCTGATTCCATCTGTTTTCCCTGTTTGTTGATTTCACCCTGGGCCGTCTTGCCGGCGTTGGAAACCTCAAGGATCTTCTGGAAATCCACAACGCCGATTTTGGCAACATCCGCGGCGGATGATGCCCCTGTCAGAAAGAATAATGATAAAACACCAACAGCCAGAATACGCTTCGTCATGTTCATTTTTTTAAACCCTTTTTAGAAATATGATGCGTGTTTATATGGAAGTAGACAGAATTCGAAAGCCTGAATTCAGTCGGACAGGTAGATCCTTCTGGAAGCAGCCTCTCCACTCTTTTGAATGTTAAGTCATTTGTTTAAAAACTTTCATCGTTTGTTGCAAGTAAACGGCCCCGGCGGTTTATCAGAATGCCTGGCCCATGGTAAATTCCAGGCGGCTTGAGGCCCCACCGGGCGGCGGATTCAGAGCAAAGCCGTTTTCCAGCCGGATGGGCCCCAGCGGAGAGTACCAGCGGATGCCAAACCCCGTGCTCTGGTACAAATCTCCCAGATTGACATCCTGATCGTCATTATAGAGGTTACCGGCGTCAAAAAAAACAACACCCATCAGACCGATATCCTTGATCAGCGGGAAAATATATTCAACATTGAACTGAACAAATTTGTCGCCGCCGATGGCATTGCCATATTCATCTTTCGGGCTCAGTTCATCCCAATCATATCCACGAAGTGAATTGATTCCGCCAAGATAAAATCTTTGCCATGGCGGAAGCAGCATGTCTTCATGCTGTGAAACGTATCCTGCCTTGGCATGCAGAAAGCCCACCGTGCTCCAGAACAGCGGAAAGTATCTGCCGGCCGATCCGACATATTTGGTAAAGCCGACATCACCGCCCAATCCGGCATATTCAACCGAAATGGAACTGTTGGTGCCTTCAGTCGGGTTGATCGCTTTATCTCTCGAATCATAGCGAATCGATGGGGTGATGCTGCTGGTGGTGTGTTCTCCTTGCATCTCCTGCCAATAGACGGATTCTGTGGAATCGAAAGTCAGATCTGTCATGTTGCTGATGTCATATCCATAGGAAATATAAAACCGGGTGTAGTCAAAGATCGGATACCCGAAACGGACGGTTACTCCAGTGCTGTCAAGCTCGTAGGTGTCATAGTCTCTTTCCTGGTTGTAAAGATCGAATCCGGCCGACAAGGGGATATCAAACAACCAGGGTTCGGTAAATGACAGTATATAACGGGTGGTTGTACCGCCAATCTCGGCTTTAAGCTGCAGAATTTCTCCCAGACCAAAAAGATTTTTCTGGGATATGGAACCGACCACGAACATATTCTCCACGCTGCTGTAGCCGCCGCCAAAGCTGAAAGTGCCCGTGGGCTTTTCTTTGACGTCAATGTCGAGAATCATTTTGTCTGGCTCGCTTCCCTTGGCGGTATTGACTTTAACATCTTCAAAATAGTCAAGCCGGTTCAGGTTTCTGATGCCGCGCTTTAATTTTTTGCCACTGAACAATTCCTGTTCGTAGAAATCGAATTCACGGCGAATGACCTTGTCGCGGGTTTTGGTATTGCCGGCGATCCGGATTTCTTCAAAATAGACAAGATTGCCTTTTGTAATCGTATAGGTGATATTGACGAGCAGTTTTTCATTGTCCTGATTAATTTGGGGAACAACATCGGCATAGGCGTAGCCTTCATCCGAATAGAGATCGCCGATGACGATGACGTCGTCCCGCAGAACCTGCCTGCTGAAATATTCTTGCTTGGATATTTTAATCTGCTGCATCATTTCCGCTTCAGGTTTAAGAAGATCTCCGGCAATCTGGACTGTCCCGACTTTAAAGCGCTGGCCTTCATCAATCTTGATCGTGATATAAATCCAGTTGTCCTTGTATTCAACAATGGGCTCACCAACCTTGGCCTGGATATATCCACTATTGCTATAGAAAGACGTCAGCAACTCAACATCCTGGTTCAGATCTTCCGATTTCAAATCTCCGGAGGAGGTGATCCAGGACCAGAACCCTTTTTCAGTGGTTTTCATGATTTTTTTCAGTTTTTTAGCCGGGTATGCCTGGTTTCCCTCGAATCGAATCTCCTTGATGAGGACTTTTTTTCCTTCATCAATGACGAATTCAAGGTCTACCTGATTGTTCTCCTGGTCCCTGAGGTTATAACTTACTTTGACGTTGTGGTAATTCTTTTCCTTGTACAAGTCTTCTATACGCTTGATATTGCTTTGTATCTTAAATATATTTGCAATCGATCCCGGTTTGATGTCCAGGCTTTTCAGGATTTTTTCATCTTCAAAAACCAGGTTCCCGGGTTTGACTATGTCCTCTTTGTCCTCTTCTTTGAATGTTTTGCTGCCTGCTTTTTGCAAGTTCTGGCCGCCCCTGATATAAATATGACGGATAGTGGGTTTTTCCTTGACGACAAAAACGATGATTTTCCCTGCGGAACTGTCTTCGGTTTCAACCCGAACATCCTCGAAATAGCCCATGGAATAAATGGCCTTCAGATCCTCCGATAAATTCTTGGCCAGGAATGCGTCGCCCGGCTGCGTCTTTACAATGCGCTTGATGGCATCCTGTTCAATGCGCTTGTTGCCGACGACACGAACTTCCGCGATCTTTTCCCGTTTGAAAAGCCGTGAACTGATGGCATCGGAAAGTGATTTTACGGCTTCAGGAAGATTTTCAACACCCTCTCCTTCGGAAAAAAATGAAAACGGCGGTTTGTCGCCGGAAACATCAATCATTCTGGCATCCAGGCTGAAATTCTGACCCAGCCAGGTCAGGCTTCCCCAGATCACCACATCCGCACTTTTCTGGGAGCCAAGCAAGCGGACGGCTTCAATCGTCAATTCTTTTCCCGATGCCGCGGCTGCAGTCTCCGGTTTGACGATGGTTGCCCCGTCTCTTTCCATTTGGCGCTGGATGAGCTGCGGTACCTGGTCTTTTAAATATGCCAGATTTTGCTGGGCGTGAATTTCAAACGGTAAAACCATTACCTGGACGCGTTCGGCGCCAAAACCCATAACAGGAAAACCGCATAAGATTCCGATAATGACGTGACATAACCGTTTTAACATATTGACACCTCAGTTTGCTTCGACCAGTTTTCCATCCATGATGGTTACGCGTCTATCCATATAGGACGCCAGTTTCATGTTGTGAGTAACAACCACCATGGTCATATTCAATTCGCGATTTAATTCCATTAACAATTCATGAACCTGTTCACTGTTCTTTTGATCCAGATTCCCGGTGGGTTCATCCGCCAGGAGCAGCGCCGGCTTTAAGACCAGCGCTCTGGCAAGCGCTACCCGCTGCTGCTCGCCCCCGGAAAGTTTTGTGACCTGTTGCTGTAATCTGCTCTTCAGGCCGACTCTCACCAGAATCCTTTCCGCAAGACTTCTGGATATGGGTTTGGACAATCCCTTGATAAGGCCCGGCATCATGGCATTTTCAAGCGCGGTGAATTCCGGCAGCAGATGATGAAACTGAAACACAAAACCAATGGACGAATTTCTGAAACTTGCCAGTTGGAAGGAATTCAGTTTGAAGATGTTTTTCCCCTGAAACCATAAATTCCCGGAATCCGGTTGATCCAGCGTGCCCAGAATCTGAAGCAGGGTGGATTTCCCGATGCCGGATGCACCGACAATGGCAACAGTTTCTCCGGCGTTAAGCGTCAGATCGACTGCATTCAGTATATCAATCTGTGATCCGCTGCTGTTAAAACTTTTTTTAAGGCCTCTTGCCAGAACAAGGCTGTTGCTGTCCGGTTCATTCCGATCAATGATTCCATCTTCCCTGCTGTTTTCCATAAATCAACCTAACCGGACAATTCCAGACGACTTTAGATAATATTTCACATGCAATGCCGAATTCGATGGCACAACCCGTCCAATAAGTATTCAAGAAGCGGCTTTTATGATGACAGCCAGGTGCAAGGCCAGTTCCCGATCGTCATCCATATCGAATCGCCTCAACCGGGTTAAGCCTTGAAGCCTGTCTGGCCGGATAAAGCGTGGCGAGAAAACAGATGATCAGGGAAGCGGTTGCAATCGAAACGACATCAAACGTCTTTAAGAGAACCGGAAGTTTGGTAATATAGTAAACATCTCCGGGAAGTTCAATGAATTTATAATGCTCAAGGAGTTTGCATAACACAAAGCCAAGTGCGACCCCCAGGGTGGTTCCGATCACGCCGATGGTCATCCCTTTAAATACAAAAATGCGCCGAATGCTTTGATCGGTCGCCCCCATGGCTTTTAATATGGCGATGTCCTTTGTTTTTTCCATGACCATCATGATCAGGCTGCTGGCGATGTTAAAGGCGGCCACCAGAATAATTAAAGCCAGAATAATAAACATGACGGTTTTTTCAAGTTTGAGGGCGGAAAACAGATTCCGGTTCATCTGCATCCAGTCTCTGCCCCAGTACGGAAAACCCAGACGGCTGGTGATCGTTTCGGATATCTGCCGGGCTTTATAAATGTCATCCACCCGAACCTCGATGCCTGTAATGGCATCCTCCATGTGGAGAAATTTCTGCGCATCACTCAGGTTCATGTAAGCCAGGGACCCATCATATTCATACATGCCGGATTCAAACTCGCCGACAACCTGAAATCGTTTCATCACGGGGATCAGGCCGGCAGGAGAAATCATGCCGCGCGGAGACAGGATGTGAATCATGTCTCCCTTGGCGACGCCCAAATTCTTCATCAGTTCTTTTCCGAGGACAACCCCCGGGATATCCGTGGCAGATGGTTTTGCGGCGGTGCGCGCGGTCAGGGCTTTTAAGCCGTCCTGGCCGATCGAGGTGATGACTTTGCCGGCGGATTCCGGCACAATGCCTCTTATGACAGCGCCGGACATTCCCGATGCGGACCGGATCATGATTTGAGACAGAATAAAAGGGGTGGATGCTTCGACGCCTTCGACGCCATTGATCCAGTCGCTGACTTTGGCGTAGTCCGTAAAGCTGCCGCCATGCCGCATCACCACGATATGGGATTCCACGCTCAGGATGCGGGACTTCAAATCCGACTCAAACCCCGCCATAACGGCAATGACAATGATAAGGGCCATGACGCCGACCGTAACCCCGGCAATGGACAGCAGGGTAATCAGAGAGATGAATGCCTGTCTCTGCTTGGCCCGAAGATAGCGGGCGCCGATAAACAATTCAAACTGCATGATCGTATTTCACATTGTGGGTTTAAATAGGCTCGGAAGCGGTCTTTGTCAGGGGCTTCATGTGTGGAAAAAGAATCACTTCCCGTATGGAAACCGAGTCCGTCAACAGCATGGCCAGCCGGTCGATGCCGATCCCTTCGCCGGCTGTTGGCGGAAGTCCGTATTCCAGGGCTTCAATGTAGTCGCTGTCCATGCAGTGGGCTTCCGCATCGCCGGCGTCTCTATCCGCAACCTGCTGCAAAAACCGGTCTTTCTGGTCCTGCGGGTCATTCAGCTCTGAAAAGCCGTTGGCGATTTCATAGCCGGCAATAAACAGCTCGAAGCGGTCCGTGATCTGGGGGTTGAGGTCGTTTTTTCG
The DNA here is from genome assembly GCA_963845015.1 of uncultured delta proteobacterium. Lineage (GTDB taxonomy): Bacteria > Desulfobacterota > Desulfobacteria > Desulfobacterales > Desulfatirhabdiaceae > RAAP-1. Next base: position 51,317 of record CAWJRD010000033.1, read on the forward strand.
GGAAAGCGGGGAAACTTCAACCGGATACCCGGTGATAAAGGTGGGTTGAATCAGATGCGGTTCCACCAGGATATCAAAGAGCTTGGTGACAATTTTTCCCAGGCGGTTTTTATGGGCAATCGGTATTCCCTTTGAGGCGGCAAAGTCAAGAAGCCCTTGCCTGTCATTCTAGCAGCGTCGGATCGATACCGGCAATTTCGGAAAGGGCGGATGCCAGGGTCATGCGCCGCCATTTTCCGGACATCTCTATGGTGTTTCCCTGATAGACGATTTGCGTCGATCCGGTAACCGCCGAAGTGATTTCGGAAAACATGCGTTCGGTCAGCTCCATCAGGTCTTCATAGGTCGCATAAGCCTGATAAAACTCCAGCATGGTAAATTCAGGGTTATGCCGGGTGGAAACCCCTTCGTTTCGAAAATTCCGGTTGATTTCAAAAACCCGTTCATATCCGCCCACAACCAGGCGCTTGAGATAGAGCTCCGGTGCAATCCTTAAAAACAGATCGATGTTCAGGGCATTGTGAAAGGTGACAAACGGGGTGGCTTCCGCGCCTCCGGCAAGGGTCTGCATCATGGGCGTTTCGACTTCCAGAAAATCCCGTTCCAGCAAAAAACGTTCGAATCGCCTGAATCATCCGGCTGCGTTTGATGAAGATGTCGCGAACATCGGCGTTCATGATCAGGTCGATATAGCGCTGGCGATAGCGTTTTTCAGGATCCTTGAGTCCGTGGAATTTTTCGGGCAGGGGCCTGGTGGCCTTGCAGAGCAGCCGGATTTCGGTAACCAGAAGCGTCCATTCCCGGGTCTTGGTCTGAAACAAGCCCCCTGTCAGGCCCACAAAATCGCCGACATCCAGTTGCTTGAAAAGTTCATAGGCCTCATCCCCGACGCTGTCCTTTTTGATATAGGCCTGAAGCTGTCCGGTTCGGTCCCGGAATCGAATAAACGTGGATTTCCCAAACCGGTTAATGGCCATCATCCGGCCGGCGGCTACAAATACGGGCGTTTCCGGCGTAATGGATTCCGGATGACTTTCGATTTGAAACAAAATATCTCGAATCGTATGCAATACTTTGAAGTCATTTGGGAAAAGTTGAACATGTCTGGCTTTCAGTTCAGCCTGTTTTTCTCTTCGCTTGTCGATAACATCACTTGATTTTTCATTGTCCATTGATGATAATCTCTTTGTCTGAACGCTATTAAAACTTAAAGGGAATGGCGGCAAGAAAATGCAGGGCGGATGCCTGGATTCCCTGTCGATGATTATAGTTTAATCTGGAACAGCTAACCTATTTCCCGATTTTTGTCAAATTGATAAGAACTTCTTTTTTGTGATGGCGAGTATATGAAGAAGGATCTTGTGTGTCAAGAGGGTATTGACCACAAAATATGGGGGGCGATCCGATCATTAGTTGCATTTATAGCGCAATCTGATAATGCCGTAGCTGCCGGGTTCTGAATTGTCGTATCCTTCCAGCCGGTCTCTTTAAACTTGACATTACCGGCATAGCTTTTATTATGATGGAACATATCCTTTCTCCCTAACGCAGACAACCTAAAATAAGCCGTCGAGGTATTTCCATGTTTTCCGACCTTGATCCCGTTTTTCTGGCGCGCGTCCAGTTTGCCTTTACCGTTGCCTACCATATCACCTTCCCGGCGTTTACCATCGGCCTGGCCAGTTGGCTGGCCGTGGTGGAGTGGCGCTGGCTAAAAACCGGCAATCCGCTGTACGAGCAGATATACCGAATGTGGGTGAAGATTTTTGCCGTGACTTTCGGTATGGGCGTGGTCACCGGCGTGGTACTCTCCTACCAGTTCGGCACCAACTGGTCCGGTTTTGCCGACAAGGTGGGCAACGTGCTGGGACCGCTGCTGGGCTTTGAGGTGCTCACCGCCTTTTTCCTGGAGGCTTCTTTTCTGGGCGTCATGCTCTTCGGGTGGAACCGGGTGAGTAAAAAAATGCATTTTGCCGCCACGTCGATCGTGGCGGTGGGCACCCTGATTTCGGCCTTCTGGATCCTGTCCGCCAATAGCTGGATGCAGACACCGGCCGGCTTTCGCGAGGGCGCCCACGGCCTGCTTTATCCCACCGACTGGATTCAGGTGATTTTCAACCCGTCCTTTCCCTACCGCTTGATTCACATGGTTACCGGGGCCTACCTCACCACGGCCTTCGTGGTGGGCGGCATCGGCGGGTACTACCTGTGGCGGGGGCTGCACGTGAGCCATGCCCGGATCATGCTGGGCATGGCCATGATCATGGCCATTTTCGTGGCGCCCATGCAGCTTCTGTTCGGCGACCTGCACGGGCTGAACACTTTCAAATACCAGCCGTCGAAGGTGGCGGCCATGGAGGGGCTCTGGGAAACGGAGCAGGGCGCCGCGCTGCGGCTCTTTGCCTGGCCGGACCCGATCAGGGAGCGCAATACCTTTGAGATTTCCATCCCCAAACTTTCCAGCTACATTCTCACCCATGATTTTAACGGGGAGGTGAAGGGGCTCAAGTCCTGGCCCAGAGAGAATCGTCCCCCCGTGGCGTTGGTCTTCTGGACATTCCGCGTCATGGTGGGGCTGGGCATGCTGATGATCGCCACAGGCCTGGCGGGACTGGTGCTTTTCTTGAAAAAGCAGCTCTTTTCCACGCGGTGGTTCCACGTATGGTGCATGGCCATGACGCCGGCGGGCTTTGTGGCCGTGGTGGCCGGCTGGATCGTCACCGAGGTGGGCCGCCAGCCTTTCATCGTGTTCAACGTATTGCGAACGTCGGAAACCGTATCGCCGGTGGCCGGGGGGTCCGTGGCCATCTCCCTGGCGGCTTTTGTCATTACCTACGGACTGGTGTTTACCGCCGGCGCCTATTATATCGTCAAGCTTATCGGCAAGGGGCCGGAAACCCCGGAAGAAGATGCTTATGGAAGCCACGGCGTGAAACAGCCGCCGCTGGTCACGGATCTGGCTGCTCCGACAGGAGGGAAAGATGTTTAGCTTCGAGAGTTTTCTGGATCTGCCGCTGATCTGGTATGCGCTGATCGGCACGGTGATCTTTTTGTATGTCCTGCTGGATGGATTTGATCTGGGCGTTGGCATCCTGTTTCCCTTTGCCCCCACGGACGCGTGCCGGGACCGTATGATGAACTCCATCGCCCCTTTCTGGGACGGCAACGAGACCTGGCTGGTGCTGGGCGGCGGCGGTCTGTTCGCCGCCTTTCCGTTGGCTTACGCCATTCTCATGCCGGCCTTTTACATCCCCATCATCCTCATGCTGCTGGGCCTGGTTTTCCGCGGGGTGGCTTTCGAATTCCGCTTCAAGGCCACCGGTAAATCCAGGCGCATCTGGGACTATTCATTCCACGTCGGCTCCCTGGCGGCCACCTTCATGCAGGGCATGGTGCTGGGCACCTTTGTTCACGGCATTTCCGTGGAAGGCCGCAATTTCGCCGGCGGCGCCTTCGACTGGCTGAGCGCTTTCAGTGTCATGACCGGTGTCGCCCTGGTGACCGGCTACGCCCTTCTGGGCGCCACCTGGACAATCATGAAAACCGAGGGCGATACGCAGCGCTGGGCGCGCAGGTGTGCCCGGTATATGATGCTTTCCGTGGTCCTGTTCATGGGGCTGGTGAGCCTGTCCATGCCGCTGATGAACAGTGACATCAAAAAACTGTGGTTCTCGCTGCCCAACTTCTACTGGTTGCAGCCCATGCCGATCCTGTCTGCGGTGTTCTGCGTGATGCTCTGGCGGGATCTCAGGACCGGGCGGGAGTACCGGCCTTTTTTTCTCACCCTGGGCTTATTTCTCATGAACTACATCGGCATCGGGATCAGCACCTGGCCCTGGCTGGTGCCCTTCAAGGTGACCCTGTGGCATGCGGCCGCGGCCCCGGAATCCCAATCCCTGCTGCTGCTGGGAACGGTGTTCCTGCTGCCCTGCATCCTGGCCTACACGGGCTATTGTTTCTGGGTGTTCCGGGGCAAGGCCTCCCACGAACATGATGCGGCTTACTGAAAAACAGCGCCAGTGGCTTTGGTTTGCCGGTCTTTTCGCCGGCGGGATGGCCGCCATGCTGGTATTGGCCGGGACCGTTCGCTTGTTGCTGGGAATGAGAATATAGAGAACGAAAGCGGGTTCGCTTGGAACAATCAGAGGCGTTGCACAGGTTACACCGTAGAGCACTTTGGACATTGGGATGCCATGTGTTTGGACTGCTGGCGGCCTGCACGGGGCTCATGATGGTGTGGCCCGTTGAAGTCGTTCTGTTATGGCTCCTCCAGGCGTCCGCGGTCTTGAGCTACGTCCATTTCCTATTGTTTTCAAACCTTGCCCAAAACCATTCACCGACCACCCGGGAGCTTCGTTCATCGCTGGGAGTGGCCAACGGGTTAACACTGGCCAGAGGTTTGGGTGCAAGTTGTATCGCAGGGTTTGTCCTGCTGCCTTTAAGTACGCTTTTAAGTCGTAACCCCTGGATTCAATGGATTCCGGGCCTGATTTACCTGGGCGTCGGGTGTGCGGACTTCATGGACGGGCTCTGGGCGCGATGGACCCGAACCGAATCGGTGTTGGGTCAGCTCCTGGATAAGGAAATCGATGCACTGGGTCTCTTGGCTGCTTCCTCGCTGGCAGTCCAGATGGACCGTCTGCCGCTGTTCTATATCCTGGTGGGCGTGAGCTATTACCTCTACAAGTTTGGCATCTGGTGTCGTCAGCAAAGAAGAAGCATTGTGCTCCCGCTGAAGCATCGCGCCATGGCCCGCATCGCGGCCGGTTTGAATATGGGTTTTGTTGGAGCGGCGCTCTTGCCCATATTCGCGGAAAACATATTAATACCGGCAGCCGTTTGTTTCTCCTTGCCCCTGCTCGCCGGCTTTATATGGGATTGGTTGGTGGTCAGCGCGCGTTTGCCGGATGAAGCAGCCCATCGCGTGCTAAAGATCCTCAATCCCGCTGCCAGTATTTTGCCACTTCTCATCCGGATCGCTCTGCTTATTTATGGTCTGACAGTTGCAGAAATACTTTATAATACGTTGCCAGTCACAGCAGTACTTGCCCTGAGCTGTCTCTTGGCCATGATGGTTCTGGGGTGGCTGGGTCGCACCGCCGCGCTGTTCGCCGCCTGCTGGATGGCCCACGCAGCTTCTTCGATCAATGCACCGCAGGTTTTCCATGTGAGTTTGTGCGCTTTCCTTGTGCTGCTGATATTGGGCACCGGTCATTGGTCGTGGTGGAAACCCGAGGACGACTTATTATCTCGCAAAGCAGGGAGCCTCCCTTTCAAGCACCTCCGTGCCGGTCATGCCGTATTGTTGTTGATCCCTTGGCTCTATTGGTTTGCGCTCAGATTGAAAATACTTTCACGAGGCTAAATAATGGAACTACATCCGGGGATTCGAAACATCCAGGATCTGCAGCAGGGATTGCAGCATATCAAAACCGGTTTCCGGCCGATGTCAAGACCCTTTATCCTGATCAGTTACGCCCAAAGCATTGACGGCAGCATCGCGACCTTGGATCGCCGGCCGCTGAGAATCAGCGGATCGGTCTCCATGGTTCTTACCCATCGGTTGAGATCGCTCTTCGATGCCATTCTCATCGGCATCGACACGGTGATGTCCGACGATCCCATTCTCACCGTAAGGCTGGTTCCGGGCGCCAATCCCCAGCCGGTGGTGCTGGATACCCACCTGCGCATCCCTCTCGAAAGCCGCCTGCTTGAACGATCGGATTGCCGGTCTTGGCTGGCGGGCGTAAAAAACAGTACCGCGGCCGGGGCAGAATCCGTCAGTCGCGCCGGTGCAGAGATATTACCCTGTCGTTTGGACGACCATGGACAGGTTGATATTCGCCATCTCATGGGACTGCTCCACAAACGCGGGATCCGCAGCCTGATGGTGGAAGGGGGAGCCAAGGTGATCAGCAGCTTCATCCGCGCCGAATTGGCGGACTTGTTCATCATCACGATTTCTCCCACATTGATCGGCGGACTGCAGGTATTTCAAGGACGAAACGGTTCCCCCCCGTCCAGACTGATTCTGAAGCACATTCACTACGAACGTCTGGAGAACGACTTGATTCTGTGGGCTGAACCGGTCTGGAGCGTCCCATGAAAAAGCTGAGCCTCTATTTCAAAGAGCCCTTGGTGATGGAGCTGAGAGAGCAGCCCGTTCCAGAACCCGCTTCCGACCAAGTGCTCGTGGCCACCCGGCTTTCGGCTATTAGCGCCGGCACGGAAATGCTGGTTTTTAAAGGGCTTTTCCCGAAGCACATGGCCGTGGATGCCACCATCGCCTCTCTGTCCGGAAGCTTCCAGTACCCGTTGGCCTACGGCTATAACTGTGTGGGGGAGATCGTGGCCACCGGAACTCGTGTCAATCCCGCCTGGATCGGTCGGCAGGTGTTTGCCTTCCATCCCCATGAAAGCCATTTTACAGCCACGCCAGAAGATCTCCTGCCCATACCCCAGGGGGTGTCAATGGAGGATGCCGTGTTTCTGGCCGGAATGGAAACCGCCGTCAATCTGGTGATGGATGGTCGGCCCCTCATCGGTGAACACGTTATGGTTTTCGGCCTTGGGGTCATCGGTTTACTTACCTTGGCCCTTCTGACCCGTTATCCGCTGGCACGCCTTGCTGGCGTGGATCGTCTGGCGCTGCGGCGCAAGGCCGCCCAGGGCACTAGGCGCCGACATGGTCATTAACGGGATGGCGCAGGACGGGAATATCGCGCTTGCAACCTCCATGGCCGATTCCTCCCGCGACGGCAAAGCCGATTTGATTTTCGAACTGACCGGTAACCCGGAGGCTCTCAATGGAGCGCTCTCCTGGTCAGGCTTTGACACACGCATCGTGATCGGTTCGTGGTACGGCGACAAATCGGCAGCCATTGATTTTGGCGGGCGATTTCATCGGGACCGGGTGAGAATCGCATCCAGCCAGGTGAGCACCATCGCGCCGCACCTGACCGGACGGTGGTCGCATGCCCGCCGTCTGCAAACAGCCTGGAAAATGGTGCAAGCTATCCGGCCGTCGGTTTTTATCACCCATCGCTTCGATATCGCCCAGGCGCAAAACGCCTATGACCTTTTGTCCGGAGCCTGCCCAGATGTCCTGCAAATCGTATTGGTCTATCCCCCTGCATAAGGAAAACATCATGTATACCCTCTGCCTTCAAAAAACCTTTATAGCGAGCCACTTTCTGTTCGGCGGCGACTGGGGAGATGAAAACCGGCCTCACGCGCATCCATACCGGGTCGAGGTTCGGTTGTCGTCGAAAGCGCTCGATTCCAACGGCTATTTAGCCGATTTGGCGATCCTCGATCCCATTATGGATGCCTGTGCCGGACACTACCGGGATCGCCTGCTCAACGAGCTTCCTGAGTTCGATCGGATAAATCCGAGCATTGAACATTTGGCGCGGTGTTTTTGCGATAATTTCCTGCAACGTCTGGGCAGTCACCGCTTCAGCGCTGTGGAAATCCGCATATGGGAGAACGACGCGGCCTGGGCTTCCTACCAAGAGACAGCTCAATGCGCATAGGGCTCGTGATATACGGATCCCTCGATACCCTGACCGGTGGCTATCTTTACGATAAGCAACTGGTGGACTATTTGACTGGCCGCGGTCATCAGGTTGAGGTCCTCACGCTGCCCCTACGCCGATATCTGTTGCGGCCGGCCGACAATCTGAACACGGCACTGCTTCGCCACGTGACTGGCGCCGGCTACGATATCGTGCTTCAGGATGAATTGTGCCATCCATCGCTCTTCCTGCTGAACCGCCGTTTGCGCAGTAAGACCTCCGTGCCCGTTGTCTCCGTGGTCCATCACCTGTATTGCAATGAACCGCGCACAAGGTTGGTCAATGCCTTATTGTCCGTGCCGGAAACAAGCTATCTCAATTCGGTGGATGGCTTTGTCTTCAACTCCCGGACAACCCAGCGAAAAGTTTTTCAGTGGATTCCGGCGGAAAAACCATTTGTGGTGGCGCCTCCCTGCAGCGACCGTTTCAGAAACTGTATCACTTCGGCCCAAATCAAGTCGCGCGCATTGGGTTCCGGACCGCTAAGGCTGCTCTTTGTGGGTCAGGTTGTCGAGCGCAAGGGATTGCTGCCCCTGATCGCGGCGCTGGCCAGCGTGCCCCGGAATCAATGGAATCTGGATGTAATTGGGAATATGACCATCTCGCCGGATTATTTCCGGCGGGTGCGGCAGGCGCTTGACGCCCATGGATTGGCCTCGAATGTCCGATTTTCGGGTTTGCTGAGCAATGAAGCGCTGGTCGGAAGATTCGCCGAAAGCCATATGCTGTGCATGCCTTTTGCGTATGAAGGCTTCGGCATCGTGACACTTGAAGCACTCCACTTCGGGTTACCCGTGTTGGGCAGTACCGCCGGAGCTACGCCCGAATTGATCCGGGATGGCGACAACGGGTTGCTGTTCGACCGGAACGATTTAAATGCCGTGGCAATGGCAGTGCAGGGACTCTATGCCAACAGAACCCGCTTGTTTTGCCTGAGCGGCTCCGCATTTGAATCGTCCGGAAATCATCCCATGTGGCGGGAATCCATGCATTGGGTTGAAGAATTTCTCGCAAACTTTCACGCGCCGATGAAAAGTCAATGATCGCGTCCAAAACCTATATTTCCTATCTGGCAGCCAAGAAGAGCGTGGATGACCGTGCGCTGAACCGCCATGTCTGGCTGGAACTCACGGCCAGATTGCGGCCGATGAATCGCAAAACGCTCCGGGTGATTGAGTTTGGGGCCGGAATCGGCACGATGCTCGAAAGGGTGACGGAATGGGGGATATCCCCCCGCATGCACTACACCATGGTGGATCTCAATCCCGACTACCTCGACGCGTTCAGGTCCCGCTATGGATCGAAGCCTCTCGGGCGCTCCGATAAATCACAGGATGGGGGGTTCGAAAAAGCAGTGACGCCAGAAATGCGCGATGAACCCACCGTCGAAATCATCTGTGCGGACCTTTACGATGTCATCGCCGACCCACAATTCCAGGGCCGGTGGGATCTGATCATTGCCCATGCGGTAATGGATCTGGTTGACGCCGGTGTGGTACTGGCCGGCTTTGCGCGATTGGCGAAACCCGGCGGACTATTATACCTTTCCCTGATTTATGACGGCCTAACTGAATTTCTGCCGTCGGAAGATTCGGAATTCGAGCATGAGCTTATCGATCGGTATCATTTAAGCATGGACAGGCGGTCGTTTCAGGAAAGATGTTCTTCGGGAAGCGGCCGCGCCGCAAGGGGTCTTTTCAGCCGGTTGAAAGCGCTCGATATGCCTATCCTGGCCGCGGGCAGTTCGGACTGGATCGTCTTCCCGATAAATGGACGCTATCCCACCGGCGAAGCGTTCTTCTTGGATACGATTATCGATACCATAGACCTGCAAATGAAGCAAGACCCTACCTTGGACCCGGATCGGCTGGCTGCCTGGACAGCCCGAAAACATGCCATGGTGAAAGCGGGGGAATTGACTTATATAGCTAGAAATATGGACTTTCTTGCTGGCAGTCCATCTTGTAGATAGCCCGCGCTTACTCCAGATTGCCGTTTTTGATAATCCACATTGTGAGAGGCATCATGCTTTCTATCGATCGGCACACCTTGAAACTCGCTTTCCAACTGATCCTGGGATGGTTCTTTTTGAATGCGCTGATCAACATGGATTTCCCGGGATCTTCAATCTTCTCCCTGAATCTGCTGATGCCTTCCCTCGAAGTGTCGATACTGATGCTGGTCTTGAGCATCGCAGCTTTTTTAAAGATCAGCGATTCAGTCTGGATCCATGTTTCTGTGGTGCTGGCGGTTGTATTTCTGCGACTGTTTCGATTGGGCGATACCTTGATGCCCTACTATTTTTATAGACCGTTCAACCTCTATATCGATTCGGGATACGTGCCGGATCTAATCCATCTGCTCTATCATTCCCTTACCGTTTCCCAGCTTGTGTTATATTTTCCAATTGCCATAGTGCTCCTTGGCGCCTTGCTTTGGGGAGTTTCCAAATCAGTGCAACTGGCCATGCGGGCCTTTTCGGTTCGGGGTATTCGCAGTGTCTTCTGGGGGCTTTCTGCTTTACAGGCGGTGTGGGTCAGTTTCTACTTTTATGGCGTTGCTCCCTTCAGCGCAGGCCTCCCGGCAACGACTTTTTTTCCTCGTCTTATGGCGGAGGCTGCCTTCATTTTCAAGATCAGCGATATTAAGCGCGATGGACTTGCCGCGGTTCAAATGGCTGGTTCGCGAATTCCGCCCCTTACGACGCCGCTGGGCAAGCTGGGAAAAAGTGATGTCTACCTCATCTTCATCGAGTCATACGGGGAGACTCTCTATGACAACACCGCTCATGCACGGGAATTTGCTCCAAAGGTTCAGGCCTTTGAAGCCGCGCTGACTCAAGACGGCTTTGCCGTGTGTTCCAGCTTTCTCCAATCGCCCACCTTCGGCGGCGCGTCGTGGTTAGGCTTTGGAACCCTGGAAAGCGGCAAGTGGCTCCCCGACCAGCTTCGATACAATTTCCTGCTGAAGAGCGAAGTTACGCCTCTGGCCGGCTATTTCAACCAGGCCGGCTATCGCACCGTTTCCGTGATGCCGGGCACCACCATGCCCTGGCCAGAAGGAAAGTATTTCAAATACACCCGGACCTATTACGCGAAAGATATGGAGTATCAAGGGCCGCCCTTCGCCTGGTCACCCATGCCGGATCAATATGCGCTCAATTTTATATACACACGGGAGATCGCCCTTCGCCATGGGCCGCTCTTCATCCGTTATATGCTTACCAGCAGCCACGCTCCGTTCAATACGCAACCCCGGTACCTGAAAAATTGGGATGAGATCGGTCATGGAGAGGTGTATCAAAGACTCCGGCCCATCACCTTCGCCTCCGATTGGCCTGATATGAAAGAGGGAGTGATGGCTTACGGTGCGGCGCAGTGCTATGCGTTCACCGTTCTGCAGGACTATCTGTCCGGTTTTGTCAAGGATGGCGCATTGATCATCATTCTGGGCGATCACCAGCCCGTAGCGCAAATTACGGGATCGGGAGCATCCATGCTGGTGCCGATACACATCATCAGTCGCACCCGCAGCCTCCTTGATCCCTTTATCCGAATGGGTTATACCCCCGGCATGATCCCCATCCATGCCTCATCCATAAAAGGTATGGATGATTTTCTGGCTGATTTTCTCACTGCGTTCAGCACCCCATGATCGCATTGATCCAGTGATTGAATTTTGAGTTTTATCGCCAATGCGAGTGCGTATTGCGTTTTGCCGGGCCAAAAATATCTGCCTCCTCTGGCTGTCTACTCTTTGGGGACCATCGCCCCTGTTTTAATTTGAACAGGGGATTCATTCATAGAATATCGTTTTACTATTCCTTTCTCATCAAACAGAACTGTCAATTCTTTTTTCGTACCGCTGGAAGAAGTACCGAAAAGATTTACAACAGGTATATAACTGACTGCATCCGCACTCATTTTTGACAACTCATATTTCCATATCGCAAGCCCGCTGTCTGTAAATGAAATTGATATCGGAGAGTCAAACATTGAACGGATTTCATCTTTGCTTGTCTTTCCTTCAGTAATTTTCTGTGCAACAGACGATTCGCTTTCTTTCCGAATACTCTCATTGCCGATACTCGCACATCCAGTTACCAGCAATACCATAAACAATAACGCACTTGTTGTGTTAATGATTTTTTTCATTGAAAGCCTCCTGTCTCATAATGAGTTATAAACAAAAGTTGTGTTTGGGAAGTTAGATAGAGTTTCCATTGATTGATTGTTGCCATACAATTGATCGGCCACTTTGAAAAACTCAAATTGGAAAGGATACAGGCAGCATGATTAATGATAACGTAATTGCCATGAAAAAGCCAGGGTTCATTATTGCTGACTATCGCCGATATTTTCGCCATGTAACCTGATAGTTGATTTCCAGTTGTCCAGATGATAGGCTTAATTTGTTTCTTTGAACTGGAAATGTTTTGCAGCTTACCTTTTGTGCCTCGTTCCACTTTAAACGTTGAGATTCATACCAAACCGAATAAAAAAAGGAGAGACCAAATGCTGAAACTTGGAGAAAAAGGAGCCATCCCTCAAAAAGATAGGACCACCTATGCCATTGCCCCCCATATCCCATGCGGAGTGGTGACACCGGATTTATTGAGAAAACTCGCTGACATCGCGGAGAAATATAAGGTCCAGGCAATGAAAATCACCGGTGCAACCCGAATCGCCCTTATCGGCTTGAAGGAAGAAGATATCGATAACATATGGGATGAACTGGGGATGGACAAGGGCGCGGCTGTGGGTCTTTGCGTGCGCAGCATCAGGTCATGTCCGGGAACCACATTTTGTTCCATGGGTAAACAGGACGCTTTGGGCATGGGGATGAAACTGGATGTCCTTTATCATGCCACTCAATTACCGGGGAAATTCAAGATGGCAGTTTCAGGTTGCAGAATTAACTGCGCCGAGTCTTCGGTGCGTGACTTTGGTCTGATCGGAGAAGCAGATGGCTGGAAGGTTGTCGTGGGTGGAAATGTTGGCATCAGCCCCAGAATTGCCGACGAGATTGTCAAAGGCCTCGATGACCAACAGGCCTTGGATTGTGCCAAAAGAGTGATTGCCTATTACGCGGAAAATGCCACCAAAGGTGAACGGCTCGGGAAAATGATAGACAGAGTCGGCCTCGATGCTCTGAAGGGTGCATTGAGCTGACCAGAATGACTTAACGCATCAAAAGAATGAAACCGTGCAAGGATGGGAGTCGCAAAACGGTTGCTTTGGTTCGGCTTTCGAAACTATCGAATCTTTGTTCAAATATCCATAAACCATTTGGTCATGATATCAATTTTTTATCTGAATTATGATTCCTTATGATATTTTTTGCTTGCCATGGATTATAATATACGATAAATAATTAATTAAGATTTTATCTTATATAAAGGTATCCCCTAATGGGTAAGGACAAACTCCAGGAACACCTCAGTGCTTTTGAAGCGGCCTGTCGCAGGGCAGGTCTAAAATTGACCCATCAGCGTCTTGAAATCTATCGCGAGCTGGCCGCTTCCACGGATCATCCTTCAGCAGAGGTGCTGCATCGCCGACTGATCAAGAAGATCCCTATGCTTGCCATTGATACCGTATACAGGACGCTGAGAACACTCAGCCAGCACGGTCTGATTCACAAGGTAGAAACGATAGAGAGCCAGGCTCGGTTTGAAGTGATATACGAGCGTCATCAGCATCTGATTTGCCGACAATGCCGTCAGGTTCTTGATTTCCAGTGGCCATCGATTGATGAGGTCTCGCTGCCGGATGAACTCATGCACTGGGGTAAAATCGACAGCCGAAATGTCGTTATCTATGGAATCTGCAATAACTGTAACCTGTTAAAAACAAACAACAACATGGACATAAGCATTGATAAGTCCGCTAAAGTTGATTAGACAGATGGGCACCGAAGCACGATATTCATAGCAGCACGGTGCATAACTTCAGACAACGAAAGGAGAAAACTTTTATGAATGAAGATAGCAAGTGCCCGGTAACGGGCAAAACGAACAAACCCACTGCCGGCAGAGGCACGTCGAACCGGGACTGGTGGCCGAACCAGTTGAACCTCAAAATGCTTCATCAGAACTCTCACCTGAGCAATCCCATGGGCGAGGCGTTCAACTACGCCGAGGAATTCAAGAAACTCGACCTGCAGGCCCTGAAAAAGGACCTCTATGCGCTGATGACCGACTCGCAGGACTGGTGGCCGGCCGACTACGGTCACTACGGGGGGCTCTTCATCCGGATGGCCTGGCACAGCGCAGGTACCTACCGCATGGGCGACGGCCGCGGGGGCGCGGGGTCCGGCAACCAGCGCTTTGCACCGCTGAACAGTTGGCCCGACAACGTGAACCTCGACAAGGCGCGCCGTCTGCTCTGGCCGATCAAGCAGAAATACGGCAGGAAAATTTCCTGGGCAGACCTGCTGATCCTCGCCGGCAACTGCGCTCTGGAGTCGATGGGTTTCAAGACCTTCGGCTTCGGCGGCGGGCGCGAGGACATCTGGGAACCCGAAGAAGACATTTACTGGGGTGCCGAAGAGGAATGGCTGGCTACGAGCGACAAGCCCAAGAGCCGTTACTCCGGCGACCGCGATCTCGAAAATCCCCTTGCCGCCGTGCAGATGGGTCTGATTTACGTGAACCCGGAAGGCCCGGACGGCAACCCGGACCCGGTCGCCTCCGGCCGTGACGTTCGCGAGACCTTCGCGCGCATGGCCATGAACGACGAGGAGACCGTTGCACTGGTCGCCGGCGGGCACACGTTCGGTAAATGCCACGGTGCCGGTCCTGCTACCCATGTGGGTCCTGAGCCCGAAGCCGCCGGCATCGAGGAACAGGGGCTCGGCTGGAGGAGCAGCTTCGGCAGCGGCAAAGGCGGCGATACTATCAGCAGCGGCATCGAGGGCGCCTGGAAGCCGAACCCGACCAAATGGGACATGGGCTATCTGAGGGTGCTGTTCAAATACGAGTGGGAGCTGGTCAAGAGCCCGGCCGGCGCGAATCAGTGGCTGGCCAAGGACGTGGCCGAAGAGGACATGGTGGTTGACGCGCACGACCCGTCGAAAAAGCACCGGCCGATGATGACCACGGCGGACCTCTCCCTTCGCTTCGACCCGATCTACGAGCCGATCGCTCGGGGCTACCTGAAAAACCCCGAGAAATTCGCGGACGCCTTCGCCCGTGCCTGGTTCAAGCTGACGCACCGCGACATGGGCCCCCGCTCACGCTATCTCGGCGCGGAGGTCCCGGCAGAGGAACTGATCTGGCAAGACCCGGTGCCCGCAGCCGATTATAAGCTGATTGACGCGCAGGACATCGCCGCCCTCAAGGGCAAGATTCTCGCCTCGGGCCTGTCTGTCTCCCAACTGGTCTCGACCGCCTGGGCCTCGGCATCCACGTTCCGCGGCTCCGACATGCGCGGCGGGGCCAACGGGGCGCGCATTCGCCTTTCGCCGCAGAAGGATTGGGAAGTCAACCAGCCGGCCCAACTGAAGACGGTGCTGCAGACCCTTGAGGGAATCCAAAAGGCTTTCAACAGCGCACAGTCCGGCGGGAAGAAGGTCTCGCTTGCCGACCTGATTGTCCTGGGCGGATGCGCGGGTGTCGAGCAGGCTGCGAAGAATGCCGGCCACGATGTGACCGTTCCCTTCACGCCGGGACGCACGGATGCGTCGCAGGAGAAAACCGACGTGGTGTCATTCGCCGTACTCAAACCGGCTGCAGACGGGTTCCGTAACTACCTCAAAACCAAATACACCGTATCGGCAGAGGAACTGCTGGTTGATCGGGCGCAACTGCTGACGCTGACCGCCCCTGAGATGACGGTTCTCGTTGGCGGCTTGCGCGTCTTGAACGCCAACTTCGGACAATCCCCGCACGGCGTCTTCACCAAGCGGCCCGAGACGCTAACGAATGACTTCTTCGTGAATCTGCTTGACATGCGCACGACGTGGAAGGCAACCTCTCAAGACGAGGACGTGTTCGAGGGTCGTGATCGCGCAACGGGCGAACTCAAGTGGACCGGCACCCGTGTCGACCTCATCTTCGGTTCGAACTCGCAGCTCCGGGCCTTGGCGGAAGTCTACGGATGCAAGGACTCCCAGGAGAAGTTCCTGCACGACTTTGTGGCGGTGTGGAACAAGGTCATGAACCTTGACCGCTTCGACCTTGACTGATCGAAGCATAAACGTCTTCGAGGGCGGCTCCTTCCGCGTTGCCCCAGGCGCACCTTAGGCGAGCGTTCAAGGATTGTTATCCGAAGGTTGAGTATTCACAGACCGGTTTTCTTAAGGATACCGATGCAATTCTTGATTGATATGGAAACACGATCTTTGAACTGGCAGTATTTCGTGAAAGATATATCGTTGTTTTAATGGAGTAACCCGATAGAACGCAATCATTAGTTAAGGAGGATTTATGAAAAAAGTGCTGGTAGCCTATGTGAGTAGAACCGGGAAAACAGAGAAAATGGCGGAGTTTATTGCTGAAGGAATCCGCTTCAGCGGAAACGAGGCAATATTGAAAAAAGTTTCGGAAATCAAGAGCGCAAAAGATCTGGCAGGATATGACGGGTATGCGTTCGGATGTCCCACTTATCATAAAGATATGACAGCGGGAATGAAAACCTTTTTGTTCATGGCTGAAAAAGCCAACCTTCTTGGAAAGATGGGTGGCGCATTCGGCTCTCACACCCACAGCGGGGAATCCGCGCCCATGATCTTTGATACCATGCTTTACGTGTTCAAGATGGATTTGGTGGATCTCGGACCGCTTAATCTCAGGGAGGCGGTGGTAGGCTCTCAGGAGGGAGCGAAAGCCTGCCAGGATTACGGAAAAGCCATAGGAGCCAAGCTCGTTCGGTAAGACAACTATTGGGGGCGCCGAGGGCGACGGCGCCTTTCATCCGCGTTTATCTTTTCCGAGATTCCAGGGTTTGCCGAACTTTTCATAGTATATTATCAGACATACCTTGGGCGTGTTTTGGTCTTTTCAGTGTAGTATCTGTTTTTCTTGTGTCCATTTTCCTTAACCACGTCAGAACCGCTTGGAACAAACACAATCACTTTGGAGGCAGAAAGATGAGTCAAAAAATGGATCCTAAGGTATTCAGGGATTTGAGCTATGGGCTATACATAGTTACATCTCGAAACGGTGACAGATTGAATGGCCAGATCATCAATACTGCCATTCAGGTGACATCGGATCCAGCACGCGTGGCCGTAATCATCAACAAGAAAAATCTCACCCATGAGTTTATCGACAAAAGCAAGGTGTTTGCCATATCCGTGCTCGTTGAAACAACACCGATGACATTTATTGGACTGTTCGGGTTTAAATCGGGTAGAGACATCGACAAGTTATCAAAGACTCAGTTTAAGGAGGGCGTTACGAAATGTCCTCTGGTGACTGAGCACTCTCTTTCTGTGCTGGAGGCAAAGGTCGTGGATCAGATAGACCTTGGCAGCCATACCATCTTCATCGGCGAAACCATCAGCTCAGAGGTCTTGCAAGATGGTCAACCGATGACCTATCAGTACTATCATCAGACTCTCAAGGGAAAGTCACCACCAAACGCACCCACTTTCCAAGCGGTGAAATGATCGCTGCTGATTTTGAACGAATAGTGGGGGGCTCCTTGTCCGCCAAACCCATAAAAAAGTTCGTCCGGTTAGAACTGGGCATATTTTTCGGCTCCTCGCTGTTTCGTTCCTCAAACCCTTATGGAGAAACGATCTCAAGGATTTGTCATCCGAAAGTTGAGTATTCATGGCTCGGCTTTGTTAAGGTTACCGGGAATATCGTTTTAGACAAGGGGTATAAATATTGAAAAATCTTTTTGGGGTGGTCGCAGCATTATTTCTTAGCGGCTGTTTGGGGATGCCAAAATCTGTTACGCCAGTCAATGATTTTGAACTCGATAAATATCTTGGCAAATGGTACGAGATTGCTCGGTTGGATCATTCTTTTGAAAGAGGAATGGAACAGGTAACTGCCGAGTATTCGTTACGGGAAGACGGAGGTGTCCAAGTTAAAAACCGTGGTTTTTCCAAGAAAAACAATAAATGGAGTGAAGTGGAAGGAAAGGCATTCTTCGTCGGAAAATCAAGTGATGGGTACTTGAAAGTTTCTTTCTTCGGACCATTTTACGGCTCCTATGTCGTGTTCGAACTGGATAAGGATAAGTATCAATATGCATTCGTCTCCGGTCCGAATACATCTTATCTTTGGTTGCTGTCGCGAACACCAACCGTAGATGAAGACATATTGTCTCAGTTTATTAAAAAGGCCAAAAATTTAGGTTTCGAGACCGAAAAGTTAATTTATGTGAATCAGGAATAGGTCAGTAAAAGCCTGACCAACCACAAGCTCCACCGGCTTGGATACATAAGACTTCGGAACATAAGGACTTCTACTTTGGGGGTGCAAACACATGAAGACCGATCATCGGCATCTTGCAGGGCAATTTTGGGCGGGATGCCTGGGATTGGCGCTTCTTTTTTCAAGTTGCGCCCTGCCCACCAACGCGCCATTGAAATCTTTGTTCTATCCCCGGCCACTGGATGACGGGTCCAGGGGCCTGATCGTATTTTTACAGGGACGGGGCGGCAGTAATACGGATTTTGCCGCAAACGGATTTGTTGAGGCGATCAATCGTCGCCGGTTGCCATTCGATATGATGGCTCCGGACGCCCATATGGGTTACTATATGGGGGAGACGCTGGTCCCCCGATTGAAACATGACCTTATCGAACCGGCAAAAATCAGCGGGCATCGCCCCATCTGGCTGGCAGGTGTTTCCATGGGGGGGCTCGGCGCCTTGATGTACCTCCGGGAGTATCCCGAGGATATCGCAGGTATCTGCCTGATTTCCCCTTTTTTAGGGTATTCCGGCATTATCGCGGAAATCTCCGCGGCGGGTAGTCTGGCTGCCTGGGATCCCGGAAAATTTGATCCCAAAAAAGACTGGGAGCGGATGCTGTGGGCCTGGTTAAAAGAAACTGTTGCGGCGGGAAAAATCAGGACTCCCATTTATCTGGGGTATGGCGACAAGGATTCTTTCCTGCCTGCCCACCAACTGCTTGCCCAAATATTGCCGGCGGATCATGTGCGCAGAATACCGGGCGGGCATGACCCCGAAACAATGGTTCAGTTGTGGAATCTTTTCCTGGACGGCCCGGCACTCCACAATACCGGCCGTTAAGCATTCATGCGGTTGCGGAGCATCCGGGCTTCCCGGACAAATCGATATCAAAAATACCTATAAGACCGGAAGGGTTCGCCAGTTCCGTCCGTTTGGTCTGGCGCCTGTTGACTCCCGCCTGCACCGGTTCGCGGATTATTCCGCAGGATGCAGAATCTGAAGCCTCGGGCTGAAGTCCACGGGCAACGGATTTTGGGCCTGCAGACTGGAAGCTCTCTGATCAGGCATGGTTCCTGAGTTTTAAGGCGATGGGATGCGGATTCAGGTACACCTGCTGTTTCAGATACGGCTCGCCGGTTTTGCGCACGTAATGGTTCAGGAGCGTCACCGGCACGATCAGCGGCACGAACGCGTTGCGGTAGCGGTCGAATATTTCAAGCATCTCCTGCTTCTCGTCGGGGCCGAGCTGGTTCTTGAAATAGCCGAGGATGTGCTCGAGCACGTTCAGGTTTTTCTTGATCGTCGATTTCATGCGCAGCGTCTCGATAAGAAGGTTTTCATACTGCGCATAAACCGTCTGAATGGGCGTCTATTCTGCCATCGGCAACAAGTTTTCCCATCAGCCTGGCGTTGGCCGGGCTGTGGGAAAGCATGAGGAGCTTGTGGCGGGTGTGGAAATCGACAAGATTTTTCATGTTCTGGCCAAGCGCCAGCGTCTCTCGCCAGCGTTTCAGGGTGAAGATCTGCTCGATGAAGGTTTCCCGCAGGACAGGATCGTTAAGCCGCCCTTCTTCCTCGACCGGCAGCAGGGGAAAGTGCCGGGTGAAAGCCCGGGCGAACAGACCCACGCCTTTCTTTTCCGCCATGCCCTTCGGGTTGTACACCTTGACCCGCATGAGGCCGCTGCTGGGGGAGTCGCTCTTGAAGATAAACCCGCAGAGGTTTTCCGCTTCGAGTTCCCGGACACGTTTTTCGGCCCAGCCCAACATGCGATCGGTGTGGTCGATGTTGGTGCGGGAGGTGACGAGGCGTGGGGCTTCCGGGTCACCGACCAGACGCAATGTCTCCCGGGGGATGGAGAAACCGGACTCTACCTCGGGGCAGACCGGAACGAAATCCAGGTATTCACCCAGCGTGTTCGTGAGGTAACGGTCGTGCTTGTGGCTGCCGTCAAACCGGACCGGCTGCCCAAGAAGGCAGGCGCTGACGCCGATCCTGATCTTGTCTTCCATTTCCATTCTCCTTTTCAAGATTTCAATCCTGATGTCTCTTTAAAAAGCCCAATATCTGCATTAAGCTAAATCAAATTCCCGGATTTGTTGTTAAGCCTGGCCGCCGATGAGCGGCAGTTCCTTATCCAATTTGAAGTAGACCAGAAATTTGGGTTCTTCATTATCATCGGTGTATTTGCGGCGTTTGATCTTCCGGATCAGTTCCGGATTGCTTTCTTCGCGGACCTTTTTCAAAAACAAGCCGTTTGCCGTTGTAACCCGGACCGTCTTCCATGAAGAGGAACGTGGCATGGGGATTGGATTGAAGATTGTGATGGGTCAAGCGGTCGCGCATGATAAAGGCCAGGGTCCCTTCCTCCAGAAAGTGCGGGCGGGAATAGATGGCGGCATCCACTTTGCCGCTGCTGTCGGCGGTAGCCAGAACACCGGATCCTTTGGTGCTCTCGAAGTATTCTTTCAGGTTTTTCATAATTGTCTCCTTTAATTGATATTATTCACAGGCAACAGTGTATAATACGCACGATACAAAAGTAAAGTTTCAGGGGATTCCAGGGGAATATTGACCACCGTGAGGCAAACAATTCCGGGATTACGGGTGGTGAATGAGATCTCTGCCCTGAAGCTCATGCCGAAGCTGCTCTACGCGGCGACGGTTGACGCCGAAGTCCCAGTATCCGGTTTGAGCCGCCGAACGGATCGAAATAATTCCGGTTGAAGGATTCAGGAACAGCTCGAGATCATCAACAAATTGGAATACCCGGCTCTTGAACGTTGCGTGGAGATATGTTTCATCAGCTTTGACAACGGCGCTTCGGGGAAGCGCCGCCACAACGCGCTGTATTTCGGGCCAGTTTTTGCTGAAATCCCCCTTCAGACGAAACACATCGATTTTATGTTGGTTATCAGGCGCTTCCGTCGATACACAATTGGGGCTTTCGGGACAGATCGAAAGACGTGTTGAGCCCGCATCTTCAGAGCGCACTGCCGAGCATCCGGAAATCATTAACATCATCATCGCAGCCTTCATGCAAAATATGATAGGGTTAACCATGGTCCAAACTCATCTCCCTTCTGTTTAAAGCGCCATGCTGTCGGGTCTCTGCAAAGCGTGAATGGATCTGAAATAATGATGGCATTAGAAGTCTTTTTCAGTTCGGGCCGGGAGTCTCAGGCGCTTGATCACATAATAGGCTGCGCTCAGCGCAATAACGATGGCGGCGATACCAATCAATGTAAGGCTCGGCAGGTCTTTTACATCCAGGATGATGATTTTTCGGGCGATGGCGATCATCCCCACCTTGATCACGATTTCCGCATGCACGGATTGCTCGACATAATAGGCCCGGATGGTTTCGAGAAGCTCAAGTCCGATAAGCACCAGCATGAAGAAGCCGAAAATTTCAAGAAGCTCATCAATCTCGAGCAACAGAACCGGCGGAGTGATGATGTCTTTTATCAGCAGCCAGCCGAGCTCGATGGTGGAGAGCAACACGACAACCATCATCATCAAGATGAGCGTCAGTACGATGAAGTGCTCGAAGCGTTTCAGCAGATTAAGCATGCATTTATCCTTTTGGGAATGACTCCGGGAGGTTTCAAGCCTGTCTGGATGGAAGGCTTTCGGCAAAGACTCTGGCTTTTTCAAGCCGCCGGTCAAGGTGCTGCCCCTCGAATCCGTCTTTATCCACCATGACCCAGCCCTTCATCGGTTTTCCCGTAACATCAGACGGCCGCACATGAGGCTCTTTAAGGGCCTTTCCGGCCTGTTACTCCTCCAAGACGCAAAACGAGGCAGTCTTTGTATACTCTGCACATTGCATAGGTTTTTTTCAATTGCTTGCTTTCTAAAGCAAAAAATCCGCCTGAGCTGAGCCGCTGTCAGCGGATGGACGATCTCCCCTGCAGGCCAGAACGGCAGGCGATAGGTAACCTCATCCCAAATCGTCGTTATCCCGCCTTCTTCATGGAAACGGTGGCTATGAACCCACAGCCTGTAAGGACCTTGAATCTGCTCATCCACAAACCGGCGGGGAGGGTCCCACAAGGAAATCCGTGTTCGCCACGTGAAGGGAAAGCCGAACAACCGCAGCCGGTAATCGATCCGGGTTCCCTCAGCCATTTGAATGGGTTGGGGGGATGCAATGTGGAAGTGAAGCTCCGGCGGCGTGATGCGTTCAAGATTGGAGGCGTCGCAAAAAAAAGCAAAAACCGCCTGGATATCAAGGGGAAGACGCATGACTGCCCTCAGGACATGCGTTCTTCTGTCGGTTTTTTCCACATCGATACTGAAATCAAAACGAGCTTTCACACGAGTGCTCCGCTGCCTTCTTAAGCGCCCGGTTCATCATCCCGAATGCTTCGAAACCCTGTCCCTTGAGCCAAGGCCACATGATCGGCAACAATACCCCGCTATACGCCTCTTTTTGAACGAAACGGACGTGGCTTCTCCTAAAGTCTCCAGCATGAAGAGGTGTTCTCCATCCAGCAGCCCTGATACAAGCAGGCTTCCCAGCCACCTGATTTCCTGCTCGATCCCGAAACCCAGGATTTTTGGCCAGAGGACCATCGGTAACCCGCAGGGCAGGCGAGCAAAGACTCTCAAGCGTTTTCCAACGATCAACTTCGCCTTCGATGCTGTCTGATAAAAGGGTTCCATGAACCGTAACCGGAAAAATCCGTCAAGACCTTCCAAACAACATCAGAGGGCGCGTTGATTTCAATCTCTGTATGTATCCATCGTTTCCGAGGCAAGAGACTCACGTCCTGAGACACGACTGGCAGGATACTATACTTTCCGAGCCTTGGGCCATCTCCGAGAGCGCCGTGCGGATGGCTTCATCCATGGAAACAAGGCGGATCGGGATAAGCTCTCTGATTTCGTCGTTCTTGCATACGACTTCGTTCTTGAGCCCTTCCACCAGGGGCATCACCACGCCTGCCGGAACAGTCGTAACAAAATTGATCCAGTAGGATGAAAGGTGGGGGGACAGTAACGGAACCGTGAGTATCAGGCGATGCAGTCCCCGAATGCGGGCATACTTCATCATCAATTGGCGGTAAGTGATGATTTCGGGGCCGCCAATGTCAAGGGTCTTCCCCGCCGTTTTGGATTCAAGCAGACAGCCCGACAGATATTCAATGACATTTTCTACAGCAATGGGCTGACAACGCGTTTCTATCCAGCGGGGGCAGACCATGACGGGAAGGCGTTCCACAAGGTGACGCAGCATCTCGAACGGGGCGCCTCCGGCACCGATAATATTGGCAGCCCTGAGGACAGTCGTTCGGACTCGGGTTGACTGAAGAACCTGGGCTACCATTTGCCGGCTTCTTAAATGCTCCGAGAGGTTATCCGCCATCTCCCCCAAACCGCCGAGATAGATGATGCGCTTGACCCCGGATTCTTCAGCGGCCTGGGTGAAGTTTCGGGCGGCCTGGACGTCTTTTTCAATGTATGCTTTGTACTGGAGCATGCTCCGGCCGCCCATGGAGTGAACCAGGTAGTAGGCCGTATCGATACCTTCCATGGCCCGCCATAGTGTGTCCGGTTGCAGGAGATCCCCCTCCATCACTTGGGGTTCCATGCCGCAAGGAATCTTACCCGGAAAACGCGCTGCTGAGCGAACCAGACAACGGACCCGGATGCCACTTGACGCCAGATTTCTCAAGAGTCGGCCGCCAATGAATCCGGTGGCGCCCGTCAACAAAATTTTGGGTGACGCGTCGTTCATGTAATTTAACCCTCTTAAGTGGCTTGCCATCTCACTCTGAAATCTACTATTCTCCGAGTGAGTGACACTAAAAAATGGAAAATATCCGGAATATAAAAATGGAAAATGGATTATGGAAAGAACTTTCTTTTTCTATTCCGCGAGTATATAAGCTAGAAACTGGTGTGTCAATAGGACGTCGACCACAGAATATGGGGCGCTTTGCCGCAAACGCTTTTATATGAAAATAGAGTATTTTCATCCTTTGTTGTGCCCGCACCGGGCATGGGTGTTAAAAGCGGATTCTAATCACCTTTCCGGCGTTTACCATCAGCATGGCCAGTTGGCTGGCCGTGGTGGCGTGGCGACGGCTCAATGGCGGCAATCCGCACCACTGACGATCGGATTTTTTCCATGCAACAGGTTTCCGTAGGGCTTTCATTGCATCGGCCTGAAATGTTGCCCTTTATTGCTGAATGGATGGGGCAGCATGATGCCATTTTTTTGGAAGAACCGCCTTCACCCGGTTTCGACCAGATGATTGGTGGACAATTATCGGTGGAAGAATACCTTCTGCCGATTGATGTCGAATATCCGGAATTCAGTCGGGGTATGTGCTACATGTTGAGGGAGTTGCACGCGGATGGAAAAAAATATATCAGGTGGAGCCGTTTATCGAAAGCCTGATCCAAATCCACGAGTTCTTTGCCGAGGGCCATGGACCCGAGGAATTGATGCGGAATTCGATCCATTTTTATGTCCATCGTGCTGAACGGGCAGCCACCGGAGCCCTTTTAGTCTACTATCAAACCGTTACGACCGGCTCTTTTGAGCAGACAATCGAAGCCGTCATCCAATTTGCCCGAATAGATGCCGCACGATTTCGTCTGCGGGATTCGCTGCGCATGCAGGCACTGTCTTTTCTCGTCCAAAAGCATGCCTCATCCTGCATTGAATCCGGATTGATCCATTATCACCTGTGGTGGTTGCTCTGGAAGCGCCTTCGGTCCCAGGTTAGGGTGCAGCCGATATTTCTGGCTGATGCCGCGCTGAAATCTTTGGGCGGGAAAGGGCGGCTTTACGGCCCTGGGGACCAGTTGACACTGCTCTATATTTTTCATCCGACCATTTTAAAGCCGGAACTGGAAAAGCTACTTGCGGCGCGATCGATGATTTATTCGAAGATTCTGGGAAAAATAGAGTCGAACGAGGATAGAGGAACATTTCCGCACCTTCGCGACGAAGTTGCCTGTATTCAAGCCTCAAAGCGTCTTTCACTCGACGATTGCAGGCATTTATTTCCCCTCATTCGGCGATCCGGCACACTGGAAGCGCGTCAAATCCTTATCGATACTGCAATCAAAACGCGCTTTCACTCAAACGCTCCGACATCACTTTAAGAGCCTGGATTGTTTTTCCTCTGCTGCGAGGAATTGACTTCGGTAGGCAAAGATGTCAGAGACTGCTGAACCCTTATGTGTCAATGGTACAAATGCTTTCGGATCGATACGATTTCATGGCGGTATCACAGATCCGGCGGCGGATCGACGAGGTTCTCAACCCAGCGAAGTGGAAAGCCGTCAAAACCGTGTGCAGCGCCTACCAACGCCCCCAGAACCGCCCCGCGCCCGGCGTTGTCGCCCCCGAGGTTGGTGTTGGCGATTAGCGCCTCTTCCGGGTCGTCATGATATTTCAGCGCCATGTAAACGACGGCCGGAACAGCGAACTCCACATAACAGGCCGTGCTCAGTCGCCGGCCCACGACCATCTCGTCCGATTCGGACATCCATTTCATAAACGGATGCCCCAGCAGCGGATTCTTCTGGGCGTCAATTTGCGCCGCAATCGCCTCCTGCAGCGGGGTTCCTGCAAGCACCGCGAGCAACAGATCGACGATCAGTGTTGCTGCCGTCCGCATTAGCGCTCCGGGATGCGTAAGGGCAAGATGTTCAAAAGCCGCTGTTCTGGCAAGGGCGGGTTGATTTCGGTAAAAAACCACGATGGGAACGATGCCGCCGATGCCGCCGATGTGTTTTTCCGCCGCGCCGCATTTCTCCGGAGGCAGTCCCTTCGAGTAGTTGATGAAAAAATTCCGGTGGCATTCCTCGATGTAAGTATCCCGGTGGCTTCCGGGCGTCGTCATGAAGGCGATGTATCTTTGGAGAAAATCGGCGGAAGCGTATCCGCCGTTTACCTTCAGCGAATCCATGAGAAGGCGGCTGATCTTGATGTTCAGCGTATTTTCGCCTGCCTTCAGGAACTGATGATAGTGCACATTTTTTTTGCCCCAGTATTTGGCCTGATCGTGGAGGATTTCTCCTTTCACATTCAGCGCCCGATAGTCTGATCGCCAAAGAATGCTGTCCGGATGGTCTTTTCTGGGGGAGAGGAAATCCGTCACCCGGCCGTAGTCCCGAAAAAGCGCTCCGCGGTCATAGTACCAGTGAACCGGCATCGCCAGTGCATCGCCAATACACATTCCGAAAAGCGTGCCTCGAACCTTCGAAAGATCCTGATGCCTGTCTTCGTTCATGCAGACGTCCTCGAATCGGAAATGCTTTATCCCGGAAAGGGTTCAGGTCGTCGGAAAGCCCTTCCGCCGGTCCTGTTTTTTTCTATCTGAAAAGATCGATAAAAAAATCACCGCTGACCAAAGCGGTAATGACCGACCCACCATTCTTCGCCGCCCCTGAACCCCCACAATTCGGAGCAGGCCATAAAGAATATCCGCCACCGCTGGAACCATCGTTTTTCATTTCCCAGCCCGTAAACATCTCTTAGAATGGGAAGGACAGCATCGCGGTTCCGATCGAGGTTCCGAAGCCAGGCCTCGGCGGTTTTTCGGTAATGCCGGCCCGACACCACCCAGTGTCTTTCCAGTTTCAGATCGTCCTGGAAATA
Organism: uncultured delta proteobacterium; assembly: GCA_963845015.1. Classification (GTDB taxonomy): domain Bacteria; phylum Desulfobacterota; class Desulfobacteria; order Desulfobacterales; family Desulfatirhabdiaceae; genus RAAP-1. Next base: position 77,890 of record CAWJRD010000033.1, read on the forward strand.
GAGGAGCAGGTCATCCGAAGGCATTATCCCGGCGGTAAAGAAATACTGGCCCATCCAGTCGTCTTCTCCTTCGGATTCGTAGAGATAGGCATATTCCCGATGGCAGAAAATATGGATAAATACCTTCCCGTCCGGCTTCAGCCAGGTAGAAAAGCGGCGGAGTATTTCCCGGTAATTCCGCAGGTGTTCGAACATCTCGATGGAGAGAATCCGGTCAAAGGACTGCCGGGGATCAAAGGCGTCGATATCGGCAGTCCTGACCTCGACCGAAGTCAGATGCCTTTCCCGGCACCGGCCTTCGATGAAATTTCGTTGGGGCGCCGAATTGGATACCGCCACCACCCGGCAACGGGGGAAGCGTTCGGCAATGTAAAGAGACAAGGCTCCCCAGCCGCACCCGGCATCGAGAATGCTCTGGCCGTCCTCGATGCCGGCCCGGCGGCAGGTTTCCGCCAGCATGGCTTCCTCGGCCGCGTCGAGGGTCTGAACCGAATCCGTCCAGAGCCCGCAACTGTATTTCATCCGATTTCCCATAACCCATTGGAAAAAGGCCGGCGGCAGCTCGTAATGCTGCTCCCTGGGCTTTTCGGGTTGAAGAACGATGGGGCTTCGCTTCAGGCCCTCGATGAAGTCGTTCTTCTGTTTCTGCCGGGATTCCGCCGAGCCGGCTTCTTCCAGGCGCAGCCTTTTCCGGTTCAGCAGGCCGATTCCCCGGCGGATGACTTCATCGGGGATCAGGCCGGACTCGGCCAACCGGATCAACCCCCGGTGCATTATTTCTTGTCCACAATCTTGATATCCCCGGCATAACGGCCGACCGTGGCGCTGTCGACGCAGTGCTCCAGTTCCTCGGAAGTCAGCTCCTTCGGGTTTCTTAATGCATTCAGCGGACAGACGAATTCCTCGCCGCTGCTGTCCTTGACCCTTACAAACAGTTCTTCCTGATCTTCTCCCATGAGCGTCTCCTTGATTTTAATGGTTTTTTAATCTAAAGAGATAAGCATTTCCTTTTTCACAATAGCACCGATGCGACTATATGAATAAGGGTCTTGACTGTCAAGAAGGTTTTGGCCCCAACATTCGGGGTGCTTTGCCTCCCTTTTTGGGGCGGATACCCTCAAACTCAACAGAATGGACGCATTATGAACTGGCATTTACAAGCCATTGAAACCTCTCTGGAGGCGTTTCAGACCAGGCCGGAAACCGGTCTTTCGCAAGCTGAAGCCGATGCGCGGTTGACGCAGCACGGGCGCAACGAACTTGTTGAAAAAGGCGGGCGGACGCTTCTCAAGATTTTCTGGGAGCAGATCACCGCAACAATGGTGCTAATCCTGATTGCCGCCGCCGTTGTTGCCGGCTTTCTGGGCGATTTGAAAAATACAATCGCGATTTCAGCGATCGTGATCCTCTATGCGTTTTTGGGTCTCATTCAGGAATACCGTGCGGAGCAGGCGATTGCGGCGCTCAAGAAATTATCGGTGCCCAATGTGCGGGTATTGCGCGATGGAACATTCAAAGAGATTTCATCCAGTGAACTGGTGCCTGGCGACATCATTCAGATTGAAGCAGGAAACCTTCTGCCCGCGGATGTGCGTCTGCTGGAGGCGGTGAACCTTCGCATTCAGGAAGCCGCGCTGACGGGCGAATCCGAACCCGTTGAAAAACAAACCGCGCCGTTATCCGGAGATGACCTGCCTCTTGGCGACCGACGCAATATGGGTTACATGGGTACGGTCGTGACACAAGGGCGCGGTTCGGCACTCGTTGCTGCGACGGGGATGAAGACTGAGATTGGCAAGATCGCCGACCTCATTCAACAAAGCGGCACGGATCAAACGCCGTTGCAAAAACGCCTGGATGCACTTGGCATCAATCTGGCGATTGTCGGCGTCATCATTGCGGTTTTTATCGCGGTGCTGGGCCTGATGCGCGGGGATGAACTGCGACATATGTTGCTGACAGCCGTGAGTGTTGCGGTTGCCATTGTGCCCGAAGGTCTTCCTGCGGTCGTGACCATTACACTGGCGCTCGGCGCCCAACGCATGCTCAAACAGAATGCCCTGATCCGCAAACTGCCCGCGGTTGAAACGCTGGGCTCCGTGACGGTGATATGTTCCGATAAAACCGGCACGCTGACGGAAAACAGAATGAGCGTTGTTGTCTTGGATGTGGTGGATCATGCGCTGGACCTGACCGAAGCGATGAACAAAAGCGGTTCGTTCACTGCGATCCGAAGCCTGGGTGCTCCGGCCCAATCCGCTCTTTCGCTGACGGCGATCGGGGGCGCTTTGTGCAACGATGCGCGTCTCATTGATGAAGGAGATGACCGGTATCACACCCTGGGTGATCCGACGGAAGGCGCCCTGGTCGTCTCGGCCGCGAAGATGGGATACTGGAAATCATCGCTTGATGCTTCCTTTCCGCGCGTGGCTGAGCTTTCATTTGACTCCGAACGCAAACGCATGACAACGGTCCACTCCCTGGATCAAGTTGAACTGAAGACGCTTGCCGGCCTGGAGACAGGCGATGACCGCTACATCGCGTTCACAAAGGGAAGCGTGGACGGGTTGCTGGATGTGTCGAATCAGGTTTGGGTGGATGGAAAATCCCTGAAAATGGATCAGGGATTCCGGCTTCGAATTGAAGCGGCGAATGAAAGGCTGGCAAAGAAAGGCATGAGGGTCATCGGGGTTGCTTTCCGTATGATGCGTCAGATTCCGGAAGTCATCCAAACGGATCTGGAGCGGAATCTGACGTTTGTGGGTTTGTTCGGCATGATCGATCCGCCGCGCAGAGAGGTCAAGGATGCTGTTAGAGTCACGAAAACCGCCGGTATTCGTACGGTTATGATCACGGGCGACCATCCGCTGACCGCCTTGGAAATTGCCCGGCAGCTTGGCATTGCCGAAACCGGCCGCGTGCTGACGGGTGCTGAGATCGAAAATCTGTCGTTCGATGCATTGAAAAATGTGGTGGATGACGTGCCGGTGTTTGCGCGCGTTTCACCTGAACATAAATTGAAGATTGTGCGCGCGCTGCAGGAGAGGGGACATATCGTCTCGATGACGGGCGATGGCGTGAATGATGCGCCCGCGCTGAAGCGCGCGGATATCGGGGTTGCGATGGGTATCACGGGTACGGATGTGTCGAAGGAAGCGGCGGACATGGTGTTGCTCGATGATAATTTTGCATCCATTGTGGCGGCAGTGAAAGAAGGCAGGACGATCTACGATAATATCCGCAAGTTCGTGCGCTTCAGTGTGGCCGGGAATATCGGCAAGGTGCTGGTGATGCTGCTGGCGCCGTTTATCGGAAAACCGATTCCGCTTTTGCCGTTGCAGTTGCTGTGGCTTAACCTGTTGACCGATGGACTGCTCGGACTCGGCATGGGTGTGGAGAATGCCGAAAGCGATACAATGAAGCGTCCGCCATTCTCGCCCAAAGAAGGCGTTTTCTCGCGCGGTGCGGGCGCTCAAGTGCTCTGGGTCGGTGCATTGATCGGCGCATTGGCTCTGGGGCTCGGTGCCTGGTATTTCTTCGATGGGCGCAAGGAGTGGCAGACGATGGTCTTTACCTTCCTGGCGTTTGCGCAGGTCTTTCAGGCGATGGCTTCACGGTCGGCAAAAGATTCGGTGCTCAAGACGGGACTGTTTGGGAACAGGTTGCTGGCAGTGATGGCGCTTGTGGTTGTGGTGCTTCAGTTGATCGTGATCTACGTGCCTTTTATGCGGACTTTCTTTGACGTAACGCCTTTGAGTGGATTTGATCTGCTGATCGCAATCGGAGCTTCCGCGCTGGTGCTTGTGGCAATGGAAGCGGGAAAGCGGATCAGGGGACAACATGAGAAATAAATTTCTGGGTACCGGTGAAACGGGCTATCACCCCTTGCGCAAGATCAAGATCATCCTGGCGGGACTGCGTTTTGCGATCCTGAACGAGTTCAGCGTCGCTTACAAAATGGCACTGTCTGCAATCATTATGGTGTTGGCGCTGGTTTTCCAGCAATGGGTGGATTTCGAGATGATCCTGCTCGCCACCGGACTGGTCTTGATGGCAGAGTTGTTCAACAGCGCCATCGAAGCCATATGCGATTTCCTGGAAACCCGCGAAAACGAAAAGATTCGTGCTATCAAGGACATGGCCG
>CAWJRD010000034.1:0-12803 GCA_963845015.1 uncultured delta proteobacterium
CGCCTCAAACAACTGGTCCAGCGGGGGCTTGACATGAAAAAGATCCAGCGCGATGTTATTGCGCCAGGTAAATATCTGGGCATCCAGAATATCCAGTCCGTTGAGGGTAAAAACCCCGGCGATTCTGGAAAACAGGCCGGGGCGGTCTTTGGCGCAGATGGTGACCATTCGGTTCCCCGCTTCAGGGGTATCATCAATTGTCCAGACGAATTCGCCGTCTTTCAGTTGCCTGTAAAGCTGTACGTGAGCGAAAATGTCCTGGGCCGATGAAAAAAGCAGGTATCTCGGGGGCATGACATTAAACAGGGCATCCAGCTCTCTGGCTGCCTTCTGGGTTTTGGCGGAATACACGACCTGCTCTTTTTTCTTTTCAACGGTATCCACCGCCTCGTGGCTGGCAAGCTCGCCCTTTTCAAGAATGTTCAATACCTTGAGAAAAAAATCCCGCAGCAGCGCCGCTGTCCATTCGTTCCATGCCTTTGGCCCGGTGGAAATGGAATCCGCCACGGTCAGCAGATACAGCATTTTGAGGCGGGTAGCGTCCTTGATTTTGCGGGCGCAAAAAACCGCGGTTTCCTCGTCGTTGATATCCCGGCGCGTGGCAAGCTTGATGAGAAACAGATGTTCCTCGATTAAAAAACAGACGGTTTCAATGTCTTTTCGCCGGTATCCCTTCCGGGCCAGAAGAACGGCGGCAATGATGGCACCCCGTTTTGAGTGGTCTTTCCCGGCCCCGCCCTTTCCGATATCATGCAGCAGGCCTGCCCACAGCAGCCATTTGGGCGTGGCAAGCTCCTGATAAAGACGACCGCAAAGCTGGCATTCACTGGTATCTTCCGGAAGCGCGAATTTTTTCAGGGTCTGCACCACATGCAGGGAATGCTTGTCCACCGGAAACAGGTGATAATCATCATACTGAACCCGGTGGACAATTCCCTTGAAATCCGGAAGAATCCGGACGAGAAACCCAGAGGACAGCATTTCATCCAGCGCATTGACAACGCCGGGAGGGGACATCAACAGCTTTTCAAACAATTTGACGACCCGTTTCGAAGAGATGAACGCCTCATCCGCCAGGTACTGGAATTCCTTGACCAGCCGTTTGGCTTCGGCGGACAGCGGGAGCTGAAACCGGGCGCATTCCTCAAAAATCTGCATCAACAACAGCGGCGAGCCGGGAATGGCCACTGAAGAAGCAAAATTGATGGCGCCTTTTCGGATTTCCAGGTTCGGATTCCGTGTCCGCTGGTTGGGTCCGCGTTTTCGGTGCGCACCGGTATCATGCGACAGTTCATAGAGAAACATCTGGAGCTGCTGATTCAAAAACTCCATTTCGCCCTGGATTTTTCCCAGCATGCTTTCGACCGGAGACTGTCCGTCCGTTGAATGAAAATCCAGTATTTTGGCCAGCTTTGGCTGGTATTCCGTATAAAGCTGATCGCATTTTCTGCCTGCCAGCCGGTGAAGATGGTTTCTGACATGCCAGATATAGGTCAGGGCCCGGGATAGCGACAGGAATTCATCGCTGGAAAAATACCCGTAATATTCCAGATCGCGCCGGGTGCGGATATCGGACTTGATTTTGGCGATCCATCGAATGGTATGATAATCCCTGAGCCCGCCCCTTCCTTCCTTGAGATTGGGTTCCAGCAGATAGGCCGAATCCCCGAAATGTTTGTGACGAAGGGCATTGGCCTGAATCAGCCAGGAAATCAGATCCGCGGATTGATTTTGAATGATGTTTTCCCGAAGATGACTCATCAGCCGGGTGTACAGCGGAGACATGCCGCAGACAAAACGGGCATCCAGATGCGCCGTAAAGGCTTCGATGTCGGTTCTGGAAATCTCGGCGCATTCCGCAACCGAGCGCGTGGCGTGTCCCACGTCCAGGCCCACGTCCCAGAGCGGATACACCATTTCCTGAATCAGGGCTTCGGCCGTATCCGGCACGGTATGTTCGAACAGAAACAGCAGATCCACGTCCGAGTGGACGCATTGTTCTTTTCTGCCGTACCCGCCCAGCGCGATGATGGCATATGGATTTTTTTCAATGCGAAACCCCGGGCCGACCAGGCTGGTTTCGTAACAGGTCTGAAAATAATTGTCCAGCATGCCCGTATGCTCGATCATGAAATTCTGAGAATTTCCCTTTAAACCGGAGATCAGCCGTTCTCGTTTCTGTTTCAGCATCAATGAGGCTTTATCGGGCATTGGAATAACCACCTGAAGGTAATTTGAACAAGCGTTTATGCACTTGACAACAATACAGCAACTATCGTGCCATTGACTTATGATTAAATATAAACCAGAATATCAAATGGTTAAAATAATCCGGCAAAATTCATGCGAATTTTGAAAATACAATATTGTCGTATATCAGCGCCGGGTTGCTACAAATATGTAATTTATCCGGAACGCCGGCCTTGAAAAAACACTTGACGTTCAAAGTGTGTAGGGCATAATCAAAAGACGGCGGCTGTCGGAGACAGCGGCTGCCGGAATTGATTCTTTTTCCTGTAAGGTGAGGGCAAAATGTTTTCTAAGCCTGTTCTGGTGACCGGCGCCACCGGTTATGTCGGCGGCCGCCTGATACCCCTGATGCTGGAATCCGGCTACCGGGTCAGAGCGCTTGCCAGATCCCTGGCAAAGCTCCGGTCGCGGCCCTGGTCCGGCCATCCCCATATGGAGCTGGTTCAGGGGGACGTGCTGGACTTGGATTCGCTCAAAAAAGCGGCAGCCGGCTGCGGCGCGGCGTATTACCTGGTTCATTCCATGGTCGCCCAGAAGCGGCATTTTGCCGAAGCAGACCGCAAGTCCGCGCGCAATATGGCGGCAGCCGCAACCGAAGCCGGCCTGGAGCGCATCATCTATTTGAGCGGGCTCGGCGACAGCCACAGCGCCGCCTTGAGCAAGCATCTGCAATCCCGGCACGAGGTGGGCGAGATTCTCCAGTCCGGCACGGTTCCCTGCACCATCCTGCGCGCGGCGATGATTCTGGGATCGGGCAGCGCCTCGTTTGAAATTCTGCGGTATCTGGTGGAGCGCCTTCCGGTCATGATCACGCCCGGCTGGGTGTTTACCCCCTGCCAGCCCATTGCCATCCGAAATGTCCTGAACTACCTGGTCGGATGCCTCGAACACCCCGAAACCAGCGGGCAGGTTTATGACATCGGCGGGCCCGAAGTGCTTAACTACCGGCAGATTATGGACATTTACGCCGAGGCGGCCGGGCTTGGCAAGCGCTGGGTGATTCCGGTTCCGTTTTTCACCCCGAGCCTGAGCGCTTACTGGATCCACCTGGTCACCCCCGTGCCGTCGTCCATTGCCATTCCCCTGGCCCAGGGGCTCAGCACGCCGGTGGTCTGCAGCGAAAACCGGATCCGTTCGATCGTTGCTCAAGAGCTTCTCTCCTGCCGGGAGAGCATCCAGCTTGCGCTGGAGCGCCTGACTCAGGACAGGATGGATACCTGCTGGATGGATGCCGGGGCGCTGCTGCCGCCCGAATGGGCCTATTGCGGGGATGCGGCGTATGCCGGCGGAACCGTCATGCAATGCGGATTCAGAGTCGGCCTGAAGGCTTCGCTCGATCAGGTCTGGGCTCCGATAAGCCGGATTGGCGGCAAAAACGGATGGTATTATGCCACATTTTTGTGGCAGGTCCGCGGGCTGATGGATCGGCTGTCGGGCGGCGTGGGCCTTCGAAGAGGCCGGCGCAGCGAATCCCGGCTGTATACCGGCGATGCCCTTGATTTCTGGCGGGTGCTGGAAATTGATGCGCCCCATCGCTTGACGCTGCTGGCTGAAATGAAGACCCCCGGTGAAGCGATTCTGGAGATTCGACTGGCCCCGCAGCCAGGTGGCATCACGCAGCTTCAGCTCCTTTCCCGGTTTATGCCTAAAGGTTTGGCGGGAATTCTCTACTGGTACCTGCTGCTTCCCTTTCACGAAATGATTTTCGGCGGCATGCTTCGGTCCATTGCCAGGGCCGTGGGCCGGCCGATCGTCTCGGGACCGGAACGCTTCACCCGGCGCATTTCCTGAAGCCGTGGCGTGGAAAAGAGAAACTTGGAAGCCCGGAATAAACGCCCATGAGATTATTTGGCCAATTTAATGACCTTCGAATCCGATTTAAACTGCTCATCATCTATTCCGCGGTTTTCGTCCTTTCTCTGGCACTTGTCAGCCTCATCATCCACGCCTTTGTCAGCAAGACCCTCGAGAAAAATATCGAGAGCGAACTTCAGAACACCACCACCACCATCCTCAACATGGTCAAGACGGCCGCGGACGTCTCCATCAAAAACCACCTGAGGGCCGTGGCAGAGAAAAACCGCGAGGTGGCGACCTATTTCCACGATCAGTTCAGCCGGGGGATCCTTGACGAGGACACGGCCAAAAGCCGGGCCCAGGAGGTTCTGCTGATCCAGACCATCGGCAAGACCGGCTACATTTACTGCGTCAACAGCGACGGGGTTATCGTGATCCACCCCAAGAAGGGATTGATCGGGGCGGACCTGTCCAAATATGCCTTCATCGTGGAGCAGATGCATCGAAAAAACGGGTATCTGGAATACGACTGGAAAAACCCGGAAGAGCAGGAAAGTCGGCCCAAGGCCCTGTATATGACGTATTTCGAGCCCTGGGACTGGATCATTTCCGTCTCCTCCTACCGCAGCGAATTCAATGAACTGGTAAATGTGGACGATTTCGAGGACCGGATTCTTTCCCTGCGCTTTGGAAAAACAGGCTATTCGTTCGTCATGGACACCCAGGGCACCCTGATCATTCACCCCGCGTTGAAAGGTAAAAATTTTCTCAACATTACCGACGCCAACGGCCGGCGGTATATTGAAGACATCTGTCGGCGCAAGAACGGGAAAATCGTCTATGCCTGGGCCAACCCCGGCGAAAGCACTCCCCGCGAAAAACTCGTGCTGTTCAATGATATACCGGAATTTGAATGGATCGTGGCCTCATCGAGCTACCAGGAAGAATTTCAGGCACCTCTTGCCACCGTCACGGATATTTTCATGATCACCGTGATGCTGACCCTGGTGCTTTTTCCCCCGATTACCTTTTTCATCAGCGCCTCCATCACCAACCCCCTTCGAGAACTCATGCGTCATTTTGACACCGGGGCCAGGGGCGATATCTCCGTTCGCATGAATCTGCGCAGTCAGGACGAAGTCGGCCAACTGTCCCGCTACTTCAATTTGTTCATGGATCGACTTCAGGCCTACCGCACGGACCTGGAAAATGAAATCAGCGACCGGGAAAAGGCAGAGGCGACCATCCGGGAGAGTGAAGCCAAATACCGGGAGCTGGTCCAGAACGCCAACAGCATCATCCTGCGGATGGATACTTACGGGCGGATCACTTTTTTTAATGAATTCGCCCAGGTTTTTTTCGGTTACAGCGAAGAAGAGGTCATTGGAAAAAAAGTTACGGGCATCATTGTACCGGAGAACAAGTGGGGAACCGGTGCGCCGGGGTCCATTCCGGATGTCATCGGCGGGCCCGAGCATGGGTACCGCTATCACGGTACGGAGAATATCCTCCGCAACGGCCAGTCGGTCTGGATATCCTGGACCCGCAAGGCCGTCCATCACCCGTCCGGGCATGTCATGGAATATCTCTGCATCGGCAACGACATTACCGATGCGGTTCTGTCCCAGCGGGAAATGCATCGGCTTCGAAAATATCTTCAGGCCATCATCGATTCCATGCCCTCCATCCTGGTGGGGGTGGATCAGGACCACCGCATCACTTTCTGGAATAAGGAGGCGGAAAGGGCTCAGGGCATGTCCCGGACACAGGCATTGGGACAGCGGCCGGATGCTCTGTTTCCGAGGCTTCAGAATCAAATGGCCGTGGTGGGCCAGGCCATGGCTGAAAAATCCGTAAAAAAGCTTGAAAAAGTCCCGGACTGGGTGGAACAGGATCTGCGATATTCCGACATCGTCATCTATCCCATCCATGTGGAAGGGGTAGAAGGGGCCGTGATCCGGCTGGACGATGTCACCGCCAGAATTCGCATGGAGGACATGATGGTTCAGACCGAGAAAATGGTCTCTGTCGGCGGACTGGCCGCCGGCATGGCCCATGAAATCAACAATCCCCTGGGCGGCATGCTTCAGAGTGCCCAGAATATTCTGCGCCGGATTTCCCCGGATATTCCTGCCAACCTTCAGGCGGCCAGAGAAAGCGGTGTGACGCTGGATGGGGTCCGGAATTATCTGGACCGGCGGGGGATCATCCGATTCATCGAGGGCATCCGGGAGTCCGGGGAGCGCGCCTCCAAAACCGTGAGTGATATGCTCAATTTCAGCCGGAAAAGCCCGTCCCGGAAAACGTTTGCCTGTCTGGCGGAACTTCTGGACCGGACCGTGGTGCTGGCTGCCCACGATTATGATTTGAAGAAAAAATACGATTTTCGCAGTATCGAGATCGTTCGGGAATATCCCCATGACCTGCCGCCGGTGTTCTGCACCCCGTCGGAAATCGAGCAGGTGATGCTGAATCTGCTTCGAAACGCGGCACAGGCCATGACCGGATCGGAGCCGGCAAAAAAACCGCCGCGCATCACCCTGCGCCTGTTTCGTGAAGGGGACACCGCCTGCATCGAAGTGATGGACAACGGCCCGGGTATGGATGAACATACGCGAAAACGCGTGTTTGAACCCTTTTTTACCACAAAGGATGTGGGCATCGGCACGGGATTGGGGCTGTCCGTGTCTTATTTTATCGTCACCAGCAATCATGGCGGCACCTTGTCCGTTGTCTCAAGTCCGGAAGACGGCGCCCGATTCATTATCCGGCTGCCGATAGATTCGGAAGCGGCGCTGTTGTCCAGACAGGAATTGTCTCATCAATCAGTTCAATCATGAAGGTCTCCACATGGAAAAAATACTCGTCATCGACGATGAATCGGTTATCCGCGAGAGCATGACTGCTTATCTGGAAGACAGCGGTTTTCTGGTCTGCCAGGCCAGTGACGGTAGAGAGGGACTGGCGGTTTTTCGCAGGGAACAACCCGATCTGGTCATGGTGGATTTGCGAATGCCGGGGATCGACGGGTTGGAGGTATTGTCCGCGGTGCTGACCGAATCCCCGGACACCCCGACGCTGGTGGTTTCCGGCACCGGCGTGATACAGGATGCGATTGAAGCCCTGAGGATGGGGGCACTGGACTTTGTCACCAAGCCGATTCTGGACATGGCTGTTCTGGAGCATGCGGCGAAAACGGCACTGGAACGGGCCCGGCTTCGGGTGGAAAACCGGTGCTACCGGGAACACCTGGAGCAGGAGATCCGTTGCCGGACTGCCGATCTGGTTGAGCGCACCCGGGCACTTCAGGAGAGCGAAACCAAACTGTCCGCCATTATCGAAATCTTCGAAGGCCTGATCTACACCACTGGCCGGGACTACCGGCTCGAATTCATGAACCGTAAACTCATGGACCACATCGGCCGGGACGCCACCGGTGAAAAATGTCATTCGGCGCTGTTTGATCTGGAGTCTGCCTGTCCCTGGTGCGTCAACGAGAAGGTGTTCATGGGAGAAACCGCCCGCTGGGAAGCCCGAAATCCCCGTGACGGTCGATGGTATTACGGAATCAATACCCCCATTTTCGGGCCGGACGGGCATATCCGCAAAGTCCAGTCCATTGCCATGGACATTACCGATCGCAAGGAAGCCGAAGAAGCCCTGCGGGAGCGGGAAACTCGGCTGCGTGAGGAAAACACGCTGCTGCGTTCTTCCCTGAAGGGCAGTGGGCAATTCGGCCGGATCATCGGCAAAAGCGCCGCCATGCAGAAAGTATACGAAACCATCCTCAAGGCCGCTCAGGCGGACGCCGGCGTGATCATTTACGGGGAATCGGGCACCGGCAAGGAACTGGTGGCAAAAACCATTCACGAATTGAGCGATCGCAGCCCCGGGCCCTTTGTGACGGTGAACTGCGGGGCCATACCCGATACGCTCATCGAGAGCGAATTTTTCGGCTACAAAAAAGGGGCCTTTACCGGAGCTGTCTCGGACAAGCCCGGGTTCCTCGATGCCGCCCACGGGGGCACCCTGTTTCTGGACGAGGTGGGTGAAATTCCCTCCAGTCTTCAGGTCAAACTTTTGCGGGCCATTGAAGGTGGCGGATATACGCCGATCGGCGGGGACAAGCTGGTTAAAACTGATTTCCGGGTTGTTGCCGCCACCCACCGGGACCTGCGGAAACGGGTGGAACAACAGAAAATGCGGCAGGATTTTTATTACCGCATTCACCTGATCCCCATAATTCTGCCGCCATTACGGCATCGGAAAGAAGACCTGTCCCAGCTTGTTGACCATTTTCTGAATGCCATCGGCCATGGCAACCCTATCCATGATCTTCCGGAATCGGTGATGCGCGCCTTTCATCACTATGACTGGCCTGGCAATATCCGCGAGCTGCAAAACGTGATTCAACGTTATATCACGCTGCGGGAAATTGATCTGCCCCTGGAACCGGGTCCTGAGAAACCGCCCGAAATTGATAGGTCGATCCCGTCATTCGGTGACAATCCGGTAGCACCGCTCGCCGATGCCCTTAACAACGCAGAAAAGACGTACATCATGCAGTGCCTGCATGCCCACCAGTGGAAACGGGGTCGGGTGGCGCAGGTTCTTGGCATCGACCGGCGTACCCTCTTTCGGAAAATGAAGACACATGGGTTATTGTAGTCTTTTTATGGGCCATTATTGACCCGTCTTGACAACCATCCTGTATTAAAGAATATTCCTATCAAATCTGCCAATACTGGGACTTTTATGCCCCAATAATTATTTTTGTTCAGTCATTATTTTATATTCAAATATATTTATATCTGTCATCAATTGAGGGGGATACCGTAACGGGTCCAGTGCTGGCACGCATGTTGCTCTGTATTGGGCGGCAATCTTGAGTGAATGCGCTTTTATGAACTACTGGGTGACGAAACTTTTAATGAAAGGAGATGGACATGTCGGATGCTTATGAAAAGGAACCTGCGCAGGCCTGGATAACAACCTTTGCAGGTACAGCCATCAATCTCTGTCTGGGAATTCTCTATGCCTGGAGCATGTGGGGCGCAGCCCTGGTCAGCGAGGTCACACTGGCCCCTGGAGATGTGGTGACCAAAACCGCGGTAATTGCGGCCGCCAAAGCAACGGACGCAGATAAAGCACTCCCTGGAAACTTGGTGGTAAAGGCAAAGGAAGCCGTTCCCAGACCCGATTCATTGAAGGTTAAATTCGGAACAAATGTAAAGGAAGGATATGTCCTGCTGAGCGAAGTTAAAGGCGACCTCAGAGCCGGCGATATTATCACCAAAGCCGGTGAGCCGATGAGCGGTAAAAATGCCGGCTGGTTTTACCTGAACAATGCCGAGACGGCTACGCCGTTTTCGCTCTGCGTGATTATGTTTGCGCTTCTGATGATCCCCGGAGGAAGAATCCAGGATCGCATCAGCCCCAAATTCGGAGCCACCGTGGGCGGACTGTTTCTGGCAGCCGGCTGTATCATCGCCGGCATGATGAAAAGCTATACGGGACTTGTCATCGGATTCGGCATTTTCGGCGGCATCGGTATGGGAATCGGCTATGCAGCGCCGACCCCGGCCGCCCTCAAATGGTTCGGCCCCCATCGCCGCGGTCTCATTGCCGGCCTTGTGGTCGGCGGATACGGCGGTGCAGCGCTCTATATCGGCCCCCTGGCAAAATACCTGATCAGCGATTATGGCATTACCCAGAGCTTTGTCATTCTGGGAATTGCCTTTGCCACCGTGGTAATCGTTGCTGGCCAGCTTATCAAGATTCCCGCTGCGGGTTATGTGCCTGCCCCGCCCCGGGTTGCGCAAACCGCCAAACAACTGGCCGCTTCGACCAAACATAACTGGGAAGCCGGCGAGATGATCAAGACCTGGCAGTTTTATGCACTGGTATTCATGTTTATCCTGACCACCCAGTCCGGTCTTCTGATCATTGCCAATGCCGCGGGGCTGCTGAGCAAAACAGGCGCCAAAATCCCCTTCTTTGCCGCCAATGCCTGGCTGCTCGTCTCTTTCGGGGGACTTGTCAATGCCGCTGGCCGTGTGGGAACCGGCTTTTATTCGGACAAGATCGGACGGCTGAATGCCTATTGTCTGAACTGCGGGCTCTCGGCCCTGTGTCTGTTTACCCTTCCCTACATCATCGGGTCTGAAAATATCTTCCTGCTGTTTCTGGCTGTCGGTGTTGCCTACTGGCAATATGGCGGCGGGCTTTCCCTGATGCCCTCCTTTGTCGGCGACTTTTACGGCCCCAAAAACCTGGGTTTCAATTACGGGCTGGTGTTCATCGGTTGGGGCCTTGGCTTTTTCATGGCCAGGCTGGGCGGCACCATCAAAGATCTTACCGGAAGCCTCAACTATGCGTTTTATATATCCGGTGCGCTGCTTATTATCGGTGTCATTCTGGCTTTCATGACCAAACGGCCGCTCTGGGCGGAAATGCAGGACAATGCAAAGGCATGATGCATCCGTTTTTGGTAACTGCTCAGGCACAAAGGGAAATGGTTTACAGCACATACGATGAGGATACTCATATGGGAACTCGAGTTATTTTCAACATATGTAGAAACGATAACAAAACTCTATGCCTTTGAACCTGATTTGTTACGCCAAAACAATGCGTTTTATCAACCAGTAGAAAATATCAGAAAGGAGTACGAACCATGAGTAACCCCTATGTCGAGGCTTTTGAATCCTCCATTAAAACCCCGGATGTGTTCTGGGCAAAAGCAGCCGAAGATCTGCACTGGTACAAGAAGTGGGACAAAGTGCTGGATGACTCGAAAAAGCCCTTTTACCGATGGTTTACGGGCGGAATCGTCAACACCTGCTACAATGCGCTGGACTATCATGTTGAAAACGGCAGAGCCGATCAGGTCGCCCTGATTTACGACAGCCCCGTGACAGATACCGTCAAGAAATATACGTATGCGGAGCTTCGGGATGAGGTCGCGATCTTTGCCGGCGCCCTGGCAGCCCGCGGGGTTGTAAAAGGCGACCGGGTGCTGATCTACATGCCCATGATCGCCGAAGCGGCCATTGCCATGCTGGCCTGCGCACGTCTCGGCGCGGTTCATTCCGTGGTATTCGGCGGGTTTGCGGCCAACGAGCTGGCCACCCGTATCAATGACGCCAAACCCAGGGTGATTGTCACGGCCTCCTGCGGCATTGAAATCAAAAGAGTGATTCCCTATAAAGCCCTGCTGGACGGCGCCATTGAAATGGCCGACTCAAAACCGGAGACCTGCATCATCTTTCAGCGCCCCATGGAGACCGCGGCACTTATTGCCGGCCGCGATATCGACTGGAATACCGCCATCAAGGGCGTAAAGCCCCATGACTGCGTGCCGGTTGCCGCCACAGATCCGCTGTATATTCTTTATACCTCGGGCACCACCGGCATTCCCAAAGGCGTTGTCCGCGACAACGGCGGCCACATGGTGGCGCTGAAATGGACCATGAAAGCCGTCTACAACGTGGATGCCGGAGATGTGTACTGGGCGGCCTCGGACGTGGGCTGGGTCGTCGGGCATTCCTATATCGTTTACGGGCCGCTCCTGAAGGGCTGCACCACCATCCTGTATGAAGGAAAACCTGTCGGAACGCCGGATGCCGGCGCGTTCTGGCGCGTGATTTCCCAGCACAAGGTCAAGGCACTCTTTACCGCGCCCACGGCTTTCCGGGCCATCAAAAGAGAAGATCCGGAAGGTAAATTGATTAAGAATTATGACATCTCCAGCTTTGCCACGCTTTTTCTGGCCGGGGAAAGATCCGATCCGGACACCCTGAAATGGGCGGAAAACAACATCAAGGTTCCGGTCATCGATCACTGGTGGCAGACGGAAACCGGATGGGCCATTGCCGCCAACTGCATGGGGCTGCATCACTATCCTGTCATTTATGGCTCGCCCACCAAACCGGTTCCGGGATGGAATGTCATGGTCGTGAATCCGGAAAATGAGGTCGTCAAAGCCGGAGACATCGGCGCGCTGGTGGTCAAACTGCCGCTGCCGCCCGGAAGCCTGCCCACCCTGTGGAACAATGACGAGGGGTATGTAAAGTCTTATCTCGAGGAATTCCCCGGATATTACAAGACGGCGGATGCCGGATACATGGATGAAAACGGTTACGTCTTTGTCATGTCCCGAACCGATGACATCATCAATGTGGCCGGTCACAGGCTTTCCACGGGCGCCATGGAGGAAATCCTGGCGGATCATCCCCAGGTGGCCGAATGCGCGGTTCTGGGCGTGGAAGACGATCTTAAAGGTCAGGTTCCCATCGGGTTCCTTGTCCTGAATGCCGGTGTGACCCGCGAGCACAGCGAAATCGTTAAAGAAGTCGTACAGATGGTCAGAGACCGGATCGGGCCGGTGGCTTCGTTTAAAACCGCCACGGTGGTCAAACGGCTTCCCAAGACCCGTTCCGGCAAAATCCTCAGGGGCACCATTCAGAAAATTGCGGACAACAAGGAGTATAAACTGCCGGCAACCATCGATGACCCGGCGACCCTGGATGAAATGGCAGTGGCCTTGAATTCCATCGGGTATGCCAAATCCAGAAAATAGTCTTTCAAGGCAAGGCTCCCTGCCCATATATTTTGTGAAATGGGCAGGGTGAGAACTGGAGGTCCGCCGGCATGTTTTTTGATGCCGGCGGATTTTTATTAGGAGCGGTTCGGATTCAACATTTAGCTTCGAACTGGCTGTGAATTGGAAATTTCTGGCGCGAGCTTTTTACGCG
>CAWJRD010000035.1:0-72656 GCA_963845015.1 uncultured delta proteobacterium
AATCGAACCCACCCGGGACGGTTTTAGCGCCCCACACCGGATTTGAAGTCCGGGAGCCCCACCAGTGAGCTGTGCACTTCCATTGCCTGAGTATCTATTATGGGACCCCCGTATTGTCAATCTTTTTTACGGTGCCGGGGGTCGTGGTTCCGGAATATCTCTTTTTCGTTCGATGCCAGCCATGCACGGACCAGGGCGATCGCATCCTGCCGGCTGGCAAGTGGTCTGCGACAGCCGGGCTTCTTCAACCGCCGTCCAGAATGGTTTTGAACATGGGTGACGGCTGCAGCCCGAACAGGGTGATCAGGTCCTGGCCGGTGATCAGCGGCGCTTTGTTTTTCCGGGGCAGATAGTCCTGAAAATACGTTTTTATCAGATCAGTGATAAAACCGGAAAAAGACGGGTCCATATCGCAGGCATTTTCCGTCTTTGCACAGGCGTCCGCCAGCGCCATCAGTCAGCAGGTCCGGCGTACGGTCATTCAGGGACCTGAACAGCCGGACGATTCCCTTTCGGGTCAGCGACCGGCTCTGGTGCGCCTGGTATAATAAAACCGGCCGCAGATGGTTTTCAATCAGATCGCGCAGATACTGCCGCGTCCGGGTTTGAAAATTTCAGCCGGCCGGTTATGGCTTCGGCCATTTCGGCGCCGATTTTCTCATGGCCGAAAAAATGAACGGCGCCGGCGGCATCCATTGACCGGGTCCGGGGCTTTCCGATGTCGTGAAGCAGCATGGCCAGCTTCAAAATGGGCTTGCGGCGGCCGTCGATCCCGTCAATCGCCATCCGAAGCGCGGGGGCCGTCTGCAATTCCTTTGCCGTTTAGAAAAAAATCCAGATGCCGGCAGGCCGAAAGCGTGTGATCCAGCACATCAAAGCAGTGGTGATGGTTCTGCGTGCACGCCCTCTCATCCATGAGCTCCGGAAACAGGTCAAAGAGCAGGCCGGATTCCTTCATTTTCCGCAGATATCCGGCTGCACCGGGCGCAGCCAGCAGGCGGATCAGCTCTTCCCGGATCCGCTCCCCGGCCGGCCGGCGGATGAGGCGGCTGTGGGTTTTGATCGCCGATTCCGTTATCTTTTCGATTTCAAAATTGAGGGTGGCGGCAAAGCGATAGGCGCGAAGCAGCCGAAGGGGATCGCTGAGAAAGGCCTGTTCGGAAACCATTCGGATGGTGCGGCTTGCCAGGTCCTGTTGTCCGTTCATGGGATCCAGCAGCGATCGGCTGCCAAGATGAACGGCCATGGCATTGACCGTAAAATCGCGAAGCTGCAGATCGGATTCAATCGAGCCGCCTGCCATTTGGACCAGATCGAGGGTATGATCCTTGAGCTGTCCGCGAAGAACGGCCTGACGGTCTTTGCCCAGCTTGAAAAAAAAAGCGCCCGTATCGCGTGAAATGGCATCGGCAAGGGCTTGCGGATTTGCCGGAACCACGATGTCATAGTCCAGCGGCGTGCTTCCCATCAGCAGGTCGCGGACCGCGCCGCCGACCAGATAGGTTTCAGGGGTCCGGGAAACAGCGGCCAGCGCCGGGATGGCCTGAAACAGCGCCGGGATGGCGGATGAGAAATCCGTCATCCCGGCCGGCTCCCGATCCAGGCTGCGGTATTGAATGGCCTCTGCCACATGTTCGGCGCGGATGTCCGGGCAGGCCTCCAGATCGGCAATGGTTCGGCTGATCTTGAGCACCCGGTTGTAAGCCCGGGCCGACAGCCCCAGCCGGTCGATGGCGGATTCCAGCAGCAGCGCCGGAGGACGCATCAATCTGGCAGAATTTCCGGATCTGGCGGCTGGACATCTGGGCGTTGCAGTAAATCGCAAGATTGGAAAACCGCTCGGACTGAATGGCCCGGGCCGCGGCCACCCGGCCCTGAATCGCCGCGGACGGCTCCTGGAGGCCGCTTCCGATCAAGTCCTTGTAGGGGACGGCCGGCACATTCACGTGGATGTCGATCCGGTCCAGAAGCGGGCCGGATATGCGGGAACGGTATTTGTGAATCTGCTGGGAAGAGCAGCCGCATTCGTGCTTGGGATCCGAAAAATAGCCGCAGGGGCAGGGATTCATGGCGGCAACCAGCATGAAGCTGGAAGGATAGGTGATGGTGGTGGCGGCCCTGGATAGGGTGACCTTGTGATCTTCCAGGGGCTGGCGGAGAACTTCCAGGACATGTTTCTTGAATTCGGACAGTTCGTCCAGAAACAGAACCCCGTTGTGCGCCAGGCTGACCTCGCCGGGCCGGGGAAAATGACCGCCGCCGATCAGGCCCGCATCGGATATGGTGTGGTGGGGAGAGCGGAACGGCCTTCGCGTGACCATGGCCTGATCTTTTTCCAGCATGCCGGACACGCTGAAGATCTTGGTGGTTTCGATGGACTCGTCAAAGCTGATGGGCGGAAGGATCGAGGGGATGCGTTTGGCCAGCATGGTTTTTCCGGAACCCGGCGGGCCGATCATGATCAGGTTGTGCCCGCCGGCAGCGGCCACTTCCAGGGCGCGCTTGGCCAGCTCCTGTCCCATGACTTCGGCATAATCCGAATCGGTTTCGCATTTTCCCTCAAACAGGCGCGAAATATCGGTTTTTTCCGGATCGATCCGCGTATAGCCCCTGAAAAAATCGATGACCTGGGACAGGGTGGTGACCGGAAGGGCCAGGATGTCCTGAACCACGGCCGCTTCCAGGCGGTTCTCAAAGGGAACGATGATGGCCGGGTATCCGGCCTGTTTTGCCGCAATCGCCATGGGAAGCGAGCCGTTCACCGGTTTGATGCGGCCGTCCAGGGACAGTTCCCCCAGAATCAGGCAGGCGGAGACCGCTTCTGCCGGAATCAGCCGGGTCGCGGCCAGAATGCCGATGGCAATGGGCAGGTCAAATCCGGTGCCTTCCTTCTTGATGCTGGCCGGCGCCAGATTCACCGTAATCCGGTCGTCTGGAAACGTGTACCCGGAATTGTGAATGGCGGAGCGGACCCGCTCCTTGCTCTCCTTACCGATATTTCCGGAAGCCCGACGATGGTAAAGCTGGGAAGGCCATAGGCGATATCCACTTCGACCTCGACCAGGTAAGCATCCACTCCGATTACGGCGCTGCTTAAAATTTTTGCCAGCACGAGCTCTCTCTGCGCCCCCCTTGGATATGATATCTTTCCGGGTCAGCCCACGGGGCGAACCAGGGTTGAGGCCGGGACGATCGTCACCTTTTTTTGAATTTCAGGCAGTTCTTCCTTCAGGATCTGAAGGGTCACACCATGGGGATGCCCGATGGCCAGGGCCTGACCGTTAGCCGCAGCTTTCTGCAGCAGCAGTCGGAACTGCCTGCGAATCGCCTCGGGTTCCTGGACATTGTCCAGAAACACGTCGCGTTCGGCATAGGGCACCTGAAACAGCCGGGCGGATGAGCGCGCCTGGCTGTTCGGTCGTGGTCCGGCTGTCGATAAAAAACAGATCCCGCTTCTTGATGCTGGATAAGATCTGGTTCATCTGATCCGAGGAGGCCGTCAACCTGGACCCCATGTGGTTGTTGACCCCCTTGATGTAAGGAACGGCATCCAGGTCGTCGTTGAGCTGGCGGATCAGCGCATCGGGCGTCATCGCGCTCATCAATGCGCCGGGGCCGGGATTGACAGCCGGATATTCCAGGGGCTCCATGGGCAGGTGGAGCATCAGATCCAGCCCTTTTTCTCTGGCCATCCGGACGATTTCCCGCTGATGCGGGCTGTGGGGAAGGATGGACAGGGTAATGGCCGCATTCAGGCCGATGAATTTTTCCGCAATCTGCGCATCATAACCGATGTCGTCGATGATGATGGCGATCCAGGGAAGTTTCCCCGGCCGCGGCGGCAACGGCATGATGAACCGGCGGCGGCTCGACCAATGGCTCGACCGGAGGATAGATCTCGAAAGGCTGCAGAGTCACGATCGGCGGCGTGACCGGTGGCGGAACCACGGCCGGTGGATAAACCGGAAGTCTCGGCGGCTGCGGAATGGCCGCAATCGGACCCGGCCCTTTCGGCGCTGATTCTTTTTCAGCGCCTGATTCACAACCAGAGCCAGGACCAGCACCAGGGCAATCAGAACGATGAGTCCTGCCACGCCCCGTTTCAGGTGAACAGCCATTGCCGGCTTTTTGGAGCGGGGGGACTTCTTTGCGGCAGGCGATTTTTTTTTCCGGGTGCGACGGGGTTCGGCCATTATTTCTGCTGCAGCCCCTTGAAAATATCGTAGCTGATCAGGGTCTCCAGTGCCCGTTTGACCTGGGTGTCTCTTTCCAGCCGTTCCGGGCTGACCAGACCGTCAGCGCCTTCTTCCTCGGTTGCCGGCTGTGCGGGCTCCGATCTTGTCCGGGGCTTTTTCCGGTTTCTTGTCCGGCTTGCAGGCTCCTTTGGTTTTTTTGGTCCCTTGCCCGGTTCGGCTTCCAGGTGGTTTTCCAGATCCTTTTCCTTGGGCATCACCAGCGGCGCTTTGCCGGTTTTTCCTTGATGCGGGCCGGCTCCTGTTTGACCTCGATATCCGGCTCGATGCCCTTGGCCTGAATGGATCTGCCGCTTGGCGTAAAATATCTGGCGATGGTCAGTTTCAGCCCGTATCCGTCCCGAAGCGCCTCGACATTCTGCACGGAGCCTTTGCCAAAGGAAGTCGTTCCCATGACCAGGGCCCGCTTATGGTCCTGAAGCGCGCCGGCAACGATTTCCGAGGCACTGGCGCTGCCGCCGTTGATCAGTACCACCATCGGATAATTGCGTTTGACCACATTGGCGTGCGCGGTAAACACCTTGGTGTTTTTCTCCTGCCTGCCCTTGATGGACAGAATGGTGCCTTTTTCCAGAAACAGATCGGATACCTCGATGGCCTGATTCAGAAGCCCGCCGGGGTTGTTCCGCAGATCCAGGACGAGGCCCTTGAGGGGCGTGGGGCCGGATTCCAGTTTCTCCAGCGCGGAGACCAGATCCGGGGTGGTATTGTCCCGGAAATTGGTGATCCAGATATAGCCGTATCCGGGTTTAAGGGTCAGGGAGCGGACGCTTTCGATCGGAATCACATCCCGGACCAGCACGAATTCCAGGGGTTCGGGCACGCCTTCGCGAATCAGGGTGACGGCGATCTTGCTGCCCTTGGGCCCGCGGATCCGGTTGACGGCATCCCGGAGGTTTTTGGTGGGCTCTGTTCCGATCTTGACGATAATATCCCCGGACTTGATGCCGGCCTTGTAGGCCGGCGTGCCCTGAATGGCCGATACCACCGTGACCATGCCATCCCGGGTGGTGATGCTGACGCCGATGCCGGTGAATTCTCCCTGCGTATCCACCTGGAGTTCCTTGTAATCTTCCGGCGAAAGCAGCGCGGAGTGCGGATCAAGCCCGTGAACCATTCCCTGAATGGCGTCATCGATGAGTTTTTTGGTGTCGGTGGGTTCGACATAATTCTTTTCGATCAGCTCGATGACATCGGAAAACAGCTTGAGCCCCTTGTAGGTTTCATCCGTGGTTGCGGAAAGATCGCGAAAAAAACCGGCGCCAATGGTCCAAAAACCGACGGCAACGGCCACGGTCACCCATAATTTGATTTGACGCCATGATTTAATATTTTGGTGCCTTCTTGGTCATGCCGATACTCCTTTTAACCCGTCTTGATCCATTCCAGTGGATCCATTGGTTTTCCCCGGTGCCTCAATTCAAAATACAGTCCCGTGCCCGCAACCGAACCCGTAGTCTCCGGCAGTGCCGATGGTTTCTCCGGTTTCGACCTTATCCCCTTTGGACTTGAGCCGGTCTTCAAGATGGGCGTAAACCGAATAATAATGATCGCCATGATCGATGATCATCAGATTGCCGTACCCCTTGTACCAGTCCGAAAAGAGAATCCGGCCGGAATAGGCGGACCGGACCGGCTCTCCCCTGTCTGCCTGAATGTCGATGCCGCTGCGAAATGTTTCCATGTTCAGGCGGCCGATCACCTTTTTGCCGAACGAAGAGATGATTTTACCCTTCACCGGCAATGGAAGCAAGCCTTTGCTTGAAATAAAATCCGCCCCCGTCCGGGGTGGCCGTCGAATCCGGCGCCGCATCGGCGCTGTTCAGGGTTTCAATGGTGGCGTTCAACTGATCCGCAGCCTGTTTCAGGGCCTCGATGGCGGCGATCTCCGGCGCTTTTTTGGCCCGGATTTCCGCCAGGAGCTTGAGCCTTTTTTTCTTTTCCGTTTCAATGGACTGGATCTGGTCGGCGTAGTTTTTTTCCAGGACCTGTTTGTCCGCATACTGGGTTTTCTGTTTTTCGTACAGGGCTTCCAGGGTTTTTTTGTCTTGCGCAAGCTGAATCAGCAGCCGTTTGTCGGCGGACAAAATCCGCTGCAGGGCATGTTTTCGCCGGCCCAGTCCTGAAGCGATTCCGCGGACATCAGAAAATTCGATCTGCCGATCCCGTCCAGCTTGAACAAGGCTGTCACGCGCTTTCCGGCGTGGTCCTCGCCGGTTTTGATCCGGATGGAAAGATCTTCGGACGCCCAGAGGGTTTCATCGATTTTCTGCTTCAGGATGCCGATGTTCCGATGCAGGGTTTCGGCCTGTTTCCGGGACTGGTTCATGGTCCTGTCGATCTGATCCAGAAGGGTGACGACCGAGGCTTCCTTCTGCGCGAAGGATTCCAGTTCCGTCCGGTGTTCGGCAATATCGCGGGTGATTTTGCCGATCTGCTGCTGGATCCGGTGGTAATCTTTCAGGGACCGGCTCCGGGAGTCCTCTTCGTCATCCAGAGTCTGGCCGTACCTCGGCGAACCGGTCGCTGACAAATCCCCTCTGGTCGCCGATCATGATTTCATACCACCCGTCCAGGTGGTTGTGAATGGCAATGTCCGCTCCTCTGGACAAGGGTGGCGAGGACAGGGCTTTGCGGATCGGGTTTTTCGCGAACCCGGAGCCGGTCGGCCGTTACCATGCCGGTCAGGGTCAGGGGCGCTGAAAACAGCTCGCCGCACCCCAGCGCCACCAGCAGGCAGCAGCCGGCAAGGATGCGGATCAGTTTCGAAAAAACTGTTTCATCGAAAGAAAACATCCGATCCATCCGATTCCGATGCTGCAGCCGGTGATGACGCCAATGGATTCCAGGGAAAGAAAGCGGATCTGCCAGAATCCGGAAGCCAGGTCGCCGGCCAGCCTTGCGGACATGTACGGCATAGGCCGCATAGATGACCGCAAGGCCGATGCCGCAGCCGAAGGCCCCCTGTATCAGGCCCTGGATATAAAACGGCGCGGTGATGAACCCGTCGGTTGCGCCGACCAGCCGCATGATTTCGACTTCTTCCCGGCGGGAATACAGCACCAGCCGGGCGGTATTGGCGACAATCAGTCCGGAGGCGATAAAGAAAAGCCCGCCCAGAACCATGCCGGCAAAGCGGAAGAGATTCAGCAGGCCGGCAAAACGGCCCATCCACTGCTGGCCGTATTCCACGCTGTCAACGGCCGGCAGGCCGCCGATCTGCCCGGCGATGGATGCCACCTGATCCACGCGGCCGCTTTTCAGGTCCACTTCCAGCGAGTCGGGAAGCGGGTTTTCCCCCAGGCCCTCCAGCAGCGATGCCTGCTGCTGGAGCTGGGCTCGGAGCGTTTCAAGGGCCTGGGCCCGGGAGATGAAATTGAACCGTCAGAACCCCGTCCATGCCCTGGATGCGGTACTGGGTTTCCTGGCTCTGGGCCTCGGTTGTGCCGTCCTTCAGATAGACCAGTATCCGGATGTTGGTTTCGGATGCGCGCATCCAGTGGTCGACATTGGTCCAGATCAGTGAAAATGCGCCTGCGATCAGGACGGACAGCGCAACGGTCAGCATCGCGACGCCGTTTAAAAAACGGTTGTCGTTCATATCCCGCAGGGCCCGCCGGATCGCGGATATCATGGGGTCCCTCCGTTTGACGCGACATCGTCCTGACTTATCGGCGACATCTGTCCCTGAACCAGATGAATGCTTCTGCCGCCGGCATTTTCGATGAGCATCCGGTCGTGCGTGGCCAGAATGACCGTGGCCCCTCTCTGATGAATGTCCTTTAACAGGGCCAGAATGATTCCGGCGGCATCCGGATCCAGGCTGCCGGTGGGCTCGTCGGCCAGAATGATCCGGGGGCTGCCGGCAATGGCCCTGGCCACGGCCACGCGCTGCTGTTCGCCGCCGGAGAGGCTGAGCGGAAACGCCCCCTGTTTGTGTTCCATTTCCACCGTCCGGAGCACGCTGGCTGACTTTTTTCTCGATCAGGCGCCGCTTTTCGCCCATGGCCTCCAGCACCAGCGCGACATTGTCAAAGACGGTCCGGGTCGGAATCAATTTGTAATCCTGAAAGATGATGCCGAAGCTGCGGCGCAGATGGGCGATCCGTTTTCCGGCGATCCGGTTCAGGTTGACGCCGTCCACGATCACCTGTCCCTGGGTCACGGGCTCCGCCAGATACAGCAGCTTCAGGAGCGTGGATTTTCCGGCGCCGCTGGGACCGGTGACAAGGATAAACTCATTGCGGTAGATATCCAGGCTGATGTCGACCAGCGACTTCTGGGCCCCGTAGGTCTTGTGCACATGAAACATGCGGATGATCGGGATGCTGCTGTTTCCCATGACTTGAATCCGGTTTCGGCGTTATTGATGCCCTTCTTTAATCAGCAATTCGTGATACCAGCAGGAAAAATCGAACATGCCCCGGTACTTGTCATCATCGTTGATGATTCCCAGCGCGATTTCCAGAACGCCGCTGCCGTAGGCATTGCTGTATTTTTCCTTGACCTGGGTCTGGAGAAATTCCCGGACCAGCATCTGGGTGGTGCGTTTGGTCCTGTCCTTTCGAATGTCGATCGGGTCCTTGGGTTCGGAAAAAGGATCCCACTGGGCATATCCTTTTTTTTGAATGTGCGCCTGCCTTCTTGGCGACATGCAGTCAAACACCGCCTTTTTCCGCGTCTCGACTTCTTCCTTGGTGAATTCCGACATGGGTCCGCCTTTTTATGCGACCTCGTAAAAAGTCCTGATGAAGCCCCCCTTGCCTGCAAACTTTTTACAAAGGCGTCGAATTTTGGCTTGGCCGAGTTCATCAAAACTTTATTCCGTGTCCCGGTGCTGCATCTGCACGGCTCACGGCGGTTTCACCCGGTTTTTGAATCCCCAGATATTCGTCATCGTAATCCGTGGCCAGCGCCATGGACAGCGGCACCAGCATTTCGCCCATCCGCAGGTACTTCGAGTGGATGGCCGCGGCCAGCTCCGCGGAAAGCTGCAAGCAGCCGGTTCTGAATCTTGTCCAGGCTGGCCGTGGGGTATTTTTCCCCTTTTTCAAATCCGGACAGCCCGCAGGTATAGCCCTTGCCGCCAATGGCCGTGGGAATGCCGTAGAGCTTGCAGGTCAGGGGCCTGAATTCATAAATCTCACACATCTGCGCATCGTTCAGCATGGGGCAGCGGACCCGCGTCTCCGCCATTTCCTCCAGGATTTCGGTTTTCTTCTTTTCCGGATTCGGCGGCCTTGTAAGCGCTTTTTTTCAGCTTGTACAGCGTACGGTCGATCCGGTTGCAGCGCTCCGTCAGGATATCAAGGGTTTCTCCGCTGTATTTGTCCCGGAACCGCTCATTGATATACAGGGCTTCGATCAGGGTCAGATCAAACACCGCGTAACAGCAGTCCGAACACAGGGGTTTGCATTTCACGCAATCGGGATACTGGTTTTTTACGGTTTCAAAGGCGCGTTCGACAGATGCGGACAGCGCTTCGTACTGCTCAAAAAACGGTTTGAATGCTTCGTTCATGAGTTTGCTCAATATGGGTTATGGGTTATGGGTCATGGATAATGGGTTATGGGTGATGGAAGGGTTTTTACCTATTACCCGATTACCCATGACCTGCTATTTTCCGATACAAAACGAATCAAAGATCCGGTCCAGAATCTCATCCGAAGTCCGTGCGCCGGTAATTTCATCGATCCGGTCCAGGGCATCGCGAATGTCCATGGCGATGATTTCCGCGGGACTTCTCTGCCGGATCCCGTCCAGGGCCTGCCGGATGCAGGCTGCCGCGGCTTCCAGCGCGCGCGCCTGTCTGAGATTGGGAATCAGTCCGCAAGGCGCTCTGCCCCGGAATTTTGCGAAGGATTTCCCGTGCCATCCGGTCCGCCAGCGCATCCAGATTCAGGCGGTTTTTCACGGAAACCGCCACAGACGGGAAGCGATTGCGGCGCCATATTCCCTACAACATTATCAGGGTCCGGCGCAAGGTCAATTTTATTCAAGACCCGGATCACCGGAATATCCCCTGCCTGCTCCAGAAGCCGGGTTTCCAGGCCGCGTATCGGCGCAGGAGGCATCCTGCACCAGCAGAATCAGGTCCGAGGCGCGGATGCGTTCGTAGGTTTTTTCAATCCCCAGCAGTTCAACGGTGTTCTGCGTGATGTGGACCCCGGCGGTATCGAAAAAATTCACCGGTATTCCCCGGAACACCACGGCGTCCGCCACCACATCCCGCGTGGTGCCGGGGATGTCCGTGACAATGGAGCGGTCCGATCCGACCAGCCAGTTCATGAGGCTGGATTTTCCGACATTCGGGCGGCCGACAATGGCGATCCGGTACCCGTCCCGGATCACGCGGCCGTCTTCATGCTGCTGGATCAGGACTCGATCGGGGCCAGCACGCCGGTCTCGAGCAGCGGACGCCACCGAAAGCGGCTGGAAATCGTCCGCCTCATCCGGAAAGTCGATTGCGGCCTCGATCCGGACCAGAATATCCCGCAGTCCGGCGCCGATCCGGCCGACATGATCCCGGAAGCCGCCGGACAGATGGTCCGCGGCGGCGGCAAGGGCTGTTTCCGTTTTCGAATTGATGATGTCGATCACCGCCTCGGCCTGGGTCAGATCGATGCGGCCGTTCAGAAAGGCCCGGCGGGTAAACTCGCCGGGCCCGGCCGGCTCGGCCCCGCCCTGCAGCACCGCGCTCAATATGGCTTTGAGAACGGCATATCCGGAATGCGCCTGAATCTCGACCACATCTTCCCGCGTATAGGAATGCGGGGCTTTCATGAAGGCGACAAGCA
Organism: uncultured delta proteobacterium; assembly: GCA_963845015.1. Taxonomy (GTDB): domain Bacteria; phylum Desulfobacterota; class Desulfobacteria; order Desulfobacterales; family Desulfatirhabdiaceae; genus RAAP-1. Next base: position 11,052 of record CAWJRD010000035.1, read on the forward strand.
CCTCGTCCAGGACGGCCTGCGTGTCCGGCTGAACAATGGTGCCGTAATACAGGTGGTGCGAAATGATCCGGTCCGGCCGGAAAAGGCGGTCCGGCTGCAGCGCGGGGCCGGAAGAGGGAAAGGGCGATGGCAAAGGCCCGGTCCCCGGATATCCGCACGATGCCGATTCCCCCGCGGCCCGGCGGGGTGGCGATCGCAGCGATCGTATCCCCCTTCATGCTCAGTTCACTCCTCCCGCGGGATTACGGCAAGCTTTTTCACATACCCCTCCCCCTTGCTCTGGGTTTTGACCCTGAGGTCGTTCTTCAGCGCCAGGTGAATGATTTTCCGGTCCTGCGGATTGAATCTGCCGACGATAACGGATTTTCCGTTCCGGCAGGCCTTTTCCGCAAACCGCAAGGCCAGGGCTTGCAGATCGTCCTGCCGTTTCGAGGAATGGCCGGCGATGTCAACAACAATGCGGGTCCGGTTTTCGGTGGACTTGTTGACGATTTTTTTCAGCAGATACTGAATGGCCTCGAGGGTCTGGCCCCTTTTGCCGATGAGCGCGGCCGGATCTCCGCCGCTGATGGTGTAGACGATCTGCCGGCTGCTGCAGTTCACCCCGATTTCGGCGCCGCTGGTCACCGAATCCACCAGCCGCTGCAGGACCAGCCTGCCGAGCGCTGCCGGATCCGAAAGGCATCGGACGGCTGCCGATGGCCTGCAGCTTCGGATCGGTCTGTTTCCTGAATGTCATCCGGATGCGGGCAGAGGATCGGCGGCTGCATCCGCGGCGGGGCCTATCCGCCGCCGCATCGGCTCCGGCATTCCGGAATCCCCGGCGCCGCCACGCGGATGCGGGCCTTTTTGATGCCGACCAGTCCGAAGATCCCGGTGGCGCCGAAACTGATCACTTCGTGCTTCAACTGATCCCTGGGGATGTTCAGGGTCTCGCAGGCCCGGGTGACGGCCCGCTCCACATTTTTACCCTCGAATTCAATAAAAGGCGACATCGCACCCCTCTCCGTGACGTCTGGCCGGCAAAGGCGCCGGTCAGGCGTATTTCTTCTGAATATAATACTGCTGGCTGATGGACACCACGTTGTTGACCAGCCAGTACAGCACCAGGCCCGATGAAAAATTGATGAAGATGAAGGTAAACACGATGGGCATCATCATCATCATCTTGGCCTGGGTCGGGTCCCCCATGGGCGGAGACATTTTCTGCTGAATGAACATGGTGGCCCCCATGATGATCGTGAGCACCGGAATGCCGTAAGGCGGCTCCATGAACGGAATCGAAAACGAAAAATGCAATCAGCCGGTCCGGGGCGGAAAGGTCGTTGATCCACCCGATAAACGGGGCATGGCGCAGCTCGATCGCCTCGTAGAGCATGCGGTACAGCGCGAAAAACACGGGAATCTGAACCACCATGGGCAGGCACCCGCCCAGGGGATTGACCTTGTAAGTCTTGTACAGGGCCATGGTCTCCTCGTTCATCTTCTTTTTGTCGTCCTTGTATTTTTCCCGGATCTGGGCCATCAGCGGCTGGATCTTTTTCATCTCGCTCATGGACTTATAGCTCTTTGAACCCAGGGGCCAGAGAATCGCCTTGATGATCAGGGTCAATACGATGATCGCCAGGCCGTAATTCGGAATATAGCCGTGCAGAAAATTCAGGAGCCACAGCAGGGGTTTGGCCAGAATATCAAAGAACCCGAAATGAATGGCCTTGTCCAGTCCGATGCCCAGGCTGCTTTAGGATCGAATAGCTCTTGGGGCCCATGTAGACCTTGTATTCGAATTTTTTCTGGGCGCCGGAATCGATCCGGAATTCCGGCTCCACCAGCGTGTTGTCGAGCCGGCTGTTTGCCAGCGACAGCTGGAGGCTGGCCTCGACCGGAACAACCGGAACAATGCCGGATAAAAAATACCGCTCTTCCAGGCAGGTCCAGTCGATCCGGCCCGGAATACACGTTTTTCTTGGCAAGGTCCTTGACCGCGACCTGCTCCAGCGCGTTGTTGATCAAGACGCTGGGGCCTTCAAATCCGTAGCTGTTTTTGGCTTCGGTGAATTTGCCGGTCAGGGACAGGGCCGGATGATCCTGCAGCAATTTGCCGGAATTGTTTTTGATGATGACATTCAGGCCGAACAGGTAGGAATCCGGATAAAACGTGTAGTGTTTTTCGATGGCGATGCCGGAAGGCGATGTCCACAGAAAGGAGACTTCCCGGGAGCTGTCCCGAACCTCCAGGCTGTCGGCGGAGACGGTGGACAGAAACACCGCATCCGTAAAATCCGGAATGCTGTTTTCCGTAAAGGAAAAATGAAGCGTTCCGGCATTGGGCAGGCGTGACCAGCTCTTTGTTCGGCGAGTCGGGTTCAACCGATTCCCGGTATTTTTTCAGGATAAAATGCTTGAAAAAAGCGCCTTTGTCCGAAATGGTCACCGAATACAGCGGGGTGTTCACCACAAGGTCCCTGGTTTTCTGAAAGGCCGGCAGAGGCTTTTCCTGAATGGCGGCCGGCCGGGCCTCCGGCTGCCGGGCTTGTCCGCCGGCAGGGACGCTTCCGGCTGCGTTTGTGCCGTCTGCTGCGGCGGCGGGGTCTTGTCCTGGAAAAAAAATCCCCAGACCGTAAAGACTAAAACCGAAAGCACGATTGCGATAAGTAAACGACCTTGTTCCATGATGACTCCCATGATTTCCCGGCAGGGAAAATCAGTTGATGACCCGATAATAAATGGGGTTGATGTGATGACGGCGATATCACTTGGATGAATAATGCGGCGGAAAAGGAAAGATAGCATTTCATATTCAGGGGACGGGATCAACGCCGCCGGGGTGAAACGGATGGCATTTCAACAGGCGCCTGCATGCCATGGCCCCGCCTTTCAGCGCGCCGTATTTCAGGATGGCCTCGGATGCGTACGCCGAGCACGAGGGATAAAACCGGCAGCAAGGCCCCAGAAAAGGCGAAACCGCAAGCTGATACACCATGATTGCAAAATTGACAAGATATCGAATCGTATGCAAACCTGTTAAAGCAGACGCCGCGCGGAACAGGCGCCGGAGCCTGTTCCGGCGATTTTTGCGAATTTGTCAAATAAGCCCTCCAGCATGGCGACCGTCTGCAGGAACGAAAGTAGGGACGCCGGCTTTTTGGCGATCACATGAAAATCCCAGGCATTCGGCTACGGCCATGCGGTGAAGGCGATAATACTCCCGGACGCGCCGCTTGATCCGGTTGCGAACCACGGCATGGCCGACTTTTCGCGACACCGTAATCCCGATCCGGGACCCGCCGGACAACCCGCTCTTATAAACCAGGATGAACCCCGGGCTGTGGACCGCCTTCCCGGAAGCATAAAATTCCAGGAATTCAAACCGTTTGAGAATGCGGTCTTTTTTGGGAAAGGGTGAAGTCTTCAACGAAATGACATGGCGGCGAATGGATGGCGCATTCCGGAAAGGATCCCGTAAACAGAAAAATCCCTTAAACCGCCAACCGTTTCCGGCCCTTTGCCCGCCTGCGGTTGATCAATTTGCGGCCCTGCCTTGGTGGCCATGCGCGACAAAAAGCCATGGGTCCGGGATTTCTTGATCTGGCTGGGTTGATATGTTCTTTTCATGAAAGTCCTCAAAAATAAAGTGATAGGTTATGGGTAATAGGTTATGGATAACAGATTTTTCTGTTATTATAACCCTTTTAGATAACCATATTATTGTTATCAAGTCAATAAAATTGATGGCGTTGCCATAGCTCCCGCTCTATTTCCATTCGGACAAGGGGGGAACCAGGGGGGACATCCGGACGACTATCCGTGCCTTTCGGTGAATGGCTTGAAATTTATGCTTGCAATTTGCATGCGAATCGGTCTATAAGGCCAGAAATAAGGTCTTCTGGATGCGTTTCGGCTCTGACAAACGACCTTAATGATTTGATGAATTCGCACGCCCTGTTTTGTTGTTGACAAAAATCATTTTTTGTTTACAATGGCGCTTTCATCAAGGGGCCGTTAACTCAGTCGGTAGAGTATCTGCCTTTTAAGTAGAGAGTCGTTGGTTCGAGTCCAACACGGCCCACCACCACATGCGTCCCCATCGTCTAGCCCGGTCCAGGACATCGGCCTTTCACGCCGACGACAGGGGTTCAAATCCCCTTGGGGACGCCACTTGAAAACACATGATTCCAACGTGCTCCTTAAAAGCAGCCATTGGAATTTTTGTTTTTGTCACATGATAGTCCCACTATTTACAATAAAATCAGAAAAAAGTCCGCGATCCCCGACCTTGGGAAAAAACTTTTTCCTGCCGGTATTGCTGTCACCACCATGACGCCCATAAGTTTCGATATCTGCATATCCGACGGCAATAGCCACCACCATGCGGCAGCGGCTACCCAAACAGAAAACAACCTGGGCTGGATTGCCTTCAGCATGGACAAGAATCTCCTCTCCTGCCTTCAATCTCCCCTTTTTCTACCCAGTTTGCGCCGCCGTGTTTGTGATAGTTGCAAATTACAAAAATCAGGATATCAAATGAAATCGGTCAGTCTCGTTTTAATATTTCTGGTTTTTTATTTACCGCTCTATTTTGCTGAAAGTCTTCGGGCGGATACCGATGTGTATCCACACGACAGCTGCGTCCGTCATATTGCGCACAAGAAGCCCGACAGTTCCAGCAGCAAGTATGGACGGAATTTTAAATCAACTCCGAATAAATCAATTGAATCTGCAGCTAAAAAACTGGAGAAAATTAACAAAAGCCTGATCGTCGCGACTGAAAAAGGGGATCTTAAAGGTGTAACTGTCCTGTTGGCCAACGGCGCTGACGTGAACGCGAAGAACAGCAATGGTGACACGGCGTTGATTTTGTCTGCCTTGAAAGGTCACATGGACTGCATGAAGGCACTCATTGCCAACGGCGCCAGCATGAACGCGAAGAACAGCAACGGTGACACGGCGTTGATCATGTCCGCCTCGAAAGGTCACATGGACTGTATATGGACTCTCATTGCCAATGGCGCTGATGTGAATGCGAAGAATATTAACGGTGACACGGCGCTGATCATATCCACCCTGAAAGGTGACATGGACTGTATGAGGGCACTGATTGCCAACGGCGCTGACGTGAACGTGAAGAATAACGACGGTGACACGGCGCTGATCATATCCGCCCTGAAAGGTGAAATGGGCTGCATGCGGGCACTCATTATCAATGGCGCCGGCGTGAACGCAAAAAATACCGCTGGTGACACAGCGCTGATCATATCCGCCTTGAAAGGTGATATGGACTGTACAAGCACACTCATTGCCTTCGGCGCTGACGTGAACGCGAAGAATATCAACGGTGACACGGCGTTGATGGTGGCGGCCAAGAATGGCCGGACGGATGTATTGAATATATTGAAGGCTGCTGACGATGGGAAGAAAGAAACAAGCATTCAGCCTGTCCCTGACGAAGATAATCGTCAGCGTGAAACTGCAAAAAGCCCGGAGCGAAACAATCAGGCTCAGAGTCAATATAACGCATTGAGCAGCCCGTCGGTTTCCGGCAAACAGGTATCAACCGATAAAGAAATTTCTACGCCTGATTCTATTGTCGTGTCTCACGCATCAGGCAGGATGCACCCCGATTATCCTAGTTTAATCTTCACCTTAGCTATTGTCTGGTCTATCGGACTGATTTCTCCCTTAACGATTCGCTACATATTTTTGAAACGCCCGATCGAAAGCCGGCCTGCAATCGGAATATGCGCTTTATTCCTGATGATCAACCTTATGTTGTTTTCAGCAATCCCGGCAAACCCGAAAGCGGGAAAGGGGATCGGCACATTGTTAATCGCCATCGCATCCTACTGGATATTGCGATCAGGGGCGCCCCAACAAAAAGAACAAGAGCAGAAGGCCCCGCCGGAAGAAGAACCGTCCGCAGAAGGGGGGGCGGAAGAAACGAACGGCAACGGACAAAAAGACGGTTCACCCGGCGAGCGGGAGATATATTATCGAAAAATACTCAACATTAAAGAACACGCTACATTTAGTGACATAAAAACAGTCTATCGTAAGCTTGTTCAACAATATCATCCAGACAAAGTTCGCAGCTTAGGCCCCAAAATACGGACTGTCGCGGAAGTGGAAATCAGGCATATAAACGAAGCATATGCGTATTTTTGTAATAAATATAAGCAGTAGCTTTCATTCATGATTTTAGAGAGCTTGAAGTATGATGAGCCCGTAAAAAGTCGGCGATCCTCTGATCCCGCCGTTTTTCCGGGAAGTTTAAACCTGATAACCCCACCAGTTCCCCTGTTTGTTTGAATGATAACCTGCCTGAATAAAACACCTATCGTTGCTTCATCATTGTCCATTTTTCGGGGACGCCATGTTCCCGCCAGAGTCTGAAATCTGGTCGGATGGACTTTTGGATTAAAGTTTTGAAAAAAACAGCCGATAACTGACACAGCGAAGGATGCAGCGCAACGCGGCATCCGGATTTTTTAGAAGCCATTGTAAGATAATTCATGTATAATAGATATTTCAGATTTTCAGAATCCCCTTTTGATAACAAACTGGATCAGCGGTTCATTTTTTTCAGTGCGAATCAGAAGGAAGTAACCACCGCGCTTCTCTATTTCATCGATATGGGAAAATGTTTTGCCATGGTCTGCGGCGATGCGGGAACAGGCAAGACTCTGTTGACCCATTATCTGCTGAGCTGGCTGCCCGACGCCGTGCGCCCGATCATGATCGCGAGTCCCAATGTCGACTACCTTGAAATTTTGCAGAATATTGCCGGAATTCTGAAGATTGAAGCAAACGGGAAAAGCGAGCCGGATCTGTTCGATCACATCAAAACGGCGTTGATGGAAAACAGGCGCCAGACAGAGCGATTTGTTCTGATAGTGGATAATGCGCACCTTTTTTCCTGCCTCAGCCTTGAGCAGATCCGCCTCCTTTCCAATATTGAAATCAAGGCGCACAAGTTTTTCCAGATTCTGCTCATCGGTCAGCATGAGCTCGGCGGCAAGCTGTATCGTCCTGAAATGCGCCAGATCCGCCAGCGGATCAACATCAACCGCTTTCTGGCGCCCCTGAATGCCGCGGAGACGATTCTGTATATTGATCATCGGCTCAATATTGCGGGTTCCAGGTTTGATGACTGTTTCGAATCCGATTGCCGGCATCTTATTTATAAAATGACAAAGGGCGTTCCGCGCGGCATCAACCAACTCTGCGACAGTGCGCTGCTGACCTGCATGACCGAAAAACGGCATAAGGTCAACGGTCATGTCCTGAAAAAAGCCGCAGCCGCCCTGCGAAGTCAAATGCGCTTAACTCCCAGGGTACAAACTGTCAACAGGACATTTTCCTTGAAAACAATCCAGTTGTCGGTCGCATTTGGCAGTGCCGTCATGATGCTGATACTGCTCGGCATTTACAGATATCAGGGGGGGCTCGGTGAAAGGGTCCAGCATTTCCTGCAGGGGGTTTATCCAAAGACGCAGAACTTCTCTGCCTCAGAAGCGCTGCCTGTCTCTGCAACCGCCACCGATTTGCAAGTGCAGCCGGTCCCGACGAAACCGGACGCTGAAATCCGAATGCAATCTTTCGACGCGGCGCATGCGCCTGAAAGCCAAAGCACGCAAGGCGGTCTCGCGGCGCTTTTGCCGGAAATGAATTTGAAAGCTGAACCGCCTGACTCGCAAGGAGAAAAGGCCTACAGCATAAAAATTTCACCTTTATTGAGTGTAAAAGACGTTAAGCCTGTGTTTATAACGGCTGCCTCACATGTCTCCCAAAAAGTCCTGGTGAAAAACGGGGACACGCTGACAGGGATTGCCTCCCGGTTTTTCCCGGCAAACCCGCTGGCCGGTGTAAAAAAAATCCTTGCAAACAATCCAATGCTCGATGACAAGGGTCGGATTTATCCAGGCCAGGAACTGATCATTCCTTATGCCGGCGGGAGTTGAGCACTTCGAGAATGCGGATTTCACGCCACTGTATCATCAAATAACCGGGGGGAAACGCAAAAATAAGTTGTTATATTCAGGGTGTTGTGAAATAAATAATAATCAATTTTATCGCTATGAATTAAGTATTCTGGGGTGTGCACTTAACTCAACCGACACCAATATGTTGTGGTCGATCAGTTTACAGTTTTGTCCGAATCCGACGCTGGCGCAGCGGCTTGGCTCAGGGGTTTGCGTGGGCTTCCGCCAACGATCTCACGTCCAGGAACCGGGTCTACACTAACAGACTGCTGGACCAGTCGATAGAACATCTTGCCGCGGGAAGCAGATTTCCGGCGGTTGAAGCGAAAAGTAAATTCATCAAGGTAGTAGTCCAGTTGATGGTCCCGGACAACTCCCTATTAGGTACCCAGCAGCCAACGTTTCAACAGCGAGATAGTCAAATGCGTGATCACCCATTCCCTGGACTTGACTACAACGTGGTCGAACCCATCAATGCCAATCGGGCCGTATCCCAACCAGCCATCTGTGCGCACTTGGCATCCAGGATCGACGTTTTCTTTAAGGAACGACATCAGAGTATTAGCGGAAGCATTCGGAATGCGAGACAGCCGGATGCGTCCCATACCTTTCGCCTTTTCCGTGAGAATCGAAACATCCTCAACAGCGACGGCCACGAGCGTTTTGTTATCTGCGCCACGGCCCCGCTTGCCTGGTCTTTCGTCGCCGATGTAAGTCTCATCAACCTCCACGACCCTAATCAAGCGTTCGCGCATAGGAAGTACCATTGCACGCCTGAGCCTGTGAAGCCACTGCCAAGCCGTGTGGTAGCTGCCAAGCCCCAGAATTCGCTGCAAACCGAGCGCGTTCGCTCCATATCTCTGATTGGTAACATGCCACATCGCTTCAAACCACACTCGCAAAGGCTTTCGAGTCTGATGGAAGATCGCCCAGGAAGTAACCGAAATCTGGCATCGACAATCCTGGCACAGGAACAGGCTACGAGACATTTTCCATCTGCCGCTTCCGCCGCATTTCGTTCATCTGAAACCATCGGGCCATCTGAGGGCGACAAGTATGCGGCGCACGCTTCTTCCGTGGCGAAGCGATCCCTGAATTCCGACAAATTACGCGGGTAGTCTTCCATGCCCAGCTACTACATATAGGGGGTGGTTGAGTCAAGTGCATACCCCAATTTACGTAATTTATCTTAGATAGCGCCTGAATGGAAATCCGGATTCAACTGCAGATTCGAAATACGAAACAAGGAGGCCTGATGAAAACGCTTAATCATTTGATAATGTTTAGTGGGATCGTTTTTGTAACCTGTTTGCCCGCATTGTCACAGGCAGGTGTTCAGCCGTATCTCAATTCTGGTGGAACCGTCAATTCGGCAGCCGTCGCGGACGGCATTGCCGGCGGGGCAGCCCCTGTTTCTCCGGCTGCTGAACTGACCGGGGCTCGCTATCTGGCTGCGTCGAACAATAATGACAGCAATAACGGCTACAATGGCTACGTTGGCAACGGCGGATACGGCGGCAATCAAGTCAATAAGAATACAAATAACGGCTACAAAGGCTACAAAGGATACGGCGGCGGCAATCAAGGCAATAAGGATACAAATAACGGCTACAAAGGCTACGAAGGCTACAGCGGTTACAGCGGCGATAAAGACATTAACAAGGACAAAGATAAAGACAAAGATAAAATCAATGTCAAAGTCATTGACAAAGACGGCTACAAAGAAGGTTACAAAGAAGGTTTAATGGACGGCAACGACAAGGGTGATAACAATGGCCAAAACAAGCCCTGACGCTGGAAAATGTCCATAAGGGATTCTTCGATCGCGCATCCATTTCCGGATGACGCGGATTCAGACGGCGCCTGAACTCAATTCGTTCAGGCGAAAGCTGTTTTTGACCCTTGAGATATGATTGCGCCAGAACATCAAAGGAAACGTTTCCAGCCTCTTTTCCCGCTTTTTCCAGCTTCTGTTTTACTATATTCATTTCGCGTTTCTCCGCCAGGGTCATGGGTCTGAGCCCCTGCCAATTGTTGTTGACCGATTCATTCCGAAATTCCGATCCCCATCGCTCCGGCGAGTCCCGGACTTTTTACGAAGCTGTCAATATTATTGTTGACTTGAAACGCCGACATTCATAAAAAGTATTCCAATAAGCATCTCATTGTCAATGGTCCGTGTCCTTATCCGATGCGCATCCGTAATATGAAGGAATTCCACTATGAAGATCCGGGGGCACCGATCCGGACAATCTTTTGGACTGCACTGGCGGACCGGGGAAAGCGGGGTCGAAAATGCCGGATAATCCGGATGCCCTTTTCCCGGCAGAAGCGCAGCGCCTGATCCATGAACTGCGGGTGGAGGCGCTCCGGACCCGCTGCCAGATATACTTTCGCGTATTAACCGGTCTTGAAGTCATTATCTACGCGGTGGATACGAAAACAAACGAGATCGTTTTCATGAACACCTACGGGCGAAAGCGATGGGGTGTCATCAAGCGTAAAATCGATTGGCGGACCCCAGGCCATGAAAGCCCCGGGGTGTATTACACGGATAGCAGGCTCACCGGGCCTGACGGCAACCCGGCGGAGGGGATTGTCTGGGAATTCCGGGACACGGTCAGCAAACGGTGGTACGATTGCCGGAGCAGGGCCGTTTACTGGCTGGATGGCCGGATTGTCCGGATGGAAATCCTTACCGACATCACAGACCGCAAGCAGGAGGAAGCGGTCTCTACCCCGAAATCTGAAGGGGGATGCACCGTGCTTTTGGTCGAAGATGCGGAGAAGGTGCGTAAAATGACGGCGACCATGCTCCGGCAGTTGGGCTTCAGCGTGCGCGAAGCAAAGGATGGCATCGAGGCCCTGGATGTGTTCCGGCAGCACCGGGATGAGATCTGCTGTGTGATCTGCGATCTGACGATGCCGCTCATGGATGGCTGGGATACCCTGACGGCGCTGCGCAGGCTTTCGCCGGATATTCCGGTGATCCTTTCCAGCGGGTACGATGAGGCGCATGCTCTGGCAGGCGTACATCCCGAGCGTCCCGACGCTTTCATCGGAAAGCCGCTTCGGCTTCAGGAACTCGGCAATACGATCCGCCATACGCTGACGTACCGGAAAAAAACATCACCATAGGGTGGGGGGGGGATTTTCATTCATGACTCAGGAGCAGAACAGAGGGAATGTCGCATGGAAAAATTTCGGCCGTCGGGCAGGTATGCGGGCGGGCATACCCAGCGTCATCAGCGCACCGGGTGATTTCCACGGAATGATCAGCATGGAAAGCCCCCGCGCCGACTGTTACCAGAGCCACTTTTCGATTGCGCTGTTCGAAGTGGGAACAAGCAGCGAAAACAGCGTATTGATCCGTCGCCTGGTTCGAACCCTGCACAACCCCTTCCGCAACATCGAATAAATTGGCTGGTACTCGCGCCGCCAGATCAGCATCATCATGCCCGTCATTCCGACGCAGGCTGGAATATAGTGTTTTTGAATGGTTAAGGACTCCGGCTTTTGCCGGAAAGACGGTGGCCGGGGCTTTTTGCGAGTTCTTCAAAATTAATTCGGAAGAAAATTATTGTTAACATATTACTTTGAAATACGAACGAGGAAAACATCGCGTTTTTCAATATTAATGCGCCCACGGAAGTTTACGCCGTCACCACCACCACAAAGTAGCGACTGAAGGAGCTTTGCCTTGGCTGACAACAAGACGCGTTCAGTCCCGCCGGTCGATGTCAACGCATACGACAGGCGCCCGGCAGGCGGGCCCCGGTGAATACAGCACGAACTGCAGGCTCAGGCCTGAGAAAGCATATGCTTAAATAAACAGCAAAGGAATGTGGTAAATGACGATGGATATAACAATAATATCATTTATCATCGGGTGTGCGCTGGTCGCTATTGGCATTTTGGGAAACGGGCTTGAAATAAAGGAACTGAAAATATCAAAACTCAACAATTCATCGCGTATCCTGGCGGTAGCTGGCGGTTTTGCCATTAGCCGCCGATAGCGGTATCCGGAAACCCTCCCACGCCTGCAGCGACGCCGTATAAGAATACCGCCTCACCTTTAAAGAAATCAGCCGGAAAACCGCCCTCGCCTGAAGTGCCGCTAACCCGGTTGGATGTATTAATTAATAATGGGTAAACCCCCGGCTATGCCGGGGGACTCACAGAGTTTGACATTTACGGGATTCTATTTAAGCATCGTCGCTGTGACTTGGGTTTCGGCTAATGAAGCACACGATTCCGCGCCAAGCCGCTTCACGCGGGGATCTGCAGCGATCGCAAAAAACAGTCGTGTGTCTACAGAAATTACTACTCCTCAGAGAGGGGCCGAAGGCCCAAAACCCCCGCCGGCAAAGGGATTCCAAGCATTTTAAGGGTATCTTTGAGGGGCTCGGAGGCCTCATTTAATTTAAAAAATCGATGGGTCGGTGTCACAAATTCCGAGGCCTGCAACCCTTCCAGTATCGTGCGGATCTGATGCCATGGTTTCTGGCATGCAATCTCTGCAACACGTTCAATCAGAAGCGCCAACACACAGATCCGGACATGCGTCTCAATGCGTCTGGGCAGCCACTGGTACATGGGGCTCATTTTGATCTGCGTACGCTTCAACGAGCGAAAACATCTTTCTATAATCATCAATCCTTTGTAACCACAGGCAGCGTCCTTAAGGCTGATGGTATCATCGTTGGTTTCCAGCACCCATTTGCCGTCGTATTTCTCCGCCTTGCGGATCTTGTCATAATCGATGCGAACCTGGTTGTCATCGGTTATCGATAGATATCGCTTGTAGCGCTTTGAGGCCAGAAGCTCAATTGCCCATTGCGCCGTGGCTTTTTTATCGGAATGCCTGGCAAGCTCCTTCTCAAGAACTTCAACGGCCAGGCTTCGGTGCTTTTTCTGCCTGTCGGCCTCTTTAGGATTATAGCAAAGGATGTAACGCTTGCGGCATTCCCCGTCGCCGATGATAACCTCCTTGGCATGAAGATTTTCCGTAAACACCGTATATCTGCCGCGCTTTGAAAGAACGGTATCCCGGATTTCACCAACGCTGGCCATCCGGCTGGCAAGCAGATACTTGCCGCACGCCCGGCTGAGTTCTTGCTGATTGTCCTGTGAATTCATCCCGGCATCGGCCACAAACAGGGCGCGACCCAGTTTCCAGCCCCTTAAGTCCTTTCGGACCCGCTCCACGGTATCAACATCTGTGGTATTGCCCGGAAAAACCCAGCATCTTACAGGCAGCCCTTCACGGGTTACCGCCAGTGCGACAACAACCTGCGGCCCCCAGTTGCCTTCTTTGGCTCTTCCGAATCTGCGCAGACCCGCTTCATCTTCCTGGTCAATTGAAAAGGAGGCCGTGGTGGTATCGTAAAAAATCAAATCAACCTGTAAATTGAGAAGATCGGCCGTGTGGAAAAAGATATTGCGTTCGATGCCGGCGGCGTTATAGTAAAGCACATCCATCGCATCATACATATTGTCCAGCTTCAGACCGCTACAGGAAGGCATGTACACTTTCGACAGCCACCTGTCCCATACGCCCAACTTGGATTCAGGCTCGCAAAGCCGATTGGCGGTCATGGCCAGCAAGGCCCGCTCGTAGGCGACATCAAGCCGATTGGCCTTACAAAGATCCCTGATGGTTTTGCCGATGCCAAGTCTTTCCCACAGGGCTTCAATCACCATCACGCACCCGAAGCCCAGGGTTTGTAAGAGTTTTAAATCACCCGGAAGATCCGTCCCAGCAGCAGTTGCTTTTATTTGAGTATCGTCTGACAGATCGCTGACCTCCAGGCCGCATACCCGTGCAATGGACCTGCAGAGCCGGACCAGGTCATCCCGGTCTAGCTGATCGGCCCGGCCGAAGCTGTGAATGATATGGGCTACCGGCTTTTTACTTTCGGGATCCCGTTCATTATGGGCCAGCTGGAAGTACTCGACAACCGATCCGTCCCTATTTTTTCTTTTGGTAGTTCGCAGATACATGATTGCTTACCTTGATATCATGTATCTTAACATAAGTAAAGATAAAAATATATAGTCGTGTGCCTACAGCTTTTGAGCAAAAACGGAGGGCTCCATGGGGTAACAGCTTGTTTTTACAACATGCGGGTCGGAAAAATAGTCGCATAAATGCCTACATAGCCGGAACCCAAGAAGGACAATGTGGGTAAAAAAGGCGATGGGCGATATCCAATAAGGTACAGGATGTCTTTGATATCGGGTGGTTATGATTCGTGAAGCTTCCGGTTATGCCAACAGGCATTTTAGATCAGGTATTTCTGCAGGTTCTGATAGCTGTGGAAGTCGGCGTCCACGAAGGCGGCGCCGATCTGGACTTCTTCTTCGGCGTCCAGGACGCTCTGGGGGCGGCACCGGATCGTGATGGGCTGGCGCTGGTCGGGCAGGGTGAAGATGACATTGTATTCGGCAGGTTCTTCGCTCATCTGGATTTTTGAAGCGTCATTTCCGGAAATCGCGAAGCGGATGCCCCCCAGGGAGATGTCCAGCACCGAGCCGGTTTCATATTGATCAGCCTGTAACGGGGTTCTGCCGATGAAAGCCGGCAGCATGACCTGCTTTCTCTGATACTTGCGGCGGTCGGGGTCCGCGGACTTTGTGGCCTGGCCGCTCTGCTGCAGGTGCTGGTAGATGATCGACTCGATCACGTGGGACAGGCTCAGGCGCTGCTGCCGGGCAATGGCATCCAGGTAATTCCGGATTTCGGAGCTGGTGCGAAAACAGATGGTGAGGTCTTTTTTCATCCTGCCTCCTACCGGATTCTGAAAACGGCCTGGCGCAGGTTTTTTCTTTTCATCGATACCTTTTTCAAAAGAACAATCGGTATGCGCGCAATACGCGGCGGCTGAAGCATCTTCCTGAAGATCGGGCTTATGATTGAACTTTTGGCTCATGCAAAATTACTAACGTGAAATAGGGGCTTTTGTCAATACAATATTTATTTCAGACCACGGTAAATTTGTTCTACATTTAAAGCAGAACTGGTAGCGCATGAGTTTTTTGTCATCCGCAAGTAGTCAAAGACCAGCCGGGTGTTTCGCGTAAGCTGACGCATTTTTTGGGCGACGCTTTTTACGCCTTTGGATTTGATAATGCTGACGGCAAAGCGCCGGAAGCGCGTCATGTTTTCCGGACCGTAACCTTTGCTTATCCGGCTGCGGTCTTCATCATAGTTCCAGTCGATGACGTAGTGACAGCTATTTTCAATGCTCCAATGGAAACGGTTGGTTTCCAGGACACGCTGGGCGTTGGCTTGCTCCGGCGTTCGGCTGGTGATGCCATAGGCAACATCTTTAGAGTATTTGCCCGTTTTTTTGTCTATGGACTCTCGTTCAATGACAAAAGCCTGTCCGACATGTGGGAAATTAAGGTAATCATTCAGCTCGGAGGTAATCCAGATTTTGCGGGTTTCGATCCGGCCATGGTCCGGTGGGTCAAAAAGAGTGAAATCGGGCTCTTTGCGATCCTGGAAGAAAAAGCGGATATCCTCAAAGAGTGTGGGCTGGTTATTTTTGACGGTGAAGTGGTAATGCGCATGTCGTAGACGGACAAGGTAGTCGGCAAAATTTCGCTGGGTTAACAGGGCATCTGCGGTAATGTCCTTGCCCTTAATATCGATGGCATCAAGCAGGGGAATCGCCATCTTGATTTCGTTGGTACGTTTGAGTTCATCATTGCCTCCTACTGGCAGAGAGCCGACTTTTTTTGGGTGTGGCAGCTCTTTGTTTGATGGCCGATAGCGCTCATAATGTGGGCTTGATGGCCTTGCTCGTCGATGGCATTGCACATGGTCTTGCCATCAATGGCCAGAGCTTGGTCGTTTTCACCGCCATGGGCTTGGTTCCAACGTTGCAGGGCATGGTCCAATTTCTGCGGGATCAACACGGATAAGCACATCGCGGATGACGTTATTACTGGGGACAACGTAGCGACCATTTTCACGACGGCAATTGAAACGCTCCCGTGCTTTGGGGCCGAGGCTTTGTGCCCAATCCGAGATAGCCTGGTATCCCCGCATTCCGCATAGGACTGCCCCGGCTACTATGCCTAAAACTGTTGAAAGTGAATGACGTCTTCCTTGCCCCCGGCGGGGGTCAGGGATTCCACGAAAGAAGTCGGGCAAGGATTGCATGTGTTTAGCGCTCAACATGATTTTGTGTCCTCCTGTACGATAATGCGGCTGGAGAATGGGTTGGGACAAAAGCGTTTGTGCTTTGGCCTGTAAGGGTTTTACGAATACCATTTTGGGCGACTGAGCTGTGGCGCTGTATCCTTGGCGGGTCCGCCGAAAGCCTTTGGTGTCACCCACATACACCCAGTTTGCAGCCCGATAAACGGTGCCTATGAAGTACTTTTGATGACTACATTGTAATGGTGCTGGATGGAGCCTCATCTCATCGGTCACATGACCTGCATATCCCTGGGAACATGGCGCTGGTAAGGTTGCCAGCATATTCTCCGGAGCTAAACCCTGCGGAGCGTTTGTGGGAAGAAATACGTGAGAAAGAGTTTGCCAATCGAGTATTCGATGCACTCGGTGCTGCCATCGCTCAAGCTGCTCGTGGACTAAAAAGATTAGAGCTAATGCCTGATGGACTGAGGTCATTAACTGAATGGCCATGGATATTAGAATCATCTTGATCGCAATATGGAATTAAAATAAATTATCAATGAAGCTGGAACAAAATCATCCTGATATCGGTAACGACACCCCTTGCGTGAAAATCCGACTGCGTGTAGACTGAAAACTCTCCGGCGCATCTGCGGCATGGGGCGCATCATTCAAGGACAAACAATCAAGGACCGAATTCATGAATGGCTTACGGGCGGTAATCCGGGAGATCGGAACAGAAAATGCCGGGATGAAGCACTGGCGGTTTGCGGCAAATCCGGGTAAGCTCCTGGCCGTTCTTGCACTGCTTTTGTCCTTCTGCGGCAACGGTTTTGCGGATTCGGCCGGGACTCCCACGCTGGGCGACATCTTCGAGTTCATTGACAGGAATCCGGAGAAGGCGATGGAAATGATTCAGGACAGCGGGCAATGGCCGTATCTGACCGTTGCCGCCGGAATCATAGCAAGCCATGACGCGGTCATGGCAACCGGCGGACGGCCCATTCCCGCCCACCTTCGCAAAACGCTCCGCCGATGGTACCCGGACGATTTGTTGGACGCGGTGCGCTGGACAAGCCTTCGGGGATCCATCAACCAGCTCCTGCAGGATGCCCGGATGAATTTTGACGGCGACACCCTGGCCATCACCATGATTGACGTCGTCATCTTCCGCAGCGATGATCTGGCCAATGACGGGGCGCTTTGGGTGCACGAACTCTACCACGTGCAGCAATACCGGGCGTGGGGCGTATTCGGTTTTGCAAAGAGATGGGTGGACAACCCGTCTGCAGGGGGTCCCATCGAGGCGCCTGCGTACGCCCGGCAGGCGGAGGCGCGGCCGTTTTTTGCGCCGCGATGATCGCGGAAGCATGTATTGTAAAATGTCGGCGCGGCCGCCTGTCGGATCGGGTTATCGATTCATGCCGGTTCGGTCCTTCTGATCCACCGGAGCAGGAGCCGAAGCGTTGCCGTGGAAGCCAGACTGGCGAAGCACAGGCAGATGCCGCCGATGAGATTGCCGTCGATGCCAAGTGTCAACAGCGCACCGCCGGCCAATAAAATGGTGGCCATAAACATCACCTGTCCCGCAATGACGGTCATCGGCTTTTTCGCCAGACTTGCAAGGCCTTCGCCCTGAGCCCGAACCGCCACGCACACCGGATACAGGGCCAGGGCCAGAGCCGCGGCCCGGACCAGCGGCAGGCTGTCCGGATCGAGGTTCTGAAGCCTGACATAATACAGATCGGACAGTCCCGGCAGCGTGAATATCAAGGGAAGCAGGCCCAGGACGGCTCCGGCGGCCAGCGCAAACTTAAGGGTCCGGCGGTCCGCCGCGAATGCGGGCGGGAACGCGAGCACCACTTCCAGAACCCGGGTGGCGCCGTAGGCGACCGGGGTGGCAAGCCCGAGGGCCAGGTAATAAGCGGGCAGCATGCGTTCCGGGCTTGCGGCGCGTGCGATGAATGCGCCCAGAAGGAGGGATGACAGGGAAAGCAGATAGCCCCCGATGGACAGGGGAAGGTTGAACAAAAAGATCTCCGTTTTCGTCGGCGCCGATGCGGAAGCCTCCAGGAGGGCCAGATACGGCCGGGCCAGCCAGGCGGAAGCCGCAACCTCCAGGCCCACGGGAAAACTCAGACAGACCACCGCCCAGAGGGGTCCGACCGCTCCCGCAAGACAGAACAGGGGAGAAAGAACTGCCGTCAAGAGTATCCGCAGGATCGTCGCCAGACTGGCCTTGCCAGTGGCCCGGGCGTTATACATGGCCACCTGGAACGGAATTCTGATGAAAAACAGGAACTGGAGCGGGACGGTGGCCAGCAGCGTCATCGTTGCCGGATCTTCAATGGCGGGCGGCAGTCCGATCAATTGCCCGAAAAGCAGGTGGGCTGCCCGGGGCATGCACAGCAGCCCCTGAACCAGGGTGACCAGCAGGCCGATGCCAAGGGTTACGGTTCGAAACCGGCGATAGCCTTCCCGGGTCCTGCCAAACACCATGCCGGCGGTAACCAGCCCGAATCCGAGGGTTCCCAGCATGTACATCAATGTGTTGGACTGGGCCAGGCCTGCCAGATTCAGCGGTCCGCCGGGCCCCCGGGAGGCAACCATGGCAACCAGCGGGTAGGTCAGCCCCTGTGATGCGGCCTGCAGCGCCAGCGGCGAAAAAAACCGGGTATAGGCAGACATGCCCGGGGTGTTTGAGGCGTCGTCATTCATCAGGTCGGGATGATGTTTTCTCAAAAAGGAATTTATGGTTTGGGCCAGATGCTCGTGAAGCCCGGACCGGCTGCCAAGTGAGTTCAAGGCAAAACGAGGCCGAATCGGCTGGCGGTTCAGAGGCGAGAAGGATTGCTGGTCGGGGCGAGAGGATTTGAACCTCCGACTCCCTGCTCCCAAAGCAGGTGCGCTACCAGGCTGCGCCACGCCCCGTTTATATTCAACTGTCATTGTCTATCATGTTTTCCGGGATCAGGCAAGACATAAACTTCCCGAACCCGGGGCGATTTTGCCCCGGCTTTATTGACATCGCATGGACAACCCGTTGAATAATGTTCTGAACAATGCTACGGAAATGGCGGATGGAAAGGCGAATAGCGGGAGGGATTCTTGTTGACTCCCGAAAGCGGTTCTCTTAATAAAAGCTTTCAGGAAAAATTTCCGGGGTTTCGGCAGGCAACGGCAGAAACGGGATCAACAGACAAAGACTGTGAAAGGGCAACCCATGAGCGGCATATCCTTTGGCCTTGAAGACAAAAGCGTGATGGTTACCGGCGGCAGCCGGGGAATCGGACTGGAAATGGCAAAAATGCTTCTGGAGCAGGGGGCAAGGGTGACCATCTGCGGCAGAAAACAGGAAGGCCTGGATGCCGCGGCCGCGCTGCTGAATGCCGGAAACCGGCTGCTGGCGGTTCAGGCGCATGCGGCCAAACCCGAGGATGTGGACATGCTGTTCCGGCGTACCCTGGAACGTTTTGGCGGAATCGATGTCCTGATCAACAATGTGGGCATGAATCTGATCACCACCGTGGTTGATGCAGACCCTGCCGTGTGGCAGAAAATCATCGACTCCAATCTGAATGCCGCGTTTTTATGCTCCCGCAAAGCCGGGCAGATCATGAGAAGCCAGAAAAGCGGTAAAATCGTCAGCATTTCTTCCCTCGCGGCAAGAAGATCCGCTCCCGCCATGGGCGTATACGGCATCGCCAAGGCCGGCATCGAAATGATGACGCGGGTTCTGGCCCAGGAGCTGGCGCCGGATGTTCAGGTCAATGCCGTTTCCCCCTGCATGGTGAAAACCCGGTTCAGCCAGGCGTTCTGGTCGGATGCAGCCCTTAACGACCAGATTGTCAGAACCATTCCCATGGGAAGGCTTGCCGAGCCCCTGGATGTGGTCTATCCCGTGCTCTTTTTATGTTCCGATGCGGCGCGGTTCATCACCGGCCAGGTGCTGATGGTGGATGGCGGCGCCAGCGCCATATGAGCGAACCGGTTAAAAAGGAGAAGACATATGGAATCTTTCAGCAGAGCGCACAAGAGCAGGCTGGCCATTCGGGCCTTTAAAGTCGTTGCCGATGCCATGATCATACATGGAAATTACAAAACCTCCGGCACAGCCGGTCAGGCCCTGGAGACGGCGCTTCGTGATCTGAGCCCGGAAATTTATGGCACCATGAATGACCCGCGCAGCATCGAGATCAAGGGCCTGGAATACATTCTGGACCGCCTTCCCAGGGGAATTGAAGACTGCACCCGGATCGTTCTGACCGCTCATGAAGACTTCAAACACACTTCCTTTGAAAAAATTCAGCCGAACAAACGCCGCCGCCTGTCCTACCGGGTCAGCGAAAATGAAATGTGTTTTGTGATTACCACCGGGCTCAGCGAAATTTACGACGTCCTGACCCATCTGACTTTTTTGAACATCGAAGCGTGGAAAATTTTCCACCAGATGAAGGATCCCGGCGGAGAATACACCAGCGGCTGGAAGGAGTCTGGAGCGGATTGCTTCCCGGGAAGACACGCTCACCGACGCGCAATTGGATCAGGCCATCTGGAACCTGAGCATTTTTCTGGGAAGAACCTATCAGGAAACCAAAGAGACCTATGCTTATCTGGATGAAAACCGTAAATCCTGCGGATGCAACAGCAGCCTGTTTCAGAT
Organism: uncultured delta proteobacterium; assembly: GCA_963845015.1. GTDB lineage: Bacteria > Desulfobacterota > Desulfobacteria > Desulfobacterales > Desulfatirhabdiaceae > RAAP-1. The sequence continues at coordinate 31,843 of CAWJRD010000035.1, forward strand.
CATCTACCGCCTGGGAAAGCGCGTTGAACGGGAAAACGCCTGCCGGGACGATGAACTTCTGATTTATTTCACCCCGGCCCTTCAGAGCATGATCGGCCATCACCGCTACGGGCCCCAGTGGGCATCCAACATCAAGAAAAAAATCTGCGAAATCGGGCTGCAGAACCGGCCCCTGCACATTATCAGCGCCAATATGCACAGCGCAGTAAATCTGCTCTATGGATATGATGCGGTCTGCAGCAACAGCCCGGAGAAACCCGACGGCGATCTCTACCGCTTTCTGCAATCCTTACGGGACAAAGGCGAAATGATTCGGGCGCATGCGGCTTCAAACGGGTTTCATGACGTGCCGGACACATCGGAAATGCTGATTCATGCCCAGATCATCGATATGGCGAAGCTCGACCAGTTGATGTTCCATCCCGAGCTTCACCTGGAGCGCGAGAACCTGAAACACGCCCAGCCGGTGCTGCTGGTCATCGATTATGCCTTCGGCACCCAGGCCTATGAAGTCATGGATGAACTCCTGATCGCAGTTTCACCAGGAGCCGGGCATTCAGGTTTGCTCCATATCCATCATGGGCAAGGCCGGCATCCTTCCGGGCGGCAAAGGCGATATCATGCTGCCGACAGCCCACGTGATGGAAGGAACCCCTCATAACTACCTGGTGCAGAACGACCTGGGAAAAACGGATTTCGATGGTTCCGTGGATGTCTATGTCGGGCCCATCGTAACGGTTCTGGGGACATCCCTTCAGAACCGGGATGTTCTGGAAAAATTTCAGACCACAAGCTGGAAAGCGATCGGGCTTGAAATGGAGGGGGGGCATTACCAGCGGGCCATCAGCGCGGCCATCATCCGGGGACATATCTCCCCGGACATCAAGCTTCGGTATGCCTATTACGCCTCGGACAATCCCCTGATCAGCGGCCAGACCCTGGCATCCGGCAGCATGGGAGACGAAGGGATCCGGCCGACTTACATGATCACCAAGGTGATTGTCGAGAAAATCGTCAATTCATCAAACGCCCAGCAAGGAAGCCCATAATAAGTCATCTACCGTGAGTCATACTTCTGTATGACGCGCGAATATACAGCTTCAATTTTCCGAAATATCGCTTCCCACCCCATGGGCGCGATACAGGGCATCACGCAGGCGCGCCAGTCGGGTGAGCGATTGATGCTCCGGCGCAACTGAAGGCTGATGGCATCAGACAGATTCTTCACATATTCCGGCAGGTCGGCGGGTTCCGGTTCATCGACCCGGATCAGCCGGGGCAGTTTGACGCGCGCCACGAATCCGTTTTCTTCCAAGCTCGGAGAAAGCCAGGAATCCAGTCCGGGAAGATCCGTCATCACAATGCGGCATCCACATGCCAGGGCTTCGAGAACCACCAGCGGCAGTCCTTCAAAAAAAGACGGCAATACAAATATCTGGGAGGAGCGAAGCACCTTTGCCAGATCCTCCTGCGGCAAGGCACCCAGGAATTCCAGCCGGCAATCCGGACGATTTGCGTTTCGCGGGATGTTCTGAGAGTCCGTATCTCCGCAGGAGCCCACCAATTTGACGACAACCCGGTAGCCTTCCGGAATATCGATATGGGACAGGGCTTCGATCAGCCAGGGAACCCCCTTGGGCCGGCTGATTTTCCCGACATAGGCCACCTGCAGGGTGCAATCCGTCATGCAGGCGCCTTCGTCGCCGCGGCAGAAAATGTCTTCGCGATATCCGCCCCCGATCATTTCGATCCGCTCAGGCGGTATGCCGTAAATGTCGCGGATCTCGTCCACCTGGTGGGGATGGAGCGCCATGGCGCAATCAAGCCCGGAGCAGTCGGGAACGACATGGGGAATCAGATGGGGCGCCCGCTCCAGTTGCCGGAATTCCGTCCCGTGGCAGGATGCCACCAGGGGGATTTCCGGGAACATCCGCCGGGTCAGGGCCGTTATCAGCCAGAGATGATGGGCATGGATCACGTCCGGCCTGAAATCCGAGACGGCTCTTTGTATCGCATGCTCGAATGCTTTCAGATATTGACCCAGCATTTCAGGGGAAAATGCTGAAAAACGGGTGCTGACATACGGCATGACATCGCTCATGCCGGCCACGGGAAACGGCAGTTCGACAGAATCGAAATAGACGGGAAAGATGCTGTCCGCCCGAAGCGGCGGAATCGGCAGATAGGGTGTATTGGCCGGAACGCCGATAACCACCCGCTGCCGGTACCCTTTTTGAAATGCCTGGGAAACAATGGCCTGAACAAACACGCCGCTGCCGGTTTTTCCCGGCTGCTGACACAGAAGTTGCAGAACACTCAGAGGTGAAGCCTTCGCGCTTTTTTTCATGGCTGCTCCAGCGAAGTGTGGCGCAGTTCTCCGCCCGTCTGAATCAACCAGGTCTTGCCTGTGCCGCGCAGACCAAGCAGGAAAAAGTGATCAACAGGAGGTATGAAATGTCGGGGAACTGATGCTGTTTCGCGCCTCAAAATAGCATAAACGATGCTGTTTTGTAAGACATGTTTGAAAAGTCGGCAGTTCAATATGATCGATTCATATACTAACCGTTTCCCGGCGCCATCGTCAAGACAGGGTCAGTGGTCTAAATCATTCGAACATATTGACATTACAAGACGTTTTTCAATTATACTTGACATGGTTTACATTTTGGGTTATTTTATAAAGGTTTTACAGGATGAATTCATCCGTATGAATGATCGTCTGGTTACAGTTTATTCATTCCAGCAATGAACCGGGCTGTTTAACCCATTGGCGAGAGTGGCGGAACTGGCAGACGCACTGGACTTAGGATCCAGCTCTGGAAACAGAATGGGAGTTCAAATCTCCCCTCTCGCACCAGCATACTCAATTCCCCGTCCGCTTCTGTCAACAATGCAAAGCCTGTCCAGGCCGGGGCAGAGATGGAACCTGCCTGGACGCGTGATGACCGGAATCCACAATCTTCCAAGAGATATACTTGTTTATAAACTGTTTTTGCCACAAGGATAGATGTATAATCCGTCAAAACTGCTTAAAGGGAAATGGAAACAATCTAATGAAATTTACGGTAGAAGACGCCAGCACTGTTAAAAAAGTACTTCATATTGATATTCCCCAGGATGAGGTGGTTAACGAAATTGAGAGTGCTTATAAGGAATTGAATAAAACCGCCAAGGTTAAAGGGTTTCGTCCGGGGAAAGCCCCAAGATCGGTTCTTGAACGGCTTTATAAAAAAGATGTTTATGAAGATGTAACCTCCCGGCTGATCAAGAATTCTTTTGCAGATGCCATTGCCGAGACCGGCCTCAACCCGTTGCGGCATCCGGATATTGACCCGCCGGAGCTCAGCGCCGGACAGTGCATATCGTTACAGCGCGACCGTAGAGATTAATCCGGAAATTCCCGATATCGATTTTAAGGGCCTCGCCTTAAAAAAATCGCTTTACAAACCTTCTGATGACGAACTTGAAGCCCAACTGAAAATGCTCCAGAAAAATCTTTCAGAACGCAAACCGGTTGAACCCGTACGCGCTTGCCAGGAAGGCGATTTTGTCATCCTGGATTACGAAGGGTTTAGAGACGGAGCCCCCCATCCAGACCTTCAGAAAACGGAAAATCATGACTTTAAAAATCGGAACATCGAAAATTTCCAAGGACTTTGATGCCCAGATCGTTGGAATGATGCCTGGCGATCAAAAGGATTTTTCGATCAAATTTCCGGAAGATTATCACAATGCCAGCCTTGCCGGTCAGGAAGCGGCATTTCATGTTCACCTTCATGAAATCCGTGAAGAGATTCTTCCGGAAATCAATGATGATTTTGCCAAAAGAACTCGGATCTTTTAATACGATTGAAGAGGTAAAAACAGCCATACAAGGCAACCTGCATGCAAGGTTACAACAAGCGTGCCGAGCAGGAAATCAATGAACAGATATTTTCATCATTGATTAAAAAAGCGCCGTTTGAAGCTCCCGACACCTTGATCGACTGGGAACTTGCCGGAATAATCCGGGAGATTGAACGATCGTTTGAGCATCAGCAGGTCAAGATGGAATCCCTTGGCATGACCCATGAATCACATTGCCGCAACGTATCGCGACACTGCCGAAAAACAGGTCCGAAGACATCTGATTCTTGGGAAAATCATTTCTCAGGAAAAATTGACACTTCCCGATGCCGACCTGACCCAGGCGTTGCAGGACATGGCCGCCTCTTACGGCAGACCGGTTGATGAAATCAAAATCGTATTATGACCAGCATCCCGATGACCTTGGCTTTTTTCAAACATACGCTCCTTGAAAAACAGGCGATCAGGCTTATTATTGATAGCAATACAGTTGAAGAGATTGAACCCGTTCTGGAAGATCAGCCGGCATCTTCACCGGAAAAATGATTTTTGGTATGATAATTGCTTTATGATCATTGGCTTGTCATAGGGAAGCGCAGACGACGAATCAATCGATTAATTGATGGACTTCAAGGAAGTCCGACTTCAGATAACATTTTCCATGTTATCATCATAAGGAGAATTTCAGTGCCATTAATACCCATGGTCATTGAACAGAGCAGCCGGGGAGAACGCGCATATGACATTTATTCACGGCTTCTCAAAGACAGAATCATTTTTCTGGGAACTCCCATTAACGATGAGGTTGCCAATCTGCTGATCGCGCAACTTCTCTTTCTGGAATCGGAAGATCCCGGAAAAGAAATCAACTTTTACATCAATTCCCCGGGAGGATCTGTTACGGCAGGACTCGCTGTTTATGATACCATGCAGTATATCAAGCCGGATATCACAACCGTATGCATTGGCCAGGCAGCCAGCATGGGGGCTTTGCTGCTGGCCGCCGGCTCAAAAAACAAACGCTATTCGCTCCCGAATTCCAGAATCATGATCCACCAGCCCATGGGCGGATCTCAGGGACAGGCATCGGATATCGCCATTCAGGCAAAGGAAATCCTTCGGATGAAGGATAATTTAAACGAAATTCTGGCTTACCATACCGGTAGAGATCTGGAGCAGATTCAAAAAGATACGGATCGTGATTTTTTCATGTCCGGCCAGGAATCCAAAGAATACGGAATCATTGATCATGTCATCGCCAATCAGGGACGATTTGGATCAACTGGCCAAAACGGAGGTATAACCATGGCAAAAAAAGATGATGTGACAGACAATCTCTTCTGTTCTTTCTGCGGTAAAAACCAAAAAGAAGTGGCCAAGTTGATTGCCGGCCCCGCAGTCTATATCTGTGATGAATGCATCCAGTTGTGCAGCGAAATCATTGAAGAAGAAACCGAGCAAAACGCCGCTTCCCAGCAGCGAACCCTGGTGCCCAAACAGATCAAGGAAATGCTGGATGATTATGTCATTGAGCAGGATCGGGCCAAGAAAATCCTTGCGGTTGCGGTGCACAATCATTACAAACGGCTGGATTCTTTGATCAGCCAGAATGATGTGGAAATTCAAAAAAGCAATATCCTTCTGATCGGACCGACCGGAAGCGGGAAAACCCTTCTGGCCCAGACCCTGGCCAGATTTTTGAATGTTCCGTTTACCATCGCCGATGCAACCAGTTTGACAGAAGCCGGATATGTGGGAGAAGATGTCGAAAACATCATTTTGTCCCTGCTCCAGAATGCGGATTACGACCTGGACAAGGCCAAACGCGGCATCGTCTATATTGACGAAATCGACAAGATTGCTTCCAAATCAGACAATCCTTCCATTACCCGCGATGTATCCGGCGAGGGGGTTCAGCAGGCCCTGCTGAAAATCATCGAGGGAACCACGGCGAGCGTTCCGCCCAAAGGCGGCAGGAAGCATCCTCAGCAGGACTTTGTAAAGGTGGACACTTCCAATATCCTTTTTATCTGCGGGGGAACGTTCAACGGCCTGGAGAAAATCATCCAGCGCCGGTTGGGATCCAATGTGATGGGCTTTGGTTCCAAAATTGTCGAAAAATCGAATCACAATGTCGGCGAATTGCTGAAATTGGTCCGGCCCGAGGATTTGATCAAATTCGGCCTGATTCCTGAGTTTCTGGGCAGACTTCCGGTGATCGCCACGCTGGATGAACTCAATGAAAGCTCGCTGATTCGCATTCTGAAAGAACCCAAGAATGCACTGGTCAAACAGTTTGCAAAATTGTTCGAGATGGAAGGGGTCAATTTGCGATTGACCGACAGCGCGCTTTCAGCCATCGCCAGTGAGGCGCTCAAACGAAAATCCGGCGCCAGAGGACTCAGGGCCATCCTGGAAAACTGCCTGCTGAACATCATGTATGAAATTCCTTCTATCGAAGATGTTAAAGAATGCGTTATCAGTGAAGAAGTCGTCCTCAATAACGAATCGCCGATATTGCTTTATGAACCGGTGAAAAAACAGGCATGATGGTTTCCCCATACAATGATTAATTTGACAAAAAAATTCAGACAAGACGGTCCGGCGCCAGGGGTTACCCTGCTGCCCCTGCTGCCGCTGAGAGATATCGTGGTTTTCCCCTACATGGTTGCGCCGCTGTTTGTCGGCAGATCCAAATCTGTCAAGGCTTTGGCAGATGCCATGAACAACGAGAAAAACGTTTTTCTGGCAACCCAGAAAAAAATCGGCGAAGAAAATCCCGATATCAACGATATCAGTCTTGATTGGCACCATCGGCAAGGTGCTGCAGCTCCTGCGCCTTCCCGATGGGACGGTCAAGGCCCTGGTTGAAGGCAAATCCAGGGCCCGAATCAGGCGATTTGTCCATCAGGAAGATTTTTTCCAGGTTGAAATTGAACCCATCGCCGAAGACTTTGCCGAAGATGCCGAATGCCAGGCACTGGGAAGAGCGATTGTTGACCGCTTTTCGCGAATACGCGGACCTGGCCAAAAATATCTCCAAGGAGCTTCTGAATACCGTATCGGCGATTACCAGCCTGTCTCAGTTATCCGATACCGTCTCTGCGCATTTTTCGTTCAAGATCGAGGATAAGCAGCTTCTGCTGGAAGCAGATTCTCTGAACGAGCGCCTGACGCTTTTGCTGAGTCTGATCAAAATGGAAATCGACGCTTATCAGATGGATCAGCGGATCAAGAATCGGGTCAAGGACCAAATGGAAAAGACCCAGAAAAGCTATTATCTGAATGAGCAGATGCGCGCCATCAAAAAGGAAATGGGGACGGATGAGGATGCCGGGGATGAACTCAAGGAGCTTGAAAATCATATCCAGCAGAAAAAAATGTCCAAGGAAGCTTCCGAAAAGGCCCTGCATGAATTCAAGAAACTGAAGATGATGGCGCCCATGTCGGCGGAAGCAACCGTGGTTCGAAACTACATTGACTGGATGACCAGCCTTCCCTGGTATGACCAGACCGAAATTCAGGAGGACCAGTTTGAAGCTGAAAAAATCCTGAACGAGGATCATTACGGTCTCGAAAAACCAAAGGAGCGCATTCTGGAATACCTGGCGGTTCAATCCCTTGTGAAAAAAGTGCGCGGCCCGATATTGTGTTTTGTCGGCCCGCCGGGCGTGGGGAAAACCTCTCTGGCCAAATCCATTGCCCGGGCAACCGGCAGAAAATACATCCGCCTTTCCCTGGGAGGGGTCAGGGATGAAGCGGAAATCCGCGGTCATCGCAGAACCTATATCGGGGCCATGCCCGGAAAAATTATTCAGTCCTTGAAAAAAGTCGGCGTCAACAATCCGGTTTTCTGCCTGGACGAAGTCGATAAAATGAGCATGGACTTCAGGGGAGATCCGTCTGCGGCGCTGCTGGAAGTTCTGGATCCTGAGCAAAATTCATCTTTCAACGACCATTATCTGGATGTGGATTACGATCTGTCGGATATCCTTTTTGTGACCACCGCCAATACCCTTCCGGACATTCCGCTTCCCCTTCAGGACCGGATGGAAATCATTCGATTGGCCGGCTATACGGAATATGAGAAATATCGTATTGCCAGAGATTTTTTAATCGCCAAACAGATTCAGCAAAATGGACTTGAAGGGAAAACCGTCGAATTCACGAAAAACGCCATTTTATCCCTGATTCAGCGCTATACCCGTGAAGCCGGCGTCAGAAACCTCGAGCGGGAGATTGCTTCCATCTGCCGCAAGATTGCCCGTGATCTTGTAAAAAACAAATCCATCGACGCCGTAACCGTCAATTCGCGCTCGGTTCAGAAATATCTTGGCCCCCCGAAACATCGCCATGGCCTGATTGAGGAAAAGGATCAGATCGGGCTGGTCACCGGACTGGCCTGGACCCAGGTAGGCGGGGAATTGCTCTGCATCGAGACCCTGATCATGCCGGGCAAGGGCGAGCAGATCGTCACCGGCAAACTGGGAGATGTCATGAAAGAATCCGCCCAGGCCGCCATCAGTTTTGTCCGATCCCGCGCAGAACATCTGATGATTGACAAGGATTTTCACAAACAATTTGATATTCACATTCATATTCCGGAAGGGGCTATTCCCAAAGACGGCCCATCCGCCGGAATTTCCATGTGCACTTCCATTGTATCCGCGCTGACCCGCAGGGCGGTTGATCGTCATATTGCCATGACGGGTGAAATTACGCTGAGAGGGCGCGTCCTTCCGGTCGGTGGCATTAAAGAAAAGATTCTGGCAGCCCATCGGGGAGGAATTAAAACAATTATTCTCCCCAAGGAAAATGAAAAGGACTTAAAAGATATTCCGGAAACCATCGCCAGGCAAATGGCATTTATCCTCGTGGATCATATGGATGAAGTGCTTACCCATGCATTGATTATGAAGCCTGGAACCCCCTTGTTCAATGGCAATGATATGGCTTTTGACATCATCTCCCAGCAATCCCAGGAATCTCATCAGACCCATCCGCTGGTTTGATTTTTTCCTTGACACTCCTTGTAGCTTTCTGTATAAGTTCAATCTCTTTGTGATTGAAAAAGAAGGGCGGGTAGCTCAGCTGGGAGAGCATCGGCCTTACAAGCCGAGGGCCACAGGTTCAAGCCCTGTTCCGCCTACCAGATCGGTTGTGTTGTGCTGATTCTGGTGCGGCAATTCCACAAAGGAAACGGGGGCGTAGCTCAGTTGGTTAGAGCGCCGGCCTGTCACGCCGGAGGTCGCGAGTTCGAGCCTCGTCGCTCCCGCCATTTGATTATCAGAGGGGTTACACATTGCTGTAATCCCTTTTTTCATTATGATCTCAAATGAAAGGAAGGCATCAATGGCAAACATTACCCCTCACTGCGAAGGCTGTGTAAAAATTAATGCCAATAACGACTGTTCGGTTTATCCCAATCCCGCGTTTATGATGCGATGGGTGGATGATAAAAAAATCAAAGTTGGTTGTGCATTCAATGCGGCAAAATTTTCTGAAACGGCTTCCAAAGAGAAAGTCCGCGTCGGTCAGCAGAAACAAAAGAAAAAATAACCGGATTAACGGTCAAGGCCCGTTTTTTCCTGAAGCCGGTGTAATGGCGCCATGCAATGTGCGCCTTACACCGGACGTCTCTGTTGTCGTTTTTCTGATTTCTCTCCCGGATCCCGGCCATTCTTTTCTTATTTGATTTCATAATCGCCGATATCCCCTGTTTTCCGCCGACAGATATTCCCGCCTTTCCAACTCCCTGCTTTTCAATGAATCCGCTTTTTATCGGGGGACAATCTTGCCTTTTACTTAAATTGCTGATAAGCAGATTCAATGTTAATTGTCCGAAATTTGACCCGGCAAATGATCATTTTGGATCATGGCGCATTCCATCAATCGAAACCATTGAAAGGTTATGAAAATCCATTTTCCTCCCCGTATAGCCGTAATATGCGGCCCTACCGGTGTCGGAAAAACAACGGCAGCCATTGAAATCGCCTCTGCACTGGATGCTGAAATCATCAGTGCGGATTCCATGCAGGTTTACAGATACATGGACATCGGAACCGCCAAGCCTTCCGCACTGGAACAGGCGCGAATTCCGCACCACATGATCGATATCGTTGATCCGGACGAGCCATTTGATGCACAGCAGTATGCGGATATGAGCCAGAATCTCGTTTTTCAGCTTGCCGAACAGGGCATCCCTGTTTTGGTCGCCGGGGGAACCGGATTTTACATTCGCGCTTTGATTCATGGATTGTTTGAATCCGGTTCCGGGAATTCCGAAATACGCCTCAATCTGAAGAAAGAAGCGGATATCCATGGGACAGCTGAACTCTATCACCGCTTATGTGAATGTGATCCCGAAGCCGCAGCAAAAATTCATCCCAACGATGCTTTCCGGATTGTTCGAGCACTTGAAATTTTTGAAACAACAGGCCAGCCCATTTCGGCCTGTCACCAGGAGCACCGGCTGGCGCCCCCTCTGTTTGATGTCCTAAAAATTGGACTTTCCCGGCAAAGAGAAGTATTATATGAACGGATTAACCATCGGGTGGATTTGATGGTTGAAGAAGGACTGGTCGATGAAGTCAAATCCCTTCTGAAAAGAGGGTATTCATCCGAGTTAAAACCCCTTCAATCCATAGGATACCGGCATATTGTGGATTTTTTTGAAGGACGCCTGAGCTGGGATGACACCCTTCAAACACTGAAACAAGACACACGGCGCTATGCCAAACGGCAATTGACCTGGTTTAACTCTGACTCACAAGTAAAATGGATTGATGCGGATCACCTGGATGAAATTACCAACACTGTCAAATCATTTATGTATTCCTGAAACATTTCGGTTTCAAGCAATGATGAAAAGAAAACGCCATGCATTGATGATAGCGGCTTTTTGTGATCGCGATATTCGGGAGCGGATTTTCCAGGTGCGGATCCGGTGAAGGTTCGTCTGTCATAAATTTCGCAGCCGGCATTCAAATCACTCATCATGAAAAGGCTGAACCCCGAAAAGGCGGAGACGGATTCATCTGCACACTTTTCCGATCAATTTATTATCGCCCCATTCTGTCGAATTTTTATGAGAAACGCGATTTTAATCCGTTATGGGCACTGGATAATGGCCTTACCCCCCAGGCAGATCAGCTCATTCGCGCTATCGAAGATGCTGAACTGGATGGACTGATATCCGAGGATTATCATTTAACCCAGTTAAAACCCCTGATTGCGGATTTTAAACAAGCGCTGCTTCAGAGACAGCCTTTCGATCCTGAAAAACAGGCGGATCTAGACCTTTTGCTCACGGATGCGTTTTTACTTTTCAGCTCTCACCTGCTTTCCGGCAGGGTGATTCCCAATGCCGTGGATTCGACCTGGTTATTTTTCAATCCTGTATCCGATATTACTCTGATTCTGAACTCCAATGCCTATTCAAGCCGGATTGAATCCTTTTTCGATGGGCTTCGACCTGCGCACGCTGCCTATTACCGGTTGCGGAATGCGCTTCAGCATTATATCGGTATTCAGAAGAAAGGCGGCTGGCCTTCTATTCCTTCAGGACCGAGCTTGAGAATCGGCGATATCCATGATCGGGTGGATAAAATTCGAAAGCGCCTGATCGTTACCAAAGACATCGATCCGCCTGCCCGCAATGTCAAATCCGCCGAATTTGACGAATCCCTGATGAAAGGGGTTCAGCGGTTTCAGAATCGGCATGGAATCGAGCCGGACGGCGTTGTGGGCGCCGACTACCCTGGCGGCAATGAATGTTCCGGTCGAAGATCGGATACGCCAGATAGAGCTGAATCTGGAACGGTGGCGCTGGATCCCCCGCGACCTGGGTTCCCGGTATATTCTTGTCAATATTGCCGATTACAGCCTGGCGGTTGTGGAGAATCAAACAACGGTTCTGGATATGCGGGTGGTTGTCGGAAAGGCTTATCGCCGAACGCCTGTTTTCAGCGAAAAAATGAAATACCTGGTGTTGAACCCATTCTGGAATATCCCGGTAAAGATTGCCGTCGAGGACAAGCTTCCCATTATCCGGAAAAATCCGCTTTATTTAACCCAGCAGCACATCAAAGTATTTGAAAACTGGAGTGAAGATGCTCCGGAAATCAATCCGGTAATCATCGACTGGTACCGGGTGAATTCCAATTATTTCCCCTACAGACTGAGACAGGATCCCGGTCCATTAAATGCCCTGGGCAGGATTAAATTCATGTTCCCCAACAAGTTCGCGGTCTATCTTCATGACACGCCCCAACGCGGTTTGTTCAAAAGGGCCTCCAGAGATTTCAGCTCGGGCTGCATCCGCATTGAAAAACCGGTTGAACTGGCGAAATACCTGCTTCAGAATGATCCACAGTGGCCGGACCAAAAGATCACTGGAAACCATCGAAAGCGGCGTGACGACCGTGGTGCGCATCAAGGACCCCATTCCGGTTCACCTCCTTTACTGGACAGCCTGGGTGACTGAGACGGGAACTGTCCACTTCGGAAATGATATTTACGATCGGGATCCGCCGCTTTCAAGGGCGCTTAAAGCAAAGCTGAAAGATACGTTCCATTCCAGCGGAAAATTCAGCCGGGTCTGAGAGCAGAAAACTGACGCTTGAATTAAATGCCGCCAATGGCGGCATTGACCTTAAGGCTTTCTTTTCTACCAGTACCGGATATCCCCCACATCCACATGAACGAAGTTATCGGAAGGGTAGTACCCGACTCCGCCTTTTTTCAGCGATACCGCAACCCGTCTTACCGCAGATATTTTTCGATCCGGCAAACGAATGTCAACCGCCTTGCCTTGTATATGCAGGCTGTTCTTGGCGACATTTCCGCTTTCCCTGCAGAGCATGGCATTGGTTTCGGGAGTTCGGTATCCGGATACGATGTGAAACGGGGATGAGCGGGTTTCCAGATTGAGGGATATTCCATAAAGATAATCGAGAAGTTGGGGATCAATTTTTTTAATGGCTCCCGTACGGTAATCCCTGAATATCCGATTGATATCTTTCAGCGCTGCCGGTGAATACCGGCCTTTGGAAAAATAGGAAACATCCAGTTTTTCACCGGTATGGGGATTAAAAAAATGCAATGCTTTGGATGGATTGATCTTTGCGGTTTTGTTTTTTCGATTAATTGCGGAAAAAGAAGTTTTTGGAAACATCCCCAACAAAGCAGCCATTGCACCCACCTTCAAGAAACCCTCTTCGGTCCATATGAACAGCGACCATCTGTTTGCGTATCGGCTAATTTGGCTAAAAATGAAAAGATATACCCACCTCCTCTCACAGTATTTTCATACAGACATTCTTGTATATGGCTAAATAAAAAAAAATACCTGCATTTGTCAACCCAAATCTGTTCATCCGTGGCGCCGGCTATGCGCGAGACATGAATTTTCCGGTTTCCGTATTGACCTTGACCCGCTCTCCGGTCTCCATATACTCGGGAACCTGAACAACAACCCCATTGGAAAGCGTCGCGGATTTGGTCCTGCCGGTAACCGTTGCTCCCTTGATGGCGGGGGAGGTATCCGTGATATCCAGTTGAATGGACTGAGGCAGCTCGATGCTGATGATCCTTCCATCGCTCAGAAGGGCGGTGATGCCTTCCAGATTGTCTATGAGCCACACGGATTGATCCTCAAGCGTTTCCTCTCCCAGGGTGTACTGATTGTAATCCTCGGTATCCATAAACGTGTAAAGATTGCCTTCTTTAAAAATATACTGAACCGGTCTTCGGCTTAATTCGACATCCTCCAGCATATCATTTCCTTTAAAGGATTGATCCAGTTTCTGACCGTTTTGAACATTCATCAGCCGGACCTTGTACAGCGTCAGCGCTCCGCGGGCGGAAGGGGTTTTCACATCAATGTGTTTGACCATATAGATCTGCTGATTGATGGTAACGACATTGCCTTTTTTTAAATTGGATGCTTTCAGCATGGTAAAGCGTTGCTCCCTGAATTCATTATTATCTGCCGCATTCCGGCAGAGCACTGCAGAAAAGCGTGCGATAGATCCGCCAGCCGCAAATCACCCGTATTTGCCTTACGCGATTCATGGCATCTCATTGATAACATACATTGCACCATAAGACAATGTCTGCGCCTGCAGGGGCGCTGTGATCGGGAGATTCTGTTGGTGTCGTCGCGGCGAGACGGATAGCGCATCAAGTCATCGCTTGACGAATTGATTCTTGAATCCTTTTTTCAGAAGTTTCCTGATGATCGAATTCAGCTTCGCTTTTTCTTTCGTACGCCCCGACATACAAAAGAAAGCGATTTTTTCCTCTTTTGAATCACATAAGGAAAAAAATCGGTCTGTTTTAATCTTGTCAAACAGGGGCGACAGTTCCGTTTCCGTCGGAAAACTCACCAAGTTGACAGGCATAATCGGTTTTTTGAATCGTCACATGGGATAGGTTGTAAAGCGCTTTATGCTTTTCTCGCCTCTTCATCGGTTGAATAAAATCCGATATAAACCCGCCACCAAACCCCCATATCACCCAGATCCGCCCTTACCAGATAAGGCGTCAATCCCATTTGCCTGATTTCGGCAAGCTCCCGTTCTGCCCTGAACGGTTGCTTATAGCTGGAAGATCTCAGCGAATAAGGTAAAAAACCGGATTCCGTGTTTTCCGATAGCGGCGATTCAGTTTTCTGGGGCAATTCCACATCTGCTCCGGGAATATCTTTTGAGTGAATGGGCTGCGGTATCTGCTGACAGTGTTTCTGTCTGTCCTGCCGGAGGCAATAATTCGGCAGGAGATTTTGAATCCATTTCATTGCTGAATGGATAAATCTTCCCGACCCGAGCTTTCGGGTTGGAGCGGCCCATTTCCAGGGACAGGCTGCGCCGCATGGGAATCACCGGCTTCCGCGGCATGGGGCTTTTCGGAAATGATCTGAATGTTTTTCAGCAGACGGGCTTGGGGAAAAAACTGTGAATATCTGGCCATTTTTCAAAAAAAACTGAGATATCAATACCGTTCCTACCGCCATCAACAGTAACACAGCAACAGTCAGCATCGCGATATGTCTCAGCTTTCTGCCAAATCCGGACACTTTGTCACGGATATTTTCAGATTGACCCTTCTTCAATGTCAACCATCAGCGTCAACTGAGGATCCGGCTCAACGCTGTTCCTGCCTGAACCGGATCCGCAATGGTTATGCATTCTTCGGTTTCATCGCATGACCCTGAATCCGGGCAGATTTCCGATCGGTTCCAGCAAGACTGCCTTCAACCATGGCCACGGCTTGCGTCAACAACCGACAGCGGAATGGTGGTTAATTTTTTTGAAGCGCCCATCAGCAGACAGGTATCACAAATATTGTTGATGAGCCGGGGAACCCCGCTACTGGCTGGAAAAGATTTTTTGCATCGATTCCTCTGGAAATGCGGGAAGACCGGTTGATCCGGATTTAAGCAAGCGAAAATAAATATAATTTTTTGTGTCGTCAAAACTGAACCGGGACAGATGATACCGTCTTTTGATGCGCTGGTTGAGTGAACTCAGTGCAGGGGTTTTCAATTCTTCCAGGAATGAGGGGTGAGCTACAAAAATGATGCTCACCGGGAAAAATCCATTATGAGTTGAATGTGGACAACTGCTTCAGACGGCTCAGGGTCGTCTGATCAAGTTCCTGGGCATCATCGACATCAGACAAAACCGGGATATTTCAGTCATGGATCCGGAAATAGTCATAAATCATATTCTGAAGAATGGAAACATCTATCAGGAATCGTAGAAATTCCCAATCTGAATGCGATTCTTCGCAGAATTCCGCCATAGCCCTCATTGGAGTCGCAATGTATTCGACAGGGGGCTTTGCCTTCTTGTTTAAGACTTGAATCAGCCTGAGACACAGCAGGGTCTTGCCCATTCCATATTCACCTGTCAGCACCAGATACGGCTCCTGATTGTCCATACTGGAAAGCAGATAATGCCAGGCTTCCTTATGCGTATTGGAAATAAAAATGGTGTCTGGATCAGGGTGGGTGCTAAAAGGATGCTGTTTTTAACTGATAGAAATCCTTATACATGATCGCATGCTATCCTTATTGGAGACAAAGGTTCAAGCTCTCCGCTCCGAAGCCCCCTGCAAACGTCAATGTCTTTAGAACCGTGGGAGCTCATGAGATATCGGAAGCCACGGGCAAATCAGGCCGTTGATGGTTCGTGAATGATAAGATTGAAAAGAAAGACGAAAAACAGATTTCTCTTTTTTTCTATAGGCAAAATATGCTTAAATATACAAGATATTTTTTCGATTTCATGCAGTTGGTCGAGGCTTTTCACTATCAGGAAATAATGTGGTATGTATAGGTGGCAGCGCAGGTAATCCGGGGCAGGAAATTCAGGCCTTTCAGGAAGGCCTGGCAACCTTAGGCCTGAATTTAGAAGTAGATGAAATCGCCCGGCTTTTTTCAACTTGAGGCAGGACAATCCTTGATAGAAAGGTTCAGCA
Organism: uncultured delta proteobacterium; assembly: GCA_963845015.1. GTDB lineage: Bacteria > Desulfobacterota > Desulfobacteria > Desulfobacterales > Desulfatirhabdiaceae > RAAP-1. The sequence goes on from CAWJRD010000035.1 coordinate 48,172, forward strand.
ACTCATTGTGTGCTGACGGGCGGGGCTGGTTTTTTGGATCTGCTTTTTGCAGGCGGAACCGCTGCATCCGGTGCTTTCTCCATATTTTGACCTTTCATCATGGGGCAGTCCATCTTTCCCTTGCCATGTCCCATCCCTCTCATTTGCATCATTTCGGCCAGTTTCTTTTTTTGCTCCGGCGTCAGCTTTGGCTTTCACATCCTCGATTCCCTGAATGTGCAACATGGCAACCTCTGTTTTTAAGGAAGCAATCTGCTTGACCTTGGTCTCAGCGGTCTTGACATCAACAGGATCTTTTTCCAGAATTTCTTTCAACTCAACCTCGGCCACTTCGATATCGGCTCTTTTTTTAATCATCTGTTTCTGAAGCCGATGTAAAATAGACTTCACTTCCGCCGACTGATTGTCGTCAAGGTCCAGTGCCTTGATAACATACATGGCATGCGCGCCATCCCACATTCCCATGCCGCATCCTTCACCCATGCCCTTCCCGGGACCCTTGCCCTTGCCACCAGCCATTTGAGCAACCGCTCCGGCCGCTACCAATCCGGAAATAAAGAATACTATTATTACGGCCATTCCAATTCTTTTCATAAGACACTCCCTTTTTTATAGATAAATGACGGTATTCGCAGATCTTCACGATGGCAGTAGAGAAAGCAATTCGTATGCCAATATGCAACCGGCAAAAAAACAATCAACAATTCCGTTGCATATCTTTGTAGGCTATAAGACGCTCGCAGCGTATCGTTAAGACCTGCCGCCGCAGAAAATATCATCCGCGCTGTTTGCAGCCATTTTCGTTAACAGACATGATCAAGAATATGGGCTATTTGTACCCATATGGATATTAATTACCCATTAATCAGCCTAACCTCTCCGGCAATCGCCACCCAGCCATCTTTTGACTGAATCTCAAGAATCCTGAACCCGGTTGCCTTCATTTTGTCGATAACCTTATCCTGATTGGCCTCAATGATTCCCGAACAAATCAAGATGCCACCGGGCGCCATCACCTGTTGAACATCATCCAGCAGCACCAGAACGACTTCCGATAATATATTTGCCGAAATCAGATGAAATCTTTCTGTGACCGCATCCACCAGGTTTCCGGATTTCACGCAAAACCTGTCCGGATCAACGTGGTTCAAGAGAAGATTTTGTCTGGCGATTTCGCAGGCGACGCTGTCCGAATCGATTCCAAACAGCCTTGATGCACCCAGCCTTGCCGCGGCAACCATTAAAATGCCGGAACCGGTTCCCACATCCAGAAACGCATCACCGGGCTTGAGATACTCCTGGATCATCCGGACGCACAGCGCGGTTGTGGGGTGGGTGCCCGTGCCAAAGGCCATTCCCGGATCGATCTCGATAATCATTTCGCCTTCAGCCGGCGTGTATTCCCGCCAGGTGGGCTTGACCACCAGAATATCCGTCAGTTTTTCCGGCCAGAAATAGGCTTTCCAGGATTCCGCCCAATCTTCTTCATCCACCTCGCGATAATGGATTTGAAATGAAATGCACTGATTTTGCTTCAGATCCGCCAGTCCCTGCTCCAGTTTCAAACAGTTCGACGCCAGCGTATCGTTCTGAGGGAAATATCCGGTTACGGTATGATGCTCGGGCTTGGGCAGGGCATCCTCTCCCCAGCCTTCTGGCGGCTCCAGATCCGGGTCTTCCACCACGACCCCGGACAGGCCAAGATCATCAAACAGACTCGCAATCAGGTCCACCGCCTGCTCGATGGGTTCTGCATCCACGATGACCACTGCGGCAATCCATTTCATTAGACGGTCCTTTGATGATAAAATCGCTCTTTGGGAGGATTGAAATATCCGTGGCAAACGCCTGGAAATTGTTCCCGAATCAACCGCATGGCATTCCCCATGCCCATCGGAAGGCTATGAACCGCCACTGCATGCATTTCCTTCAGATATCGGATCGGATCAAAATTCAGGTTTCTCCACTGGATGAAGTGAAGGGGATGTTTGCATAAAAAGGCCTTCAGCGCCTCGACTTCCTCGGGAACATCCGTAAAGCCCGGGCAGTTCAGGTAATTGACGGCCACATGTCGGCCGCGGCTGAGGGCAAGATCGATGCTGGCTTCAACATCCTTGAATCCATATCCTTTTGGCCGGAAATAGGCTTCATAGCAGGTATTGCGGGCGCTGTTCATGCTGACGCGCATGCTGTCCATGCCCGCGTCGATAAGTTTGGCAAGAATTTCAGGCATGCTGGCATTGGTGTTGATGTTGATCGTGCCCTTCAAGGTTTTGGCTCGGATCAGGCGAATGGCCGGCTCTATTACATCCGCAGCCAGCAGGGGATCTCCTTCGCATCCCTGGCCGAAACTGACTACTGCGGATTTTACCCGACGGATATGATAAAGGGCGATTTCCGCAATCTCATCCGGAGTGGGTGTGAAGCCAATGCGCTCCTGGCTGTTGGAAACGGCGCCCTGCTGCTGAAGCGACAGACATCCCAGGCATCTGGCATTGCAGGATTGAGAAGTTGGCAGCGGGGCTTCATACCTACCCAGAAAAAAGTTTTTCCCCGCCGGGCACCCATAGGTCATGGCACAGTGCTCCAGGTGAGCCCGAAGCCGGTTGGAGGGCATTTGTTTTCGAAGCGATTTGATGCCATTCACCACATCCGCTGTCTTCATGAACCGCAAATCCTGCCGAGGCTCATCGTCCACCCGGATGACCGCGGACCGGAAGCTCCCCCGATGCCAGCCGACAGCGCCGTACGAAAATAGCGGAAGCATGCTGGCGGTGGGTGTTTCCTGATAGGCGCAGCAGTGAGATAACACATACCCCGGAGAATTGAAAGCCGCTACCGGAAACAGGGGATTTCCCGGTTCGTAGGGGTTTTCATGCACGGCTTCGCGTTTGCCGGTTGACAGGTTATGCAGTATGGGCACGCGGTCCGGAAGAAGCATGAGTTCGCTCCCATAAGGCATGCGTTGCGTCTGCCCGGCTGTCAACGGCGTCAACACTTCTCCGTCCATGCCAACAGCCGCATAACCTTCAAGCTCAAATATCTCACCGGAAACGCCGGCAACCACTGCGGTCAACAGGCCAGGCAATTTCTTCTGAAGCCGGCTCGCTTTTTGTTTCCGGATAGAGCCGTCTTTATTATTTCCAATTCTCATATTTTCAAATGCCTCTGGACAGCGATACCCGCAACAACTGAATTTGCCTTGTTAGGCAATGCCCCCTTCTTGGCGTTCAGATCCATCCCGAAAGCTTTATGGACGAACACGGCTTCCGCCTGATTGAAAAATCACCTGAATGCCTGTTTTAAGTCTTGGCCCGGTTGCATTGAATTCTCTATCCTGATATTGTATGAAGAATGCACTAACATATTAAACTGACAAGAATCTTCAGGGGATTTTTCGCCATTGCAATGCAGTTTCATATTCTGTCTCTTAAAACGCTGCTGCTGATAATGGGAGGCATCATGTCCGCAATCTCCATGGCCGGCTGCGGAGAAAAAGGCGCCCCTCCTTCCAAGCCCCAGTCTCGTCAGCTTGTTCACCCCCTCACCATCGTTGCTCTGGGCGACAGCCTCACCGAGGGGTATGGGGTAGAAGAAAGCCAGGCGTATCCGGCACTTCTCGAAGCAAGGCTTCTGAAAGAGGGGGTTTCCTGCACGGTCATTAATGCCGGCATCAGCGGCGAGACCAGCAGCGGCCTGCTGTCTCGCATCAGCCGGGTTCTCTCGCTGAAACCCGACATCGTAATTCTGTGCACGGGCGCCAATGACGGCCTTGGCGGGATCAATCCCCGCCTGATACAAAACAACATTTCCCAAATGGTTCGAACATTCAAAGAGCACCAGGTTACGGTGATTCTGGCGGGCATGAAAATGCTGGTCAATTACGGTTCGTCTTATACCGAACCGTATGCCCGGCTGTATGCCGAGATTGCTGATCAGGAACAGATCCTCTTTATCCCCTTCTTTCTGGAAGGCATTGCCGGAAAGCCGGAACTCAACCTGGCAGACGGCATTCACCCCAATGCAAAAGGCTACCAGATCCTCACAGCCGCTGTTTATCCGTATGTTTTAAAGGCCATTCATCAAAAACAGAGCCGATAAGGCAATTCGGGATTATGGGCTGCCCGGTATCCGCGCCAGGACAATGCCATTTTTCTGATACAGAATTTCATGCGGGCCGGCCTCGGCCAGCCGTGTTTTTTGGGTAATCAGCAAATCCCATGCAGCCGGATGACGCATTTGAACAAAGTATTTGGAAAAAACATGAAGGTCTGGGCAGGGCAAGTCCTCACATCACCGCACGTTCGGGTTACTGCTGCTGGGGGAGAGATCGAATGGATGCTCCCCTGGCTCCCAAAATACAAAGAAATGGAAAATCAAAACACCATGTTTCGCACTGAAACGAAAGCCGTTTCCAGGCTGAGCGGAACCGGCCCATGAAAATCATCGATCATGACAATTTCTTCAAAAACGAATATCCCAGGTGAAGATATGCGCTCTCGGCCGCACGCCTGCCGGATGAAGTTCTGAGGATCATGCCGGTTTTCAGCAGATACGGTTCAACCACATCCACCAGGGTATCGGTTTCTTCCTGAAGGGTTGCGGCAATGGCTTCAATCCCGACCGGGCCGCCGTCATAAAAATCGATGACCGTTTTCAGATAACGGCGGTCAAGATCCGTAAGCCCTTTTTCATCGACCCCTTCAAGATGCAGGGCCGCATTGACGATGTCTTCCGTGATGACCCCGTCTGCCCGAACCTGAGCATAATCCCTGACCCGTTTCAGCAGGCGATTGACGATCCTCGGCGTTCCCCGGGACCGCCGGGAGAGCTCCTGAGCCCCGGCTTTATCAATGGCAATCTTCAGCAGAGCGGCAGACCTTCCGGTGATCTGAACCAACTCTGGTTCGCGATAAAAATCCAGGCTTCTGAATATGCCGAACCTGTCCCTTAAAGGCGAAGACAGCAGGCCTACCCGTGTCGTGGCGCCCACCAGACAGAACTGTTCCAGGCGGATGCGATGGCTTCTGGCATGCGCTCCTTTGTCAAAAACAAAGTCAACGGCAAAGTCCTCCATGGCCGGATATAAGAATTCTTCAACCGTCTTGGGCATGCGATGGATCTCATCCACAAACAGCACATCCCCTCTGGACAGGTGGGTCAGGATGCCGATGAGATCGCCGCCTTTTTCCAGGGCCGGGCCGGATGTCACGGTGAGATTGCCGCCCATTTCATTGGCGATGATGTGGGCCAGCGTGGTTTTACCCAGCCCAGGAGGCCCATGGAACAGCACATGGTCGAGCGGTTCTTTGCGCATTTTGGCAGCTTCAATCGCAATTTTCAGCGTTTCAACCACTTCCGTCTGGCCGACATATTCGGACAAGCGTTCGGGGCGAAGCGACAGTAATTCAGCTTCCATGTCCGCAGGCTGGCAGGTCCCGGCAACAATACCCTGTGTCAAAGCAGGCGATTTTTGTTTTCCATCGATTGTTTTGGCGGTCATTTTGGCCTGGCACGAAACACTTCTTCAAGAAGCGCTTCCGGTGTAAGTATCGAAGGATTAAGGGATAGTGTTTCAGCGATTCTGCGTCTGGCGTCAACAGGTTTGATCCCAAGTTGTTCGACCAGTACATCCAGAACCGGTTCAATCAGATCCTCCTGCTGAAGTCTGGGCCGGCCCGTTTCCAACTCCGGCAGTATGAACCTGTCGAGTTTTCCAGCCAGGGACGCAATCATTTTTTGAGCTGTCCGTTTTCCGATCCCTTTGAGTTTCTGGAGTTTTTCCAAATCGTTTGCTTCGACAGCACAGGCAATATCCTGAACCGGAACAGTCAGCGCTTTTGCGGCCTTCATGGGCCCGATATCTTCTACAGTTATCAGGCGCTGAAAGAAATCCTTTTTCTTCATCGGTGTTAAACCCGATCAGTACAGGTTTCGGCTGTTTTTCTGTCTGATGAAAGTATATGAACAGCGACACGTTGTCCCCAACGCTTCGTTCCTTTAACGACTCCAGGACAATGGTCGGGAGCAGCACCTCATACCCGATCTGATTGGCCAGAATCAGTATCCGATCATCATTTTTCTGAAGAATGCTGCCTTCGATATACCCGATCATTTCACGCTCACTCGATCTTCAATTCACGATTCTGACATCGTGGTGTCGCAACAGCCCGATCATCGCCAGTCCCAGCGCATCTGATGCATGATCCGGCTTGATGGGAGCCGTCAAGGACAGCCGGCTGCGAACCGATTTTTCCAGTTGACTTTTGCTGGCGTTGCCGTTTCCGGTAAGCACCTGTTTGGCTTCACGTACCGGAATTTCCTGTATGGGGATGTTGTGAACCGCGCCTGCCAAAAGGATTATTCCGGAAACTTTTCCCAGAATAATGCCGGAGCGGGGAAATTTCTCAAGGGAAAACACATCTTCGACAATCATCATATCCGGCATTTCAGTGGACAGGATATGAAGAAGCTGTGAATAAATCTGACTCAGGCGGAGGGGCAAGGCAATGCGGGCCGAGGTGTGAATGCTGCCATAAGAGTAATTCTGGATGATTAATCCTTTTCCGGAAACAATTCCAATTCCTGTTGAGGCCAAACCAGGGTCTATACCGATCACCTTAATCATGGTGTCATGGACACCATCCATACGTGCGGGCAGGGTTAAGAGCCTTCTAGTTTTTGTTTGGCGATTTTGGCTTCGTTGCTGGAAGGATATTTGTTGATCAGTTCTTTCAGGATCAGGCGGCGCATTGGACTTGTCTCCGAGATTGAAAAATGAAAAGCCCTGTTTCAGAAGCGAGGCCTGAACCTTGTTTCCCTTCGGGTAGTTTTCAATCACCTTCTGGTATTCCAGAATGGCTTTTTCATACCACTTCTGCCGGTAATAAATTTCTCCAACCCAGAACTGGGCGCTATCGGCAATAGCGGATTTGGGATACCGCTTGAGAAATTCCTGAAAGCCGGTTCGGGCTGTTTCAAGCTCACCCGAATCAAAATCCTGCTTGGCTTTGGCATAAAGTTCGTTTTCAGACATTTCTTTTGCAGGAGGGGGCTCGACTTTCTCTTTGGCAGGGGGTTTTTCCGGAACCGGCTTTGAGGGCGCTGATTTTTTAGCGGCGCCGTCCAGAGCCAGGTATTCTTCAATGCGAAGCAAGCGGTCTTTTATTGACTGGGTTTGCCTGCTCCAGATTGGCAAATTTGGATTCAATACTGTCGCCGCTATTGCCGGAAAGCATATTTTGGATGCTCTTTTTCTTCGATTTTTCCACTCAGAAGCTGAATTTGTTCCTGGAGCCTGTCCACGGTGGCATAAAGCTCAGCATACTGGCTGCGAAGCTGCTGATCTTTTTCCATCTGGCTTTTCCGGAAATCTTCCATCCGCAGCTGGAACTGATCTCTGGATTTCTCAATATTCGAAATACGGCTGTCAGTCCTTATGACCTCCTGATGGGAAGCACATCCAGCCGCCCAGAAGAATTGACGCATAAATAACATTTCGAAATAAGCTGGATTTCATGACACCAATTCACCCATGGATTATGATTTAAGAAACAGATACAGGAAAAGCGGAAGAATACCCTGCTCTTCCCGGCTCCATATGAAAATGGCAGGCAACACAGTCTGAAGTGATCGCCTGCCATCAAACGCATGACTTACTATAAAATCAATTCGCTCTGACCGAATTATTTAATAACAAAATGAGCTCTTCGATTTTTTGCCCAGGCCTGCTCGTTATGGCCAGGATCAAGGGGTTTTTCTTTCCCATAGCTGATCGTGGTCATTTTGGCGGCCGGAATGCCCAGGTTAACCAGGAAGGCTTTTGCAGCTTCCGCACGTCTTTCACCCAGCGCGATGTTATATGCGACGGTGCCGCGCTCATCACAATGACCTTCGATGGTGGTGGCCGCACTCGTGTTGCTCTTCAACCAGCCGGCTTTGTCTTTCAAAATGGCCTGGGCAGTGGCATCCAGAACAGCGCTGTCAAAAGCAAAATTGACATCCTGTTTCATGAATTTTTCTCGAGCTGCCAGAGCTGCACTATCAACTGCAGGAGCAGGCGCCGGAGCCTTTTTCTCGACTGCAGCGGTTTTTGATACGGCGGCTTCAGGTTTTACGACTTTCTTTGCACATGATGCGGTTAGCATCAACCCCGGTACGACTAAACAACATTGCTAAAATTACCCAATTCTTTCTCTTCATTTTACTTCCTCCTTTTAATTAATAAATTAATTTTTCACACCCGGTGACCATTTGGGTTCTGATTGCTGACCGGGCATACTCAACAACCTGCGCTGATCTGCCCCGTAAGCTGTCATAACATATATTCTCGATGTCCCTTCTCGGGTAGAGCTGAACGCTATCATGCTGCCATCCGGCGACCACGATGGCGATTCGTTGTCTCCCTGAGCGCTGGTAAGCTGCATCAGACCGGTGCCATCTGCACCGATCACGCAGATATTAAAGCCACTTCCTTTTGCCAAGGCCGTGTAAATGATTTTGTCCCCTTTGGGCGACCACTCCGGCTGCGTGTTGTTGTTTCCCTGAAAGGTAAGGCGTTCGGCCTGTCCGGAATTCATATTCTGAACGTAAATCTGAGGCGTTCCGCCCCTTCTGGACACAAAGGCCATTTTATTACCATCCGGAGAAAAAGTTGGGGAGACATCAATTCCCGGACTATCTGTCAATCTATTAATAACTTTTCCGGTTCCGGTCAATAGATAAATTTCAGGATCACCAGAAAAAGACAAGGATGCCGCCAGTTCAAACTTTCCGGGAACCCAGGCGGGCGATATGCCCATGCCTTTTTTATCCACAATGGAAATTCGATTATCAGAAATATTCTGAATATACAAGTCCGGTTTTCCTTTGGCATATGAGGTATAGGCAACCCATTTGCCATCAAACGACATCGCAGGAGAAAGATTAATGCCCCGATTATGGGTGATCTGGGTGGGCCCATAACCATCGAAGTCGCAGACATACACTTCTTTACCCGCAGAACCGGAGGAAATAAACACGATCTGACTGTCAAACAAGCCGGTGCTCCCGGTCAGCATTCCCATAATTTCATTACAGAACCGGCGAATCATCGTACGAAGGTCTTTCACGTTACCGGTATATTTTCTGCCGAGCATCTGCCGTTCATTGTATGTATCGAAAAGTCGCAGATCCATTTCAAGCTGGGTGTTGTTTATGGAAACAGCGCCGGTTACCAGAAGTTCGGCCCCGACTGTGGTCCATCCCTTGAACATTGGCGCGGCAACATCGGCTTTCTGGGCATCCACCAGAAAAGAGCCCCTGTCCAGTATTTTAAAATAACCGGTAAATGTCAGCATATCCGAAATCATATTCGCGCCGGTTTGCGCGGTTTCAGCCTCGGAAGCGTTTCCGGTAACGGGCTTAAAAAAAGGAATGGCTATGGGAACTTTCTTCAATAACGGGTTGTTGATATCGATATAGTCGTATTTGTCAGCGCCAAAAGCCGTTCCGGTCCACAGCAGACCGATCAGGATCATTCCCCAGATCCGGCGGGTGCGGGTGAGAACCCGGCTTTTTTTACATCCGGCATTTCCGGAATCCACGATCATGTTAACTCCGTTTCAGTCCTTTAGGGGTAAAAATCAGCCCCAGTTCATAATATGGCCGCGTATATTCCCTGGGCAGCGGGGGCAGCGGGCTTGATTTTTTAACGGCTTTATATACGGAATCATCGAAATAACTGTTGCCGGATTTTTTTTCAAACCAGATGTCTGTTATTTCGCCATTTGGCATAATTTTGATCACGATAACGGACACAAGATCGGTTCGTCCGCCGACAAGCTGTTCATTGAACACCCAGTTATTTTCAATGTGGTTGGGAATCAGCGACCTGTAAAAATCAATGGGCTGTATGCCAAAGGCGCCGGTTCCACCCGTTCCGCCGGTTCCGCCACCGCTACCGCCTGATCCGCTGCTGCCTCCGCCCGAAGCCTTTCCGGTTGCGGGCTCCTTTGAGGGGCTTCTGGCAGTTTCTGACTCTGCTTTTTCCACCTTGCTCTTGATGCGGTCCAGGGCAGATGCCAGGGGATCAACGGGTTTGGTTTCCTCCACCTGCTTTTCAATGCGGTTCAATGCATTTTTGATGGCCTGATTGGATTTAAATGTCTCTTTTTTCAAAGATGTTTTTATTTTCGGCTTTTCATTGGAAAGCGATATGACATCCGCCGATTTTTCCGGTTCCGGTTTAGGCGCCGGAGGCGGAGGCTCCGGGACCGATACTTTCTCGGGTTTCGGCGCCGGCGGCACTGGTTTGGGTTCCTGGACTTCCGGCTTGGCAGGCTTTGGCGCCGGCGGCTCCGGTTTGGCTTCCTGGACTTCGGGCTTCTCGGGCTTTGGCTCTGGAGCACCGGGCTTTTCTGATTTTGGCCCCGGTGTTTCCGGTCCGGGATGCCCGGGCTTTCCGATGGAACCGGTAGGTGACATCGTAACCATATTGACCATGATCACGGACGGCACAAATTCTCTTTTTGGGGCCAAATCCGGCAAATAAGTCACGATGATAAAAAACAGCACATGAAAAGCGAGGGAACCCGCCACATACCAGCCGATCGAGGCGGTGCTGGTTCCTGAAGAAAGCAACAAACTGGCATGAGCTGATCCACGGGCACGCATTCGCTACTTCTTTTTTTCTGGTTTATTATCCAGTGGTACGGTTACCATTCCCAGCTTGTCAATGCCAGCTGCCTTGATCTCAGCCATCACGCGAACAACCGTACCGTAGGGAATATTCTTGTCCGCCCGAAGATATGCCTCTTTATCCGGTTTTCCTTCAAGGATCTTGGACAGCTTGCTGCTGAGTACATCCAGCGAAACCTGGAACTCGTTGATATAGATCTGGCCTTTGGGATCAATGGAAATAATAAGATGTTCCTTTTCGGCGGCAAGCGGCTCGGACGTGGTCTCTGGAAGCGCGACATCGACCCCCTGCATCATCATGGGCGCGGTGACCATAAAGATAATCAGCAGAACCAGCATCACATCAACCAGCGGCGTCACATTGATTTCAGACATCAGCCGGTCGTTATTTCCGCCCATGCTCATGGCTTGATTCCTTTGGCAGAGAGAATGTCCCGCTCAATGATATTTAAAAAATCCGCGGAAAAACTTTGCAGCTCTGTTTCAATGATCTTGATTTTCTGCATGAAATAATTAAATGCAATGACCGATGGAATTGCCGCGGCAAGTCCGGCAGCCGTTGCAATCAAGGCTTCGGAAATTCCAGGAGCCACCACTGCCAGCGTTGCCGACCCCCTGAGGCCGATCCCGTGAAACGAATTCATGATGCCCCACACGGTTCCAAACAGTCCGATAAATGGCGCCGTGTTTCCCGCTGTCGCCAGAAAAGGCACCATCTGGGTGATTCGCGTAATTTCGGTGTTGGTTGCCCTGCGCAGGGCTCGGGTTACATTGTCAATTCCGGCAAAATGGGCGCCCATGGTCAAGGCTTCCTGACCCGGAGCCTGCGGCTTGGCGGGCGGCCCGGATTGACTGACTTTTTTGAGTTCAACGTATCCAATGCGGAACACATGGGCGATGGGACTGCTCTGAAGCTGCTTGGCCTTGACAAAGGCTTCGGAAAGATCCCGGCTTTTCCAGAAATAATCGGTAAACAGCGCCGATTCCTTAAAAGCCTTTCGAATATAGCGGTATTTGATAAAAATGATTGCCCAGGACATTACCGAGAAGAAAAGCAGCAGCAGCAGGACAAAATTCACCATCAAACCCGAGTTGCTGATCATCTGGATCAAATTTATTTCTTGTGAAAGCATTGAACGACTGCTCCGATTGTTGGAATATGAGTACAGAAACTGCTTGACATATCGATACGCGCCGATCAAATGATACATATATTGCAATCTATATTTATAGTACTTACAGGATAATCATGTCAAGCTATTTCAGAATTGGGAATCATACAAATTGGATTCACGGCAGGATCAGGATGATTGAGACAATCTTCTGTTTTTATACTTGACTTGAATGCCAGAAACTTCATAATGACATCATATCAAAGACTTGAGCGCCCAGTGCGGCGGGTCGCGATTCGACTCAGTTTTTCATGACGGAGGTAGATTCCATGCGTTACAGAGATTTCCGATACATAAAGGCGGCAATTTGCATCATGATCACAGCCTGCATCGTTTCGGCCTGCAGCCCAGGGCTGTTCACCTATAAAGGCGACAAGGTAACCCAGAAGAATCTGCATGGTCCTGCTTAAGGAGGGGGATCAAAAGGGCGTGTGGAAAACCAATGAACTTGCGATAACATATCAATACCAGATGGCGCCGGAAACCTTGAAGATCTCCGGAACCACGGAACTGCTCGGTGGGCTTGTTATCGGATTCAGATGGATTGAACGACTTGCAGTATATCTGTTATTTCTGGACAAGCAGGGAATTGTTATTGAAAACGCCCTTATTTATTCAGCAGGAAATCATCGCTCTATTGATACGATTCCCATGGATTTTGAAACAACAATGCCCGTACCTGAAGGCGCCCGTGACAATTTCCTTTGCTTATGAAGGAGAGCTGACGGGAATCGGGAACCGAGGACCGTTCAGCCTACAACATTTGGTTCTCTCCATCCAGACCAGGCAGTAAAATCAGAAACGGGGAGTCTATAAAGCCGTCTGAAAAAGACTTGCTTGAATACTCAACTCACTCTGCTTTTTTTTTGTGGTTTGTCACACGCCGACAGGGCCGCGATCAAAGACATTTTCAGAGATATTCCGGGTTTCTTTGCAGTCGTTTTCTGTTTTTTTTCCAGACAATCTCTTTTTTCCGGCCCTTTTACTTTTTGAGAGACCGGCTTTTCATTTTGGAGTTCCAGGGTAAAACTCCCCGGAGTTTTGGGGCGTTGCGGGGAAGGATCGTGCGCCTGCTCTTTGGGTGTCTCTTTCCAGAGCCAAAGCCGGTCCGGTAAAACACTTCGGAGGGATATGCCCGGCAGTGAACAGGGAGCCCCCGGCTTGATAAAAAAGAACGCCCTGTTCCCTGCATTTATTGCAGATAAACCGACAATAAAACCGCTTCTGGATCATATACGCCTGCCCATCCGAAGCGCCATGTCCCTGTCTGAGCTCAAAACAACCCGTGGATAGGCAGACGGCGATATCCCTTTTTCAAGAACATGGGCATGGGCTTTTTGCCTGACACAGACATAAAGCAATTTGGGGGGATCGGGAGAAATCGTAATGCATGGGAAGATGGCTTCGATCAACCGAACGAATGCGATTTCCCGCAATTTCGATCGGCGGCTCGGGCTCCAGAAGCAGAAGTTCATGAAAATGGGTCTCCCGGATAAATTTCCAATCTTTTTCCTCACCGATTGCCTTCAGAAGCATCTGTACGGAAACAAATCCATTTTCATCCAGAACCAGCCCGAATTCGTATGGGCGTCTTCCCAGGACATACGATAAGAATTTTGACAATTGGCGTAGTGTGTTATGGGTTTTCATGCGCCTGCGGTGAATCGGGCGAAACGATTGCCTGTCGTCGATATTCAAAATTGCGCCCGATCATTTTTCTACCGGATGACATGAAACCGGATCAGGTGCAAGCTTCCATGCAATTTAGCTTTTTTCAGGTTTTGTTACAACCTGATTATCGATTAACGACCATTTTATATTCTATCGAAAGGAGCCTTAAGGGTGTTAACGATCGTATCATCATCGAAGATTGAAGAAAAACAGGTTGAAATGCTCATAATCCCGGTTTGTGAAGATGCGGATATCCATCCAGCCGCCTTCATGCCGGAGCTGATGCACCAAGCCAGAAGCCTTAAAGAATTCAAGGGCGCCGACAATGAAGACATTGTGTTTTTCGCGCCATCCGGGGTCCGGGCCGCCCAGGTCATGATCATTGGACTGGGGAAAAAGGATAAGATCGATGGAGAAATATTTAGAAAGGCCTGCGGCAGAGGCCATAAAAAAATGTATTCAAAAAGAGGTCTTCGAAGCCATCTTCGTGGTTCCCTTTTCCGGAGTACTTGATGCAGAACCCGGCGCCATTCTTGAAGCCATGATGGAAGGGGCCTGCCTGGGAAACTATCAGTTCGACCAGTTCAAAAAACCCAAACACCCCTCGCTGCTTGAAGATCGGGTTTGCCGTTGCCGAAGAGCTTGTCCCGCAGGCAAGATCTGTCAGCGAATAAAGTCAGCATTATCTGCGAAGGAACCCTTTTGGCCCGGCAGTGGGTGACCACCCCTTCCAATCTGAAACGGCCGGAACAATTTGCCAGGTCATTGGTCCGGATGGCGGAAAAGGAAAATCTGAAAACCGAAGTCCTGGATCATCCGGCTTTGAAGAAAAAAAAATTCGGCGCGCTTCTGGCTGTTGCCGCCGGCAGCGACGCCAATGCCAGAATGGTTGTTCTGGAACATGATCCCGGCAATACCAATCAAACCCTTGCGCTGGTGGGAAAGGGCGTTACCTTTGACTCCGGAGGGATTAACCTGAAACCTCAGGGCTCTCTTGAGGACATGAAGATGGATATGGCCGGCGCGGCTGCGGTTGCCGCCACCTTGATCACCGCGGCAAGGCTCAATCTGCCGGTCCGCCTCATCGGCGTCCTGCCGCTGGTGGAAAACATGCCTTCGGGTTCCGCAACCCGGCCCGGGGATATTGTCAAAAGCTTTTCAGGCAAAACCATCGAAATTAACAATACGGACGCCGAAGGCAGGCTGATTCTGGCAGATGCCCTGTCCTATGTCATTCAAACCTACAAGCCGGATGCCGTCGTTGACCTGGCCACCTTGACCGGGGCCTGCGTGGTGGCCCTGGGTGAAAAAATTGCCGGCGTGTTCTCCACGGATGACGGGATGACCGAGACCCTCATTGAATCCGGCCGGAAAACATTTGAGCGCTGCTGGAAAATGCCGCTTCCGGAAGACTATAAAGATCTTTTAAAGAGCGAGTATGCGGACATTTGCAACATTACCGGCTCAAAATGGGGAGGCGCCATTACCGCGGCACTTTTTCTATCCGAATTTACGGAAAATACGCGGTGGATGCATATTGACATTGCCGGTCCTGCATACGTGAAAAAGGAAACCGCTTATTGCGGCGTTGGCGGCACGGGTTTTGGAGTCAGGTTGCTCTGCGACTGGATTGAGAAGACGGCCGGTTTATCTTTCTGAGTCATTATGGTTTTTGCTATTAGCGAATCATGCAGGATGTGACCCATTTTTCAGCGATTGTCCGGTATTCCAGAAGATCGTTTTCGGTGATGCAGTAATCATGCTCTTTAAAAAAATCGGGATTCAATACATGAGAGAGCCGAAACTGCTGCAGCACATACAGATCCGCCCCCTGAATCAGACCGCAGATTCTTTCCACGATGTGCTTGTCAATCAGCGGCCTGATGCAGGTGGTTCTGAATTCATGAGAAAGCCCGGATGTTTTTATCAGCCGGATACTGGAAGTGATCGCATCCGTGTTGCAATCTTTCTGAATATATTGCGGGTAATGCTCAGGGACTGTCTTGATGTCCATGGCCACATAGTCAACCAGTCCCCTTGAAATCAGTTTCTCCAGGACATCCGGACGGCTTCCATTGGTATCGAGCTTGATGGGATACCCCATCTGCCGGATGGTCTGGCATACCCGGATCACATCCGGATGCAGGGACGGCTCTCCGCCGGAAATCACCACGCCTTCAATGAAACCCTTTGCGCTTTTCCAGAAAATCAAACGCGGCCTGCTCGGGCCATTTCTCCAGCGCCACCCCTTTTGCCAGTTCGGGATTGTGGCAGTAGGGGCAGTGGAAATTGCATCCGGAAAAAAAAAGGACACAAGCGACTTTTCCCGGATAATCGATCAGCGTGCTTTTTTGAATTCCCCCGAAAACCATTTATAACCCTGCAGCAACCGCCGAGGATAAAGGACCGGCATGATCCGCAGCATAAGGAATGGCGGGTTCGGGAACTTGCAGCATACAGGGTTTCATTTCCTGGGTATTCAGATCGAAGGTGTTGCGGATGGCAAATTCGGCCTGTTTTCCGTTGTTCCACTGTTTGACGGGCCTCAGATAGCCTACGACACGGGAATATATCTCGGTTTCCTGACCGCAATCCTTGCAGGTCTCCTGCTCGCCGACGAGATAACCATGCGACGGACAGACGCTGAAGGTTGGCGTCAGGGTAAAGTAGGGAAGGTGAAACCGGTTGGACACATTTCGAACCAGATGCTTGACAGCTTCGATATCGGTGACCTGTTCTCCCAGAAAAATGTGAAGCACGGTTCCGCCGGTATACTTGGTTTGAAGCTTGTCCTGAAGCGTCAGGGTTTCAAAAATATCCTGGGTATAATTGACGGGCAACTGGGTTGAATTGGTATAAAACGGCGCTGCCCCGCCTTGATACTCCGTTTCATTGGCACAGACAATATGGGGATAGCGTTTCTTGTCCATCAAGGCCAGGCGGTAGGACGTGCCTTCTGCCGGCGTGGCTTCCAGATTGAACATGTCTCCGGTTTTTTCCTGAATGCCGGAGATCGTGCTGCGCAGAAAATCCATCACCTCAAGAGAAAACGCCTGACCGGCGGTTGTGGCGATGCCTTCTCCGATAAAATTGATACAGGCTTCATTCATGCCAATAATGCCGATGGTTGAAAAATGATTCTTCCAGTAAAGGCCGGTTCGGCTCTTGATGTCTCTCAGATAAAACTTGGAATAGGGATACAGATTTTTATCGGTAAATTTTTCAAGCACTTTTCGTTTGATATTCAGGCTATCAACAGCCAGGGTCACCTGCTCGGCCAACCGGGACAGAAAATCGTCCTTGCTCTGGGCAAGAAATCCGATCCGGGGAAGGTTGATGGTAACCACCCCGATTGAGCCTGTGAGCGGATTTGCGCCAAAAAGCCCGCCGCCTCTCTTTAAAAGCTCGCGGTTGTCAAGCCTGAGCCGGCAACACATGGATCTGGCATCTTCCGGAGACATGTCCGAATTGACAAAATTCGAAAAATAGGGAATTCCATATTTTCCGGTCATTTTCCAGATCATTTCCAGATTGGGGTTGTCCCAGTCAAAATCCGCCGTAATATTGTACGTGGGGATGGGAAAGGTAAATACCCTGCCCCTGGCATCCCCTTCCATCATGACCTCGGCAAAGGCCCGGTTGATCAGGTTCATCTCAGCCTGAAAGTCGGCATAAGTCTCCTCTTTTTCATTGCCGCCGATAACCACGGGAGCGTCCCGAAGCGTGGAAGGCACCTGAAGATCCAGGGTAATATTCGTAAATGGGGTTTGAAATCCCACACGGGTCGGAATGTTGATATTAAAGACAAATTCCTGAATGGCCTGTTTGACCTCAAGATAGTCCAGGTTGATCGTATCGAACAAACGGGGCCAGAAGGGTATCAAAGCTGGATATGGCCTGGGCTCCGGCTGCTTCGCCCTGGAGCGTATAGAAAAAATTAACGATCTGGCCCAGCGCGGAGCGAAGGTGTTTGGGCGGCGCGCTTTCCACCTTGCCCTCAACGCCTTTAAAGCCGGATTTGAGCAAATCCATCAGATCCCAGCCCACGCAATAGACCGAAAGCAGACTGAGGTCATGAAGGTGAAGGTCCCCGTTTTTGTGCGCATTGCGGATCTCCGGCGGATAGATGCGGTTCAGCCAGTACTCCGTGGTCACATCAGAGGAAATGTAATTGTTGAGCCCCTGAAGCGAATAGCACATGTTGCTGTTTTCTTTTATTTTCCAGTCCAGCTTCTGAATGTAGTGCTCCACAAGGTCGATGCTGGCCTTTGTAGAGATACTGCGGATCTGGGAATGCTGTTCCCGGTACAGGATATAGGCCTTGGCCGTTTTATGAAACGGGGAGTCCAGAAGAACCCGTTCAACGATGTCTTGAACCTCTTCAACTTCCGGAAGCGGTCCCAGTCGAAGTTCGTGGGCCAGGGTTAATACGCGAAGGGTTAGTTTTTTGGCTTCGCGCTCTTCAAATTCGCCGGTTGCCTTTCCAGCCTTGGCAATCGCCGCCGTAATTTTGGAGGAATCAAACTCGACAATTCGGCCGTCACGTTTTTTGATATTTTCGAACATGAAATCACCTCAGTTTATTCAGAAAGTCACTGTGTCTGTCGCAGGAGCGGGTTTATAGGAAAAAACGAATCAAATGGCTGTATTTTGAACAAATCCTCTAAAAGGCTTCCGGTATTTTGAAAAAGATTATTACAATATATGGTAACGTGTCAATATAAAAATCAAGATATTGTATGTGGCGTGAATTCTCTGGGTTGTTTCCTGAAATCCGATAAAATTAATACTTATTGATAAAAATTGTATTTTGTTATTAATTAAAGAATTGATGGATTGCATAGCGACTTGAAACAGGAATTCTTTGCCGGTCAACGAAGTAACTATAGGAACGCTGATTTCATGCTGAGAACCGCCATTTACCCCGGATCATTTGACCCTGTAACCAACGGACATCTTGATATCATTGAAAGAGGGTTCAAGCTTTTTGATAGAATCATTGTTGCGATCCTCCACAATCCCGCCAAAAAATATCTTTTTAGCGTAGATGAGCGAATGGCGCTGCTTCGAGAGAGTTTAAAAAAATTTCCCGATATTGAAATCGAAGCATTTGACGGGCTTCTGGTTGACTACGCTGTTCAGAAAAACGCCCAGGCCATTCTTCGGGGCATGCGCGCAGTGTCTGATTTCGAGTATGAATTTCAGATGGCATTGATGAACCGAAGGCTCAACCGAAATGTCCAGACCGTGTTTTTGATGACAGGACTTCGCTGGATTTTTACCAGTTCTTCCATTATCAAGGAAGCTGCCTGCTTCGGCGGCAATATCAATGGGATGGTTCCGCCTGCCGTTCAACAAAAACTGAAGGAAAAATTTGGTCGGTAATCGAAAACGATGCCCGAAAATGGAGACATTATGGGCCTGCTGGATGGCAAGAAAGCCCTGGTTTGCGGGGTAACCAACAAAAGCAGTATCGGATGGGGAATCGCAAAAGCGCTTCATGCCCAGGGCGCCCGGCTGGCCTTTACCTGTGTGGAAACCAATGTCAGACGGCTAAAAAGACTTGTCCCTGCACTCGACGCCGATATCGTTATTCCGTGTGACGTTCTCAAGGATGAAGACATTGAAAACGCTGCTGAAGCTCTGCAGCATGCCTTTCAGGGGAGGCTGGACATCCTTGTTCATTCGATTGCCTGTTCCAATATTTCGGATCTTGGAGGCGAGTTTATTCAGGTTTCCAGGTCAGGATGGAATCTGGCGCTGGAAGCCAGCGCCTATTCCCTGGTCGCCCTTTCCCGCGCGTTCCGGCCCATGATGACGGCCTCCGGGTGCGGCTCCATCATCACCCTGACATTTGTCGGCGGAAAGAAAGTCGTCCCTGGCTACAATATCATGGGAATCGCAAAATGCGCTCTGAACATGTCGGTAAAATATCTGGCTTATGACCTGGGGCCCGACCGAATCCGGGTCAATGCCATTTCCGCCGGACCCATCACGACATTTTCATCAATGGCTGTTGAAAATTTTGATACGGCGCTGCAACTGGTTCAGAGCCATTCGCCACTGCTGCGGAATATCACCCAGGAAGACCTGGGCGGCACCGCCGTATACCTGGCATCGGAGCTGTCCAGAGCGGTTACCGGGGAAATCATTTCCGTGGATTCCGGCATGCATATCCTGGCGCCGCCAGCCATTGCCCACAGAAGATCGCCCAAAAATGAAAGCGACTCATAGAAATCGCCTCAAGTGATTTCGACCATGCGACCGCATTCCCATCTGATACTGCAGAAGGTAGCGCAGACTATTTTGCGCCATAACATGTTCAGCAAAGGCGATAGCGTTCTGACAGGCGTGTCCGGCGGACCCGATTCCGTTGCCCTGCTTCATATTCTGGTTCAATTGGCCCCTAAATGGGAATTGACGATTGGAATCGCTCACCTGAATCATTGTCTGAGGGGGGCTGAATCGGACAGGGATGCGGACTTTGTTGCCGAACTGGCCGCACGCCTGAACCTTCCCTGCTACAGCGAAGCCATCGATATCCGAAACGATCCGGCATTCCGGAAACTTTCGCTCGAAGCCGCCGCCAGGCAGGTCCGGTATGATTTTTTTGATCGCATCAGCCGCCGGAACGGATATCATAAAATTGCGATAGGCCATCATCGGGATGACAATGCCGAGCTGATGCTGATGTTTCTGTTCCGCGGCAGCGGCCCCCTTGGCTTTTCCGGGATTCCCCCTGTCAGAGAGGGCAGATTCGTCCGGCCGCTTATTTCCATTGGCAGAAATGAACTTGTTGCATTTCTCAATGAAAATGCGATAACATATCAAGTTGACAAATCCAATCGCGATATGCGGTTTTTGAGGAACCGGATCCGTCATGAAACAATCCCCTATATTCAGGCCTGCTGCAATCCCGGGATTGTTGAAACCCTGAACCGGTTTTCCAAAATTGTCCGATCCGAAGACGAATGGATGAATGAAATCATTCATCCCATTTATGAAAAAGCGATTGTCAGCGCAGGCAAGCACCGAGTGGTGTTGGCGATATCGGTCCTGACGGGATTTCCCGAAGCGGTCAGACGCCGGGTGATTCGTACCGCCATCGTTCGAATCAAAGGGGATCTGCTGAGAATATCGTTTTCCCATATCGAGGCTGCACGGGAACTGGCGGAACGGCAGCAATATCCGGCGCAACTGATGCTGCCGGATGGCATTCGGATTCAGCGAAATAAAAATCTTCTGACTTTTTATCAAATGGAAGAATCTTTGCGCAGAAGCAGACTGAAAATCCGGCCCACGACCGCAGTCTTTTTTCTATTCTGTTTCCGGTCCCGTTGAGTCGCGTTACCATTTCCGAAACCGGCGCGGTGCTGACTTTTTCGGAAATACCCATCGGATCCGGCAAGATGGACAATCTGTCCGAAAAAATTGCCTTGCTGGATATGGATATGCTGGAATTTCCGCTGATTCTGCGAAACATTCAGCCGGGCGATCGGTTCAACCCCCTGGGCGTGACCGGAACACAGAAGATACAGAAATATTTTATTGACCACAAAATAGATCGCACCGAGCGGCGGCAGTGCCCGGTTCTTTTGAGCGGGAATGAGGTTGTCTGGCTGGCGGGTCATCGAATCAGCGGCCATTTTAAAGTAACGCCTTCAACCCGGCGGGTGCTTAGAATCGAAATTTGTCGGCCCGCGCATTCAGAGCTTGCATAACCCGTTATGATGATTATTTTCAAAAAATTATGTGGCTTGACTTTTTGACTCAGAATTCATCTTATTTTTGATGAACTCATAAAAAGTCTTCACCTTTACCGTGAGGAGGACCGTTTGAATCCGTTTTATAAAAATCTGGCCTTATGGCTGGTTATCACCCTGATGATGATCATGCTGTACAATCTTTTCAATCAACAGCATGTTGCAGATACCACCATCAGTTACACCGAATTTCTTTCCATGGTTGAGGACAGCAAGATTGCCGATGTGGTCATGCAGGGCCAGGAACTTTACGTTACCGACACCAACCGCGGCCGATTCAAGGTCTATGCGCCTCAGGACAGCGATCTGATCAGCATTCTCCGGCAAAAAGGCGTTGCCATTAACGCAAAACCGCCCGCGGAATCCCCCTGGTACATGTCGCTTCTCGTCTCCTGGCTTCCCATGATCGTACTGATCGGCGTATGGATTTTTTTCATGCGACAGATGCAGGCCGGCGGCGGAAAAGCCATGTCATTCGGGAAGAGCCGCGCCAAGCTGATGTCGGATCAGTCGGAAAAAGTCACGTTTGAAGATGTTGCGGGGATTGATGAGGCCAAGGAAGAACTGGGAGAGATCGTCGAATTTTTAAAGGAGCCCAAAAAATTCACCCGCCTGGGCGGACGCATTCCCAAAGGGGTATTGTTGATGGGCTCTCCCGGAACCGGGAAAACCCTTCTGGCCAGAGCCATTGCCGGCGAGGCCGGCGTGCCTTTTTTCAGCATCAGCGGCTCCGATTTTGTGGAAATGTTTGTCGGCGTCGGCGCCTCCCGGGTCCGGGATCTTTTTGTTCAGGGGAAAAAAAATGCCCCCTGCATCATTTTCATCGATGAAATTGATGCCGTCGGCAGACACCGCGGCGCCGGACTCGGCGGCGGTCATGACGAGCGCGAGCAGACTTTAAACCAGCTTCTGGTGGAAATGGACGGATTTGAATCCAATGAAGGGGTCATTCTGATTTCCGCAACAAACCGGCCGGATGTTCTGGATCCGGCCCTGCTTCGTCCCGGACGGTTTGACCGGCAGGTCGTGGTTGCGCTGCCGGATATCAAGGGCCGCGAACAAATTCTTCGCGTTCACATGAAAAAATCCCCGATTGCACCGGATGTGGATCCTGCGGTTCTGGCCAAAGGCACTCCCGGTTTTTCCGGCGCGGATCTGGAAAATCTTGTCAACGAAGCGGCGCTTCTGGCTGCAAAACGGAACAAGGAAAAAGTGGACATGATGGATCTGGATGACGCCAAGGACAAGGTTTATATGGGTCTGGAGCGAAAATCCAAGGTCGTCAGGGAAGAAGACCGCAAAACCACGGCCTATCATGAAGCCGGCCACGGGCTGGTTGCCCGGTTTCTGCCTGGAACCCATGCCGTCAATAAAATCACGATTATCCCCAGAGGCAGGGCCGCCGGCATTACCTGGTTTCTGCCCGAAGAGCAGGATTTCCGGTACAAGGATCAGCTTGAGAGCGAATTGTCCGTGGCTTTTGGCGGCAGGGTCGCCGAAGAGCTGATTTTTAACCGGATCAGCACCGGCGCCTCCAATGATATCAAACAGGCCACGGAACTGGCCCAGAAAATGGTCCGCGCCTGGGGAATGAGCGATCTGCTGGGTCCCTTGTCCTATGCCAAAAATGAAGAGCAGATTTTTCTGGGCAGGGAAATCGCCCAGCATCGGGATTATTCCGAGGAAACCGCCCATATCATTGACAGTGAAATCAACAAATTGATCCGAAGCAATTATGAGCGGGCCAGACAGGTTTTGGCGGAAAACATGGAAATTTTACACAAACTGGCGGCCCTGTTGCTTGAAAAGGAAACCGTCATGGGTTCGGAGCTGGACGCCCTGATTCGTGCGGTTCGACCTGACTTTGAATTTCCTTCCAATCCGCCAGCCGAGGAAAAAGCAGTCGAAGCATGATAAAGAACTACGATATTTCCTGGGCGGATCATCACCTGAAACTGGGCACCCGCACCTGTATCATGGGGATTTTAAATGTCACTCCGGATTCTTTTTCAGATGGCGGCAAGTTTTTCGCCTTTGATCATGCCGTCTCTCAAGCTGAAAAACTGGTTGCCGACGGCGCGGACATTCTGGATGTGGGCGGAGAATCCACCCGCCCCTTTTCCGATGCCGTGACTGAAGAGGAAGAAACCCGCCGCGTCGTTCCGGTCATCGAAGCCATCGCCAGGCGCGTATCCGTCCCCATTTCCATCGACACCACCAAATCCGGGGTTGCCAGACGCGCCATCGAGGCAGGCGCCTCCATCATCAATGATGTCGGGGCACTGCGAATGGATGCCGACATGGCAAAGGTGGCTGCGGCATCCGGGGTCCCGGTGATTCTGATGCACATGCTGGGAACACCGAAAACCATGCAGGTGGCTCCGGCCTATGAGAATCTTTTTTCGGAAATCAGGGCGTTTTTGGCCACAGCCATCGATCATGCCGTCAGCCAGGGCGTTTTGCGGTCCCGAATCATTATTGATCCGGGAATCGGCTTTGGCAAAACCATTCACCACAACCTGATGCTGATTCGATGCCTGAGCGCCTTTGCGTCTCTGGATGCGCCGGTACTCATCGGCCCTTCCCGGAAATCCTTTATTCGAAATCTTCTGAAAAATACAGATCCGGAAGGCATCGATCCGACTCCGGAGAGCATTGAAACCGGCACTCAGGCAATCGTTGCCGCCGGCATTTTAAACGGCGCCCATATCCTTCGGGTTCACGATGTGGCGCGAACCATGACAACCGTTAGGCTCATGGATGCGATGAAGGGGATTCCCGATGCTTCTTGTGATTGATGTGGGAAATACCAATATTGTCCTTGGCGTTTATCACGAACAGACACTGCTGAAAGACTGGCGAATCCGCACGGAGCGAAACATCACGGAAGATGAGTTTCATATCCTGGCCTCTAATTTGTTTGAAGGAAGCCGGATAAACCCGGATCAGATTGACAGGACCATCGTTTCCTGCGTGGTTCCGCCGCTGGTCAATATCCTGGATGCATTCTGCCGGAAATACCTGCATCATTCTCCGGTGTGGGTGGATCCCAAAACATATCAGGGAATGCCGATTCTCTATACCAATCCCGGAGAAGTCGGTGCGGACCGGATCGTCAATGCCGTTGCCGCCTTTCACCGGTACCGGACCAGCCTGGTCGTCATTGATTTCGGCACGGCCACAACCTTTGATGCCATTTCTG
>CAWJRD010000036.1:0-18475 GCA_963845015.1 uncultured delta proteobacterium
TGAAAGTGGCCAATACGGTTCCGGATGCACGGGTCATGGGGGATCTGGACACCATCACGGCCCATGCGGCAAAGCACCCGGCAGCCCGTGCCGATCGCATCGGCGTGACGGGATTCTGTCGGGGCGGATTGTACACCCTGCTCTTTGCCGCTCACAACCGGGAAATTAAGGCCGCGGTGGCCTGGTATGGCCAGATCCGGCCTGCCAAAACGCCGGGGTCCGTTCGTTCGGGCCGCTTGAGATCGCGGAGAAAATCACCTGCCCTGTCCTTGGCTTGTATGGGGATGCCGACATGGGCATTCCCACAGCCGATGTAAAGGAGATGGAGGCAGCCCTTAAAGCCGCCGGAAAGACTGCCGAGTTTGTGCTTTACCCGGAAGCACCGCATGCATTCTTTGCGGACTACCGCCCCAGCTACCGGCCCGAAGCTGCCAGGGATGCCTGGAGCCGGTGCGTGGCATGGTTTGGCAAGTATCTCAAAAAATAGCGCCGGACACCCCGGAAGAAGCCCCGTCCCAGGACGGGTTCATCAGAACGCCGCCTTCAGGGCCTGACGGGGAGCATCGCACGAAAAGACTGGATCTTCCAGACGGTTGAGAACAGACAGTTGACAATACGTCACGCATTCAGTATGTGAGAGTTAAATGCATTAAGCAATCAGACGGCAACCACAAAAAGGACCTGACGTATGCAGGTTTACCGGGAAAATTACATCAATACCCTGCACTCCGAACTGCTGGAGATGGTGGAAAAACACCTGACGCCGGTGGCAATGCGTTACGGTTACAGCGAGGTTCCCCTGGAAGCCACCATCAAGTGGCGTCCTATGGTGCTGGTGCTTGGCAACTATTCCTCCGGCAAGTCGGCTCTGATCAACGAATTTCTGGGAAGCGACATACAGAAAACCGGGCAGGCGCCCACCGACGATTCGTTCACGATCCTGACTTATGATGAAACCGCCGATCCCGGCAGTCCCATTCACGTGATCGAAGAACGCGACGGCGGTTTTTTTATCCTCAATGACCCGTCATTTCCTTTTGAATCCATGAAAAAACATGGACAGCGTTTTACATCCCATTTCCGGCTGAAAAAGGTAAATTCTCCTTTTCTGAAGGAACTGGCCATCATCGACACCCCGGGCATGCTGGACAGCGTCACCGAGCGCGACAGGGGCTACAACTACCAGGATGTGATCGGCGATTTTGCACAGATCGCAGACCTGATCCTGGTGCTTTTTGATCCGCACAAGGCCGGAACCATCCGTGAGGTGCATACCAGTCTGCGAGAGACCCTTCCGGAACGCACCTTTGAAGACCGGGTGCTCTTTGTGCTCAACCGGATCGATGAGTGCGCCTCGCTCAACGATCTGCTGCGGGTCTACGGCACCCTGTGCTGGAATTTGTGCCGCAGATCACCGGCCGCAAAGACATTCCCATGATTCATTTGACTTATTCCCAGCGAGCGGGCATCGAATCACGCAATCAGCGCGAAAACGATCTAAGCTATTTACAGTATCTGGAAAACCAGCGGGAAGAGCTGAAAAAAGCGGTCATGGAAGCCCCGCAGCACCATCTGGATCATCTGGCCGCCTTTGTGGAAACCCATTCGGAGCGTCTCGGCCAGATGCTGCAAGCCCTGGCAAATTACCGCAAAAAACGCTCCAGTTACCGCATGAAAAACCTTTTCACGGGTGCGGTGCTGAGCCTGGCCTGCGCAGGAGCCACAATCGGAGCACTGCTTGTATCGGGCATATTGGGGGGGTTGGACCTGATCGGATTGATGCTGAGCGAAGGCCTTCTGTCCACGACGTTCTTTCTGATCTGGATTCTGGGTATCTGGAAAATGGCTGTACGCCGCTTCACAGAAAACAACTGGAACAGTCCGAAGCGTTGATCGGACTTAAAAACGCAGACACAACAGGACAACTGGCAGGCGGTTCAGGGCAAGGTTGTTGCTTTTCTGGAAAAAAGCGAGGGACGTTTTTCATCGGGAACCGCAAAAAAAGATTACGAAGCCATGCTGGCTGTTTTTCAAAAAGGCTCCCGGGAAATCCGGGAAGCCCTGAATGAGCTATCAACCCTGCGCCCGGAAGAACCGGTGACGGATCCGCCGGGCCCTTTTCTGGCGTCTCTGGAGCTTGAAAAAAAAAAAATCCATAAACAGTGAGATTCACTCACTTTTCGATTTCATCCAGACACAGCATGAAATCATCCGAAAAAGCATCCAGAAGGATTTGTTCCCGGCCAAATTCCGAAATATCCTCTGCCTTGTTGTTGCCGGCCCCATACTCCACATGCCACCCCTTGTCTTTCAATTTTTGAATCACCGCATCCACCTGCTCACGGGTGGCGCCACTTCCCAGATTTCCTTCGGCAAGAAAAAATTTCATATAAATATCCTTTTCAATGATTTTTAATCCATGTAATGAATGCGCTGATTCAGATCCGGATCATCTTTCAAGAAACCTCCGGTACTCCACCATTCTGGAAAAAGCCTTTACAGCCCGCTCCGGGCTTTCGTAAAATACCCCTTTATACCGGCTGTCCTTGACGCTGTAAACGGTTCTGTCCTGGCATTCCTTCAAAAGGCTGACCCCGAACACCGGCTTTTCACAGGTTTCCATCAAGCCAACGATACGCTGAACATATTCGGTTTCAAACTCCACCAACTTCTCGCCCATCATTGGCCAGAAACTCCGCCGAATACGTCGGATCGGCTTTGGATATGGATTCGGCCAGTTTATTGGCCAGAATCCTTCGGCCCATGATGCCCAGGTTGATCACCGCATCGCAGCCGTCCCATTTCATCAGGGCTTCCATGATCCGGATGGGAATGGTCATGTCGTTTTCCCCGACGATATCCACCGGGTTTGAATGGCTCCAGTAGGGCGGCAGGATGGTATTGATATGTCGATCAGCTCCCGGGAAAGCTCCGGAACCTCGATATGGTATTCCGAGCACAGATCGGCCGTGACAACCCCCCACCCGCCGCCAAGCGTCATGATGGCTGCCCGGTTTCCCCTGGGAAGGGGCAGGGACGAAAACGCGGCCGACAGATCCAGAAGATCCATCGAACGTTCCACCTTGACGATGCCGGCCTGCCGGCAAACAGCGTCAAATATCCGGGCATCCGAACTCATGGCGCCGGTATGACTGGCCGCGGCCTTGTTTCCGGCCAGGCTCTGCCCGCCTTTCATGAGGACGATGGGCTTTTTTTTGCCGACGCGGCGGCAGCTTTCCAGAAACCGCCTGCCGTTCTTGACGCTTTCCACATACAGCATGACGGTCTGGGTCAATGCATCCTTCTCAAAAGCATCCACATAATCCTCGATGGTTACCATGGCTTCATTGCCGGAACCGCAAAAGGCGCGAATCCCGATGCCCTGCTGCTCGGCAAATGCCAGAAGCTGGGTGCCCATATTTCCGGACTGGGCGACCACGGCCGTTGCGCCGGGCTCCGGCAGCACGTGGCTTCCGGTGCAATACAGGTGGATATGCGGGTTGCAGATTCCCATGGTATTGGGGCCGATCACCAGAATGCCGTTTTGCGCGGCTTTTTGAATGAGTTCTTGTTCCAGGGCCTTTCCGGCCGGACCGACTTCCGCAAAACCGGATGAGATCAGCAGCATATTGGTAATGCCCTTGGCCTTGAACTGCGGAATCAGGTCCATGACACCGGCTGCCGGTACCGTCACCACGGCCAGATCGATCTTTCCCGGAATTTCGGCCACCGAACGAAATACCGGGCGGCCGGCGATGGTTCCGCCTTTGGGATTGACCAGATAAATCTCCCCTTTATACCCCCTGCCGGCGGTGATGGTAAAGAGCGTATGCCCCCATTTCCCGATCGCGGCCGAAGCCCCGACAAAGGCAATGGAACG
Organism: uncultured delta proteobacterium; assembly: GCA_963845015.1. Lineage (GTDB taxonomy): Bacteria > Desulfobacterota > Desulfobacteria > Desulfobacterales > Desulfatirhabdiaceae > RAAP-1. The sequence continues at coordinate 3,881 of CAWJRD010000036.1, forward strand.
GGGGTAAAAAAGGGAGCCGATGGCGTAAGGATCAATGGCGGGCGGAAATTTATGGACTTCGATCTCCGGCTTCAGAACAACCAGGGCATCCACGGCGCATACACCGCCGTCCGCGGATATCAACAGGGGATTGATATCGATTTCGGAAATCTGGGGGTGGGCCAGTGCTATCCGGGAAAGGCCCATCAGGGTTTGAACCAGGGCATCCCTGTTGACGGCGGCCTCTCCCCTGAAAGCCTCCAGAATCCGCCCGGCCTTGATTTCGCCGATCATCTCCAGGGCATCGGACGGGGCAAGGGGCGCCACCCGAAACGTGACATCGGAAAGCACTTCGGTAAAAATGCCCCCCAGCCCCAGCATGATGACCGGCCCGAACTGCCTGTCCCGGAACAGGCCGGCAACCAGCTCGCGTTTTCCCTGAATAAACGGCTGAATGAGAAAACCTTCAAGTTCCGATCCTGCCTCGGCTGCCATGGCCGTTGCAGCAGCGAGCACCGCCTGCGAGGAGGACAGATTCACCTGTACCAGTCCCCGTTCGGTTTTGTGCAGCAGGGTGGACCCCAGGGCTTTTACAACAACAGGAAATCCCATTGCTTCGGAAACCGCAACCGCATCATTTGCATTCTGCGCGGTTTTTTCCGGAACCACCGGAACCCCAAAAGCCGAAATCAGGATTTTGGATTCATATTCGTTCAGGGCACGTTTGCCCAGAGACAGGGCTTTTTCAAGGACTTGCACGGATAGCCTCCTTATTAAATGTTTTCGAAACTATAACCGAGACATCGGGGATTTGTCAATTTATCAAAGAAACAACATGGACATCGTGTTCTGACCGCCCGTCATGCGTGAAAATAGTGCTTTTCCATCATTCGGGCATGACACGGAATCCAGAGCGTATGGCCGGAATACTCCCTGTCAGATTTCCGGAGTTTGGCTTAACGGCTTCTGGATTCCGGGCCTGTCCCGGACTCTGATCCGGGATTCGCCGGAATGACGGCGCTGATGTATTTTCACGGTAAATGAGCCAGCAATATTCGCCGGCATTGCATAATAAAGGTGTTTATGGTTATATGAAGAGATTGGCATCATCCGATTTAATTCTGTCACCAACCGATTACCCATAGCCTTATTTAACCTTATTTAAGAATTTAAAACCATGAAGATCTGCAGAAAAAAAATTTCGGGCCGGTTACCGCCTATCAGCTCGGATACAGCCCGATCGGCCCGCCCCTGATGTCGGTGCATATGTATGTTGTGGACACCGTGGTAATCGATACGGCCCAGCGCCATATGCGGGCCGAAGTGATCGGGATGTTGAAGGGCCATGCCGCCATCGAGCGGATTCTCTTGACCCATTACCATGAAGACCACAGCGGAAATGCCGCGGAAATCCGCCGAACGTTTTCCGCCGAGGTTCTGGGCCACCCCCTGACCGCTGATAAAATGAACGGAAGCCTTAACATCCTCCCCTACCAGCATCTGGTGTGGGGAAAAGCGGGTCAGGTACCGGTCTACCCCCCTTCCCGGCTTCATCGATACCGGCTGCTACCGCTTTATGCCGGTTCACACCCCCGGTCACAGCAAGGACCATACGGTATATCTGGAAACCCGGAACGGCTGGCTGTTTTCCGGCGATCTCTACTGGGAGATCGCATCAAGTACTTCCGGTCTGACGAGAAATTCAGCGATCAGATGGATTCCCTGAAAACCGTCTTAGCCCTTGATTTTAATGCGCTGTTCTGCGGACATCACCCGATCCCGAAAGGCGGAAAAGCCAGATTGGCCGCCAAACTGGCCTTTCTGGAAGATTTTTACGGACAGGTTACGGATTTAAACCGGAAAGGGCTGATGCGAATCCGAAATCATTGCCCGGCTCGACCTTAAACAGGATCGCCTGGTGAAATGGGTGACGCTGGGAAATGCATGCTTTGCCAACATGGTCAGATCCGTATTGTTCATAAACAACTGATGGATCTATTCTTACGGCATGGCTTGCTTTTTGAATCAGAAGTGGTTATATTTTCAGCCAATGCATCAGACCTCGAATCGTTTTTTAAACGCTTTTTTTACAGCATCGATAATGACAATGAATATTCAAAACGAAAACATACCCAATCCCAAAGAGATTGAAAAAGAAATCGGCGAATTCCTGGCAAAGAAATTCGGGGGTTCGGTAAAGATGGTGTCCCAGGAAGTGCTGCCTCAGGAAAACACCCAGGATGCTTCCGCGAAAACTCCCAAAGCCGAGGAGCCTTTTCATTTCAATATGAAACCGGAAGAGCTCATTTCCTATCTGGATCAATATATCGTCAAGCAGGACCATGCCAAAGCGGTTCTGGCAACAAAAATCTGCACGCATTTCAACCGTATCAAACACGCGAAGTCCGCGCCCGACTCCGCGCATGACATGGTGGGCAGCATCAAAAACAATGTGTTGATGATCGGCCCGACCGGCGTGGGGAAAACTTATCTGATCAAGCTGATCGCCAAAAAAATCGGGGTTCCCTTTGTCAAGGGGGACGCCACCAAGTTCAGCGAAACCGGCTATGTCGGCGGAGATGTGGAAGACCTGGTCCGGGACCTGGTCCGGGAAGCCGATGACAACATCGAACTGGCGCAGTATGGCATCATCTATATCGATGAAATCGATAAAATCGCCGGCAGCCGGAACATGATCGGCGCGGACGTATCCCGGACCGGCGTTCAGCGGGCGCTTTTAAAGCCCATGGAAGAAACCGACGTGGACCTGAAGGTTCCCCATGACCCCATTTCCATGCTTCAGGAAATCGAACGGTTCCGGAAAACCGGCAGCCGCGAAAAACGGTCGATCAATACCAAAAACATTCTGTTTATCATGAGCGGCGCTTTCGGCGATCTGACGGAAATCATCCATCGCCGGATGACCAGCCAGAACATCGGCTTTGGGGCTGCCGTCAAAACCCATCAGGATCGCCAGGATATTCTGAGCCATGTCAAATCCGAGGATCTGATCGAATTCGGGTTTGAATCCGAATTTGTCGGCCGACTTCCGGTCCGGGCCATTTTTGAACGGCTGACCGAAGATGACCTGTTCGAAATTCTCAAAAATCCGAACAACCCGGTCATTCTGGGCAAAAAACTCGATTTTGCGGCATACAACATCGACATCAAATTTGATGATCCGGTTTTAAGGATTCTGGCGCAAAATGCATTCATGGAGAATACCGGGGCAAGGGGCCTGGTCAGCGCGGTGGAAAAAGCCCTGCTGCTGTTTGAGCGCTGCCTGCCATCCTCCGAGGTGAAAAAATTTCCGGTGACGTTATCCGTCCTGAAAGCACCGGAGCAGGCCCTCTCAAAGCTCATGGACATGGAAAACAGCCATGAGATTCTGGAGAATTTCGACAGACTGGCAAAGAATGAACGCGCCGCCATCAAGGCATATCTTCACGCCAACCGGAAGAACCTTTCCGAAAAATACGGTCTTACCCTGACCCCGTCCAGAATGGATATCGTCACCGCTTTCTATTCCAAAAACGTGATGGATATGGGACAGATTATTCAAAAAGTCAAATCGTTGTACGATGAAATCAAAAAAATTGAACTCGCTTTTTACAAAAAACATGATATCAATATTGTGCTGGAAGACGATGCCATTGATTTTATCATCGAACAACTGGCCAATCCCGCGATTCATATTGCGGATTTTGAACGGCAGCTTTCCATCGATTTTGAACTGGGTCTCAAACTGGTCCGGGAAAAAACCGGGAAAAACCGCTTTTTCATTACCCGAAAAGCCCTGCTGGAACCCGAAACCTTTATCAGCAACCTCATCAAGGATGAGCTTCGGGGCGTTGCCATAAACCTGCCCGATAACCGGACACGCTGAAACGGCTCCCAACTGCAACTTCATCTAACCTGAAAGACATTTCATGATCGGTATATCCAAGCTCTATTGCGGCACGGTTGAACCTTCAGATGCCCTTCGCTACAATCGAATGTCATCCAGTCTGCCGTCTCATCTGCTTCAGTTTTCAAGCGACAAGAAACCGGTGGTGGTCTGGAACATGACCCGTCAGTGCAATCTGCGCTGCGTCCACTGTTACGCCCATGCCAAAGACCATGCCACAGCCGATGAGATGACCACTGCCGAAGGCAAGGCCCTGATCGATGATCTGGCCGCTTTCGGATCCCCGGTGATCCTGTTTTCCGGAGGGGAGCCCCTGGTCCGCAAAGACCTTCCGGAACTGGCGGACTATGCGGTCCAAAAAGGCATGCGCGCCGTCATTTCCACCAACGGCACCCTGATCACGGCGGAAATCGCCCGAACCCTCAAAGCCATCGGCCTGTCTTATGTCGGCATCAGCCTGGATGGCATGGAAGCGATCAATGACCGGTTCCGGGGCGTCAAGGGCGCTTTTCAGTCGGCCTTAAGCGGCATCCGCAACTGTCAGGAAGCCGGCATCAAGGTCGGCCTGCGGTTTACGATCAACAAATTCAATTCAGGCGAAATCCCCAGCATTTTCAAACTTCTTGAAACCATGAACATCCCCAGGGCCTGTTTTTATCACCTGGTCTATGCCGGCCGGGGCTCCAAACTGGTCGAGGAGGATTCCACCCGCGAAGAAACCCGGGCCATCGTGGATCTGATCATGGATGAAACCAAAAGGCTGCATGACATGGGGCTGTCCAAGGAAATCCTGACCGTGGACAACCATGCCGACGGCCCCTACGTGTATCTGCGGCTGCTCCGGGAGAATCCCGAAAGGGCCGGGGAAGTTCTGGAGCTTTTGAAGATGAATGAAGGCAACAGCTCCGGCAGGGGCATCGGCTGCGTGAGCTGGGACGGGCAGGTTCATGCCGATCAGTTCTGGCGGCATTACAGTTTCGGCAATGTCCGCGAGCGGCCGTTTTCCGAAATCTGGTCCGATCTTTCCAATCCCCTGATGATGCGGCTGAAAGACAAAAAGCCCTATGTCAAGGGAAGATGCGCGACCTGCCGCTGGCTGGATGTCTGCGGCGGGAATTTCAGGGTCCGGGCCGAAGCCGTTACCGGCGATGTCTGGGCGCCGGATCCGGCCTGTTATCTGACGGATGCCGAAATCAGAAATTAGGGAACAGGAACTGGGGGCAGGAAAAACGGTGCACCCTGCACATCCTGCCCCTGTACCTGCCCCTGCACCCTATTACTTTAGGAATATTTATGCTTTTTCCCGAATACCGCCCCAGAAGACTCCGGCAGAATGAAGCCTTTCGCCGGATGATCCGCGAAACCGTTCTGACCACAAGCGATTTCATTCTGCCCCTTTTTGCCATCGAAGGCAAGGATCTTAAAAATCCGATCGCTTCCATGCCCGGACAGTATCAATGTCCGTTGACCAGATCGTCAAAACCTGCCAGGAAGTCCAGAAACTGGGCATTCCGGCTGTCATGCTCTTTGGGGTCCCGAATAAAAAAGATCCCCTGGCAACCAGCGCCTATGCCAAGGACGGCATCGTTCAGCGGGCCGTAAAAGCCGTGAAGAACAAACTTCCGGATCTGGCCGTCATCACCGATGTCTGCCTGTGCGCGTATACGGATCACGGCCATTGCGGGGTGGTTGAAAAAAATGTGGTGGATAACGATGCGTCCCTGGATCTTCTGGCGCGAACCGCCCTGTCCCATGCCAAGGCCGGCGCGGACATGGTGGCGCCTTCGGACATGATGGACGGCCGGGTGGCGGAAATCCGGGAAAGCCTGGATGAAAACGGATTTTCCAACGTGCCGATCATGTCCTATGCCGCCAAATACTGCTCGGGCTTTTACGGCCCGTTTCGCCAGGCAGCGGATTCCGCGCCCAAATTCGGAGACCGCAGAACCTATCAGATGGATCCGGCCAACGCCCTGGAAGCCATCCGGGAAGTGACGATGGACATCGAGGAAGGCGCGGACATCATCATGGTCAAGCCCGCCCTGGCCTATCTGGATGTCATCTGCCGGGTCCGCCAGGAATTTGATCTGCCGGTTGCCGCCTACAACGTCAGCGGCGAATACGCCATGATCAAGGCTGCCGAGCAGCTCGGATGGCTGGACGGACCGCGGGTCATGATGGAATCCCTTACCGCCATCAAGCGGGCCGGCGCCGACATGATCCTGACGTATTTCGCCATGGACGCCGCCAGGGAGCTTCAATCCCGATGAAACACGGCCACTCCGAATCCAAAGGATCGCAGCTTCGCCTGGTTGCCTGGGAAATCACCCGCAACTGCAACCTGTCCTGCGTTCACTGCAGGGCCGCCGCCACAAACGGCCCGTATGAAGGCGAGCTGGATACCGCCGCGTGTTTCCGCCTCCTGGATCAAATCGCGGAAGTCGGCTCCGCCATCGTCATTCTGACCGGCGGAGAGCCCCTGCTTCGGCCCGATATTTTCGAAGTTGCCGGCTATGGGACATCCAAAGGCCTGAAAATGGTCATGGCCCCCAACGGCACCCTCATCACCAAAGAGAACGCCGAAAAAATGGCGGCATCCGGAATCAAGCGGATCAGCATCAGCCTGGATGGGGCCACCCGGGAAAAGCACGATCTGTTCAGAGGGGTTGAAGGCGCCTTTGACGGCGCGCTTCGCGGCATCGCCAATGCAAAAGCCGCGGGCATCGAATTTCAGATCAACACCACCATCACCCAGACCAATCTGGATGAAATACCCAGGATTCAGGAGCTTGCCATAAAGCTTGGGGCCGTGGCCCATCATATTTTTCTGCTGGTGCCGACCGGCCGGGGAAAATATATCGCCGATAAAGCCATCAATGCCGAAGAATATGAAGAAACCCTCAACTGGTTTTATGACCAGCGGGAGAATACGCCGCTTCAACTGAAAGCCACCTGCGCGCCGCATTATTACCGGATCCTTCGCCAGCGCGCCAAAAAAGACGGCAAAACCGTCACCTTTCAAACCCATGGCCTGGATGCGGTCACCCGCGGATGCCTGGGCGGAACCGGATTCTGTTTCATCTCCCATACCGGCATTGTTCAGCCCTGCGGTTTTCTGCAGCTCAATTGCGGCGATATCACACAGACCTCTTTTTCCACGATATGGAACACTTCTGAAGTCTTTCTTTCTTTAAGAAATTATGATAATTTGAAAGGAAAATGCGGAAAGTGTGAATACCGAAAGGTTTGCGGTGGGTGCCGGGCCAGAGCCTTTGAGGCAACCGGAGATTACCTGGCGGAAGAGCCCCTCTGTCTTTATCAGCCAAAGCCCCTTGATGGAAAGGACAGCCAATGAAAATCAAATCCCTGATGATCACCAGTCCGGTTACCGTAACTGAAAACGCCTCGATTCAAAAGGCCATCGAGTTGATGAAGGAAAAAGGATTCCGTCATCTTCCCGTTGTCACCAAGGGAAACAAACTGAAGGGATTTGTGACCCTGTCGAATCTCAAGCAGGGATTGATTCCGGCCATGGTCGGAGACCTGACCCTGTCGGATCTGATGATCACCGACCCCATCACGGTGGCGCCGGATGATGATCTGGAAACCGCGGCCAGGCTGATTTATGAACACAAAATCAGCGGCATGCCGGTTGTCAAAAACGACAAAGTCGTTGGCATCATCACCGAATCGGACATTCTTCGGGCCTTTATCGACATGATGGGGATTCTGACCGGCGGCTCCAGACTGGATGTGGCGGTTGGCGATGAGCCCGAGGCATTCAATCAGGCAGTCGAAATCATCCGCGGTCAAGGCGGCGAAATCGTCAATATCGGCATGACGGCCCAGCAGTCCAGCCAGCGGGTCTATACCTTCCGCCTGTCCACCCTGAAAACCGCTGCCATTGAAAAGGCGCTTGCCAAGGCCGGATTTCAAGTCCTGAAAGACAAGGATTGATCCCAATCGATCACTGCAAGATCTCACTGCAAGATACCTATCGGGTTCAGCAGCCCTTCAGATTCCAACGAATTTGAAGGGCTTTTTTATTTGGTTTATAGACAGGGCCCTGTACAATATCCACTTCACAGATGCCATACTTTCCACAGATCCAACTCATAACCACAATAATACCGGCACACCGGCAGATCTCGACCACTCATCCCTTTGTAACGTTCTTGGTAGCCCTTGCATTTTTTACCATCTTGAAGACACCCCTTAAATAATACGCCCGATTCTCCGCAATCCCAACATTATCGTTTCGACCCACTTCTTGAAGGTCTTGGTTGCTTGCAACTCATAATGGAAACCGGTTTTCTTCCAGACCGAACAGTCTGCCATTCCCAAAACCTATGTTAAACGCTTATGATTATATTATCAGTAGCCGGGAAATCGGCACATAAATGTGATTGACAGCATCCATACCAAATGATACTGAAAAATTTACTATAAAATAAGCTAATTACAAAGGCATGGAGCGGATATAAATCCATCACTTGACATTGTTTCCAACATCGATATTATGAATAAAATGAAACTCACATTTGAATGGGATGAAGCCAAAGCTAAAGAAAATCTCAAAAAGCATGGAGTGAGCTTCGATGAAGAAGGTGTCTTATAATACAACATCTGAAAATGTTGATATGAAAGCGGAATACGATTTTTCAAATATGAAGGGAGCGGTGCGCGGAAAATACTATAAGGCATATCGTGATGGCCATATGGTGACCATCCATAAAGAAAACGGCTCTACTGAAATCCAGTATTTTAAGCTTGAGGATGGAGCAGTTATGCTGGAGCCCGATGTCAAAAAATATTTTTCAACCTCTGAATCAGTCAATAGAGCGCTCAGGTCATTAATAGCAATTATTCCGGAGAAAAAGCGGAAACCAGCTCATTCTAAATGAAAAACAGCTTGACATAAAGAAACAATCGATGTTAAGTTTTTAAAAATTTGAACATCAAGGAATCATCTTTTTATGAAGCATAACATTTCAGGCAGCTATTATTACGGGTATTTTTATTACTTTAGCACCGATCTGCCTGTGGTGTGCTGATACCCTAAGACAATATCCAGCACGAAGCCGTGGGCAGACTCTGCCCACGGCTTTTTTTCTAAAGGTCGTGGAGAAATTAATCTTCACGGCCTTTTTTATTTTAAAAAGGAGGAGATCCATCATGAGTATTTTAGGCAAGCAGATTCGACTGGAGCGCATTATCAACCGGAATACCGGAAAAACCGTCATCGTCCCCATGGATCACGGCATGTCCATCGGGCCCATTCCCGGACTGATAAATGTGAGAGATGCGATCCAGAAGGTTTCCGAAGGGGGCGCCAATGCCATTGTCGAGCATAAAGGGCTTGTTAAGGCGGGTCATCGCGGACGGGGCAAGGATATCGGCCTGATCATCCACCTGTCGGCATCCACCAACCTTTCGACGTATCCCAATGCAAAAACCCTGATCTGCACGGTGGAAGAGGCTCTGAAACTGGGGGCGGATGCCGTTTCCATCCAGGTGAATCTGGGAAACGGCGGCGAAAAGGAAATGCTGCATGATTTTGGAAGAGTCAGTTATGACGCCCGGACCTGGGGGATGCCGCTGCTGGCCATGATCTATCCGCGCGGTGAGAACATCAAGAATGAATTCGACGTCAATGTCATCAAACACGCGGCCCGGGTCGGGACGAGATGGGAGCCGACATTGTCAAGGTATCCTATACCGGATCCACGGAATCCTTTCGTGAAGTGATTCAGGGCTGCTCGGTTCCGGTCGTGATTGCCGGAGGCCCCAAAATGGACTCCGACATCGATATCCTGGAAATGGTCAAGGGTTCCGTGGATGCCGGCGGCGCCGGCGCTTCCATCGGCAGAAACGTGTTTCAGCACAGCGACCCCACAGCCATGACCATGGCCATCGCCGCCATTGTCCACGACGGTGCGGATGTGGACAGGGCTTTAACCTTCTTGAAATAATCCGGTAGAAAGGCTGAACAATGACGCGCACAATCTGGGTCAAAATAGATCCGTGGGATAAGGACATGGCGACAACCGCCATAGAAAACGGGGCGGACGGAATTATGGCGCCGCCGGGGTTTTCCGAAAAAATAAAGGAACTGGGAAGAATCCAGACCATTTCCCCGGATGGCGACATCAAGCCGGGGGAAGATGTGGTCTCCTGCCGGATCACCTGCAAGGAGGATGAAGAGGCGATCCTTACCATCTGCCGGGACAAGAAAGTCATTCTGGACTGTCAGGACTGGAGCATTATCCCCCTTGAGAATCTTATTGCCAGAGGCGCCGATGTCATCGCCCAGGTCAGCAGCCTGGCGGATGCCCAGACAGCCTTCGGCATCCTGGAAAAAGGCGTCCGGCATATTCTGCTGCATGCCCCTGATCCGGCATCCCTCAAACAGGCCCTGACCCGCTTAAGGTCTCAGGAAGAAAAAACCGTTCTGGAGACCGCAGAAATCCTGAGCGTTCAGCCGGCCGGAATGGGCGATCGGGTATGCGTGGACACCTGCTCCCTGATGACGGCCGGCCAGGGAATGCTGGTCGGAAACAGCAGCAGCGGCCTTTTTCTGATCCATGCCGAAAGCGTTTCCAACCCGTACGTGTCTCCACGGCCTTTTCGGGTCAACGCCGGACCGGTGCATGCCTATACCCGCGTTCCCGGCGGAAAAACCCGTTATCTCTCGGAGCTTTGCGCCGGAGATCCGGTTCAGATCGTTGACCATGAAGGCAACACGACAGCCGCCGTTGTCGGCCGCTTGAAGATCGAAAAGCGGCCCCTGATGCTGATCACAGCATCTGTAAATGGCAGAGTTCTGACCACGCTGGTTCAAAACGCCGAAACCATCCGTCTGACGCGGCCGGATGGAGAACCGGTGTCCATCGTTCATCTTGCGCCTGGAGACCGGGTACTGGTCGCTATTGAGCAGGGAGGCAGGCATTTTGGATACGCCATCCAGGAAAGCATCACGGAAAAATAAGAAGTTTTAAAGCGCTGAAGTATAGAAATAGAGGAACGCATCACTTTATGAACACACACACCCCAACACCTGCCGATGACCATTCAGAGGCTGAAGACATGGACAGCCTTAGAAAGGCTATTGACGCCATTGATGAAAAAATCCTGGATCTGATCTGCACCCGGCTGGATACCGCCCGAAAAATCGGCGCGATAAAGGCAAAAAACGGCGGGCCGGTTTTTGACAGCGCCAGAGAGGCGCTGCTGCTCAGCCGCCTGAATCGCTTAAACCGCGGGCCGCTGAGCACGGGCGCCCTGCATCACATTTTCAAGGAAATCATTGCCGCCTCAAGGGAGATTCAAAAACCGGTAACTGTTGCCTACTTAGGCCCAGAAGGCACGTTTACCCATCTTGCCACCCTGAATCATTTCGGAAGGGGGGTTCAGACAGCGCCCCTTGACAGGATCAGGGATATCTTTGCCGGCGTGGATAAGGAGGTCTACCCATTCGGTGTGGTGCCGGTTGAAAATTCCATAGAAGGCCCGGTCAACACGACACTCGATCTGTTCTGGGAATCGGACGTCCAGATCTGCGCCGAAATTTACCAGACCATTTCTCATGACCTGCTCTCGACTGCGGGAACCCTTAAGGACATCGAGGTGCTGTATTCTCATTCTCAGGCATTTGCCCAGTGCCGGGAATGGATTGTCCGCCATCTGCCGAACTGCCGGCTTGAGCCATGCGACAGCACGGCGCTTGCGGCTCAAAAAGCCCTGGAAAATCCACGGTCCGGCGCCATTGCCGGCAGGGAAGCCGCCCGGATTTATCAGCTTCCGATTGCCGCCTCCCGGATTGAAGACAGTATCCGGAATACGACCCGGTTTCTCGTTATTGGAAAAAAGATGCCCGGTCGGACAAAGCAGGACAAAACCTCCCTGCTCTTTGCAACCCATCATGTTCCCGGCGCACTTTATAAAGTCTTAAAACCCATCAATGACGCCGGACTCAATATGGTCAAGCTGGAATCCAGGCCATCCCGGCATGAAAACTGGAGCTATCATTTTTTTGTTGATATTGAAGGCCATTTGGAAGATGCTCGGGTTCGGCAGGCAGTTGATGCAATGAACCGGATGTGCATGGTACTGAAATGCCTGGGATCCTACCCCAGGGCATGACAGGCGATATAATCATGATTGATGCAGCAACACAGGTTTTTGCCGTTTTCGGAAACCCGGTCAGCCACAGCCTGAGCCCGGTGATGTTCAACCGCGCCTTTTCGAAAACAGGATACAACGGCGTATATGTGGCTTTCCAGGTCAAAGCGATCGGCGAAGGCATATCCGCGATGCGTTCCCTGGGCATCAAAGGCGCCAGCATCACCATCCCGCACAAAGTTTCAATACTGGACTTTCTGGATGAACTGGATCCCGTGGCTGAAAACGTCGGCGCCGTCAATACGGTCATCAACCACAAGGGTCGCCTCAAAGGATATAACTCGGACTGTCTGGGCGCGGTTTCAGCACTTGAAGCGATCACCTGCCTGGAAGGGAAAAATGTGGCCATCATCGGCGCGGGCGGCGCTGCACGCGCCATCGGTTTTGGCGTCAAATCCCGCGGCGCCAGCCTGACCCTTATCAACCGGACCGTTTCAAGAGGAGAAAAACTGGCGGCATCGCTGGGTGCGGATTTTATCCCCATTTCAGAGCTTGACTCCCTTCCCTTTGACATTCTGATCCAGACCACATCCATCGGAATGGCTCCGCTTATTCACCAATCACCGATATCGGAAGTGATGTTGACCCCGGGCCTTCTGGTTATGGATATCGTGTACGCGCCGCTGAAAACCCGCCTCCTGAAAGATGCGGAAGCCACCGGATGCCGGACAATCAACGGCATGGCCATGTTCATACACCAGGCTGCGTTTCAATTCGAACTGTGGACCCGAATCCCGGCGCCTCTGTCCGTCATGAAACAATCCCTTATGGAAACTCTGAAAAACCTCCGGAAGAACCTTTTATAAAAGAGAGCCTCATGATCGAAATTCAATCCCGCCCGGTTCGAAATACCATTGTTACAGTACCGGGATCAAAGAGTTACACGCACCGCGCACTTATCGTTTCCGCTCTGTCCGACGGCGACTGCATCATCGAAAACGGGCTGGACAGTGAAGATACCCGGCTGACCCGGGACGCACTGCGACAGATGGGCATTTCTATTGATCAGGACCCGGTTTCGTGGCGGGTCCGCGGGGCACATGGCAATTTGAAGCCTTGCGGCACCCCGATTTTTCTGGGCAATTCCGGAACTTCCATGAGGCTTCTGGCCGCGGTTTGCGCTCTGGGAAACGGGAAATACATTCTGACCGGAACCCCGCGCATGCAGGAGCGGCCCATTCAGGATCTACTGGAAGGGCTGCATCAGATCGGCGTCAGAACGATATCGCTTGGCCGTCCGGGATGCCCGCCGATTGAAATTGAAGCCTGCGTGATCTCCGGCGGCCGCGTGTCATTAAACTGCGGCACCAGCAGCCAGTATCTATCTGCGCTGCTTCTTGTCTCTCCCTTCACGCAAAGCCGCATGGAAATTACTGTTACGGAGGGCCCGGTTTCCAAGCCCTATATCGACATGACGATCGACATCATGAACCAGGCCGGCGTCAGCGTGGCGCGAGACGGGTACCGCCGCTTTCAGATCGCCGGAAACCAGGGGTACCGGTCCGGGAGGTTTTGCGTGGAACCGGACATCTCCCAGGCCGGATACTTCTGGGCCGCGGCCGCAGTAACCGGTGCAACGATTACGGTCTCCGGTGTTTCGCATGCTTCCCGGCAGGGAGATCTTCGGCTTCTGGATGTCCTTTCGACCATGGGATGCACGACCCGTGGGGAGCCGGACGGCATTTCCGTTACCGGCGGAAATCTTCGTGCTGTTGAAGTGGATATGGTCGCCATGCCCGACATGGTCCCCACCCTTGCCGTTGTGGCCGCTTTTGCAAAGGGCAAAACCGTCATCACCAACGTAGGACACTTAAAAGCCAAGGAAAGCGACCGGCTGGGATCGGTTGTGGCAGAGCTTTTAAAAGCGGGCATCACTGCCGGATGCAGCGATACCAGCATGTGGATTGAGGGCGGAAAGCCGCATGCCGCACTGATCGATCCGCACGATGACCACCGCCTGGCCATGAGCTTTGCCGTTGCCGGACTCAAAACGCCCGGAATCCGGATTGAAAATGAAACCTGCGTGGAAAAATCTTTCCCCGAATTCTGGAAAGTATTTGAAAGCCTGTATTCATGAACATCTATCTGATCGGATACCGATGCTCCGGAAAGACATCCGTGGGGAAAGCGCTTTCAAAGCTTCTGGATCGGCCGTTTCTGGATACCGATGTAATCGTTGTTGAAAAATCCGGGATGACCATCGGCGATATCGTTGCAAAAAATGGCTGGAATGCTTTCAGAGACATGGAAAAAAGCGTGATCGAAGAGACCTCGTGTTTGGACTCATATATAATTGCAACCGGCGGCGGTGTGATCCTGAATCCGGAAAATGTCCGGAACATGAGAAAGGCTGGACAGGTGATCTGGCTCAGGGTCAACCCGCAAACGGTCAGAGTCCGGATGGCCGCGGACCCAGAAACCCGCATCCAGCGGCCCGGTTTGACGCCGGTTGGCAGCATGGATGAAATCGAGACCGTACTCCTTACCCGGCAGCCGCTTTACGAAATCGCCGGCCATCTGGCGCTGGA
>CAWJRD010000037.1:0-153394 GCA_963845015.1 uncultured delta proteobacterium
AAATGCAAAACATAAATTTGATTAATATTTTTAATGGCAGTCAATGTCAAGAATGAAATTGATAAAAAAATGCCTCCATGAACGATCCATGGAGGCATTTTATGAGAAAAGACTACATAGGGCCGCGGATTACATCATGCCGCCCATGCCGCCCATTCCACCCATGCCGCCCATGCCGCCGCCGCCGCCCATGCCGCCGCCGTGCATCGGGTCAGCCTTTTCTTCGGGTTTGTCGGCAATCATGGCCTCGGTGGTCAGCATCAGGGAAGCGACGCTGCCGGCATTCTGAAGCGCAAAGCGGGTGACCTTGGTCGGATCGATGACGCCTGCGGCAATCAGGTCTTCATAGATGTTGGTATCGGCATTAAAGCCGAAAGCACCTTCGCCGGCCTTGACTTTGTCGATGACCACGGAGCCTTCGTATCCGGCATTGTTGGCGATCTGGCGCAGGGGTTCTTCCATGGCGCGCATCACCACCTTGACGCCGAGTTTCTGCTCGCCTTTCAGTTTCAGTTTGTCCAGGGCATCCAGGCAGCGAACCAGGGCAACGCCGCCGCCGGGAACAATGCCTTCCTCGACTGCCGCGCGGGTTGCGTTCAGTGCATCTTCCACTCTGGCCTTTTTCTCTTTCATTTCGGTTTCGGTGGCTGCGCCGACATTGATGACCGCAACGCCGCCGATCAGTTTGGCAAGACGTTCCTGAAGTTTTTCACGGTCATAATCGGAAGTGGTTTCATCGATCTGAGCGCGGATCTGTTTGACACGGCCTTCGAGGGCGTAGCGGGAACCGGCGCCGTCCACGATGGTGGTGTTGTCTTTGTCGATGCTGATGCGTCTTGGCTTTTCCCAGATCCGAAAGGGTCAGGTTCTCAAGCTTGATGCCCAGATCTTCGGAAACGACCTGTCCGCCGGTCAGGATGGCGATGTCTTCGAGCATGGCTTTTCTGCGGTCGCCAAAGCCAGGAGCTTTCACGGCCGCAACCTGCAGGGTGCCGCGGAGCTTGTTGACCACCAGGGTGGCCAGGGCTTCGCCTTCAACATCTTCGGCGATAATCACAAGGGGTTTTCCCATTTTGGCGACCTGCTCCAGGATGGGCAGAAGGTCTTTCATGCTGCTGACTTTTTTCTCGTTGATCAGAATAAACGGATCATCCAGAGCGACGACCATTTTTTCAGGATCGGTCACAAAATAGGGAGAAAGGTAGCCGCGGTCAAACTGCATGCCTTCGACGACTTCCAGGGTGGTTTCCATGCCCTTGGCTTCTTCAACGGTGATAACGCCTTCTTTTCCGACTTTTTCCATGGCTTCGGCAATGATGTTGCCGATGGTTTCGTCGTTATTGGCGGAGATGGTGCCGACCTGGGCGATTTCGCGTTTGTCCTTGGTGGGCTTGCTCATCTTGTGCAGTTCCTTGACCGCAACTTCAATGGCCTTGTCGATGCCGCGTTTGATGGCCATCGGGTTGTTGCCGGCTGCGACCAGTTTCTGGCCTTCTTCGTAGATCGAGCGGGCAAGAACGGTTGCGGTCGTGGTGCCGTCGCCGGCCATGTCGCTGGTCTTGCTGGCCACTTCCTTGACCATCTGAGCGCCCATGTTTTCAAATTTGTCAGCCAGTTCGATTTCCTTGGCAACCGTAACGCCGTCTTTGGTGATGGTGGGGGATCCCCAGGATTTGTCGATAACCACATTGCGGCCTTTGGGGCCGAGGGTTACCACAACTGCATCTGCAAGAGCTCTGACGCCATTCAGCATGGCCTCGCGGGCTTTCATATCGTATTTAATGATCTTCGACATTATTCATTCCTCCGTATTATGTAAACATCAATCCGTTATTATTCAATTACGCCAAGTACGTCATCTTCCCGCATGATCAGGAATTCTTCACCTTCAATCTTTACTTCCGTTCCGGAATACTTGCCAAAAAGAATGCGGTCTCCGGTTTTGATCTCAAGGGCAATCCGTTTGCCGTCGTCGGCCACTTTGCCGTTTCCAACAGCAACAACTTTGCCTTCCGCGGGTTTTTCCTTGGCTGTATCGGGGATGATGATGCCGCCTTTGGTTGTGGTTTCTTCTGCAACGCGTTTAACAACAATACGATCCTGTAAAGGTCTGAGCTTCATGGTTTAATTCTCCTTTAATTTCCATTGGTATAAAAAAATTCATTGAAAAAACTGAAAACGATATATCATATATTTCAGAAGCGTATCAGCAGGATATTGCCACCTCCCTTCATGATAAATTTCGAAATATACCAGGGGTATCGCTCGTGTTATGAATCTGAGCTATCGGATGTTTTTGAGCTTGCTGCGGGAGTTTCGGCTGACGGCGACGCGGTATTATCCTCGGATTTTTTGGGTGCGGAGGTAGCATTATGATTTTTTCCGGCATAGTCCGTTACATACCAGCCAGTTCCTTTCAGGTGAAAGCTGCTCTGGGAAATCAGTTTCTGAAGATGACCGGAACAATTTTTGCAAACACTCAGCGGTTTGTCAGAAAAATTCTGAATGGCTTCTTCCACGGCGCCGCATTGGGTGCATTCATATTCATAAATCGGCATACTGCAATCCTCCTGAAATGATTTTGGGATCAAATTATCTGAGAAATCTCTTTGCCCGAATCGACCTAAACATAATGTAAGAATTGTTCTTGTCAAGAATCAGCCGGAATATTTTTCGCTGGAGTCTGTCAAACTATCGAGCGGAATTTGCCAACTCTTTGAAAATTCAAACACTTCCGAAATTCCACTTAGTTTGATGTCGCTGAGAATTTCATGTGTTTTTTCGTGTACCCGTTTTTCTTCAGTTTGTTTTTCATCCGGTGATGCATGGAAATTTTGAAGAAATTTGCTGAACCGGACAATATGAATCAGCTCATGCGTGGCAATATATAAAACAAGAGAAAATAGCATAATGGAGGGGTTTTGGGCAAGAAGTTTCACGATGGCATGATCCTGAAAACAAATTTTATAGAAATCATAGGTCGAAGAGTTCAGAAATGCGTGCCTGGGTTTGCCTTCGTAGCGGATGATCTGGGCCAGCGGTCCGTCAACAATTTCATCGGGATCCAGATCCGCCAGGGTTTTAAAGTCATAACGGGGCCGTTTCCACTCGGTCAGGGACATTTTGTAATGGTTGCTGACCAGCTCCTCGGCCATGGCCGCCGCCTGATTGACGATAATGATCTGTTCCGGACTGAATGCGTTCATATTGTTTAAAAAACGTCAAAAAGTCGAAATCTGACTCCACAATCAATTTGGCGCCCCCTGTCCCTTACAAGATAATACAACCGAAGCAAATGAAGCTCATCATAACACACTTTTTCATCCATGGCATCGAAAACAGGTTTTAATTGTTCGGTGCCCAGCCTTTCGTAAGTTTCCAGCACCGCGGCCTGCTGGTCCGGGGACAGGGCCGAAAGGGCCAGAAATTCATCGCACGCGCCGAAGGGGGTTGCCATCGGAGATGTAGTTGTACAGGTGATTGATAATGGTGATCTGTTTGACGTCATACTCCGCGGCCAGTTCCGTGACGGTCTTTCCCGAATTATAGGCTTCGCCGATAATGATGTATCTGCGTTTTGCGGCTTTTTCAAGGATGACGGCCTCGGGATTCAAGATGCTTTTTGGTTTTTCCGAAATGTGTTGATCCTTGCAGTACCTGGAGATGATCTCAAGAAAATAATGGCCGTATCTTTCGGATTTTATCGAACCCACGCCATGCAGATGCCGCAGACTCTCCGGCGATTGCGGGAAAAATATCGCCATCTCAATCAGGGTCTTATCCGGAAAGATCACATAGGGCGGAACATTGGTCATATCGGCCAGTTCCTTTCGCTTTTCCCGAAGCAGCGCAAACAGGGTTTGATCGCAGCCGGTTTCGATGTCTTTGACCGGGGACGGACCGCCTCGGGTTTGGCATCCATTTTTCCCAGAAACAGCTCCTTTCCCCGCAGCACTTCCCATGCCTTCGGCGTCAGCTTCAGCGCGCCATGCTCCATGTCCTGAATCAGCAGCCCTTTT
This sequence comes from uncultured delta proteobacterium, assembly GCA_963845015.1. GTDB lineage: Bacteria > Desulfobacterota > Desulfobacteria > Desulfobacterales > Desulfatirhabdiaceae > RAAP-1. The sequence goes on from CAWJRD010000037.1 coordinate 4,020, forward strand.
TGCAGCAGTTGCCGGCTCAGATGGAACCATGCCGGTTTGGAATAATCTTTGCCGATGCCGTAAGTGGACAGGTCCTGGTGGCTGAATTTCATGACCTTCTGCGTTTTGCCGCCTCTTAATACATCGATGATGTGTTCCGCGCCGAACATCTCCTCGCAGCGCTTCACGCAGGACAGGAATTTCTGGGCCGGAATCGAAAGATCGCAGAGCGTTTGTTCTCCGGATGCGCAGTTGTCGCACATGCCGCATTCGGGGCTGGCGTATTTTTCTCCAAAATAGGTCAAGCAGGGGGATGCGGCGGCAGTCACGCGGTTTCGGCCATTCCGATCAGGGCGCTCAGATGCATGATGGCGGTGCGTTTTTCTTTATCCGCTTTCTGGTTGATGAAGTATTTGATTTTATGAATATCGCTGTAACCGAACAACAACAGGCAATGGGCCCTTAAGCCGTCCCTTCCGGCGCGTCCGATCTGCTGGTAATAGCTTTCGATATTCTGGGGCAGGTCATAATGCAGGACAAAGCGGATATTGGGCTTGTTGATTCCCATGCCAAAGGCGATGGTCGCGGTCATGATCTGGACATCATCGCGGATAAAGCTTTCCTGGTTCTGCCGGCGCTCGCTGTCCGTGAGCCCCGCATGATAGGGTTTTACGGAAAAGCCTGCCTTGGTTAATGTGTTTGTCAGATCATCCACCTGTTTGCGCGCCAGGCAATAGATGATTCCCGGCTGATTCGGAAACTTTTTGATAAATTCGATGGTCTGCTGGACCGGACTGGTTTTTTGATTGATCTGCAGGAAGAGGTTCTTCCGGTTGAAACTGGCGATAAATGCATTGGCGGACTTCAAAATTCAGGCAATGCTGAATGTCCTTCTGGACCCGCGGCGTCGCGGTTGCGGTCAGCGCCACGCAGACGGCCCTGGGGAACTGGTTTCTCACCGTAACCATCTGGCGGTACTCCGGCCGGAAATCGTGCCCCCATTCGGAGATGCAGTGCGCTTCATCGATGGCGATGCAGTCCACGCGCCTGGAGGACAGCATGGCAAGGGTTTTCGGCATCAGGAGGGTTTCCGGGGCAAGATACAGGAGCCGAACATCATTTCTCAGGATTCGGGAGATGTTCTGACCATATTCTTCAAAGGACAGCGTGCTGTTCAGGACCACGGCCCCGACGCCCAGTGCCGTCAGTTGCTCCACCTGATCCTTCATCAGGGATATGAGCGGAGAGACGACAACCGTCAGCTCTTCGAATATCAGCGCCGGAATCTGGTAACAAAGCGACTTTCCGCCCCCGGTCGGCATGATGACCAGGGTGTCTTTCCGACCGAGAATATTTTCGATGATCTCCTGCTGAAGCGGCCGGAACTCATCGTACCCGAAGGTGTTCTTAAGGATCGTTTTTGCCTGCCGAATCATTCTTGCTTCTGCGCAAATCCGTATCGGCTGCGAAGCACGGCGGAAAGACTGTTCAGCAGGTCCAGCACGCGTTCGGCAAGCATCTCGGTCAGCACGCCGCCCGCGCCGCAGCTTGGGGTGATCAGCGCCCGGCGCCGCAATAGCTCCCTGTCAAAGCCCCTGGCGACGAACTGGTCCATCCCGGCTTCAAAACGCGCCAGAAGGGATTCGACCGTTTCGGTCGCGGCCGCGTCTTTGTCCAGCGTGGGAACGATGCCCCAGCCCAGGCATCCGCCGCGCTCGAAAAATCTGGCCAGCTCCGCGGGATAGAGGGTGATGCCTTGAATGTGGTCGTAGGCGTCAAAGTCGAGAACGTCCAGATCGGTTTCCATTAAAAGCGACCAGTCGGTGTTCTCTTCGCAGTGGACGCCGGCAAGCCCGCCCCTGGCGTGAATGACTGCCGTGACCTCGTTGATGTCACGGATGACATCTTCGCGGCTGACCGAAAGAAAGGTCATTTTCCCGAATCCGAGAAGAGACGGCTCATCGATAAAGATCATCACGGGCAGTCCGAACGCGCCCAGACGCGTCATCTGCCACAGGGCCTTCATGGCTACGGTCTTGACGATGACATCGCGAAGCTGCTCATCATAGTAAGCGCAGCGCCCGTTTTGATCCACAAGGTTCGTCCCCAGGGTAAAGGGCCCCGAGACCTGGCCTTTGAGCATGACGGCCGCGCCCGACACCGCAGGTTCGGCAAGCCGGGCCAAGAATTCGGAAAAGCCGATGGCGTACTGCGGGGAAAGACCGAAGCTGTCGAGAGCCCCGGCTTCTCCTTCCTCGGTTGCAGCCATGTAGCGTTCGTAAAAATCGGTCAGTTGCTCCGCATAGCTTTCATCCAGGGTGGAAAAGGAGATGCGATCCCCGTCCCGGGCCAGCGCCGGCAGCCCTTCGGTAAACTGCATCATCATGTTCTCATGAAAATCGCGTTTGGGGAACTGAACCCAGGAAGGGATTTCAGGCGTGCTCTTCAGCATCAGCCGGGTGGCCCGGGCCGCATCCGTATGGGGAAGGCTGCCGATGGTCGTTGCCAGGCAGCAGGGCTCAAACGTGTTTTTAAATGTCGCTGTATTCATCGCGTGTGATATCCTGTCTTAAAGAACTGAAGGTGTTATATCGATTTGTCCCGGTTGTGCAATCGTCATCCTCCGGGTTCGTTCAGGTTTTATCTTTTACCACATTTGTATAATTTGACAACTGCTGAAAAAAACGATTCGAAACGGAGTGTCTTTTTGCGGACGCGGTAAATGAAGAACGGTTTGGCTGATTCCGTATTCTCTTATCTCTTAGCGGTAGATCAGCGACGGCAGCCACAAGGTCAAGGGCGGCCAGAAGCAGGCGATCAGCAGCGCCGCGATGGCCGCGGCAACCAGCGGCATGACGGCACGGCCCACTTCCCCAAGCGGCACTCCGGAAATGCCGCAGCTCACAAACAGGCAGATCCCAACAGGCGGGGTCAACATGCCAATGGCCAGGTTAACGACCATGAGAACCCCGAACTGGACCGGATCGACCCCCATCTGGGGCGTCAGCGCGGCCAGGACAGGCACCAGCAGTATCAGGGCCGCCGTGGTTTCCATGACGCAGCCGATGACCAGAAGCGCCGCCATGACCAGAAGCAGCAGTCCCCAGGGCGGCAGTCCCAGCGCGGTAACCGCGGCGCCCACGAGCTGGGTCGTCTGTTTCATGGCGATCAGCCAGGTAAAGACCTTGGCCATGGCAATGATAAAAAGGATGGTTGCGGCGGTGATCTGCGAGCGGATAATGAGTGCGGGCATGTCCTGCCACTTCAGCTCGCGGTTGAAGGCCATGCTCACCAGAAGGGCGTAGAAAACCGCCAGGGCCGCCGCCTCGGTGACCGTGACGATACCCGAGAGAATACCTCCCAGCACGATGACGGGAGCTCCCAGCGCCCACACCGCTTCTTTCAGTGATACCCACACCCGCCCCAGGGAAAAGCCCTTGCGCAGCCCGTAACCCTTGCGCAGGCAGATCCATATCGACACCGCCATGAAGGAACACCCGAAGAGAACGCCGACCATCATCCCGCCGGCAAAGAGTTTGGCAATGGAGACATTGGTCAGAAAACCGAAAATCACCATGGGAATGGATGGCGGAACGATGACGCCGATGGAGCCGCCCGCGGCGACCACGGCTGCGGCAAAAGCCGGCGGATACCCCTGGCGGATCATCGCGGGAATGACGACCGCGCCGATGGCGGCGGTGTCCGCGGCCGCGGATCCGGAAATTCCGGCAAAGAACATGGATGCGACGATACAGGCGCATGCCAGGCCCCCCGGGACCCAGCCCACCAGGCTGTCCGAAAAATCTATGAGCTGCCGGGATATTCCCCCGGTCTCCATGATGGCGCCTGCCAGCATGAACAACGGCACGGCCAGAAGATCGAAAGAATCCACGCCGGCAAAGAGCAGTTGCACGATGGTCTGGCCCAGTGCCGAGAGCTGGACGCCTGCGGGAAAAACGCCGGGAGTCAGCATGAGGCCGATGGCCGGAAGACCGATGGACAGGGCGATCGGAAGCCCCAGGGCGATCAGCAGGAAAAGAAGCGCAAAAAGAAGAATGACCGTCATTGCGTTTTCCGTTCAAACGTCGTTGCCATATCTGACAGCACATGCACGATAAACACCAGTGACGATACGGGGATAACGGCAAAGGGGATCGCCATGGGAATCTGCAATGAGGCTGTGGTATGTTCCCAGGCCTTGACCGTATACTCCGTTCCAAACCAGGCAAGGATGCAAAAACAGCCAAGGGTTGCCACCTGCAGGGCCACAACGATAACCTGCTGGGCAGACCGGCCCAGGCTGTGCCCGATCCCCTTGAGCCCGATAAAGCTCATTCGTTTATAGGCGGCTGTTCCGCCGAGAAAGGTGATGGCCACCAGCAGATGGCGGCTCACTTCCTCCGACCAGCCCAGGGAAGCGCCCAGATAGCGGGAGAGCACCTGCGCAAAGAGAATGATGCAGATGCTCCCTCCGATCACCAGAAGGAGTTTCTCCACGACGGCATTGATCCACAGGCTGATCTGTTGCAGCAGTTTTATCATGTCCATTTTCTCCGGGCTGAATCACCCCGCGTTATTTCACCAGCTTGCGGATGTCCTCGACGATTTTCCTGGTATCCCCGGTAGCCGCGTCCACAACGGGTGCGGTCACTTTCCGGAAGGCCGCGATGTCGGGATGCGCTTCGATCTGCCATGCCGGCGGCCTTGAGTTCCGCCAGTTGCCTGACCTCGTTATCGCGGATATAGGCCCGGCCTTTAAGGGAGGCAGTGCGCGCGGCATCCATGATGACCTTGCGTTCGGCTGCGGGCAGATTGTCCATGAAGGACTTGTTGGCCACAAAGACCAGGGCCGAGTAGACATGCCGGGTCAGGGAAAGGTATTTTTGCCCGGCTTCGGTCAGTTTGGCTGCATAAATCACGGCGATGGGGTTCTCCTGCCCGTCGATGACTCCCTGCTGCAGTGCGGTAAAGATGGGCCATGCCATGGGCGTCGGGTTGGCGCCGATGGCGCGCCAGATGGCCAGGTGGGTGGGCGCCTCCATGGTGCGGATTTTCAGGCCCTTGGCATCCTCCGGCGTTTTGATGGGGTGCTTGGAATTGGTCACATTTCGAAAACCGTTGTCCAGAAAATGGAGCGCCACGAAACCGGCTTTTTCAAAGCGTCTGGCAAAATCCTGGCCGATCGGTCCGTCCAGGGCCATGTCTGCAGCCTCGTAGGAAGGAAATAAAAAGGGCATTTCCAGCGCCTTGATCTCGGGTACGAAAGCCTCGATGGGTCCGGTGGTGCACACGGACATCTGCGTGGCGCCGACCTGGATCTGCTGCAGCGCCTGGGTCTCGCTGCCCAATGCCGCCGAGTGATGGACAATAACCGCGTATTTGCCGGGAAGGACCTTATCGATTTCTTCCTTGAACCAATTCGCGGCCCGGGTGTGTACGAAGTCCGGGGTGACGACGATGGCGATGTTGATCTGGGTCTCGGCCATGGCCATGCCGGCAAACCCCGTCAGATAAGCCGCAATAATGATCGCAAGCATACGAATGCGCATAATCTCTCTCCTTTATCAAAAATATGTGATGGAAATGTGTCCTTCCGCCGGCCGCATTGCTTGATAACAGACAGGGTTAAGCAATAAATTGAGGGTATCCACCTTGTCAAGACAAATCTGGAGATTCAAGATCACCTCAGTCAAGACAGATTGCCTTTTTTCCGCGGACGCAGTAAATAAAGAATACGAATTGATTACCAAAATCTTGTCTTTGTGAAGGGAAAATCCATGAATCATCGCTTTAATAGGCCTTGCGTACTATGGTACGCTGCTATATAATCCAGGAAGGAGAAGAATTAATGGCGCGGGCAGCTCAACCAAAAAACGTGATTGTTTATGCAGGCAATGACGGGAATGAACCTTTTACAGAATGGCTTTATGGCATTCGGGATGTCTATAGGGCGGCAACGCATAATTGCCCGTATCAAAAGACTTGAGCAAGGCAATTATGGGGATTGCCAGCCGGTAGGGGAAGGCGTCAGCGAATTAAGATTGTTCTTTGGTTCCGGCTACAGGGTTTATTTCGGAGAGGATGAAAACGACATAGTTGTTTTACTCTGCGGCGGGGACAAAGGAAGCCAGCAAAAAGATATTAAACAGGCCAAAATCTATTGGCAGGAGTACCTGAACAATGAGCACATATAGAAAATTTTCAGAAGTGGAAGCGGACTATTTCCAAGATCATCCAGAGGAAATTGACGGTTATATTTCCCTGATTTTCGAGGAATACGCCAAAGACGGGGACACGGGCGCTTTGCTGTCCTCGCTTCGCGTCCTGAGCCGCGTTAAAGGCATATCCAGGATTGCTACGGAAGCCGGTTTATCACGAAAGGGCGTTCAAAAAGCTCTTTCTGAAAACGGAAACCCAGAGTTTGCAAGCGTTAACGCGATAATTCATTCCATGGGCTACCGGCTTGCTCCTCAAAAAATCGAGGCAGGCAATTAGGATGGTGAAAATACGGCGACACGGCTTAGCGCCTGGGCAAATGGTATGGATCAAGCTACTGTGTGAGATGGGATCTTGCCGATTTTGAGGCCCAGGCGTCCAGGTGGGATGCCAACCATCTCCCCTGAGCCAGATGACGTATGAATGCTTCCTTCGTCGAACGCCTTGAGATCCTATCCAGTTCTAATGCTGGAAGTCCATATAACTCGCCACATGGAGTAAAAATCCTCCCTTCTCGTCGGGCATATTGGGGAAGTACTCAATCATGGTACACTCGTTCGCGGTGCGTGTGTTGAAGCCCAATACGAAGAACTCCCTTATTTCCCAGTTATAACTCAGTGCCATGATCAAAAGAAATATTGAATCCATACTTATCGGTCTGGCAGCGTTCCTTTTGGGATTGGAAAGCGAGATTCACGTCAGTCGTGATCCGCTTCGGGAATACCTGCTTGAAAATATGGCGGTGATGGAGGCGTTGAGATACCGCTGCAACCTTGGCAGGCGGGGCAATCTCTTTTTTATGGGGGAAAAGAGGTTCAGAAGCGGAGCGACGTCCTGGTTTATCCGGCAGTGATGTGCGAAGAACTGTTTAATCAGGAAAAACCCCGTCTTCCGGACGGGGTTTGAGAAAGTCGGCATTGCCTGCAGCCCATCTGCTAAACCCGTTACTTCTCGCGATGAACGGCCAGGGGCCCCCATGCCTGACAGGTGGGCATGATTTCAAGGCTGTTGATGTTGACGTGTTCGGGAAGGGTTGCGACAAAATACGCGATTTCGGCGATGTCGGGGCCGGTCAAGGGTTTGGTGCCCTGGTAGATGCTGCCCGCCTTTGAAACATCCCCCTTGAACCGGATGATGGAAAATTCCGTTTCGGCCAGTCCGGGCTCTAAGTTGGTTACGCGGACGCGGGTGCCCAGCAGATCGGATCGAAGATTTCGGGAAAACTGCGCCACAAAGGCCTTGGTTGCGCCGTAGACATTGCCGCCGGGATAGGGGTTGCTGCCCGCCACCGATCCCAGGTTGATGATATGGCCGCGGTTTCGCTCGACCATGCCGGGCAGCAGGCTCCGGGTGCAGTACATCAGGCCCTTGATATTGGTGTCCACCATGGTGTCCCAGTCGTCCAGATCGCACTGCTGGGCGGGATTCAGGCCAAGGCCAAGGCCCGCGCTGTTGATCAGGACATCCACGTTTTGAAAAGGCTCCGGAAGGCCTTGCAGCCGGGAGGAGACGCTGTTGCGGTCGCGGACATCCAGATAGAGGGTGAGAACCTGGCTCTTATTGGATAGCTCTGCTTTCAGGGCGTCCAGCCGGTCGGTCCGCCTGCCGATCAGGACCAGGTTCCAGCCATTTTCCGAAAAACGTCTGGCGCAGCTTTTCCCAAAGCCGGAAGTGGCGCCGGTGATTAAAACGGTGTTGTTCATGGGTCCTCCGTTGAATGAAAGAGGTTATGGGTAATGGGTTATGGGTCAGCGGTGATAAGGGTTTCATCGAATGAAAGCTCGTCCGGCCATTCACGGACATGGCCTTCTTCCGGGCCTTTTTTGCAGGCGTCGATCACGCAGCGGCCCTCGCGGAGGGTCACGTCCCGGCCCGGGTCCACGTTGTTGAAGAGTTTCCAGAGAATGAAGGAATTGTCCCGGATGTCCACGTTGCTGTCATAGAAAAGCATCAGGTTAAACGGCAGCAGGATATCGGCGTTCAGGAGCCGGTCGGAAAAATAGCTTCCGGAAAGGCCGGGCGCCTTTTGAACCTTCAGGACCAGGATCCGGTTGCGCCGGTTCGTATCGCCTTCCAGGATGCGAAGGGACAGAATGCCGTCGCAGCCGGCCTGAATGCCGGAAAGGAGCGCATCCTCGGTGAAATTTCCGGGCCGGGAAACGGGCAGGGGGGGGCTCCGCAGCGGCTCCCCGCTGATGCGGGCCGTCAAGTCGATCCCGATCTTGTTCCCGAAATTGGCAAAGGGCGAGGAATGGTCCAGGACATCCAGGACGCCCTGGGCGTTCATGATGTCGGTCGATAAGTCGAAATTGTCCACAAGCTGCCGCATGACCTGACCCGGATCCTTGGGATCGACGGTTTCATCCACGACGATGATGGCCTTGCAGAAGCTCATCTGGCCCTGTCCCCAGAGGCCGGAAATGACTTTCTGGGCATGCCTGGGGTATTCTTTCCGGATGGAAACGATGACGATGTTGTGAAACACCCCTTCCCAGGGAAGCCAGTAGTCCGTGATTTCCGGAAATACGGTCTGCAGCAGGGGCAGAAAGAGCCGCTCCGTTGCCTTGGCCAGATAGCAGTCCTCCATGGGCGGCCGGCCCACAAGCGTTGCGCAGTACACCGGCGATTTTCTGCGGGTGATGGCCGTGACATGAAACACCGGATAATCATCGGCCAGGGAGTAATAGCCGGTATGATCCCCGAACGGGCCTTCGCGCCGCAGCTCTTCCGGATCCACATAGCCTTCCAGAATGAATTCGGCTTCGGCCGGAACCTCCAGATCGCAGGTCAGGCACCGGGCCATGGCAACCGGGGCGCTCCGGATAAAGCCCGCCAGAATCATTTCATCCACGTTCCGGGGCATGGGGGCCGTGGCCGCATAGATGGTGGCCGGGTCCGCGCCGATGGCCACAGCGACCGGCATCCGCTTTCCGGCCTTGCGGTATTCGTTGAAATAATTGGAGCCGTCTTTATGGATGTGCCAGTGCATGCCGGTGGTCCTGCGGTCAAATACCTGCATCCGGTACATGCCGACATTGCGCTTTCCGGTGGACAGGCTTTTTGTGACAACCAGCGGCAGGGTGATGAACCGGCCGGCATCCTGGGGCCAGCAATGCAGCACCGGCAGATCGAAGAGATTGATGTCATCGCCTTTCAGGACCACCTGCTGGCAGGGGGGAACCCTGGCGCGGCTTTTCCGGGGAAAGAACCGGGATACGGAAAAGGCGGTTGTCAGCATGCCCAGCATGTCCCGCAGATCCCGGGGCGGGGACATGTGGATGATTTCCCGGATCCGGTCCCCGAGATGTTCCAGGTTGTCGACGCCAAGGGCCAGGCAGATGCGCCGGGAGCTGCCGAACAGATTGGTGGCGACCGGAAACGGCGAATCCTTCACCTTTTCAAAAAACAGGGCCTTTCCGCCCTGCGGGCTTTTGGATTCCGCATCGGTCAGTCTGCTGATCTCCAGAACAGCGGATACGGGGTGCGAAATGATTTTCAGCTCGCCGTTATTTTTCAGGGCTTGGATAAACTCGCCAAGATTGTTGTATTTCATGAATATGAATGCCTTTCCTTCTTGTGGGGTTAAGCGCCGCTCCATTCCGCGGCCAGATGATGGGAAATCCCCAGGTGATCCAGCACCCGGCCGACGGTGGCGTTCACGATGTCCCGAACGCTTTCGGGCCGGTGATAAAAGGCCGGAACCGGGGGATGCAGCACGGCGCCCGCCCGCGCAACTTTGAGCATGTTCTCCAGATGAATGGTGCTGAGCGGGGTTTCCCGCGGCAGCAGGATGAGGGGCCTTTTTTCCTTCAGGCAGACATCCGCGGAGCGGGTGATCAGATTGTCCGCAAACCCCGAGGCAATGGCGGCCAGGGTCTTCATGGAACAGGGGGCGATGACCATGCCGGCATGCCGGAAAGAGCCGCTGGCGGGCGGCGCAAACAGGTTGTCCGCGGAATATTGGTTTAAAACCGAAAGGCCGTGGGGTACAAGGCCGAATTCGGACTCCAGAAAAGGCAGCATCGGGCCGGATATGCCCAGTTCATGGGCCATGACTTTGCGGCCGTAATCCGATACGATCAAATGGACTTCAATCGGCCGCCGCAGGAGCTCCGCCACCAGCACCGCGCCATAGATGGCGCCGGATGCGCCGGTAATCGCCACGATCAGTTTTTGGTTCATCATGTGTCTCCACGGGAAAATGGCTGTCCCGTTATCTCAATAATTCGTCCCCCAGGATTCCCAGAAACAGGAGAATGGAAATGGCGCTGTTGGCATGAAAAAACGCCAGATCGATGTGGGTCAGATCATGGGGACGGATCACCCGGTGCTGAAAAACCAGCAGCCCGCCGATGATCACCAGGGCCAGAAGATAGACCATTCCCAGATCAAATACAATAAAGAGCGCCGTCAGCGAAATGAAGGTCGCCACATGCAGGATGGATGAAATGTGAAAGGCGGCTTTCACGCCCAGGCGCGAGGGAATCGAATACAGGCCGATTTCCTGATCGAACTGAACATCCTGGCAGGCGTAGAGGATATCGAATCCGGCAATATACGTCAGCAGCGCCAGGCATAAGATGAGAATGGCGGGTTCGAACCGGCCGGTTACGGCGATCCAGGCTCCCAGCGGGGCCAGGGAGATGCTCATTCCCAGATAGAGATGGGAAAGGGAGGTGAACCGCTTGGTATAGGAGTAAAAAAACAGAATCGCCAGAACCGGCATGGAGAGCCAGAAACACAGGCGGCTGATCATGGCCGACGCCAGGATGAAAGCCAGGGAAAACCCCGATACAAAGAGGATTGCCGACAGCGAGGATACGGTTCCGGAAGGGATATGCCGCTCCGCGGTTCGCGGGTTGAGCCGGTCAAAGCGGGCATCCACAATCCGGTTGAAACCCATGGCCGCAGAGCGGGCGCTGACCATGGCGACCAGTATCCAGAAAAAGGTCCGGAGCGTGATCTCATGGTCGTGATGCGCCAGGACCACCGCGGAAAAGGCAAAGGGCAGGGCGAAGATCGTATGGCTGAATTTGATCATGCGGCCGAAATCCACGATCTGGCGGGTCAGGGCGGATGCGGGTCCGGCGGCTGCGGGTCTGCCGGATTCCAGAAAATTCCAGGCGCAGAGGTTCTGCTCCAGGTAGTTGAAAAACGCATACAGCAGGACCCCGAGAAGGCTCATGGCGATGATGCCGATAAACATCTGCACATAATCAAAGCGGCCCCAGGCATCCATGATGTAAAAGCCCAGTCCGGTTGCGGTGGCAAAGGATTCCACGAAAAACAGCACGGCAATGCCGGTTCCGGTGCCGATGCGAAGGGCGGTAAATCCCTGGGGGAGCGCGGCCGGGATCACGACATGATAAATGGCCTGAAGCCGGGTGCCGCCAAGGGACCGGAAGGACTGAATGTATTTTTCATCCAGCCGCAGCACGCCGTCGCGCGTGGCCACCACGATCTGATACCCCATGATCAGGGCGATCATGAGGATTTTCGGGGCATCCCCCAGCCCGAAGAGAATCAGGAAAATGGGAAGCAGCACGATCTTGGGGATCGGATAGGTTAAAAACAGGATCGGGGAGAGCAGCCGGTCCACGGCTTTGGAATACCCCATCAGAATTCCCAGCGGAAATCCCGCCAGCCAGGCCAGCGCCATGGCCGCTGAAACGCGAAAGGCGCTGACGCCGAAATGCTTCCAGAAGAGGGCGGTTTTCAGGGCCTCTCCAAAGGCGGCGAACGCCTGCTCCGGAGGCGGCAGCATGGCCGAGGAAAGCCCCATGGAGAAAAGCTTCCAGCACAGGATGAGCAGCACGCCGGACAGGGTATAGCGGATGGCCTTCATGTTTCAGCCTTCCAGGACCTTGCGGACTTCTTTTATTTTGTTGAAATAGACATCGCTCAATCGAAAATTCTCCATGTCCAAAATGCGGATTGTCCATCATGGCCCGGATCCGGGCCGGCCGGCTCCCGAGCACCAGGATGAACCGCCCCAGAAAAACCGCCTCCTCAACACTGTGGGTAACGATGGCAAAAGTCAATCTGTTTTTCCGCCACATGTCCTTCATGACGGTCTGCAGGTGTTCGCGGGTGATGGCATCCAGGGACGAAAACGGCTCGTCCATCAACAGGATGTCCGGCTCCGTGGCAATGGCTCTGGCAATGGCGACCCGCTGCTTCTGCCCGCCGCTGAGCTGAACCGGATAGTGATGGGCATAAGGGGCCAGGTTCAGCTCCGAGAGAAGCGCTTTGGTTCTGGCGGCCCGGACCTCGGCAGGCATGTTCTGGATCTTCATGCCAAGGGCCACATTTTCCGCCAGGGTCTTCCAGGGAAACAGTCCGTAAGTCCTGCAGGATGATCGATGTCTTTCCGGGCCTGCCCCGGTTTCCCTGAATGCGGACCGTGCCTGCGGTGGCCGGAATCAGTCCGGCCATGATGGCAAGCAGGGTGGTTTTGCCGCACCCGGAGGGGCCGATGACGGCCAGCGAATCCCCGGCATTCAGGGAAAAGGAGATATCCTCCAGAACGGCTTCGCCGTCCTTGTCAAACTTCTTGGTCAATCCCTCAACGTCTATCATCTTGTCTACCTGCCGGAAATGACCATATCGGCGTAGGGAATGCGCGATTTGATCAAACCGTTTTTCATCAGCCATTCCTGGACGGCAAGGACATCCGCCTCGGCCGGAAGGGCGCGGGCCGGAAAAACCGGGACCGGATATTTGTCTTTTACGGCCATGGGAAACTGGGTTTTGGTGATCAGAAGCTCTTTGAAGGCGGACGGGTTCTCGTTGATCAGATCGACCGCGGCATTGTAGGCTTTTAAAAATCCCGGAATCAGGGCGGTGATGGCGGGCCTGTTTTTCAGGTTGACGGCCAGAACCGTCAGGGCCGTATTCAGTTGCCGGTCATCCAGAACGACGCTGGCGCCGTGGGTCTCGGCCAGGGTCAACAGCGGCTCCGGCAGCAGCGCGGCCGTTACCTGACCGGACAGGAGCATCTGCAGGCGGATGGGGATTTTCTTGATTTCCTGCTTGGTCACATCCCGGGGGCTCATGTTCCGGGTGGCCAGAAGCTGATCCAGAAGGTATTCGATGACCGTTGCGCTGGAAATGGCCACGTCCTTTCCCTGGATTCCGGCAGGGTCGGTGATGCCGGACCCGGGAGCGACCGCAATGCCGAACATCCGGCATTGGGGATGGGTGTGAAAGGCGGTGGCGATGATTTTAAGCTGCTCGCCGCTCTGCACCAGAAGGACCGTGTTCAGAATATCCCCGAAATAGCCGTCCAGCCTGCCGGCCTGAAGCGCGGCATCCCGCTCCAGCGCGCTTTGAAAGCTGATCAGCTCCAGATCGATGCCTTCTTTTTCAAAAAGTCCTTTTTCCTGGCCGACCAGAAGCGGCAGCACATCCACGACCGGCAAGATGCCGAAACTCGAGTTTTTCCCCGGATGATGAAACCGCGGGAAAAGCCAGGATCAACAAAATGAGCAGGAAAGATAAGCGCTTTAAGTATTTTGTTTTCATAAAAGCCCCAAAAGTACGGGTTCAAAACATTGAATCCCTGCAAAGAAAGTTTACCGGGCATTATCACGGCAATAGCATATCATCATGCCAGAAACCGCAATCAAAGTCCATGATCCTGTCGGCTGTACCCGGCAAGAACATGCTGGATAACCGTTTCAATCTGCCGATAATTCCGGTGGATATCATGAGCGGTTCGAACATGCCTGACGGCCGCCTCGCCCATTTTTCTTCGCAGCGTCGCATCGTCCAGGATGCGGGTGATGGCGTCCGTAAATGCCCGCAGGTCATATAGCGGGCGTCAGAAATCCGGTGATCCTGTCCCGGACCACTTCGGGAATGCCCCCGTTATGAAAGGCAACCACCGGAAGACCGCAGGCCTGGGCTTCGAGATACACCATGCCAAGGGTTTCGCGGATTCCCGGAAAGACGAAGATGTCGCCGGCGCTGTAAAACCGGTACATCCGGTCTCTGGGGATTTTTCCGACAAACCGGACATTTCCGGAAAGCAGCGATTCGGCAAGGGCCTGAAGGGTTTTTCTTTCCTTCCCGTCTCCGGCAATGACCAGTTGCACGGGCTTTCCCTGCCGGCAAATCTCGGCGCAGGCTTTGATCGTCCAGATCAGCCCTTGCGTCTTGACGCCGGGGCGGAACATGGCGGCCGAGAGCACAACCGGGGTGTTCTCCGGGATTTTCCATGAACGCCGAAGCTCGCCGCGGGCGCCGGCGTCAAAGGTGAACGCTTTTGGATCAATCCCCGGTGCAATGTAGGTCAGGCGATCATCCGGGATCAGGCGCCGCAGATTGACAAGGTCTTCTTTCCGGTTGGAGAAGACATGGTCCGCCCGCATCAGGGCCTGACGGTTCAGGACATATCCCGGCAGGGTCTTGATGTTTTTTTTGCGCCGGGTCGAATAAATTCCCTGAAAAATGACATAGGGGATGGCAAGCCTTCGGCAGACCCAGGGCCGATCAGATCCGGCGATTTGTAATACGCATGGTAGGTCAGCCAGAGTCCGGCGCGGGCATGGCGCAAGCATCCGCAGCGCGCGAAGCCGGTCCCTGACAACGATCGGCCACAGCCAGGGCTTCCAGAATATCCACCGGGCCCGGAGCCGGCTGGGGTGAAGGACCCGGTGCCCGCCGCCTTCCAGAAAATCCCGAAGGCCGGTGGCAATGGTCAGGTCTCCGGAAGGAAGATGAAACCCAAGCGGTTTAAAAGGGGTATAATAACCGATGGTCGTCATCCCTGGTGTTTCCTCGTTTGATACCGTTTCACGCAGTCGGTTGTTCCGGGCGGCAGCCGTCCGCGTCAAACCGGTTTTGCGCTGTTTTCCCGAAGCGCCCGGGTGTAAAGGACTGCCAGATCGCCGATCAGGTTGCGGTTGTTAAAATCCCGGATCACCCGGTCCCTGGCGGCGGCAATCATCTCCTGCCGCAAATCGGCATCCGTCAGCGCCTGGATCATGGCGTCGGCCAGGGCCTCGGGATTTCCCGGATCCACCAGCAGGCCGGTTTTGCCGTTTTCAACGAGCTCCGGAATCGCGGAAATCCGGGTGGCGACCACGGGAACCCCCATTGCCATGCTTTCGACGCAGACATTGGGAATGCCGTCCCGATCGCCATTGGCCGCGATCTCGCAGCCCAGAACAAAGAGATCCGCCTGCTGGTACTGCCGGATGACCGCGTCATGGGGCATGGTTCCCATCCACCGGGTAAGGGGTTCCAGTCCGAGATCCCGCACCCGTTTTTTAAGCGAATCCCGCTCTTCCCCATCCCCGATCAGGGTGTGATGAAACCAATCCCCTGTCGCGCAGTATCCCCAGCGCCTGATACACCGTGGGAAGTCCTTTTTTGGCGGTCATGCGGGAGACGGTCAGAATGCGGTAAGGCGGCGAAGGCAACGCGCCGGTATGATGGCTGGAAAAAAGATCAACGTCGATGCCGTGATAGATGCGGAAAACGCCAGGCGCGGCATTTCCTGAAAGCCGGGTCAGATGGCGCCGGTTGTATTCGGTGCAGGTGACCACAAACCGGGCGTGGGCCATTTTTTCTCGAAGCTGCACGGGATCCGTTGTATAAATGTCCTTGGCGTGGGCCGTGAAACTGAACGGGATGCCGGAAAGCAGGCTGGCGAAAAAGGCAACGGATGTCGGCGAATGCGCAAAATGGGCATGAAAATGGGTGATGTCGCTGCCCGGCAGGAGCTTGTTGACCAGATAACCAGCCTGAAACAAATGCTTGAATGTCGCGGATTTTCGCGTGCGCAGAAACCGCCGCAAAGCCATCCGCAATGCCGCCACGTATCGCCGGGGCTGCTTTGCCGCCAGCATCAGGTTCTGCGGGAGCAAAAAAGGAAGCGACGTCAGAAAGGTTTCCGGAAGATAGTCCACGGCCGCCTTTATCCGGCCGACGCTTTCATGAAAAAAAGATTCCCTGGGCCGGCGCATCGACAAAATATGCAGCTTAAGGCCCTGTTCTTCCAGGAGCAGGATTTCGTTTGAAATAAAGGTTTCGGAAATCCGGGGATAGCCTTTCAGGATCATCCCCAGCACTGGCGTCGGCCGGCTCAATCGCTGGTGGTCCTGAACAGATCAAGCCGCTCTCTCATGACTTTGAGGCCCGTCAATTGAAAACGGTTGATGGCTTCCTGGTAGGATTCCGGATGATCCAGAAGGTTCATGATGCGGGTGCGAAGGGTTCGGGCGGACATGGCGTTCCAGGGAATGAAATCCAGTAGATTCTGACCGTGAAGGGCCTGTGCCCGGATCAACTGCTCCTTGCGGGGAGTTTCCCGGGGAATGACCAGTGAAATGGTCCCCTGAGACAGGATTTCACAGATGGTGTTATACCCGCCCATGGTCACCACCAGATCCGCGGCCGCCATGATTTCCTCCATCCGCTGGTAAAATTCCCAGGTGCGGACACCCAGGCGTTTTGCCCTTGAAAGAATATCTTCCCTTTCGTGCTTGGGCATGAAGGGGCCGGTGATCAGAATGCTTTTAAAGGGAGGATGATGGGGCGTTTCTTCCAGCATGGCCAGGAAATGATGCATGACGCTGTGCCCGTCTCCGCCGCCGCCGGTGGTTACCAGAACCAGTTTATCATCGGCCTTGATGGCGTATTTTCTCTTGATGCGGGCGACCGCGTCCTTTCCCGGAATTTTTCGGGGAATATATCCGGTAAAGCGCATTTTGCGGCTGACGGAATCCGGCATGTCGTACTCGCGGATGGGATCATACAGGCCC
The DNA here is from genome assembly GCA_963845015.1 of uncultured delta proteobacterium. Taxonomy (GTDB): domain Bacteria; phylum Desulfobacterota; class Desulfobacteria; order Desulfobacterales; family Desulfatirhabdiaceae; genus RAAP-1. Next base: position 20,984 of record CAWJRD010000037.1, read on the forward strand.
TGATTTCCATAAATCCAGATCTCGCTGTACAATTCGTCCAGGATTTGATAGACGCCTTTTTTTTTCCAGTCGCTCCGGACAATTTCCGCCTCGTCCATGACGTCCCGAAGACCTAAAATGGTGCGGGTGTTGGGAAGGCATCTCCGCAGCCATTGCAGGGTGGGCAGCACTTCTTTTTTCAGCCCCAGGGGCTCCTTGTCCACGATGAACAGATGGGGCTGAAACGTCTGGGCCGTTGCGGTGATGATATTGGTGCGGATATCCACGGCATGTTGCGGGTTGATTTTGATGGACAGGGGAAGGTATTCGTCGTTGGTTTTTTTGATCATGCCCGGAATGCGCACGAAATCAACCTGTTCGGGAAAGGAAAACCGACCGGCAATCGGAGATCCCGTCAGAATCAGGACATTGACATCCGGACCCGCCAGATGGGACGCAATGGCCATGGTGCGTCGAATATGGCCCAGCCCATAGGTGTCATGGGAGTACATTAGAATATTATAAGTTGAGTCCGGACCCATGCGATTACCATTTTTGGTCAATATTGCACAACCTGTTCCATTTAACATAGATTGCCGGGAAATGACACAAGAAATTCGGAAAATCCGTCATCCGCAGCATTTTTTGAATTTTTTTCCGCTGCCGCAGGGGCAGGGGTCGTTTCGACCGGTTTTGGGGGTCTGGCGGATAAATTGTTTGGGCTTGGGCGGCCCGCCGTCCCAGAAAAACCAGGTTCCGTTTTCCTTTTTGAATTGCGCCAGCTCATGGTGTTTGATCCGCTCTTCATTTTCAGTATATTCCGCGATGAATTCAACGGTGCCGGCCGGATCTTCGCTGCCGCCGCCGACGGTATCCAGAATTTCCAGCCCATGCCAGACGGATTTCCGTGCCCATTGCCGGATATTGGCTTCAGAATCCGGTTTTATCTGGTCGGGATGGGTGGTGCGGACAATATGATCCACTTCGCTTTTGGTGTATGCGGTATACCGGGACCGCATCAGGGCTTCGGCGGTCGGTGCCTGTTTGACTCCCCGGATAAACGGTTCGCAGCAATCGCTGTAAGGCAGCGAAGCGCCGCAAGGGCAAGATTCCATATGTTACTCCTTTAATCAATTTTATGGATTTTTCATGGTGACCACTCAGGCATTCAGAATTCAGAATTCTGACTCCTGAATACTCGAGTGGTTAATATTCCCGATACAAAAACCGCAAAATCATCGCCTGTCCGGCGGAACCCGAAAAAGCCGGCAGGTGTTGGCCCACAAAGCATCCGCCAGTTCATCCGGGTCTTCATTGCGCACTTGGGCCAGTTTCAGAAGGACGGAGCGGACAAAGGCGGGTTCGTTTCTGCGGGCATGATTTTTTTCGGGCGCCGGCGTCAGGTAGGGCGCATCCGTTTCAATCAGGATTAGGCTTTGCGGAATCTCCGCGGCCATCTTTCGCAGGTCCGCGCCGCGGCTCTGGATGGTTAAAATGCCGGTGATGCCGATGGAATACCCCAGATCCAGGTACTGCAAAAGTTCCGGCCGGGTCCCGCTGAAACAGTGGATGACGCCGTTGCCGGGATTCCTGTGGCATTGTTTCAGGATGTCCAGAAGCCGGCCGCCGCTTTCCCTTTCATGAAAGATGACCGGAAGATCCAGGGAATCCGCCGCTGCCAGTTGACGGATCAGCCATTTTTCCTGAATTTCCCGGGGAGAGTGCATGCGGTTGAAGTCCAGACCGATTTCTCCCCAGGCCAGCACGTTGGGGTGGTCCGCGAGCTTTTCAAGCATCTCCATGGCGGATTCGCAGGCTTGTGAGGCATCGTGGGGATGGAATCCCACGGCTGCAAAAATTTCCTTATGGGCTTCGGACAGGGCCACGGCCTTCCGGGATGTCTCTAAGTTTATGCCGGCAATCATCATGGCGGATACGCCGGCCTTGCGGGCGCGCTCAAGGACGGCTTCAAAATCCGGGTCATAAACGCTGTCATCCAGATGGCAGTGGCTGTCAAACAGTTTCATGAAACTCCTTCTTGAAGTTTTTGCAGCGCCAGTCCTGCGATATGTCTCAGTTTGGGAAATTCCGATACCCCAAACTGAGACAGAGAGCGGTTCAACGTTTTCAGCGCCGCCGGAACATAGGTGTCAAATCCGGATTTGCCCTTGACCCGGGTCAGGTATCCGAATGCCCCCAGAATCTGAAGATTGCGGGTGATCCGGCAATATCGGTAGGCGTTTGTAAAGGAAACCGGATCAACAGAAACCCGGGCGGAAAGCGCCTGGATGCAAAACGCCAGAATCCTGTCCTGAAGGCTCGGGTCAAGGTCCACATAGGGGTCGATCAGAAGGGATGCCAGATCATACTGAATGGGCCCGGTCCGTCCGCCTTGAAAATCGATGGCGTAAATGCGGTTATGCGTCACCATGAGGTTCCGGGACTGAAAATCGCGATGCATGAATCCATTCATGGCCCCGTCCAATGCCCGGTCAGCCAGGTATTCGAATTCATCCATCAGGTTCTGTGCATGGATATCCAGGTTCAGATAGCGATTTAAAAACGCCTCGACAAAATACCGGCATTCTTTTTCAAGTATCAGGCCCGTGTCATAGACCGGCGTCTGATAGGTCCAGGCAGGGTCAAACCCGCTGCCCCCGTCAACCGAAAGGTCAATCAGGAGTCGAACCGCTTTTTCGTACCAGGCAAGGACTTCCCGGGGGTTGCGGGAACTTTGCACAACAGACTGAAAATGGACGGACCCGAGGTCTTCAACAAGGGCGAGCCCCGCAAATGCATCCGCCTGATAAATCCGGGGAACCGAAATCCCCTTGTCGTATAGATGCCGGCCAATGGCGACAAATGCTTCGCATTCACCGCGAATGTCCCGCCGGCTGTGAATGCCATGATCCGCAACCACCAGCGAATGGGGGGGGGATGCGATCCGATGCCACAGCCTGTCCGATCCGTCTCCGGCAATGCGGGTCGAAGTTGCCGGGCCTGACGGCGCATCGGGGAAAGCCTGCTGAAAGGCCCGGGGCAAAAGCAGATCCAGCACCGCGGACTGATACTGACGGGGCGTGCCGATATCCTTCCAGTAGCAATTTTCCGGAATACAGGCCTGAATGTTCATGCCGTTCCGGATCAGGGTCCGGTAAAGTTCGATGCTGCTGGAAAAAGGGGCGTCGGGGATCCATTTCAGAACCTGCGGATCGATGACCTGAATGCCTGTAAAAGTGAGTTTCCGGGCGGACGCCCGGCTGTCTTTGGGCAAGTCATGGTCGGAACGCGCAAAATGTCCGTTGTCAAAGCCGATAACGGACTGTCCGGCATCCACGGATACCGTGTTGATCTGCGGGAAATCGCAAAGCACCAGCGTGACCGGGTGGCCGTGATGCAGATGAAAGCCGTAAACGGCTTTCAGATCCACGTCCGTTACGATATCTCCGTTGATGACCAGAAACGGTTCCGGGTCCCAGAAGTCCCGGACATTGTAAATTGCGCCGCCGGTGCCCAGAATCCGGGGCTCATGACAGGTTTGAACCGGAATGGCATAGCGTTGCCCGGCCAGATAAGCCTCGATGTCCTGATGCAGGTGATGGGTATTGATCATGATGGACCGGCACCCGGCCTGAATCAGGCTTTGAATGATTCTGCCCAGCAGCGGTTTTCCGTTTATGGGAAACAGGGGTTTGGGGATGTACCGGGTATGCGGAAGCAGACGCGTGCCCAGACCCGCGCATAATATGAGTGCTTTCATGGAATTAGCGGAAGATGACCCATGGCGATCCATTGCCATCAGGAGGACAGCAACCGCAGGTATTTTTGAATGGCGCCGGCATAGAATTCAATCTGTTCTTTGTCTTCGGAGCCGGTGACACCGTGGGTGATAAAAAAGTCTTCGGCATTTTTGTAATTGATTTTGGACAAAGCCTCCTTATGCGCGATTTCACGGCGTTTGTACATCCGGTTGCCCCGGGAGAGCATTTTTTTGGCGCGGCCGTCGGCATCCACGGTATTTTTGGGGTATCGCATGAAGAAATTCAGGACGACCCAGTAGGATTCAAAATAGGTTTTTATGAATCCGGCGAAGAGCCTCAGCTTCCGAAAGCCCACCGAAGTGATGTTATAGGTTTCCGGAAGCGTGGGATGCGGGATGATAATGGCATCATCAATAAAGGCTTTTAAGGATTTACGGATATAATAATCCGGGGCCTTGTCCACATCATAAGCAAATTCATTTTTAAAGAAATTGCGCAGAAAGGCATATCCGGGCTGGATGTCCGAAAAGGAAAATTGAAAGACATCCCTGTCCAGAATGGTCAGGGCCGTAAAGACCGCGGGAACGAAGAAAATGATGCAGTTGTTTTTGTAGTATTCCAGAATGGGACGTTTGCTGACGCTGACTTTATACTCGGTTTTGGAAAACGACTCGCTGTCCTCATCGGAGAAGCGCTCCACGAATTTGCGATGCACATAGGCATCCAGCACCTGCTGAATTGCACTGGCGGGATCCATCATCAGGGTGTCGGCCAGTTTTGCCCCGGATGCATACAGATAGTTCATGTAGATTTCAATGTCATTGAACAGGTCATCAAAGGAAAATCGCTTCTGGGTCAGGTTCAGCAGCGCACCGGCCGCCAGCGCATGCGGGGTGACGACCGACACGCTGTCAATCGCGTTGATTATCCTGAACCCGAGATTGCGGCAGAGTTCATTGCTTTGTTTGGAAGTCATGTCCTGAATCGACAGCCCGTTCTGTGCCTGGAGGGCGTTTAAGGATATGGGCTCGTGAAAATTGATGTAGATTCTGCCGTATCGTTTTTTCAGAAGCTTTCTGGCCTTGATCACCTGCATGAAGCTTTCCGATTTTTTCTGTCCGCCTTCCAGTTCGTGAAGGTATGCGCCTTCTTCAAGGACACGATCGTAGCCGACATAAATGGGAACAAAAATCAAGTCGTTGCAGGCGCCCTGCTTGAAGGAATCCAGGAGAATGGACAGGAGCCCCAGCTTCGGCAGGATGAGTTTTCCGGTTCGGCTCCTGCCGCCTTCGATAAAGAATTCAATGTTGAAACCATCTTCAAGAAGCTTCAGAATGTACTCGGAAAACACTTTTGAATACAGGACCGCCCCTTTAAAGGATCGTCGGATAAAAAAAGCGCCGCACCCTCTGAACAAAGGTCCCATGGGCCAGAAAGACAGATTTTTTCCGGCTGCGACCAGGGGGCAGGGCATATTGTTCAGATGCATCAGATAGGACAGGATCAAGTAATCGATATGGCTTTTGTGGCAGGGGATAAAAACAAGCGGGCCTTTTTGAGAGGCGGTTTTGATCCGGTTCAGCCCTTCGGTGTCCAGGGTTACGCCGTCGAACATGACCCGGATGATCCAGTCGACTGTCTTGGCGGCGATGCTGATGATGGAGGGATTATACCGGGCGGCCATTTCATCCAGATGTTCACTGGCCTGTTTGTGGATTTTATGGAGGGGGATGTTCTTTACCTCGGCATGATGCTCCATAAAATTTCTCAGGCGGTCATGGGTCAAAATGGATTCCTTGAATTCTTCGGAAGATTTCAAGACAGGTCCGATGGTGCTGACCCGGTGCCGGTTGATTTGAAAGAGCAACTGTTTTCGAAGCAGCACGGAAAGGGCGTCTACGGGTTTTCCCTGATGGTCGTTCTGGTTCAGAAACCCCTGCAGATTGAGCGGCTCGGATACTTCGACAAAGAGTTTGCCCGGGTTCTTGAACAGGGTTACCAGCCGCCGGATTCTGCCGGGATTGATTTCCGTGCCGAACATCATGTCCAGAATGCTCGATGTCGATCGATCCGGAAATTTGCTGAAAAACATGACCAGGGGGACAATTACGATCGGCTTTTCCATCGTCTGCTGAATTTGAACAAGGTACCGGACAGGATCGGTTTGAGATTTTACAAATCTGTGGTAAAACCCATTGTCTTCCACCAGAGAGACCAGCGCGGATGTGCCCGCGGCCAGTTCCTCTTGAATGTAGCCGGAGCCATACGGACTGGGCAGGGCAAAATGGCGAAAAAAATAATCCAGATGGAAAATGATAATGCGGACCATGCGCATCAGGGGCTGCCAGAAAAATATCCGGTAATCACATCCGATTTCAGGGACTTTCAGATTTAACTGCCGAAACCGGGTGTAATAAAACAGCCATTCGAAGTAACTTTTGGTTTTATGCACATAAACAATGACGGCGTCTTGCGGAAGCTGCCGGAGAGATTTGATCTGGTCTTCCTGAAGTTTGATTCCGGAATAAAAAAGCTTGAAAAAACCAAAGGCGATGAAGCTGATATGCCGGGGAAGATGGCAGGAAAAATACTGGCGTTTGCCTTGGAGTATCCAGTCGATGCAGCGATTATAGCTTGTTTTCAAGGCTGAAAAAGAAATCATTTTTCATAAACGCACCCTGCTGATTGAAATTGAATGAAAAGGTCCCTGAGATCGCAATCAAAATAACAAAGGCGGATTTTCATTGCAATATTTAAATCCCCCGTATAAATTAAAAGCAGAGTGGTATGGTAGTCGAAGGCAATAATGGCGTTGATAGCAACGGCTCTCAAGGAGGCGCTTTATGGAAAAACAGGACATTGGAAATATCGCTGAAGGGTTAAGGCTCATTGAAATGGGCGTCGAGAAAATTCAGGGGGTGATGCGGGAAAAGAAAATCAAGTCGCTCAAGGATATCGCGGCCGAGCTCATCCCTTTTTTCAAGGAAGACGAACACGATTTGACGGATATGGTTATGAAAAGGTTGGATAAATAGGCAATGGGTCATGGGGCATGGGTAATGGGTCATAGTCATCCATAACCCATAACCCATGACCTATTACCCATTCCCATTCCATTATCAGGCAGTCCGCAACAAGCTCCCAGAGGTATTTAACCACAAGATTTTCCATGCCATATTCGGCTTTGATGGCGTTCAACTGACCGTGGCAACTGTGGCAGGGCACGACCACCATGGATGCACCGGTTGCCTGAATCTGCTCCATTTTTTTTCTGCCGTAAAAAATCCGTTCGGTATTGTAGCCGGTCGTCAGCGTTCCGCCGCCCCCGCCGCAGCAGTACTGGCTGTCCCGGGTGGGGTAAATATCCACCCAGTTTTCCATGCACTGGCTCAGAATCCACCGGGGCTCATCATAAAACCCGCGGCCGAAAATCCGCTCGGCCTTTCTGCCGTAATTGCAGGGATCGTGATAGGTGGCCAGCACGCCGCTGAACCGGGATTTGTCCAGGCGGATTCTTCCCTCCCGGATGTAAGTCATCAGCAGATCGAATACCGTGTAAGTGCCAAAGGATTTCAGGGCTTCGGGATACCATTTTTCAAGACCAGACCTGGTCGCAAGATAGGCGTGCCCTCATTCCGGCCACATGAGATTTTTGGCTTTGAGCCGGGCCATGTTTTCGGCAATCCGGCCGACCATGACTTTCATGATCGGATCATCTCCGGTAAACAGGCCCCAGTTGGTGCCTTCCCAGTTCTCGGAAGGGATGGTCCAGTCTTCCCCGGCGGCATAAAAAATTTTCCACCAGTGCTTGAGATCTTCGGTATGGGTATTGACCAGCTTGTTGTGAATGGTGGTCAGGATATTGGCCCCTTGCTTGTCGATAGGGACGGTAAACCCTTCGAATCCGGGCTCCTGGGCGATTTCCTCGGCCACGTCTTCAAGAATGAAGACAAAGTCTTCTTTGGGAAGACCCAGATTGTTGCCGGTTTTCAGCGCGGCTTCCAGCCCCTTGTGAAGAATTCCCGGTACCTTGTCCCGGTCCCTGAGGGACCGGATTCCCCGCATCAGATCCGGAATATGAATGCCCATGGGACAGACATGTTCGCATTTCCCGCACATCGTGCAGATCCAGGGCCATCTGGATTCGACCAGTTCGCTTTGCATTCCCAGCGAAACCATGCGAATGATTTTCCGGGGATCAAACCCGTCAATGCCCGAAACCGGACAGGAGCTGGAGCATAAGGCGCAGGTCAGACAATGGTCCTGATCAAACGGCCAGTTTTTGAACAGGTCTTGATTCAGGCGATTCATGGGAATGGGTTCGGTTGTCGTCATAAGTTGATTCCTAATGGGTCCTGGCTTGCTGCGATCTGTTTTTCGAATTGACCGGCGGTTTCGGCAAATTCAGCGGCCATGTTCGATGCCAGGGTTTTCAAAAGAAGTCTGTCCGGGTCGATGCCGATTTGCTTGAGCATATTCTTCAGATGCGCCGTGCGTCGTGCCGCCAGAATATTTCCCCGCTCCGAATGGCAGTTGCCTTCATGGCAGGTAAACACCAGAACGCCGTCTGCCCCGTGCTGAAAAGCAGCCATGAGATGCTCCAGGGATATGCCGCCCGAACACGGCACTTCAACGACGGACAATCTCTCCGGAAGGCTCAGTCCGGATATGGCGGCCAGCTCTTTGGCCCGGCCCGCGGATCGGCTGCAGCAGAAGGCAACCAGAAAAGGGGTGAATGATGCGTTGTTTTCTCTGCCGGGAGTCGGCACAGGCATTCCGAAAATGCCTGGAGGTGCCCGGATCGTCGATGCGGATGGCTTCCGCGGGGCATTCCGCCGCGCAGATACCGCAGCGCTCGCAGGCGTCCGGTACAATGACCGGCCGTGTATTCAGCGTAATGGCATGGTAGGGGCAGAGCCTGAAACAGGTCAGGCAGCGGACGCAGGCGCCGGCATCGATTTCGGCCTTTTTCCCCGGGGTTGTCAGTGATCCTCTTATTAAAGAAAGCAGCGTGATGGCGGTTTCCTGAACCTCGGCCCGGCAGGATACAGGCGACAGAACGCCCCGGGATGCACCGGCAGCCAGGATGCCTTTGCGGTTTGTGAATACGCTGAGCCGGTGGACATTGTCCGGCTGGATGTATCCTGCCGAATCCGTGTCCAGACAGAAGATCCGGGACAGGTCCTTCAGGTATGGCGAAGGGGCAACGGCTTCATCCACGACCGTCATATCCGCCTGAAGGGTAAACGGCATTCGCGTGATGTCATCCACAAACGCGATTTGAACTTTCCCCCCGGCATCCTGCCGAAAGGTCGGCAGCACATCCGAAAACTTGAAATAAACCACGCCGGCATCCCGTGTTTTGCGATACAACGCTTCCAGGCCCGGTGCGCCGACCTTGAGGTTTCGGGTCAGGATCACGGTTTTCAGCCCCAGCGCCGTCTGAAGCTTCAGGCAGGATTCCATGGCGGTTTCAAGCACATGCGGATAGCTTTCCCTGGCAAGTCCAACGATAAAGACAGCCGTCTTTCCCTCAGACAGTGCCTGTTCCGATGTCCGGGGGGAATCAAGAACCTTCTGAATTTCGGAAAGGGACAGAACCGAATGGCAGGCGCTGAGTCCGTAAAGGGAAAAAAGGGGGTTGTGCATGCCGTCTTCGGCAATGACGATATGTGCAAAGGTCAGCGGGGTGCTGCCGTGCGGAGGACCGAGCATGACCTGAAAATTTCCCGCAGAACCCGTGCAATGGCAGACGCGGGATTGCGTACGGACTTCAAAAAGCGGTGATGGGTCATCCATATCCGCGGAGGCGGCCGTATCCGGAGTTGCCAGCATGACGGGGATGTCTGCGGACAGCAGCGCTTTGGCAATACCCGAAGCAACAATCCCGTTTCCGATAAGAAGCGTTCGTTCTTTCAAATGTTCACCTCATATCCGTGGCGCGGTTTTCCAGATAGTGAAAGATATCGCAGGCGGCTCTGCCGGCGCTGAGGACCGATTCGGCGATACTCATGGGCTCCAGGGCGGCTCCCGCGGCGAAAACACCGTCCGGAAGCGGGATGGGCGTTTTCCGGGCATACGCCAGGCCGTCCATGCCGATGTTCAGCATGGCCGCCAGATTCCGGGTGGATTCGGAAGGCATCAGCCCGATGGAAAGGATCACCATGTCAAAGACGGCTTCCTGGTATGCCTGCGTGTCCGGGTCAAAATACGACAGCTTCAGCCGGTCGTCGGCCGTCTTCAGCACATCGGCCGGAATGGAGCGGATCATGCGAACCTGCTGCTGCGTATCGGCGTAATAGGTTTGGAAATTCTTTCCAAAATTCTGGACATCGATATAAAAAAAAGTGGGTTCCATTCCCGGCTGGCGGTTCTGAATGCATCTGGCCGCTCGAAGCGCCGTGCCGCAGCAGATTTTTGAGCACCACAGGTGACCGATGCTGGAGTCTCTGCTTCCCACGCACTGGATAAAAGCCATATTCCCGGGCATTTTTGCATCGGATGGCCGTTTGACCGCGCCGATGCGCCGCAGCATCCGATCCAGTTCCAGGGTTGTCATCACGTTTTCGAACCGCCCGTATCCATAAGGCTTGTTTGCGGGATCAAAGGGAGCGAACCCGGAAGCCATCAGAACGGCGTCCGCCGCGATGTGAAGCATTTCCCGGTCCTGCTTCAGTGTGACCTCAAAACGCTTTTGCCGCTCGATCTTATCGATGCCGGCATTCAGAAGTATCCGGATGTTGGGCTCAGCGGTCGCCTGCCGGATCTTTTCTTCCACCATGCAGGCGCCGCAGGCCACGCAGCGTTCCGCCGCCTTGCAGGACAACTGGGCTGCATGACCGCCCAGTACACCTGAATTTTCAGCCAGAACAACGGCCACGCCCAATCGCGCCAGATCCAAGGCGGCACTAAGCCCTGAAATGCCGCCGCCGACCACCAGTACCTGTTTCATGGATGGATTCACTGTTGGTCTCCTCGGGCGGATGGCGAAAGCATTTTGTGAAGCTCCTGCTGAATATATTCGGCCAGCGCTTCCGCCTTTTGCATCGAAATGGTTCCAATGCCTTCGGAAAGCGCCTGAATGACATCTTCGTTCATATCGGTTGTTTTGTTGATCAGGAACGCATCCACTTCACCGTCTTCCGCCAGCAGGCCGCAGGCCCCGACGGCGCCCGCGAATTCGTCCCCGATAAATATGGGAACCACCAGCTTGATCAGCCCGGCGTCGCATTCTTCAATTGCCGGTTTGCGGGTTTGCATGGCCTGAACGGCAATGTTCATGTGGGCGACGGCGCAGATATAGCTCTGGCCCTTGTCGATGGCCTTGATCGCCGGACAGAGCCGGTTTACCCATTCCTTGTATTCCGTGATGCGGATGCCTTCCGGATTGAAAACATTGGCATCCAGTCCGGATTTATCATGAATGTTCTTTTCAAACGCCATCCATTTTTCAATGGGGTAAATGTCGGTCAGCTTCATTTCGGGTCTCCACTTTTTCGGATCACGATCTTTTCTAAAAGGCTATAGAAAAATGAATGCCCCCTGTCAACAAAAACCTGTCTTTACAAACGGCTGTTTCAGTGTTAGATTTCAATAAATTGAAAAATATATAGAATGTTAACCGTCTGACACTGCAGGAGCCGAAAATGGAATACATCAAAATTAAATTCGGAAGTGATTTTGACGCGGTAAGCTCCGGTTTTGAAAAATCCATAGAGGATATGTTCCGATCGGTAAACCCGATTTTCACGCTGTGTGATCGGGCCTGGAACCCTCAGATGGATATTTACGAAACGCATGAAGAAATCGTCATCCGCGCTGAAATTGCCGGTGTGGATAAAGAGAATCTCGAGGTGGAGATCAACAGCAAGGCCGTAAGGATTCATGGAAAGCGGACGGAAATGTCCCGGAATGAAAATGCCACTTACAGGCTTGCCGAGATTCAATACGGGTGTTTTGAACGCGTTCTCTTTTTGCCGTCACCGATTGATCCGGAAATTGTCAGTGCATCCTATTTGAATGGTTTTCTTCAGATCCGGCTGGCCAAGATGCCGACCAATATTGTTCATAAGATACCCATATCCGATGAATGATTTGCGGCCAATTCCATTTTGTGCGGTTTGAAGCGGTCTTGAAAAGTCAAAAGGCGGTTTTGAAGCCGCACCCGGATTATATTCAGTCATCTTATTTAGAATTTCCTTTGGAGGTAACCATGCCAGAACAGCAACCGCCTGCGGAAACCATTGCGGAGAAAAAGTTGGAGCTTCTTCCCATCCTGCCGCTATTTGACGCTGCCCTCTTCCCCAAAATGGTATTGCCCCTTGTGGTCATGCAGGGAGAATCGGTCAAGCTGGTTGACGAAGCCATGGCCAGTGATCGCCTGATCGGACTGGTGGTGTCCAAAAAAATTGCCAAGGAAAGCGCCAGTCCCGAAGAAGACCTGTATACGATCGGAACCAGCGCCCTGATTCTGAAAATGGCCAAAACCCAGGACAATCGCGCCCAGCTCCTGGTTCAGGGACTCGGCCGCTTCAAGATCCTTGAATTCATGGACAGCAAGCCCTACCTTCAGGCCAGGGTCGAGATGATTCCCGAAACAGATACCATGGATACGGAAACCGAAGCCCTGATGGCCAATATCGTCAACCTGTTTGCCCGTATTGCCGAACTTTCTCCCGGACTGCCCCCCGAAATCGGATCAATGGCCAAGTCCATAGCGGATCCGGGCACGCTGGCCGACATGATTGCCTCAACCATCAATTCCTCGCCGGATGAAAAACAAAAAATCCTGGAATTGATCGATATCAATGAGCGGCTGAAAGAAGTCACGCGGATGGCCAATCACCAACTGGAAATCCTGGAGCTCGGCAACAAGATCCAGACCCAGGTCAAGGGAGACATCGACAAAAGCCAGCGCGAATATTATCTGCGCCAGCAGTTGAAGGCGATTCGCGAGGAACTGGGCGAAAAGGACGACTCCTCGGTCGAGGTGGATGATTACCGCAAAAAAATTGCCGATAAAAATCTTCCGGAAGAGGCCGCAAAAGAGGCGGAGCGGGAGCTCAGCCGCCTTTCCCGCATGCACCCGTCGTCCGCGGAGTATACCGTGGCGTCCACGTATCTGGACTGGCTGACATCCCTTCCCTGGCATGACAGCACCGCGGATAACCTCGACATTAAAAAAGCCAGAAAGGTTCTGGACGAAGACCATTTCGGCCTGGACAAAGCCAAAACCCGTATCCTCGAATATCTGGCGGTCAGGAAACTGAAACCCGATTCCAAAGGACCGATTTTGTGCTTTGCCGGTCCTCCGGGAACCGGAAAGACGTCTCTCGGGAACTCCATTGCCAAAGCACTCGGCAGAAAGTTTCACCGCATTTCCCTGGGGGGCGTCCGGGATGAGGCGGAGATCCGCGGGCATCGCCGCACGTATGTGGGCGCGCTGCCGGGCCGGATCATTCAGGGAATCCGCAGGGCAGGCTCCAACAATCCCGTATTCATGCTGGATGAAATCGACAAGGTCGGCAGCGACTTTCGGGGAGATCCTTCGTCCGCGCTCCTGGAAGTGCTGGATCCGGAACAGAACTTTTCCTTTTCGGATCATTACCTGGATGTGCCTTTTGATCTGTCCAAGGTCATGTTCATTACCACGGCCAATGTACTGGACACCATTCCGCCGGCGCTCCGGGACCGGATGGAAGTCATCAGCCTTCTGGGCTACACGGAAGATGATAAAATAAAAATCGCCAACCGGTATCTGATTCCCCGGCAGCGAAAAGCCCACGGCCTCAAGACGGATCAGGTCATATTTTCCAGGGGGGCGATCCGGCACATTATTGCCGGCTATACCCGGGAAGCCGGACTGAGAAACCTGGAGCGTGAAATCGCAACGATCTGCCGGGGGGTTGCCAGCAAGGTGGCCGAGGGGGAAGCCTCGGCCGCAACCATTAATCTGAACAATATTTCCAAATATCTGGGCCCAGTCAAAATCCAGACGGAAACCCGCACCAGGGTTTCCACGCCCGGGGTGGCTGTCGGGCTTGCCTGGACACCCAATGGCGGCGACATTCTCTTTATTGAAGCAACCGCCATGAAGGGGGGTAAAAATCTGACCCTGACCGGGCAGCTCGGGGATGTCATGAAGGAATCCGCAACCGCGGCCTTGAGCTTTATCCGCTCCAATGCGGTATCCATGGGAATCGCGGACGATTTTTTTGCAAATCATGATATTCACATTCATATTCCGGAGGGCGCAATCCCCAAGGACGGCCCGTCCGCCGGCGTCACCATGCTGACCGCGCTGACCTCTCTTTTGACCAACAAGCCGATTCGAAAAGATCTGGCCATGACCGGAGAGATTACGTTAAGGGGACAGGTGCTGCCGGTGGGCGGAATAAAGGAAAAAGTGCTGGCCGCGCATCGGGCGGGAATCAAGACCATCATCATGCCCAAATGGAATGAAAAAGACCTGGAAGAGATTCCCAAAAAGATTCAAAAAGACATTCAATTCCATTTTGTTGAAAAAATGATGGATGTCATCCGGCTGGCTCTGGAGAAATGAAACGTTTCTGCTGCAAGATTATCCTGGCGGGGATGGTGATTGCGGGCGTCCAAGGCTGCACGCGATCTGCGACGTATTACAGCCGTCCCCTGCCTTCTTCCAATCGCACGCCGGCATCTGAATCTGCGATTCCACCACCGTCTCCGTCTTTGCCCAAGCCCTATAAGGCCCTGGGCCAGTGGTACCAGCCGCTGCCGGATGCCAGGGGATTCAAGCAGACTGGCATCGCCTCATGGTATGGAGAAGATTTTCATGGAAAAAAGACTTCCAGCGGCGAAATTTATGACATGTATGCCGAATCCGCGGCACACAAGACCCTTCCCCTGGGGACGATTGTCCGGGTCCGAAATCTGGACAACAACCGGGAAATGGAGATTCGCATCAATGACCGGGGCCCTTTTGTGACCGGAAGGGTCATCGATCTTTCTTATGCCTGCGCCTCCAAACTCGGCGTTGTGGGGCCGGGCACCGTTCCCATCGAACTGGTTGCCGTGGGGACAACGGCCCTGACAGCCAACAGCGGCGCCGGTTCGGCGGATTTTTATTATCAGGGGAATTTCACGATTCAGGTCGGGGCGTTTTCAGACCGAAACAATGCGGAAAAACTGAAGGACAAACTGGCAAAATCCTACCAGAATGCACATATCCAGCCCTATGACACCGGCAGGGAAATATTTTACCGGGTCAGGGTGACAAAATGTTCGAGTCTGGAGCAGGCCATCCTGAACGAAAAGATGCTGGCTTCAAGCGGGTATGACAGGGCTTTTGCCGTGGCCGAATAACTCGGGGATTTCCGGATGCACGGGAGACAATGAAGATGACAAAACATGATGATGACAACTCCTGTAAAACAGAAGCCGCATCCTTTACGCGGTATCGCAGCCGCATTCCGGATCTTGCGGATTCAATCATCACCAGTTGTCATGACAGGGAATGCTTTACCCACATCGATTATGATCCCATACCATCCGAAGGATATGTGGTGGATATTATCGATAAGCTCCGGGAAGTCCTTTTTCCCGGATATTTCAGCCGGGAAAAAATTGATCCGGTCAGTCTGAAATATACCATGGGGCAGGCGGTTACGGCCTTGTTTGATATGCTTTCCGAGCAGATCACCCACAGCATCCGGCACGATTGCTTCCGGTATGATCTTTCCTGCAGCGATTGCGGCGACCGGGGGTATGAAATCGCGCTGGCCGTGCTGGAATCCATTCCGTCGATACGAAAGATTCTGGCAACCGATATCCGGGCGGCGTATGAAGGGGATCCCGCGGCCAAAAGCCACGATGAAATCATTTTCAGCTATCCCGGAATCTATGCCATCAGCGTCTATCGGGTCGCCCACAGGCTTTTTGAGCTGGCCGTTCCGCTGCTTCCCCGGATCATGACCGAACATGCCCACAGCATCACGGGAATCGATATCCATCCGGGAGCCAGAATCGGAGAAAGCTTTGTCATAGATCATGGCACCGGGGTTGTCATCGGGGAAACAACCGTGATCGGAAACAATGTCCGGATTTATCAGGGCGTTACCCTCGGGGCGTTGTCTCTTCCGAAAAATGCCGGAGAAAAACTGAGGGGGAAAAAACGTCATCCCAGCATTGCCGATGATGTCATTATTTATTCAGGGGCAACCATTCTGGGAGGCGATACGGTGATCGGGGAGCGTTCGGTCATCGGCGGCAATGTCTGGATCACGGAGTCTGTTCCGCCCGACACGACGGTCATGATGGAACCCCCCCGGCTGATATACAAACATCCATAACCTGTCGGGGAATCAAAAGCCGCCAGGCGCTTCGAAGCGCAAAAAAAAAGATTTATACGGTCAGGGCATCGGCCCATTGTATGGCAGCCAGATAATTTTCCGGAAGAATTTTTTCGGAAATGCCCAGGGATTGGACCATTTCATCGACTTTGTGCCAGTTTCCGGCCTCATATTGAACAACCAGAGACAGAACGCCCGCGTAATCTCCTTTCCCTTCAATCAGCGCGTTTTTAATGGCGTCTGAAAGGGGAAGCTTTTCCAGAAGATGCTCCATCGTGTCGTCCATAAGCGTATCGATCAGGGAAAAAAGGCCGAGGGTGAACAGCTCGGGAGCCTTTCCGGACAATCCGCAGTGTGGACAGGTAAGCTCGCAGAACCTGCCCCGGATACTGGACAGCCGGATCAATTCGTCGGTTTTGTCCGAACCCAGCACCGTCAGCGTCATCACGGAGATAAACCGGGTCAACTGCTCCAGGCCCAGAAGAATCAATGCATGTTTGAGCGATTTTATTTCCGCTCCGCGATTGTAATAAGCGGAATTCAGATAGTTAAGCAGTTTAAAGGAAATCCCCACATCCCGGGCAATTATTTTTTCCAGATCCGCCATGGTAATATCCGGATCTCTTACCTGCGCCATGATGATCAGCAGATTCAATTTGCTGCTCGGAATCTCACGGGATCTGATGGTTTGCGGCCTGCAAAAAAAATATCCCTGAAAATACGTGAATCCCAGCCTGGAAGCCACTTTGTAAGTCAGGCGGTTTTCAACTTTCTCGGCGACCAATTCTATCGGATACTTCTGCAGTCTACTGAGGATGCCGCTCATCTCCGCGGTGGCGGTTTGCAGGAAATCAATTTTCACGTATTGAACCAGTTCCAGCAGCGGCTCCCATACCGGATGGTATATAAAGTCATCCAGCGCCAGCGCGTATCCTTTGTCGCGAATATCCCGGCAGGCAGTCAGCATTTCGGTGTCGGGCGTGACATTTTCAAGAACTTCGACCACGATGTTTTCCTTGGGAAAGGCAAGGGGAAGCTTCTGAAGCAGCAGATTCTGGGTAAAATTGATGAAGCATTTTTTCCGATGGGTCAGCGTTTCCAATCCGATGGATAGAAAAGAATGGGAGAGCAGTTCCATTGTGGCGGCATCGCCGTCGGGATGGTTCATGACACTGCTGATGCCGTCTCTGAAGAGAAGTTCATAGGCGACACAACGCAGGTTTCTGTCAAATATGGGTTGTCTGGCGACAAAAATATCCATCTTATTTCCTTGTGGATTCGGAAAAGAACTCGTTTCTTCAGCCAGATATCGAATTGATGCCAATCAATATGATAAGAACTGCCTAAAATCAATACATTTTTATTGGTTACTACTCAGGTATTCAGGCACAAAGGCACAAAGGCACAAAGTGGCATTGTGCATCATCCGGTGCCAGCATACAGCCAACACTGCCACTTGACTGTCGATCCGACATCTCGAAAAGCAATATCCGGTTTCATTTTTCTTTGTGCCTTTGCCACTTTGAACCTGAGTAGTTACTTTTATAGCAGGTATCAACAGAATGTCTGAACTTTGGAAGTGCTTGAAATAATTGCCGGCGGGATCACCTTTTGCATTGACAAGATCCGAAAAGTATTCAAAGCTAGACGCAAAGCAAATACTTTCAGGATGCTTTCCGTTTATTGAAAAGAAGCCAGACCATGAGTATTCAAAAAGGCCAGTTGCATGAAGTTGACATATCCGGCGTCGCTTATGGCGGCAAGGGGATCGTTCACATTGAAGGTCTTGCTGTTTTCGTGGATCAGGCGGTTCCCGGAGACAGGGTCCGCATCGCCATAACCAAAAAAAAGAAAAATTATGCCGAAGCCCGTGTGGTGTCGCTCCTTCAACCATCCGGGGACAGGATTCCGGCGCCCTGTTCCCACAGCGGAGTCTGCGGAGGTTGCAAATGGCAGTTTCTGGACTATGACCGGCAACTGGCGTATAAACGGCTGCATGTCGCGGAATCTTTGGCGCATATCGGCTTGATTAAAGATGCGATGGTTCATCCGACCCTGCCTTCCGAACTGCGCTTCGGATATCGCAATAAAGTGGAATTCACCTGCTCGGACAGCCCGTGGCTTTTGCCGGATGAAATGGAAAACCCGGATTCGGCCGGTTGTTTCGCCCTGGGTTTTCATGTGCCGGGCGTGTTTCACAAAGTTGTGGATATCAAAGCCTGTCTGCTGCAGCCGGACATGGGAAACCGCATCCTGGGGGATGTGCGCCGGTATATTCAATTATCGGAAATGCCCATGTATTGTCCCCGGAACCATAACGGATTCTGGCGGTTTGTCATGCTTCGGCATTCCGTGGCCCATGACCACTGGATGGTGAATATCATCACCGCCGCGGAAAACCGCGGGGCCGTGCAGCCCCTGGCGGACCTTTTGAAGAACAAGTATCCGCAGATCATCTCCGTGGTCAACAACATTACCGCGAAAAAGGCGGCGATATCTGCGGGGGAATATGAAATTCTGCTTTCCGGAAGTGATCACCTGACGGATCGCCTCTGCGGGTTTGAATTTGACATATCCGCCAGTTCATTCTTTCAAACCAACAGCAGAGGGGCGCAAACCCTGTACAATACGGTGATGGCTTATGCCGGGCTTACCGGTAATGAAACGGTTTTTGATCTGTATTGCGGTACCGGAACCATTGCCATCTGCCTCTCAAAAGCCGCCCGCAGGGTGATCGGGTTTGAAATCGTCGATGCCGCGGTATCCGATGCGGAAAAAAACTGCCTGAAAAACGGCGTCTCAAACTGCACGTTTTACCGGGGGGATATCAAGGATAGCCTATCCGGGGTTCTGCACAGGCCCGATGTCATGATCATCGACCCGCCGCGCGACGGCATGCATAAAAGCGTCGTGCAGCAGGTTCTGGATATGCTGCCCGGGCGGATCATCTATGTATCCTGCAATCCGGCGACGCTGGCCAGGGATCTGGGGCTCATGAAAGACGCCTATCAGGTTATCGAAGTTCAGCCCGTGGATATGTTCCCCCATACATTTCACATCGAATCGGTCGCCCGCCTTCAAAAGCGGTGATCATGCGGGGTTTTCGGGTCATGAACGCATTCACGTTGGGGAAATGGAGGCGGAGTTGCTGAAGCAGGTTGTTTTTCTGGACAGGGACGGGGTCATCAACCGGGATTCTCCGGACTATATCAAGTGCTGGGAGGAGTTCATCTTTTTGCCGGACAGTCTGGAAGCCCTGAAAATCCTTACCCGCAAAGGCTATACGCTTATCGTGATCACCAACCAGTCCATCATTCACCGCAAGTGGGTATTGCCGGAAATCATTGGCGGAGATGCACCTGAGGATGAAATCCGCCGTGGCAGCCCATGGCGGCAAGATTACCGATATATTTGTCTGCCCCCACACGCCGGAACAAGGCTGCTTCTGCCGAAAACCCAAGCCAGGGCTGATCCGGCAGGCCTGCCGGAAATATGCCATTGATCTTTCCGATGCCATCATGGTGGGCGACAGCGCCAAGGATATTCTGTGCGGAATCGCCGCGGGCTGCGGCAGAACGATTCTGGTTAAGACCGGCAACGGCATTCTGGCCAAAGAGGCCCTGGCTCTGGACAATATCTTTCCGACCGTGGTGGTGGCTGATCTTCTGGAAGCCGCCCGATGGATCATTTCATGAACACCTCCGGGGCCCTGACCAATCTGGAAGGCTGTCTGGATCGCATTACGTTTTATAATCCGGAAAACCATTATACCATTGCGAAATTTCGTCCCCGAGGCGCCCAAAACGCGATCACGGTTGTCGGGTTTATGCCGGAGCCCACGGCCGGTGAATCCCTGAAGCTGGACGGCATCTGGGAAACGCATGCCCGCTATGGGCAGCAGCTCAAAATCGTCCGCTTTGAAGTGCTGCTGCCGGCAACAATCGACGGCATCCGCAAATACCTCAAATCCGGTGTGATCAAGGGGTTGGGCGCCAAAACCATTTCCCGGCTGATCCGCCATTTCGGGGATCAGACCCTGGTCGTCATCGAATCGGCGCCTGAAAAACTGATCGATGTCAAGGGCATCGGCAAAGCCATTGCCAAGCAGATTGCAGAATCCTGGAAATCGCATCACGCTGATTCGAAGCCTGATGATTTTTCTCCAGAACCACGGCATTTCGCTGGCTTATACCGGCCGTATATTCAAACAATACGGCGCGGCCGCAGTCGGTATTCTTAAGGATCATCCTTACCAGATCGCCTGTGATATTCCGGGAATCGGTTTTTATATCGCCGACCGGATCGCGCAGCAGCAGGGCGCCCTTTCCGATGATCCGATGAGAATCCGGGCCTGCATTCTGTATCTGCTGGAACAGGCGGCATCCGATGGCCATATGTTCATGACGGGTCAAGAAGTCCGGCGAAAATGCGCCAGGCTCTTTGACATTGACGCTGAATCGGCATCCGCCGCCATGCTGGCGCTTTCCGATGAAAGGCAGGTGGTGCGGGAAGCGATGGGCGGTTATGGCGCCGATCCTGACGAGGGTCATGGCATTGAGCAGGCCCTTTACCTTCCGGCGCTTCACCGGGCGGAAACCGGGATTGCCCTTCGGCTCAAGGCGTTTTTGTCGGTTCCGGTGAAACCCCCGGATATTGATCAGGAGCAGATGACCCGGGAAATTCTGGCGCGCCTGGCCATTCAGCTTTCCGCCGAGCAGCAGGCCGTGCTGGAGGAAATTCTCCTGCATCACATTGCCATCATCACCGGCGGGCCGGGGACCGGAAAGACCACCCTGATCCGTTCCATCGCCGCGATTTGCGATCGCCTGGGCCAGAAAACCATCCTCTCCGCGCCGACGGGACGCGCGGCCAGGCGTCTTTCCGAGGTGGCCCGTAAAAAAGCCTTCACCCTGCATAAGCTTCTGGGGTATAATCTGGAACAGAATGATTTTGAAAAAGATGAGGACGACCCCCTGGATGTGGACGCCATGATTGTGGATGAAGCCTCGATGATGGATGCCCAGCTCATGTTCCATCTGCTGAAGGCTGTTCCCGTGACCGCCACCCTGATCCTGGTCGGGGACGTGTTTCAGCTCCCTTCGGTCGGACCCGGAAACATTCTTTCGGATTTGATTCAATCCGGGGTCATCCGGACATTCGAACTCAAGGAGATCTTCCGCCAGGCCGAAAAAAGCCCCATCATCGTAAATGCCCACCGGGTCAGGCATGGCAAGCTTCCGAATCTGGAAAAGGACCGGAATCCGGAATGCCTGTCTGAGTTTTATTTTATTGAACAATATCAGCCGGAAACGGTTGTTAAGACAATCGTTGAGCTGTGCAGCCGGAAAATACCCGGAGCGTTTCGGGTTGGATCCTGTCAGGGATATTCAGGTGCTGAGCCCCATGCACAAGGGGATGGTGGGAACCATTCAGCTCAACCAGGTGCTTCAGGAAGCATTGAATCCCCAAGCTTCCCCCGGGGCCGGAATTCTGTTCAGGCCGGGAGACAAGGTCATGCATTTGAAAAACAACTATGCCAAGGAAGTGTTTAACGGTGACATCGGCGTCATTTCGGAAATTGACCCATCTCCCGAATGGACAAAAAGACGGCTTTCGGTAAATTATGACGACAGGCTGGTGGATTATGAAAGCGAAGAACTCGAGGATCTGACCCTGGCCTATGCCATTTCCGTCCATAAATCCCAGGGGTCGGAATATCCGGCGGTGGTGATTCCGCTGATGCCCCAGCACCATCCGCTGCTTCAGCGAAATCTCCTGTATACGGCCATTACGCGGGGAAAAAAACTGGTCATTATTGTTGGAACCCGGCAGGCCATGGATACGGCCATCAAGAACGATAAGCCCCGGAATCGCCTTTCGCTTCTGGATAAGCGGCTGAAGCGAAGCGGAATTCACCATGATGAAGAATATTACTCGAATGGTCCATCATTTAAAGAAGTATTTCCCGATTACAGGCGGTGTATTCAAAAGAAAAACAGGGGATGTCCATGCGGTGGACGACATCTCGTTGACAATCCGGGAGGGGGAAACCCTCGGGCTTGTGGGAGAATCGGGCTGCGGAAAGACGACGGTTGGAAGGGCACTTTTGCGGTTGATTGAGCCTGACAGCGGCGCAATCAATTTCATGGGGCAGGATCTGATGGCTTTGTCGCAAAGCAAATTGAGAGGGGTTCGCAGAAACATGCAGATCATTTTTCAGGACCCTTTCGAATCCCTGGATGCCAGACAGACCATCGGCGATATTCTTGAAGAGCCATACGAGATTCACAAGATCGGATCCATTGAAGATCGAAAAGGGTATGTGAAAAACCTGCTGAACCGGGTCGGCATGCCGGAGTCGGCGGTTTCGCGTTTTGCCCATGAGTTCAGCGGCGGCCAGCGCCAGCGCATTGGAATCGCAAGGGCCATTGCATTAAATCCCAAGCTCATCATCTGCGATGAGCCGGTTTCAGCACTGGATGTCTCCATTCAATCCCAGATTGTCAATCTGCTGCTTGAGCTCCAACGCGAGATGAAGCTGTCCTATCTGTTCATCGCGCACAATCTGGCGGTGGTGAAGCACATATCAGATGACATTGCCGTGATGTATCTGGGAAGAATCGTGGAATACACGGATTCCGACGCGTTGTACGCGGCTCCCCTGCATCCCTATACCCAGGCCCTGATATCGGCAATACCGGTTCCGGACCCTTCCCGGAAAAGGAAAAGATTCCTGCTTGCCGGAGATGTCCCCTCTCCGGCCAATCCGCCTCCGGGATGCCATTTCCATCCCCGCTGTCCGTTTGCGGTGGCGATCTGTAGAACAACATACCCGCAACTGGCCTCTGTATCCGGCGCCGGCGAAAAAGATCACCGGGTAGCCTGTCACAGGGCTGGAACCGTCTCTCTGCTTTAATGCCTCTATAAAACAAAAAAGCCTTCTTTCTTCCGCCTGGGAGAAAAGAAGGCTTTTGGTTTTGGATTATTCCGCGGTTATGGGTGTTTAGCGGCCGGCGCTGTTTCGGGATTTGGCTTAAGCTGCTCCAGCCTGGATTGAACCGCCTTGATTTTATTTTCCAGAGATTCGGCCTGGGCCTTGTCCGAATTCATGGCCTTTGCTTTGTAAAGAAAGTCCCTGGCAGCTTCCAGGTCGGCGATTTTTCCTCTGCTGACAGCAATGTCGGCTTTATAGATCAGCAGCGCTTTTTCAATGCTGTTCAGTCGAAGGTCTGCCGCGTCGCGAAGCTCCCGGGTCATGGCATAAGGCTCTGCCAGTTGGATGTAATGTTTCATGCCCTCGAAATCCGGAATGCCCGGTGCATCCAGGATTGCATCCGCCTTATTCAGAAAATAGCTGAAAATAATCGGGTAAACATCTAAATCCGAGTAAACTTTCTTTACTTTTTCAGGTGCCTTGACCCCGGCAAGGGATATTAACTGTTTTTCTCCCTTGGGTGCAAATCTTCCCTGCCAGATTTCAATCCCGTTCTTTGCCTTTTTGATGTAAAATTTTTGCGAGTTGCACATACTTGTGCCGAGGAGAATCAATATCAGAAACGCCAGGCATCCGGCGGCAATTTTAATGGAGATGTCCATGGGATCGGCGTCTTTTGCGGGCTGTGCCGGCTGTACCGGTTGCACCGGTTTGGCAGGTTGATCATAGGTGATCTTGACCTTTGGGGTTGAAGCCTGCTGAAGTTCGATAGCCTTCTTCCGTTCCAGGGCTGCGGCAGCCTTTTCAGCAGCGATACGTTCAGCCTCGGCCTTTTTTTCAGCAGCGATACGCTCAGCCTCAGCCTTTTCAGCGGCAATACGTTCGGCCTCGGCCTTTTCAGCAGCAGCTTTTTCGGCGGCAATACGCTCTGCTTCGGCCTTTTTCAGCGGCAATACGCTCGGCCTCAGCTTTTTCAGCAGCAATACGTTCGGCCTCGGCTTTTTCGGCAGCGGCCTTTTCAGCGGCGATACGCTCGGCTTCGGCCTTTTCGGCGGCGGCCTTTTCAGCGGCAATGCGCTCGGCTTCGGCTTTTTCGGCAGCAGCTTTTTCAGCGGCAATGCGCTCGGCTTCTGCTTTTTCAGCAGCAGCTTTTTCAGCGGCAAAACGCTCGCCTTCGGCAATAATTGCCTTCATATCAAAGGTGTTGAATAGCAATGCTCTTTTTCGGCTGATTTCCTGATCATCCGTGTCCGAGATAAAAGGCGGGGCATCCGGAATGATGGAATTGTCCGGGATCGGAGCAAACAGGTTGTCCGGTTGCCAGGCATCAAATTTTTTTAAAATCAGCTCGCTTAAAACAATCGGCTTCTTCTGGGCCGGCATTTCCGCTTTAACTGTCTTTGCTGGATTTTTGGGGCCCTTCAATTCGGTAGTGACTTGCGTCTTCTCGGTTTTTAAATCAGAATCCTGACCGGATACTGCCGGAGCGGCTTTGACTGTCTTCTCCGTTTCCTTCTTTTTTGCGACCGTTTTTTTCTTTGAAGCTTTGGTAGTATTTGTTTTTCCCATAGCAACCCCTTTGAAATGACGGATAACTTTTTATATCAAAATGATATCAATCTTATTTTTTATATCGGAAGAAACTGGATTTGTAAATAGCATTTTTCATTGCGACTCGGATTGACGGGCTGAAGTCTGAAGGCCGGCGGATTCATTGAATTCAGGAATAAAGATGATGATCCCGGCTGTCTTCAACAAATCGGTTCAGTTCGGGTTTCCAGGACTCGGCAATATCATCCAGGGAATCCATGCGTTCCATGCGCTTTCTGATTTCCGGATTTCCAATGATCAGGTCAATCGGCAGCTTTTCAAATTCATACTCATAAGGGGGATTTTTCCATGCAAAATCTTTGGCATGGTGGCGCATGACTGCCTGAAGTAATTTGAGCGAGGTGATGTACGGCTGGTAGCTGTCAGGGTCCGTGACATGAATCTGAAATCCGCGGCAGAGTTTCCCCTGCCACTTGCCGGATGTGGGTTCAAATGCAGCCTCTCTTAAAACGATTCCCCGCAGGTCTATATCCGTAAGACACGATAAAATTCGCTCCGGCTCAAAAAAAGGCGCGCCGAACAATTCAAAGGGCTGGGTGGTTCCCCTGCCTTCGGACACATTGGTCCCTTCCCAGATGACCTGGCCGGGATAAACGCCGGCGGATGCCGGCGTCGGCAGATTCGGGGAGGGCGCCACCCACGGCAGCCCTGTATCTGTATACCCCATCGTTCGTTTCCAGCCTGCCATCGGAATGACTTCGAGATGGCAGCCGATGCCATAATTGCGGTTAAAGAGTCCTGCCAGCTCCCCGATGGTCAGTCCATGACGCATCGGAATCGGGTAACGTCCCACAAAAGACCTGCAATCCATGGACAGGCAGTTGCCCTCAACTTCGCATCCGTTTACAGGGTTGGGTCGGTCCAGGATCAGAACGGATTTGCCATGGTCCCTGGCGGCTTCCATGCAGTAGGACAGCGTGTAGATAAAAGTGTAGACGCGCGTGCCGGCATCCTGCAGATCAACGATCAGAACATCGATGTCATCAAGCATTTCTTTTGTGGGGATACGGGTGTTTCCGTACAGGCTGTACAGGGGAATTTGCAGCAGCGGATCCCTGCCGTTTTCGGATTCGATCATATTGTCCTGTTTTTCGGCATAAAACCCGTGCTGGGGCGAAAACAAGGCTGTCAGTTGCCCGGGAAACCGCTGATGGATGAGTGTTCGGGCGTGTCGAAACCGGCGGTCAACCGATGCGGGGTTGCACAGCAGTCCGATTCTTTTGCCGAACAGCCATTCCGGCGGCGCCGCGATCAGGCATTCAAGTCCGGTTTTGACTGTTTCCACTGGATATCCTTTATGCTTGCTGGATTAATACTCGGAATTTGACTTTTAATGATGTTGTCATATATCATAGGTTGCATGGAAAGCGGAGTCATCTTTGATATAAAAAAATTTTCCATCCATGATGGCCCGGGAATCCGGACAACTGTTTTTTTAAAAGGCTGTCCTTTGTCCTGCTGGTGGTGCCACAATCCCGAGAGCCAGCGGATTTGCAGGGAAAAACTCTATGCCGTCAGCCGCTGTATCGGATGCAGGGAATGCCTGGCCGCGTGTCCGGAAAATGCCATCCGTGAAATGGAAACCGGGCTTTGCACGGACCCGGACAAATGTTTGCAGTGCGGAAGCTGTACGGATGTCTGCCTGGCGGAGGCCTGCGAAATGGCCGGACGGGAATTGACCGTCAGCCAGGTGATGGCCGAGATCGAGAAGGACACGGCTTTTTATGACGAGTCTGCCGGCGGGGTAACCTTTTCCGGTGGAGAGCCGCTGGCGCAGCCGGATTTTCTTTTTGCGCTTCTGAAAGCCTGCAAAGACCGACAGATGCATACGGTGCTGGATACCAGCGGGTTTTCGACATGGAGCGTGCTGGACCTTATCCGGCATCACGTGGATGAATTTCTTTTTGACCTGAAGCTGATGGATGATCGAAAAGCATCAGATGACTACCGGCGTATCCAACCGGCCGATTCTGGAAAATCTCCTGGCGCTGTCCTCCGGGGGTCACCGGATCCGCATCCGGCTTCCGGTCGTTCCCGGAATAACGGATGATACGGATAATGTTTCGGCCATCGGTGTTTTTGCCGCCAGGTTGCCGATCCATGCCGCCAATCGATTTGCTGCCGTATCATCATTTTGCCGCCGCAAAATATGAACGCCTGGGAAAAACTTACCGGCTCCAGGATACACGGCCGCCGACTGCGGATTCCATGACCCGCGTTGCGGGTCTGCTGCGAGGGTTTGGACTGACTGTAAATGTGCAGGGGTGATCTGTTATGACGATTTCTGAAAGGGTTTTACGGCTCCGGGAACAGAGCCTGAACACAAAGCCCGTTCTTTCACCGGAACGGGCGGAGTTGATGACCGAATTTTGCCGCGCGGATGCCGCGCCCGTGTCCGCGCCAGTCCGGCGGGCGCTTGCGTTTCAATACCTGATGGAGCACAAGGCCATCTGCATCAATGACGGCGAGTTGATCGTCGGCGAAAAAGGGCCGTCTCCCAAAGCCACGCCCACCTATCCGGAACTCTGCTGTCACAGCATGAGCGATCTGGAAATTCTGGATTCCAGAGAAAAAATCCCGTTTTCGGTCAGTCCGGAAGCAAAGGCCGCCTACCGGGACAGCATCATTCCTTTCTGGCAGGGCAAATCCCTGCGGGATATGATTTTTGGCGAAATGACGGATGCATGGAAAGCGGCATATGAAGCGGGCGTGTTTACCGAATTCATGGAGCAGAGAGCTCCCGGCCACACGGTTCTGGATGATAAAATCTATAAAAAAGGGTTTCTGGAATTCAGGCAGGAAATCCAATCCGCTTTAAGCAGGCTTGATTATTTAAATGACCCCAGAGCCTACGACCGCCAGGAAGAGCTAAAGGCCATGGGAATCTGCGTGGATGCCCTGATCCGGTTCAGTCATCGGCATGCGGAAAAAGCCCGGGCTCTGGCGGAACTGGAAACCCGGCCGGAGCGAAAGGCCGAGCTGGAACGGATTGCCGATATCTGCTTGCATGTTCCCGCCAATCCGCCCAGGGATTTTCATGAGGCGCTGCAGTATTACTGGTTCGTTCATCTGGGGGTAACCATCGAGCTCAACACCTGGGATGCCTTTGATCCCGGGCGCCTGGACCAGCATCTGCACCCGTTTTACCAGAAAGGCATCGAGAACGGCACCTTGACCCGCGAAACCGCCGAGGAACTGCTCCAGTGTTTCTGGATCAAGTTTAACAACCAGCCGGCGCCTCCCAAGGTGGGCGTTACGGCGGCCGAAAGCGGCACATACACGGATTTTGCCCAGATCAATGTCGGCGGGATGAAGCCGGATGGATCCGACGGGGTCAATGACGTATCCTATCTGCTGCTGGACGTCATCGAGGACATGCGCCTCTTGCAGCCCAGCTCCTCCATTCAGGTCAGCAAGAAAAATCCGGACCGGTTCATCAAGCGGGCGGCCAGAATCATTCGAACCGGCTTTGGTCAGCCCTCCGTATTTAACGCGGACCTGATTGTTCAGGAGCTGGTCCGCCAGGGGAAAACGCTGGATGACGCCCGCCGGGGCGGGTCCAGCGGATGCGTGGAGGTCGGGGCTTTTGGAAAGGAAAGCTATACCCTTACCGGATACTTCAATATGCCAAAAGTGCTGGAGATCACCCTGCATAACGGGAAAGACCCCCGGAGCGGAAAGAAAATCGGGATTGAAACCGGAAATCCCGAGCAGTTCGCCGGATTCGATGACTTCTTTAATGCCTTTGTCCGGCAGATGCGTCATTTTGTCGACATCAAGGTCAGGGGCAACAATGTCATCGAGCGCCTCTATGCCAGGTATATGCCGGCGCCCTTTCTGTCCCTGCTGATCGATGACTGCATTGCAACCGGAACGGATTACCATGACGGCGGCGCCCGCTATAACACCACCTATATTCAGGGCGTGGGCCTGGGCTCCCTGACCGATATGATGTCGGCTGTCCGGTATCATGTGTTTGACCGGAAAAACCTTTCCATGACAGCGCTTCTGACAGCGCTGGCGGATGATTTTTCCGGCCATGAAAGAACCCGGCTGATGCTCATGAACAAAACCCCCCGGTACGGAAATGACGACGATTATGCCGATGATATCATGAAATCGCTTTTCGAGGCCTATTTTGCGGCTGTCGACGGCCGGAAAAACACCAAGAACGGCGCCTATCACATCAATCTGCTGCCCACAACCTGCCATGTCTATTTCGGGTCCGTGACCGGCGCAACGCCCGACGGCCGGCGCGCCCGGGAGCCGCTTTCCGAAGGGATTTCGCCGGTGCAGGGCGCGGATCGAAAGGGTCCGACCGCCGTCCTCAAATCCGCAGCCAAGATGGATCATGTCCGAACCGGCGGAACGCTTCTCAACCAGAAATTCACGCCGCAGCTTCTGAAGACCGATGCGGATCTGGACAGGCTGGTTCAGTTGATACGCACCTATTTCAAGCTGGACGGGCATCACATTCAGTTCAATGTGGCGGATGCGGCGACCCTTCGTGCGGCCCAGCAGCATCCGGAAAAGTACCGGGATCTGATTGTCCGCGTTGCCGGTTACAGCGATTATTTCTGCGATCTGAGCCAGGCGCTTCAGGAGGAGATCATCGCCCGAACCGAGCACGGCAGTTTCTGAACTTCATCGTTATGAATGTCAAAAAGTCCTATGAGATTCTTCGGCTTGAACCGGAGGCTTCGGTTGCGGATCTGAAGCTGGCTTATAGGGACATGGTGAATGTGTGGCATCCGGACCGGTTTCTGCATAACCCCCGGCTGAAAGAAAAGGCGGAGCAGCAGCTTCAGGAAATCAATCAGGCTTATGAGATCGCTCTGGCGCATATGTCTTCGGATGCGAAAGACGGCTTGAAAGAAAAAACCGGCGCTGCCGAAAAGCACTCCCAAAGCCGGCCGGATGCCGGATCTGTCCGGAAGCCTTCGGTGTCGTTTCCTTCCATGCCGGCCTGGCTGGTTCGCTTTCTGGCAAGGAGCATAGATGGCATTATATTTGCATTGATGCTCGGATATATCGGGGCGTTCCGGCTGTTTCAGCATCCGGCTGCCGGGTGGCCGGATATATATTTTTGCCGTCACGCTGCTTTGGGCCTTTGTTGAAGCCAATCTTCTCAGCAGCATCGGGACCACGCCCGGCAAATGGCTGCTCGGCATTCGCGTGATTACCTATCAGGGGAAACAAACCGGCTTTGCTGGGGGCTTTCAAGAGAAGCATCGGGGTCTGGTGGTACGGGCTGGGCGCCGGCTTCGTTCCGGTGATGCCGGTGATGATGGCTGTAAACTGCGTGCGGTTGATGAAGCATCGACCCATGCGATGGGACCGAACAGGACGCTTTGTCGTGATTCTTGGTCCCCGGGGATATTTGAAGACGTCCGTTGCACTGGCGATTGTTGTTCTGGGCTGCTGGCTGCTGATCCGCTGATTCATCTAAATAATTTACTGGAATCGATTGGCCTATGGAAACCATTTTAACACTGGATATCAAAACAAGTATCACCAAATCCGTCCTGGATGTGTTCAGCACGATGCTGTCCTTTGAACTGGAACCGGTTCCGGAAAGCGATGCCGCGGATTTGAAAGAAATGCGCATTGTGGGATCGGTAAACTTTGCCGGCCAGGTGTCTGGAATCATCCACATTCATGTGAAAAAAGACTTTGCCCTGATCATGACATCCGCCATGCTGGGAATGACTCCGGAAGAGATTGAAGGCGAAGATGAAATCAAGGACGTGATCAGTGAACTCAGCAATATCATCGGCGGAAACCTCAAATCGTTTTTTAACGATTCCGGGTTTTACTGCGCGCTTTCGACGCCGTCCATTACCCTGGGTGATGATTTCACCATTAAATCCCTGAATACCGAAAGATATGAGAGCCTGAGTTTCAGCTATCAGCAGCATACGATCCGGATCGAGGTCGGGGTCAAACTGCAGGGCGGGTATCAGGCGGAAGAGGCGGGCCAATCCGGGCTTCCGGCGGCATCCCGGGTTGACGCCGCCAAAGTCCGGAATATGGATATTTCCACCAAGGTTCCGGATTCGGTAATCAATGTCTTTAACACCATGCTTTCCATGGATGTCCAGGTGAGCCACACCATCACGCAATCGGCGCTGGAGGGGATGCGCACGGTCGGCGCCGTGAGTTTTGCAGGGGATGCGATGGGGCTGATCAACATCCATGTGACGTCTCAGTTCTCCCGGCAGATGGCGGCCGTCATGCTGGATATGGACATCAACGATGTCGATGCTGAAACGGATGTTAATGACGTGATCGGAGAGCTCAGCAATATCGTCGGCGGCAATTTGAAATCCATCTTCTCCGATGTCGGATTGCGCTGTGAACTCTCCACGCCTTCCATTACCCGGGGCAGCAGTTTTAAAATCGAGTCCATGAACATGGAGCGGTATGAACGCTTCGCCTTCAGTTATCAGGATCACGTCTTTTTTGTGGAATTCGGGCTCAAGCTTGCCGAAGGACTGAATATTCCTCTGGATGATGCCAAGGAAATCAACTATCAGGTTGCCGATGAAAGCCCGCCATCTCCCGCGGAGTGGCCCGAACTCTCCGGTAATTCAGATAAACCCGATTCCGCGCCGGCTGAAATTGAAGCGCCGGTTTCCCGGCAGGCCGAACAGCCGGCGGAATTGCCGGCTGTTTATCAACAAAAGAACTGGATAGATGAAGAGCCCAAGACCTCGCCGCCGATTGATGTAAACTTGAGCTTTCTGCTGGACATCCCGCTTGAAGTTTCCATCGAGCTTGGCAGGGCCCGAATGAAAATCAGTGAACTGTTGAAAATCCGGGAGCAGACGGTTGTCGGACTCAACAGCCTGGCGGATGAACCTGTGGAGATACTGGTCAACAATAAACTCATTGCAAAGGGCGAGGTGGTGGTTGAAGGCGGGAAATATGGAATTCGGGTTATCGAAGTATTAAGCCGGGAGGACCGCATCAAAAGCCTCAGATAAACTGCTTTCGGGATCGCAACAGCCATATACTGATCCTGAATGCGGCATCAATAAAAAATATGGCATCATAATTGCTTTAATTATCTGTTAACTCTTCAACGGGCGCCACGGAGGGATCCCATGCTTGTCATTACGCGTAAGCTGGAAGAAAAAATCACCATCGGCAATGATATTACCATCAGCGTTCTGGGAATCAAGGGAAACCATGTCAAGCTGGGAATCGAAGCTCCCCGGCACACGCCCATATACCGGACCGAGGTATATAAAAGCATCGTTGAAGAAAATCTTCGGGCAGCAGCCGTGCCGCAGGATTTGTCACTGCTGTCCAAATGAACAGACTGAGGTGTTAAATGAGTACGATGAATCAGCGCCTTCCGCCAGCGCATCATGGAGCAGAGTATGTTAACCGTATCGACAACCCGTTTTGGGGACATCTTGATCGAAGAAGACCGGGTGATTCATTTTCCGGAAGGACTGCTCGGGTTTCCGGATCAGAAAGCGTTTATTATTCAGCAGCATAAGCCGGGGTCATCTTTTTACTGGCTTCAGTCTGTTGAGCTTCCCTATCTGGCCTTTGTCATCATCAATCCGTTTCTGGGAGAAAAAGACTATCTCAAGGAACTCCCGCCTTCTGATCAGGTATATTTCAGCGGCATCGAAGACGGGCGCACCCTGGCCCTGGCCCTGGTAACCATCAAGCCCGAGTCTGTTCCGCCGCTGACCATGAATCTGGTCGGCCCCGTAATTATCAATCTTGAAAACCGGACGGGCAGGCAGGTTGTCCTTTCAACGACCCGGTACACATGCAAGCATCCGCTGGTTCTTCCTCAATAATGCGCTAACCCCCCCTCAAACCGTTCGTAGAGTCCGCCTGGCCAATCGCACATCAGACGGCGCGAAAAGGGTTCGCAGTCAGGAAATTGACAGGATCATGGAAATGGTGTCGATTTTTCCTGCATGATCCGCACTCCTTTTCTTTGTCAGGCTGGATTCTCTTGTTTTCCTTATGAACCGGAGCGATTGTCAATGGACATTATTTTCAGCTTTTCAAGACGACCCGGTTGCGTCCTTGATTTTTGGCTTCATAAAGCCCCTTGTCTGCAAGGGCGATCAGACTGTCGGGCGCGCTGTCCTCAACGGGAATCATGCAGGAGACCCCGCAACTGATCGTAAGGATCCGGCTTCCGGAGGGCTGGAGATGGGACGACGGAAAGTGCTTCAACCTGTCTTCGAATGTTTTCGGCGATGTTGACGGCTCCCCTGGCGTCCGTGTTTGACAGGACCACGGCAAATTCCTCTCCGCCATAGCGGGCGACCAGGTCCGTGGGGCGTTTCACGCTTTTTCGGATGGTTTGGGCAACCGCACGCAGACAGTCATCCCCGGCCTGATGGCCGTAGGTGTCGTTATAGAGTTTGAAAAAATCGATATCGCAAAGAATCAGGGAGATGGGAGTCCGCTCACGCCGCATGCGCCCACATTCCCGGCCGATGAACTCATCGAATCTGCGGCGGTTGGCCACCCCGGTTAACCCATCCAGTGTGGCAAGAAGTTGAAGATCCTGATTCATCTTCCGAAGCGTCGCCTCCACCCGCTTTCGCTCCGTGATATCGCTCAGGATGCCGACCGAACCGATCAGGTTTCCGGATTCATCCAGCCAGGGAAAAGAATGATCCCCCAGCCACCTGGATTCTCCGGTCTTTGTCCGTATCAGGTAGTCAGCCAGGTATTGGCCGGTCTTTCGCTCCTGACGGTTCCTGGCAATATCCGCTATCGAAAGGTTGTTTTCCCCAAGGCTCTCAAACTTGATGACAAGGCTCGAGAATCCGATGGCGTCGATTTCTTCGGGAGTGTACCCTGTGAGCTCCAGAATAGAGGGGCTGATATAGTCATATTTCATCGAACTGTATTTGAGCCGGTAGAGAACATCTCCGGTTGTTTTTGCCATAAAGCGGAAACGCTCTTCGCTTTCGCGCAAGGAGGCTTCCAACCGGCTGCAGTCCTTTACCCTGGCCTCCAGATCGATAATGCGTTCGTTAAGTTCCGCCACTTCCTGCATCAACTGTTTTTTAGTGAGCATGGAATGTTTTTCATTTCAGATTTATCGTTCAGATCCGTCAATATCCATATTTGTCGATAAAAACAGCATTAGAGGAAAAACAGGCAGATTTCAAGATAAAGATGGAAGAGGTGGTTGCAGATCAAATCGCGAGTTCAACAAATGTGCCAGGGTGACCTGCAGGATCACTGAAAGCCTGCAGGACACTGTCCCATTCTGCGGGATGGTTTTTTTGCCTGCAGCGTCCTTGCCCGGCGGAATGGCTGCTCTGATTGTCTCCGATTTTACGGTTCTTCGTCCAGAACCTCCCCGGTCCTTTCGGTGTGGTATCCGCCGAGTTTTTCAACGCGTGTTTGAAATCCGGCGTGCGGATCGTCGTCAGCAGGTGCTGGAT
Source organism: uncultured delta proteobacterium (assembly GCA_963845015.1). Lineage (GTDB taxonomy): Bacteria > Desulfobacterota > Desulfobacteria > Desulfobacterales > Desulfatirhabdiaceae > RAAP-1. The sequence goes on from CAWJRD010000037.1 coordinate 55,035, forward strand.
GTTTTCCGTATCGAAGAAACGTTCGGGGATGATCAAATCATACTGTTCGGTGACGACCGGAATAAAATCAAGATTCAGGGCTCTGGCAGCCGCAAAAATCCCCAGGCCCATGTCCGCCGTTCCCCCCAGCACCGCCGCTGCAACCGACATATGGGTGAATTCATCGATCATCATAGCCGTTGATGTCTCTGGGATTCAGGTCGAGCTGCTTCAGGCGGTAATCCAGAAGAATCCGTGTTCCGGACCCGCTCTGCCGGTTCACGAAACGGATGTCTTTTCGAACCAGATCCTCAACGCCCTGTGATGCCTTTGGGATTTCCGCGGGACACCATGAATCCCTGATCCCTGAAAACCAGTTGGACCCGTTTGACCGGAATATCCGGCAGGAATTTTCGGATATCGGAAATGTTATAAGACCCGTCTTCCGTATTCAGCAGGTGAGAGCCGGCCAGGTGGCAAACCCCTCTTTTGATGGCCATCAGCCCCCCCATGCTGCCCACATGGCTGGAGGAAAGGGTTAAACCGGGATGATGGTAGCTGATCAGATCCGCCAGCACATCCAGGGTATTGTCATGGCTGCCGACAACGACGATGGTGTTTTTGATGGAGGCCAGGGGCCGGAGCAGCTCTGCCTGAACCGGTTCATTTTCCTTGATGCCTTCCATGTGATTGGGAATGCGGATGATGCCGTCCGCCTGGGTCAGGGTGGTGATGCATCCGGCGCCCCGGGGAAGCGGAATGGCGACAATCCGCTCATCGACTTTTCCCAGCTTGACGCGGACAAATTCTTCAACTCCCAGTTTTGAGGGAATTTTCCGGATGGGCTCAACCGAAACCGTCGGTCTTTGGGGCTCCGGCTGCCCGGTCATCGTGCTGATCAGGGGCCCGACAAGCTGCTCATAGGCCACAATGGCCGATACCGGATATCCGGGGATGCCGAACACGGGTTTTTGATTAAAAGCGCCCATAATGACGGGCTTTCCCGGCATCATGGTGACGCCATGAACCAGAACCTCTCCGATATTCTGAATGACGGCCCGGATGAAATCCTCGGAGCCTGCGGAGGAGCCGCCCACGGTCAGGATAATATCGGCATCGCTCAGGCAGGCATCCCGGACGATCTGCGTCATGGTTTCCAGATCATCCCGGATCATTTCATGCCGCTCGTATTGCCCGCCCCAGGCTTCAACGAGTTTGCCAAGAACCACGGAATTGGTTTCCAGCACCTGGCCGGGCTTCAGCGCTTCCATCGGCGCTTGGCGCCAGTCCACCAGCTCCGATCCGGTAGGAATGATCAGAACTTTTGGTTTTTTCCGGACCTGAACCGAGAAAATCCCTCCGGAAAGCAGGGCGCCGATGCTGTAGGGCGTGATCCGGTGGTTCCGGGGAAACAGGAGCTCGGTTGCCACAATGTCTTCGCCCATCTTGCGGACATGCTGCCAGGGAAAAACCGGGGCTTCGATCTGAACCTGGTTTTCGCCGATGGCCTGAACGTGTTCGATCATGATGACGGCATTGGCGCTTTCCGGCAGCACATGTCCGGTATTGACGTAAAACGCGTCCTTGCCGATGGTCAGTTGTTTGGGCCTGGACTCGCCGGCGCCAAAAGTGTTCTCCGCCTGAACCGCGATGCCGTCCATGGCAGCCGCATGAAAACTGGGGGAAGACAATTTGGCGAACACGGCCTCGGCCAGAACCCTTCCCACGGCGTCCGGCACGGATACGGTTTCCGAAATCGGGGGATCGGCGGGCTGAAAGGTATTAAACAGCAGTTCTCTGGCTTCTTCCAGGGTTTTCATCTTTAAATAGACATTTCGCTGATGATTCATTTCACGCCCTCCTTGACATCAATTCAACAGTTCAACTTCAACCGGTTCTCCCTGATCCAGACCTTCGACATTGAGGCCGATTTCAATCAGGCCATCGGCTTTTACCATGGTGTTGATCAGGCCGGATTTCCCCAGTACGGGTTCTGCCACAAGCTTTCCGTCAACTGTTTTCAGCTTTACCCGGACATAATCCACGCGTCCCTGGGCAGAGGAAAGATTTCGGGAAAGACAGGCCCGAATCCTGTTGTTTCGGTCGCATGGGCGCTTTGATGCCTGAAATATGTTCGATAAAGGGTTTGACGATTTTCAAAAACACGACCATGGCGGAAACGACATGGCCGGGAAGTCCCGAAAAGCGCTTTTTTATGGGATTCGGCCAGAATGGTGGGTTTCCCAGGACTGATCGAAATGCCATGAAACAGAATGCGGGTTTGCGGCAGGGCTGAAAGCGCTTCGATGGTCACATCGCGAACGCCTACGGAGCTTCCGCCGGAAATCAGAACCATATCCGATGTATTCAAGGGCCATGGAAAGCGATTGATGCAGGCTTTCCCATGTTGTCCCGGACAATGCCGTAAGAAACCGGAACCGCGCCGCAGGCCCTTACCATGCTGGTCAGGGTGTAGGTGTTGATATCCCTGATTTTTCCCGGAGCCGGGGTTTCCGTAATCGGAACCACTTCATCGCCGGTGGATATGATTGCGACAACCGGTTTTCGATAAACCGGCAGGGTGTCTCTGCCAAAAGCCGCCAGCAGCCCGATTTCCTGGGCCCGCAGACGCCGGCCCTCGGCCAGAAGGATTTCATCTTTTAAAAAATCTTCACCCGGTTCGATGACATGCTGTCCCGGGGCTGCGCTCCGGTATACCTCAATTGTTGTTGAATCCAGGGCTTCCGTATGCTCGATCATGACCACGCTGTCAGCGCCGTCCGGAAGCATGCCGCCGGTGGAGATCCGGCAGGCTTCTCCGGTGCCGATGGAAAAATCCGGAGTTTCTCCCATGAGCGCAGTTCCCTTTACCGTTAAGTAGGCGGGATTGCTCTCGGTTGCCCCGAAGGTGGAGGATGCGCGGACCGCATAACCATCCATGGTGGATCGCCTGAAATCCGGCAGGTTTTCCGTTGCCGACACCGGCTCTGCCAGAACCCTTTCAAAAGCATCCATCAGGGGAACGGTTTCGATTTTCATTTCAGAAAAAACAGACCGGAAGGCCAGTGCCTGTTCGATGGTGACGACATTGAAAAAATCTTTCATTCGAAAGCTCCTGGAAAAGCCATGGGGCGGCTTTTCCCTCATATTAAGGATTTACTGTAAAATATCTCAACTAGTAACAAGTCGAATCGACCCTGTCAACCCGCCAGATGACGGAGGCAGATACGGCGGATCCGTTTCTTTCATGAATTGATTGTCAATGACATGAGAATCCGTTATCTTGCGATATTTGGATTATTCATTGATTCTTATGAAAAATAATCTTATAGAAAAACGGATTTATCGGCTCTTTCCCATTTCGAATGAATGCCATTTCCGGATTTTTCGCTTGAAGTCTGCTGCCGGTGTCAGGATATGAAACGCTTTAAAATAGCTATTGCTGTTGCATGTTTAACCGGAGTTATTTTTTGCGCTCATCTTGGGGTGTGCGCTCCGGAAGAGCTCCGAAACCACTCCCGATGACTTTGCCGCGGCGGATGATCCGTCCTGGGAGGCCGTGTTTCAGCGGACAGAAGGATGGACAGGGGCCGATGGCATCAACACCGCGGATCTTCTGGATGGCCGGATTCTGTGGATGTTTGGAGATACGTGGATTGGCGATATTCAGAAAGGGCGCCATGCACTGAATTCCGAACTGGTCAACAACACGCTGGCCGTTCATGAAAAACCGGATGCCGGAAACTGGATGCCGCCCGATCCCAGACGCCATCCGGTTTTTTTGGGAACAATCCGGTCAGAAAAACCAGGCATGGATCCGGCCGGATTCCGGCAGTGGTTCCGGTTGGTACTGGCCGGCTGGAAACGGCCTGATGGTCAAGGACGCTTTCGACAGGTTCCGGCTGGTATTTTTCATGAGTCAACTGGCGCGAAGCCCGGACAGCGATGAAATGTGGGCGTTTTATCGCAGGGGAAACGCGTTGGTGATCGTGAATAATCCAGATGAAGATGTGCCCGACTGGCGCATTCAGAAGATTTCTGTTCCCTCAAGTCTATCCGATGGGAGAAAAGATCGGCTGGGGGGTGGCCCTGCTGTCTGTTCCGGTCTCAGGGCAGACCCAGGGCGATTATCTTTATATTTACGGCATCGATGAATCGGATCTTCGGAAATAAAAAACTGATTCTGGCAAGATCGCCGGCCGGCCGGGTTGAAGATACGGGCGCCTGGCAGGCTTATCACGGAAACGGGGTATGGGGAAAGTTCGCTTCTGAATGCTCATCCCATTGCAGAACACCTGGCCAGTGAACTCTCTGTTGAGCCGGTGGTTATCGGGAATACCCTCTGGTATGTGATGGTTCACAGTGAAGATGGTTTCGGGAGCCATATCCTGATGCGAATGGCGCAACATCCGGAAGGCCCCTGGTCAAAGCCTTTTCCGGTGTATCAGGTTGAAGACATTCGAAAAGACAAGGCACTTGTTCACCTATGCCGCCAAATCGCATGCCTGCATATCGCGCACCGGAGAGCTGCTGATCAGTTATGTGATCAACGCAATTGATTTTGATATGGTAATTCAAAATGCCGACTTATACCGCCCCCGGTTTATTCGCATATCGTTGAATCGATTATTGCAGCAGTATGAGGAGATTTCGCTTCACAAAAATAACGGATCGCATGATCAACCAGGCCGGACAGCCCTGACTTGAAAAAGGAAGGTATGGAAAAATCGAAAAAAACATCGAAGAATCGCTTGTCTGATTATATTCAAAAATGTTTCAGCCTGGTGCTGAAGGCAGCAATATGGGTGGGGGTATGCGTTGCGCTGAATATCGCCCTGCTGTATTTTTGCCAGTTGCTGTTCGGGTTTTATCTGAAAACGCCCATGGGGCCGGAGTTTATCGCATCGAATCCCGAGTTGATGGATACGATCGCAGCAATTGACGGACATGGGTTTTGAACAGCTTTCCATAACCCTTACCCTGACGGCTTTTATTACCTGTCTGGGGATACTGGCTGCATGTAAACTCTTTTTTCTGGCGCGTTATATTACTCCGATGGGAACTATCGGCCGCATGATCGCCTGTGCACTGCCGATTTCCGCCGTGGTTGCCATGATGATACCGGAATCCGTTCCGGTTGGCGGCTGGGCAGTGGCTTACGGGCTGTCCGTCTTTCCAACCCTCGTGATATTTAATATCTGTTTTTCGATTGCCGATGAACTATTACCGGAAGTGGATGATGTGATCGCGTTCTTTCAAAAAAAAGAGGATCCAGGAAAAAGATTCAATGACCGGCGATAGCCATAATCCCTTGAGAATCTGCCTGCTGAGCTATCGCAGCAATCCGCACTGCGGCGGGCAGGGCGTCTATGTCAAAAACCTGAGCCGGGCGCTTCGGGATCTGGGGCACGAGGTGGACGTGGTTTCCGGCCCTCCGCTGCTTCAACTGGATTCGGACATTCCGGTGAAACAACTTCCCTGTCTGGATTTATACAACCCGAATGATCTCTTCAGGGTTCCTTCCCTGAAAGAACTTTCGAATCCCGTCAATTTTGCCGAATGGGTCGGCGTTTCCACCATGGGCTTTCCAGAGCCGTTTACTTTCGGCATCCGGGCCTTTCAGTACTTGCGGAATAAAACCCGCCGCTATGACATCGTGCATGACAATCAGAGTCTGTCTTACGGCATCTGGGCAATCGGCAGGCGAATGCCGACCGTTGCCACCATTCATCACCCCATTACCATCGACCGAAAAATCGCTTTGCGTTCGGTCAGCTCCGCCTGGAAAAAATTTAAATACCTGAGATGGTATTCGTTTATCGGCATGCAGAAGCGGGTTTCCAGAACCCTTTCGCACATCATTACGGTTTCGGCATGCGCCAGAAACGATATCTGCAGCGATTTCAATATGTCGCCGGATAAATTCCGCATTGTCCCCAATGGCATCGATACGGATCTGTTTTATCCCATTCCGGAAATTCAGCGGGAAAAAAACCGGATCATCGTCACCAACAGCGCGGATACGCCGCTTAAAGGGCTTTATTATCTGCTGCACGCCGTCGCGGATCTTTCCAAAACCCGCAAGATCCGTCTGGTTGTTGTTGGAACTCCGAAAAAAAACGGCGGCATCGTCCGGCTGATTACCCGTCTGGGAATTGGCAGGTTGATCACGTTTACCGGGCCGAATCAGCCACGAGGAATTTGTCCGTCAATACGCCAGGGCTTCCGCGGCGGTTGTGCCATCGGTTTATGAAGGATTCGGGCTTCCGGTGGGCGAGGCCATGGCCTGCGCCGTGCCGGTCATCAGCACCACGGGCGGGGCGCTGCCTGAAGTCGTGGGGGATGCCGGAATTCTGGTTCCGCCGGAAAATTCGAATGCCTTGTCAAAGGCCATTGCGGATTTGCTCGATAATCCGGAGCTGGCCGGCCGTCTCGGGCAGGCAGGATTCGAGCGGGTTCATCAGCACTTTACCTGGAGGCGGGCTGCGGAAAAAACGGTTCAGGCTTACCGGGAGGCCATTCGATGGTCACCGTTGATTTTAGCCGGCTCTCTCTTGGCCCCGGGGATCGTGTTCTGGACATCGGATGCGGGACGGGCCGGCATACCGCGGCTGCATATCAATGTCCGAATATTACCGTTTTCGGCTCGGATCTGAATTTCGATGATGTTCGGCAGGCCAGAGACCGGATTGTTTTTTCATGACCGTTGCGGGGCGCATGGCGGCGGAAGCTGGCTGCTTTCTGTTTCGGACATTACCTGCCTTCCGTTTGAAGATGCCAGTTTTGATCTGGTGATCTGCTCGGAGGTCCTGGAGCATATTCCCGATGAAAAAACCGCCGTCAGGGAAATCATACGGGTTCTTAAGCCCGGCGGCACGCTGGTTGTCAGCGTGCCGCGCTATTTCCCGGAGCGGATCTGCTGGGCGCTGTCGGATGCCTATCATCAGACCGCAAACGGCCATATCCGTATTTACCGTAAACAGCAACTGGTCCGGCTTCTGGAAGCGCAAGGGGCGGTTTATCAGTTCAAGTCATTTTGCCCACAGCATTCATTCCCCGTACTGGTGGCTGAAATGTCTGGTCGGACCCGAGCGCACGGATGCGGCTATCGTGAACGGGTATCACCGGTTTCTGACCTGGGATATCCTCAAAAAGCCCAGAATCACCCGGTTTCTGGATGCGCTGTTTAATCCTTTGTTTGGAAAAAGCCTGGTCGTCTACTGCAAAAAACGCGAATAAGACTGTTCTGGCGTAAATCTTGCATCCGGCCGGTTCCAGGACAAGGGATGCCGTCAGGCGGTCTGGGAATTCATGCTGTCCTGACTTTGAACGGCTTCGTGGACTTTTCCTGTCCGGTACACGTCAAAAAACGTATCAACGACATCCGGGTCAAAAAAACTGCCTTTTCCGCGCTGGATGATTTCCAGAATCTGGGCTTCGGATCCATTTTGCTCCGGTAGGTGCGATCCGAAGCCAGTGCATCATACACATCGGCAACCGAGAGAATGCGGGCCAGAAACGGGATGTCGGTTCCTTTTAATCCGTCCGGATATCCGGCGCCGTCATAGCGTTCATGATGGCATCGGATAATCTGCTGCTCTCTTTCCCAGAGTCCCAACTGGCCCACAATATTGGCGCCGATAATGGAGTGGGTTTTAATGATATCCGTATTCTTCATCCGTCAGTTTTCCGGGTTTGAGCAGAATTTCATCGCGAATGCCGATTTTGCCGATATCATGAAGGAGCCCTGCGGTGTTCAGGATATCCAGCTCTTCAGCCGAACAGCCCATCTTGTGCGCCAGGACCTTTGCAACGGCTGTTACCCGGTTTGAGTGCTGTTCGGTATAGGAATCTTTTGCGCCAATGGCTTTTACAAATGCGTAAATCGTTGAAAATAGATTTTGATAAATATTTTCATATAAAGCCAGATTTTCGATGGCATAAGCAGCATGCTGGGTCATAAAGGAAAGATAATACAGATTTTTTTCAGTGAATCGATTGTGTCCCTTGAGATTGATCGTGGATAGAATCCCGAAGATTTTATTTCGGATGGTTAAGGGTGCGATCATTACCGATTCAATTTTATCGGCGAATCCGTGAAGCAGATTGCTTTCTGAGACCAGGAGCGGCGACGGGTCGCCGGCCACATCCATAATCATGGAATTGGGGATCCTGCTGGAAATATTAACCAGGTCAATTGGCGACAAGGACTGCCCCGGCTGCGTCGGCGCTTGCGGCAGCCACGGCAAATGGAATGGTGATCGCTTCGTTGATGATATAAAACACCGACTCGTTTGCATGTGTAATTTCATTGGCCATCTGAACCAGCCGGTTGAAAACATCCGCGCTGCTGGCTACAGTGGAAAAGTCGTTCATGATGTGATTCAAGGTTTGAAGATCTTCGATTTTCTGAAGCAGTTCCAGATTCAGAGATTCAATTCTGGCTTTGCTTTCAATCTCCTTTTTGAGGAGGATATTTTCCACAAAGAGATGCTGCTGGTTCAAAACACGTTTCAGGCACAGTTCAAGCTGATTCAGGTTGATGGGCTTGATTAAAAAATCCACCACGCCGTTTTTCAAGGTCCGGATGGTGTTTTCCAGTGAAGGAAATCCGGTCATGATGACCACGGGAATGGTGTTGTCGCGTTTGTTGATGTTTTCGGCAAGCTCGAGCCCATCCATCACCGGCATGTTGATATCGGTAAAACAGCAGTCGATCTGCTCTTTTTCAAGGACAGACAGGGCTTCAGCGCCATTTCTTGCCGTATAAACCTGATACCCTTTGATCGAGAAATACTCACTGGCAACATCCAGGATGCTTTCTTCATCATCAACAAACAATATCTTTTCTTTATGTACGGTTGCCACAGCGGCTCCTATTGGGGAAAAATGAAGGCATAACGATCTTGCGTAAATTTAATTCTTAGATTAACAAGAAAAAATATTCAACATCTTTTCCTTGAAGATGCAAGATAATGGAAGCGGTTTTTGATAAAGGAGATGTTCGATGGAATGGCTGACGGATCCCCAGGCCTGGGTGGGGCTGATTACCCTGACAGCGCTTGAAATCGTACTTGGAATTGACAATATCATATTTATCGCCATTCTTGCAGGACGGTTGCCCGTGACATCTTCGCGGCAAAGGACGCACCGTCGGGCTTGGTCTCGCGATGCTGACGCGTATTGCGCTATTGCTGTCCATTGCCTGGATTACACGCTTGACAGGGCCGCTGTTCAGCGTTTTTTCACAAGAAATTTCCGGAAGGGATCTTATCCTGTTTTCAGGAGGGCTGTTTCTGCTGGTAAAAAGCACGCTTGAAATTCATTCAAGCATTGAAAGCGTGCCCGAAACCACCGGCCTGAGGAACCCGAAATCTCAGGTATCCTTTCAGGGGTCATTTTCCAGATCATGATAGTGGACATTGTTTTTTCACTGGATTCGGTGATTACGGCCGTAGGTCTTGCACAGCAAGTATCGGTGATGATCATTGCCATTGTCATTGCGGTGATCATCATGATGGCGATGTCCGGGACAATCAGCGCTTTTATTGAAGCGCATCCGACCCTGAAAATTCTGGCGCTCAGTTTTCTGCTGCTGATCGGCCTTGCCCTGATCGGTGAAAGTTTTGACATGCATATTCCCAAGGGCTATATTTATTTTGCCATGGCATTTTCGATCAGCGTTGAAATGTTGAACATGAGGCTTAGAAGACGTCACGGAAGGCTCCTGCCGTAACGGCAATCATATGAGGCTTGCGTGCATCCGGCAAGCGCTATCAATAATGCATTGGACAAGACAATGGGAAAGGATGTTGACCGAAAGCGCCGCGGGGCGCCCACGCTCCCGGTTTTTGCTCTAACCGACTTGCTTTGAAGCGATGATCTGGCGAAGAATTTCGTCCAGGGCGGTTTTGGGTTCAAAGCCGATCAACTTATGTATTTTTTCGATTCCCGGAACCCTTCGCTGCATATCCTCGAAATCTTTCCCGAAAGCCTTTTCATAGGGAATATATTCAATCCGGGAGCCGGATGCGGTCATTTTGATGATCTTTTCTGCCAGGCTGCGAATGGATATTTCCTCAATGCCGCCCACATTCAATACCTGGCCCGCGGCGTCATCGGTTTCCATTAATGTCATAAATGCCTGGACCACGTCTTTCACATAAGTAAACGTCCGGGTTTGCGATCCGTCTCCGTAAATGGTCAGCGGCTTGCCGCTCAGGGCCTGATCCACAAACCGGGGAATGACCATGCCGTATGCACCGGTCTGCCGGGGGCCGACCGTATTGAACAGCCTGGCGATAATGGTTTTCAGGCCATGGGTGCGATAGTAGGCCAGGGCCGTAAATTCGTCCATCAGCTTGGATGCGGCATAACTCCACCTGAATTTGCTGGACGGCCCGTAGATGATGTTGTCGGTTTCAACCAGCGGGGCGTGAAGGTGCTTGCCATAGACTTCCGAGGTGGAGGCGATCAAGACTTTTTTCTTGAATTTGTTGCACAGCTCCAGGACTTTTTCGGTTCCCTGAATATTGGTTCGGATGGATTCCAGGGGTTTTTCCAGAATCGTGAGAACGCCGACTGCGGCTGCCAGGTGAAAGACGACATCACAGATGCCGGTCAGCTCCAGCAGGCTCTCATGATTCAAAATCGTGTCCACCGTAACGAAGATGCGGTTTTGAAACCGGGGATCGCGCATCATCGGCTGAAGATTGTCCATTGACCCGGTTGAAAGGTCGTCGATAATATAAACATCATCTCCTTTTTCAAGGTAGGCTTCAGCCAGATGGGAGCCGATAAACCCGGCGCCTCCGGTAATCAGTATTTTCATGGAATTATCCTGTAAATGGTTTGGATCATGGATGATATCAGCAGATAAACTGGCCGTCTTCATAGATGGTTGTCTGTCCGCCGGTTTTTAAATGGGCTGAAACCCGTTTCTGTTCGGTGTTGACCAGATCCCAGTGCAGGGCGGAATCGTTGAATCCCAGCTTCTTCTTCAGTTTTTCCGTCAATTCCGCGGAATTTCCGCTATAGGTATCGGTGTAAGAGGAGCCCAGGGCCACGTGGCAATTGCCGTGCGGGCCGCCGAAATTCTCGTCAAAAAGGGTATTGGCCATGAAGCGGTCAATTTTTGAAAAGCGCTTGTCGGTCAATGAAAATTCCCCCAGCCGGCTGGCGCCCTTGTCCATGGCAAGCTGGTTTTTCACAAAGGATTCTCCTTTCTGAGCGCCGATCTTTATGGCGACGCCGTCTTTAAATTCCAGCCGGACGTTTTCCACATAATTGCCGTTCCGGTAGGATGGCTGGTTGGCGAAATACACGCCCTGGGTTCCCCGCCAGTCCGGAGAGATAAACAGCTCGAAACTGGGGATGTTATGCCCGGTGATGCCGATCCATTTCCGCTGGTCGCCCGGCGTGACCTTCAGATCGACATGGGGGGATTCCACATGGAAATACTGGACATTCAGGCGGTTCAGCCAGGTTTTGATGGCCCGGGATTTTTCAAAAATGGACTGCCATTCGGAAACCGGCGAAGCATGGTCCAGAAAACAGGCATTGACAATCTGCCGGGTGTATTCGTCGATGGAAAGATCGGCATGCCTGGCCAGTTCCATCGTGGGGAGCATGCACAGGGTCCAGCCGAAATCGCCCGTTTCCTCGCGTTTGTTCAGGATATCCCGGATAAACTTTCTGGCAACCGCGGCCCTGCCGATTTTTTTCGGGTCGGCTTCGCTCAGGTGGGTAATGGATTCCGGCGCATGCAGATAGATGCTGCCGCTGAGGTTTTCGTAGAATTCACGCTCTCCGGGAGGCTGAAAGATCAGTTGCCTGGCGTTGGAGAGCTGATAAAATGATTTTTCCATGCCGGATGTCAGCGTGCACCGTCTGGACGGGATTCAGCCCCATTTCCAGGAGCCTGGCGTAAAGTATTTCCGCAAGCTTCAGCGCCAGGGAATCGTAACGGATCAGCACCATATCCTGCTTGCGGAACGGTTTGGCCCGGGCGGTTTTCAGCCCCCAGATCAGCGTATCGGCGTATCGGTCAAGATGAGTATCTGTCAGCATCGGGTATCCATTATTTAGAGAAAAGGGGCCAGAGGTCAGAGGCCGGAGATCGGCGATCCGACTTTCTGTCTTCCGCGATTCAAGGATGATCTTCTTTCAGAAAAAGCCGGTGATATTCCGTATCGGAAAGATGGGCTTTCAGCAGGCGGTTGATCAGCCCGAAAATCTCTTCCAGATCGGCATCGGCCAGGGAGGGAATCAGCCGTTTCATGAGCTGATCGTCCGAAAATTTTTGAAGGTAGTAAATAACCGTATTTTCGTCTGTTTGCCTGTCCAGCCCAAAACCGACAAGCTCGGAGTATGTTTCAACAAAATCATGTGAATGCAGTTTCATAACCATCCTTTACCGCGTTTACAGATAAATATAGTGTGTTACTTTAATGGAAAAAACCGTGAAGGTCAACACGCACATCGTGATATCGGCATTTCTCTTCAAGATGCAAGGGCTATCCCCCCAATAAAAAAGTTTGCTGATGTGTTAGCAATGTGTTAACATTAATTATGTTCTCAATCGAATATTCGAAAGCTGCACGAAAGGCGTTAAAAGTCATGCCGCGTAATACAGCACGGCTTGTCATGGAGAAGATCGAGGCATTGGCTGCCGACCCGATGGCGTCGAACAATAATATCAAAAAACTTACCAACCATCCCGGCTTCCGGTTGCGGGTTGAGGATTGGCGGGTCGTTTATACGATTCACGAACAGGCTCTTATGATAGTCGTCGTGCGAATCGCGCCCAGAGGAGAAGTGTACCAATGAAAGCACAAATTATCGAAAAGAATGGCCGCCCTGAATTTGCGGTGATTCCTTACGAAGATTACCAGCATTTCCTGGAACTGCTTGAGGATGAAGCCGATGCGCGAGTCGTTGCCGAATTTCATGAAGCTTATACCGCCGGCCGCGAGTTTCTGGTACCCGCCGAGATAATGCGCCGTGAGCTTGCGGGGGAATCACCGATTAAACTCTGGCGTGAACATCGCGGCCTGACGCAGCAGGAACTCGCCAAACGGGCAGGAATCAGCAAGCCGTACTTGTCACAGATTGAAACCGGCAAGCGGCAAGGTACGGTAGAAACGCTTTCTGCTATAACCAATTCGCTTGACGTCCCGCTTGACGTCTTAATGGGCTGAGCAGGGCAAAGGCATCCCCTCTGTGTCAATGAAAGTGACACAGAGGGGATGAAAGGGTGGATATGCACCGAATGAATTTTCGAAATATCGTTGGGCCGAGGTTTTATGCAATTCCGGCGATGATCATTTTCGTGATGGTCGCATCCCTTGCCCAGGCTGCGGCGGATGAACTGACAGTACTTGAGGCCCGGATCGCCGCATCACCCACCCTGCATGACATGTTGTCCCATGTCTATCAATCCAGCCCTGAGGTAAAGGCGGCAAAGGCGTCCTGGAAGGGTGCCATTGAAAAATACCGGGTGGAAACCGGGTATCCGGACCCCCTGCTCACGACAACTTACTGGCCGAATGATCTTTCCAGAGACTGGGGCAACAAACGGTTTGAAGCAGAGCTCTCCCAGACCATTCCGTTTCCTGGGAAACTGGCGGCTGCCGGAAGGGTGGCTGAAACCGAATCGCAGATGGCAAGGCTGGAGCTTGACCGGACGGTGAGGGACGTGACGGTCAAGATTCGCGAATCCTACCATGAACTGTATTACATCCGCGAGGCTGTCCGAATCGCCGATCATAACCGGTCGGCGCTCGATCGTCTCAGGAAAATCGGAGAAACTGCCTATGCCCAAAATCGGACGGCGCTTTACGACGTCCTTAAGGCCCAGTCCCAGTCCGGACAGGTTCAGTATGACATGCTGCTTCTCGAAGAGCTCGAAAGAACCGAGGTCACCCGCCTGAACGCGCTGATGAACCGGCCGCCCGAAGCGCTCATCGGCCCCCTTCAGGATCAGCCCCTGGCGCCGCTGGTCTATGGACTGAATGACATATACGCCCTTGCAGAGACCCATCGGGAGGAAATCCGGGTGGCTGCGGCCGGAGCGGACAAATCCCGCGCCGAGGCCGATGTGGCCCGTTACCAGAACCTGCCCGAGTTCATGGTGGGATTCAAGTACGAATACGATGCGCCAGAGACTCCCGATGTTTCCGCAAACAACATGTACGGGATCCAGTTCGGCATGACCCTGCCGATCTGGTGGGAGAAGAACTCCGGCAGGCGGGAAGCGGCCCGCGCGGGAACAGAAAAAGCCGCGGCCCTGGTAAACGTTCAGATCAACGAAGCGCATGCCCTGATCCGGGAAACGTTTTTCAGGCTAAAAAACGCGGAAAGGCTCGTTACGCTTTACCGCGACCAGCTTCTTCCCCAGGCCGCAAAGGCCATGGAAACCGCCGAAATCTGGAACCGCGAGGGTCAGGGCAGCCTGACCGATTTCGTGGAAACGGAGGCGGTCTGGTACAATTTCCAGCTGGCGCTGGCAAGATCCAGGGCCGATTACGGCAAATACCTGGCAAAGCTGGAGGGGATCGTCGGCATCAGCCTCACCGGAAAGCCGGAAAATGACCAGCACACGCTGCGACCGGAGGCAGCGCCATGAAAATACGCCGAAGTATCAAAGAGCGGAAAGACCAAAGACCGGATGGCTCGAAGAGCAGAAAGTACCGACGGCCGGAAGCGCCGGGATTTCTCAGCTTTTTTTGATGCGGACTTGCGGGCTTTTGCTTTGTTGCTGGCTGTAGTTGTCTTCTGTCCGGCCTGTTCCCATTATGGGAAATTGTCCGAGGACTATGAAACTTACAACCCGCCGGCCATCGTGTCTCTCCCGGTATCCCCGGCACCCAGTACCCGCGGCCAGGATTCTCGGGCGGACGCTGATTTCAGGAATCAGAAAACGCGGCTCGAAGAGATGAGCCATCGCTGGGAGGCTGCGCTGAATGCCCCGGGAGCGGATACCCGGTTTTTTTCGCCGGCGCAAGGACCGGTTGTCTGCCCTGGAACCTGCGGGCCGTGATGCAGCGGCTGCCGCCCGGGCGTTAACCCCCGGATTTTACCCTGGAAACGCTTGAGATATTGGCGCTTCTCAGAAACCGGGCGGTGATTTCGGCGGAAAAGACATTTCGGGGCAAGCTTTCAGGCCTATTCCCAGGTTGCAAACCTGGATGAAATGCTGAGGCAGTATGCCGCGTTTACCCAGGCGGTGATGACCGGCGTCGGAGACATGGCCGACAAGGAATCGCCTGCCATGAAATTTCCCTTTCCCGGAGTCATGGCCCTGAAGGGCGAGATCGTCAATCAGGAAGTGAAAATCGCCCGTGAAGAACTCGAGACCGTCCGAAAAACCGTGGTTACGGAGCCCGCAAGGATTTTCTGGAATCTGGCTTACAACCGTCATGCCCAGGAGATTACCGCCGCCACGCTGGAGCTTCTCGATCAGCTCGAGCTTTCGGCAAGGAAACGCTACGAGGTCGGCAAGGAATCGCTTCAGGATGTGATCCGGGTCCAGATTCAGCAGGAGAAGATGCGGGAAGAGCAGAACACGCTGAAAGAAGAACAGAAGAACCTTCAGACAAACATTCGAAAGATTGTTGATCTGCCTCCCGGATCGGATATCGGGTTTCCGGCCATCCGCGAGCCCCGCCGGGAACTTCCGGCCATTGACCGGGTGTCTGATCTGGCCCTGGAGCAAAGCCAGGAATTAAGAACCATCCGGGCCATGATCGGCAGAATGGAGCGGATGATCGAGATGGCGGAAACGGAAATCTATCCCCGCTTTACCCAGAACCTTTCGTTATTTGAAAACAAGGCCGTCATTCAGGTGGGCACGATCCGAACAGAGGCGCCTTTTGCCGATGTCGTCAGCGTCTTCCTCGGGAGAGGGGCTGCCGAAAAATCCGTGGTTCGGCCTGGGAGATGCCTATTTGCGGGAAACCCGGGAAAAGCTCGATGCCCTGAAAAATGAGTTGAAAAATGCGGAAAACGTCATACGTTTCAAGATACAGGGAAGGGTGGTTCAAGCTGGATCTGGCCATCCGGGAAGAGCGGCTCTATACGAAAAAAATCAGGGAGCTTTCCCGTCTCTCCGCGGAAGTTACGGGCATGCGTTATGAAGCCGGTGTTGCGGAGATGCGGGATGTCATCGAATTTTACATGACATGGTTTGAATCCCGCCTGACCAGCGAGCGGAAAAAAAGCGAAATCGGGATTGCGCGGGCCGATCTGGAAGAAATCATCGGAACATCGTTGCAATAGGGTTGAGAAGGGTTGGAGGTTGCAAATGCGAAAAAAATATGCCTTTAAAAGTCATCCTGGCCGTGCTGGTTGCCTTGATGCTGATCATCGGCGTATCCTGGCGCCTGGGCTATCAGCAGGGGGCGAGCAAACCGTCATCGGGGTCTTCGGGCTCTCATAAGCTGCTTTTTTACCGGAACCCCATGAATCCGGCCATCACATCGCCGGTCCCCGCCAAGGATGAGATGGGCATGGATTATATTCCGGTTTACGCGGACGATGCCACGGCTCCGGCCAAATCCATCCAGCAGCAGGCCGATGATTTTTTCGGTGATGAAACCAAGGTTTCCGGCCTGGGTGTGGTCACGATGACGGAGCAGGGAATCAAACTGTCGGGCGTTCAGGTTGCGGCGGCCGTACAGGAAAATATCCAGCGTGCCCTTCGTACCGTGGGATTGGTTGTGCCGGATGAGACCCGCGTTCACCGGGTGCAGACCAAGGTCGGAGGCTGGGTGGAAACCCTTCGTATCAATTATATGGGCCAGCTCGTCAAAAAAGGCAGTCCCATCCTTTCGATATATTCGCCGGAACTCTTGAGCAGCCAGGAGGAATTTATCAAGACCCGGCAATCGGCTTTGCGGTCGGCTGCAGACGCCGGAGACCGGACATCCGCTCAGAGATTGCGCCAGTCCGCACAGCGCCGGCTGGAGCTCTTCGACGTCCCGCCGGACTTTATCAAGGAGCTCGAACGCACCGGAAAACCCCAGCGTACGGTTACCCTGCTTTCTCCGGCGGACGGTTTTGTGACTGCCAAGGACATCTTCTCCGGGTCAGGAAGTCAAGCCGGGAATGGAGCTTTACACGGTGACGGACCTGTCGGTTGTCTGGGTGGATGCAGAGGTCTATGAGTACGAAACCCGCGATGTGCATGTCGGACAGGAAGGCGTTCTGACAACGACCTATGATCCGTCGCTTCGGCTCACCGGAAAAATCGCCTATATCTATCCGTACCTGAACCGGGAAAGCCGAACCCTGAAACTCCGGTTCGATTTCGACAACAAGGACCTTCGCCTGAAGCCCGGCATGTATGTGGATGTCAATCTCATGATCGATTACGGGGAGGGTATCGTCATTCCCGATTCCGCCGTCATCGATTCGGGAACCCGCCAGGTGGTTTTTGTGGATAAAGGCGAAGGCCGGTTCGAGCCCCGGGAGGTGAAGGCAGGGGTCAGAAGCGAAGGAAAAACTCAGGTGCTGTCGGGTTTGAACGCTCAGAGACCGGGTGGTGGTAAAAGCCAATTTTCTGCTGGATTCCGAATCCCGCTTGAGAGCCCTGATCGATGCTGCGATGGCTGCGAAAAAATAGGACAGGCCATGATAAAAAAGATCATCGAATTTTCAGCGCACAACCGTTTGCTGGTTGTCATGTTCACGATTGCCGTCATGGTCATGGCTGTTTACGCGCTTAAATCCATCCGCCTGGATGCGCTTCCGGATCTGTCCGACACCCAGGTCATCATTTACTCCAAATGGGATCGCTCTCCGGACATCATCGAGGATCAGGTCACCTATCCCATTGTCTCAACCCTGCTCGGCGCTCCGAACGTCAAGGCGGTCCGCGGCTTATCGGATTTTGGTTTTTCATATATTTATGTCATTTTTAATGACGGGACCGATATCTACTGGGCAAGGTCGCGGGTTCTGGAATATCTTTCCAAAATCCAGTCCCGGCTTCCCGAAGGGGTGCGAACGGAGCTGGGCCCGGATGCGACCGGCGTGGGCTGGGTCTATCAGTATGTTCTGGTGGACCGCTCCGGTGAGCATTCCCTGGATCAGCTCCGGTCCTATCAGGACTGGACCCTGCGGTATGCCATCCAGTCGGTTCCGGGAGTGTGCGGAGGTGGCATCCATCGGCGGGTTTGTCAAACAATACCAGATCACCGTCGATCCCAACCGCCTGTCGGCTTACGGGATTTCCTTCAACATGCTCGCATCCGTCATCCGGGAATCCAACAATGAGGTGGGCGGCCGGCTCATTGAGTTTACAGGCACCGAATACATGGTCCGCGGCAGGGGATACAGCCGAAGCATCGCGGATTTTGAGAGTATCGTGGTCAAGGTCACCCCAGGCGGCACGCCGGTGCTTCTAAAAGACATCGGCCGGGTGGAGCTGGGGCCTGAAATCCGCCGCGGGGTCTCCGATCTGGACGGAAAAGGAGATGCCGTGGGCGGCATCGTGGTCATGCGCCACGGCGAAAACGCCCTGAACGTCATCAACCTGGTGAAGGAAAAACTGAAGGAGCTTGCGCCCTATCTTCCCAAAGGGGTGGAGATCCTTCCCGCCTATGACCGCTCAACCCTCATCACCCGCGCCCTGGATACGCTTGAGCACGAGCTGAAAATCGAGATGATCATCGTCTCCTTTGTCATTCTGATTTTTCTCTGGCACATTCCTTCCGCCATCGTGCCCATTGTCACCATCCCGGTATCGGTCCTGATTTCATTCATTCCGCTCTATTTCATGGGGGTCACGGTCAATATCATGTCGCTTGCCGGCATCGCCATTTCCATCGGGGTCCTGGTGGATGGGGCCATTGTGGAAGTCGAAAACGCATACAACAAGCTCTATCACTGGCAGGCCGATGGGCGAAAAGGGGACTTTCACAAGGTGCGGCTGGAAGCCCTCGTGGAAGTGGGGCCTTCGGTATTTTTCTCGCTTCTGGTCATTGCCGTGGCGTTTCTTCCCATCTTTGCGCTGGTGGATCAGGAAGGCCGGCTGTTCAGGCCCCTGGCGTATTCAAAGAATCTGGCCATGGCGATTGCCGCGATTCTGGCCATTACCCTGGATCCGGCCATGCGGATGTTTTTTACCCGGATGGATCCGTTTTCGTTCAAGCCCAGATGGCTTTCCTGGCTGACCACCAAAGCGCTGGTCGGCACCTATTATTCGGAAGATTATCATCCCATCAGCCGGAACATTTTCAAAGTCTATGGGCCGGCCTGCCGTTTTGTTCTGGCCTGGCCCAAATCCGTTATCGCCGCATCCATTGCGATGGTTGCCCTGAGCATACCGGTTTATCTGAATCTGGGTTCTGAATTCATGCCGCCTTTGAATGAAGGAACCATTCTTTACATGCCGACAACGCTTCCCGGGATTTCGGTGGCTCAGGCCCAGGAACTTCTGACAACGCAGGATCAGGTGCTGCGGGCGTTTCCGGAAGTGGAGCGGGTTTTCGGCAAAGCCGGGCGGGCGGACACCTCCACGGACCCGGCCCCTTTCTCCATGATGGAAACAACGGTGGTCCTAAAGCCTGAAAATGAATGGAGAGGCAAGGACAGGTGGTATTCCGCATGGGTTCCGGATCGTGATTGAAATTTCTGGTTCGTCCGATCTGGCCGGATCACATTTCCTGGGAAGAGCTGGTTGCCGAAATGGACAAGGCCCTTCAAATTCCCGGGGTTTCCAATGCCTGGACCATGCCCATCAAGGCGCGGATCGACATGCTCACGACCGGCATCCGCACGCCGGTCGGCATCAAGATGTTCGGGTCGGATTTAAAGGAGATCGAGCGTATCGGGCTCGATCTGGAACAGGCCATTCGCGACATTCCGGGAACGCGGAGCGTGTTTGCCGAGCGGGTGGCCGGCGGCTATTTCGTGGATTTTGAGCCGCGCCGGGATCAGCTTGCCAGATACGGTCTGACCATTGCGCAGGTTCAGATGGAAATTACCGGCGCCATCGGCGGTGAAAACATCACCACCACCGTGGAGGGCAGGGAGCGCTATCCGGTCAATCTGCGCTACCCCCGCGAACTTCGCGAGGACATGGATAAACTCCGGCGGGTGCTGGTCCCAACGCCGCATGGGCGCCCAGATTCCGCTGTCGCAGCTCGCGGACATCAAGCTGGCGCAGGGGCCGGCCATGCTGCGGGATGAAAACGGATTTCTGGCGGGTTATGTCTATGTGGACATTTCCGGCAGGGACGTGGGCGGTTATGTGGAGGAGGCCAAACAGCGGGTGCACGACAAGGTTTCGCTCAAGCCCGGTTATCTTCTTCAGTGGAGCGGTCAGTACGAAAACATGATACGGGTGCGGGAACGGCTTAAAATCGTCATTCCCGTCACGATCCTTCTGATCTTTTTTCTGCTGTACATGAATACGCAATCGGCCTTTAAAACCACCGTGGTCATGCTGGCCGTCCCTTTTTCCGCCATTGGCGCCATATGGCTGTTTTATTTTCTGGATTACAACGTTTCCATCGCCGCATGGGTGGGAATGATCGCGCTGATGGGCCTGGACGCTGAAACCGGGGTTTTCATGCTCCTTTTTCTGGACCTGTCGCTTGACGATGCCAAAAAGCGGGGCAGGCTGAATTCATCCGAAGATCTGGATGAAGCGATCATGCATGGGGCCGTCAAAAGGGCCCGGCCCAAGATGATGACCGTTGCCGCCGCCTTCATGGGCCTTCTGCCCATCATGTGGTCCACCTCCGCTGGCGCGGATGTGATGAAGCGGATCGCCGCTCCCATGATCGGCGGCCTGATCACCTCATTTCTTCTGGAGCTGCTGGTCTATCCGGCCATCTATAAGATCTGGAAAGAACGGACGGAACTGAAAAAGACTTGAAACGGTCAGTAAAAAGTCATATTGTGTGGATACGCAGGCAATGTCACGATCTGCAGTTGCATGAATATAACATGGCCAATAAAGGAGAAGACAATGAAAAAGACAATACTGATTTTGGTGATATCGATGTTTTTTGGTATTGGACCGGTATTTGCGGCATCTTCCGGTCACGATCACGGTGGTAACGTCATGGGACAGATGCTCCGTCAGAGCACGGTGGACGGGTATGGCTTCATGTACCATGTCCTGGATATGGCGGAAAGAAAGGACATGATGAAGGGAATGGAAGGGATGGATATGCCGGGTATGAGCAAAAGTCCGGATATTACCAATCATCTCATGGTGTATATCACTGATCCGGGAGGAAAATCCGTGTCCGGAAAAATCGGGTTTTTGATTACCGGTCCGGGCGGCAAGGAGCAGAAAACCCTTACCATGGGAATGCATAACGGTTACGGCGCGGATGTCAGCTTCAAGGAAAAGGGGATTTACACGATCAAAACCAAGGCGGTGATTGGTGAAAAAACGCTGCTGGATGAATTTTCTTATGAAATTAAATGAAAAACGGGTTGCTGAAAAATCTGTACATCTTTGGAATAATGCAGTACGATAAAAACATGATTCGCAGGCTTTGACGGGTTGTTTTTTGTTTTGCCGCAGCGCCAACCCGGGCTTGAAAATACAGGTTTTTCATCGTTTCGAACTACCGGCTTCAGCAATCTTTCATGGGAGGCATAATATGAGTATTATCAATCTGGCAGATGCCAAGGTATCTTATGAGGGTCAAACACTTCCAGCCATTAATTTGATCAGCAAATTGCAGGTCCAGCTTCAGGAGACTGCATCCCGGGTGGCTGCCATGGCAGCCGTATTGGGACAGCTTCAAACTGCCTTGCTGAATTCCCATTCCGTTGAAGTGAAACTGACGCTTTCCAAGGAAGATTATGACAGATTCAGAACACTGGGAGGCGTGGACGACAGTGACCGGATACGCAAAGCCCTTATGAATTTGATCCGTTCTGAAGAGGCCGAGATTTCTCCCGCTCCCGTTGAGTCCCGAGTCGTTGTCGCCGAAGCGGTAGTACCGGTTTTGTCTCCAAATCCGGAGCCGCAGGCTGTTAAGAGAGCCTTTCAGGAACAGCCGGTTGCCGCCGAAATGGGTCAAAAAAAGAAACCGACAACGAAATGTCCCAGATGCCAGTCCCAAATTGATCTGACGGAGTTTTCGAGTGATCAGTGGCCGGTGGAAGTCAAATGCGGCAACTGCGGGGCCAAGTGCTTGATCAAGTCCAAAACCGTGAGTGCTCCAAAAACCGACAAGGGCGGATTTGAACCGCTTGATGAAGCTGCCTACGGCAAGCTCTTTGATATGCTTTCAAGTTAAGCCTGTTTGATAATTCTATCGGCTTTCATCTATAATTAGCTGACGCTGATGACTCGGGAGCCCCTGATGAAAATTATGGTTGCTTTTGATGGAACAAATGTTTCCAATGAGGCTTTGAAAATCGCCAGAGAATATGCAACCGCCCTGAACGCCAGGGTGTATCTGGTGATGTCGATGGTTGGCGGGCCGGAAGTGCCGCGCGAGGAATTCGTCAAGCATGAACATATCCTGGAGTTCGCCCAGGCCCAGTTCATGGAGGCCAAAATCCCCTGTGAAACCCATCTGTCGGTTCGCGGACTGGAGGCGGGGGAAGATCTGGTTCAGTTTGCCAGGGAAAATGAAATCGACCTGATTATTATCGGGATCAGGCGAAGATCCAAAGTCGGCAAGCTGGTTTTTGGATCAACGGCCCAGTATGTGGTTCTGAAAGCCCCGTGTCCGGTATTATCGGTCAAATAGGAAAATGTTTTTACCCACCACGCCGGAAGAAGTCGAATCACTGGGGTGGCATCAGCTTGACGTTGTTCTGGTTACCGGCGACAGTTATGTGGACAGCCCCTTTATCGGCGCAGCGGTCATCGGAAAAGTCCTTTTGCAGCAGGGGTATCGGGTTGGCGTCATTGCCCAGCCGGATATCCGGTCCGAAAGCGATATCACCCGGCTGGGGGAACCGCTGCTGTTCTGGGGGGTGACTTCCGGCAGCGTGGATTCGATGGTGGCCAATTACACGGCGACCGGAAAACGCCGCAAGCACGATGACTATACCCCCGGAGGCCTCAACGACCGCAGGCCGGACCGGGCGGTCATCGTTTATTCAAATCTCATCCGCAGATTTTTCAAGCCCACCGTTCCCATCGTTCTGGGCGGCATCGAAGCCAGTCTCAGGCGGATCCCCCATTACGATTGCTGGTCAAATGCCATCCGCAGATCCATCCTGTTTGACGCCAAGGCCGACATCCTGATCTATGGGATGGGGGAGAAGGCGGTCCTGTCTCTTGCCGGCAAGTTAAAGCGCCGCGAATCCTTCACGGAAACCTGCGGTATCTGTTATATCGCCGGCAGCGCCCGATCCGACTGCATCGAAATGGAGCCTTTCGAAAAAGTGTCAGCCGATCCCCGAGCGTTTTCACGGATGTTTCACCTTTTTTATCAGAACAATGATCCGGTGACTGCAAAAGGATTGTGCCAGAAACACGGTGCCCGGTATCTCATCCACATGCCCCCCTGTCCGCCGCTTTCCCAATCTGAAATGGATGCGGTCCATGATCTGGACTATGAGCGGGAACTGCATCCGTTTTACCGGAAACAGGGGGATGTCCGGGCGCTTGAGACCATCCGGTTTTCGGTTTCAACGCACAGGGGATGTTACGGCGAGTGTAATTTCTGCGCCATTGCCGTGCATCAGGGCAGAACCGTTCA
Source organism: uncultured delta proteobacterium (assembly GCA_963845015.1). Classification (GTDB taxonomy): domain Bacteria; phylum Desulfobacterota; class Desulfobacteria; order Desulfobacterales; family Desulfatirhabdiaceae; genus RAAP-1. Next base: position 78,701 of record CAWJRD010000037.1, read on the forward strand.
GTCGCGAAGCCAGGCCTCCATTCTGCGCGAGGTGAAGGAAATGGCCGCCCATCCGGCGTTTAAGGGAATCATTTCGGATGTCGGAGGGCCGACGGCGAACATGTATGGATTCGAGTGCCGGAAAAAACAGGTCAAGGGCGCATGCAGCGATAAACGGCTGCCTGCATCCCGAAATATGTGATCAGCTAAAGGTGGATCACCGCCGTCAGATCGATCTGCTGAAGGCGATCCGGGAAATAAAGGGCGTCCGGCATGTTTTCGTGGCGTCCGGAATCCGTTATGACCTGATTCTTTCCGACCGGAAAAACGGGCTGAGGTATTTAACCGAGCTGGTGCATCACCATACTTCCGGTCAGATGAAAATCGCGCCGGAGCATACGGAAAAAGACGTGCTCGATCTCATGGGAAAACCCGGAGCGGACAGCCTGATCGAATTCAAACGCCTGTTTGACGCGATCTGTAAAACATCCGGAAAACAGCTCTTTCTGACCTATTATTTCATGGCTGCGCACCCCGGCTGCACCGAGGCCCACATGAGCCGGTTAAAAACGTTCGTGTCCCGTCATCTTCACGTGATTCCGGAGCAGGTTCAGGTCTTCACGCCGACGCCATCGACAGTTTCCACGCTTGTTTACCATACCGGCGTCCATCCGGTTTCCGGCGAGCCCGTATTCTGTGAAAAACAAGTCAAAAAGAAAGAAAAGCAAAAACAAATCCTGCTGAAACGATCGTGACCATTTTCGGAATGATCTCGGATGGTCTTTTCCGCGGTGGATCAGGAATAGATCACATTCATGGGCAGCGGCGGGAATTTCCATATTCCGGGTCTGGGAATAATGTGCTGGTTGGAAACGGAAAGCCAGTAAAGATCCGGCTTCAGCTCCCGAAGTTTTCCATCTTCCGTGGGACGGGCCTGGTTGGTATAGGAATAGGTTGCCTGAAAAATACAGATTCCGAATCCCCCTTTCCGGTTGACGACGTAATTCCTGTAAAAAGTATTGAGGGGAAGGTGATGGGTCTGGGCAACGGATTCCATTTCGGCGTTGGTGAGTTTTAAAAGGATGTATTTGGAAACCCCCCGCTCGGAGATGCGTATCAGAGACCGGGACTCGCTGCTGCCCACATAGACGGTGGTAATGCAGGGAATGCGTTTCAAGTATTGGGCGGCAACGATGGCCGCGGTCCGTCTGCCGCCGGCCATCAGCGGAAGACCATGGTATTCAAAAAATTTCTTTTGAATGTCCTCGGCGAATTTATCGCCTTTTTCATAAAGATCCTTGGAAATATAGCGAAGGTTCAGGGCCAGATTTTCGGCGGCTTCGGCAATGGGCCAGTCAATCCGGACATGAAAATGAGACAGGCAGTAATGGTCCCGGTTTCGGGATGCCGGGTCTCTCTGGATCAGAAGGCTGTAATCCACCGGCAGCAGGATTCTTAAAAAATCAACAAAATGAGCGGACTCGATGTATTTCTGATTCCGGTCAAAAGTGTCGGATAGCGGGAGGGTCTTGGATCGAAGCAGATTGATTTTGGTGGTCTTGTTTTCATCAAAGAACCGGATATATTTCTTGCAGGATGTCGGAATGGTATCCTCGACAAAAATGACCAGAAACGCATTCTGGCAATCGTATTCGATATCCGGAATCCGGGCGCGCGGCTTTAATTCCCGTTTTTCGACAAAGGGGAAGGCCATTTTTTTGGCATGAAAATTGTTGTAGGAATCAATCAGGCCATACTGGATCATCTGCTGATCAAGCTCATCTCTCAAGAGCTCGTAATAGGATCTTCTCAAGCGGTTTGCCTGGCTAAGCTCTTCGCGAATGCTCCAGAAAGTCAATGGAAGCTCCTGTATGCAAGATAAATAATGTCTGAACGGACATCCTGTTAAAATTATAAATTCGAAATTCGAAGCACGAAATTCAAATTTTGCCTGAACTGACTTTTGCTACCATCAATTGCCGCATGGGTCAAGAGCTTGATTTGCCGTTCATTTTATCGATCCACCTGTAAAGATCATCCTTGTAACGATAGGACAGCCAGGCAGACACGATGCAGATCGTCATGATAACGGCCAACAGGACATACTGCTGCCGATACAGGGAAGCGCCCTGAACGCTGAGCGCCAGGGTTCCGGGCATCCGGCCGAAGGTTGCCATGACAAAAAAAAGCTTGAAAGGAATATCGCTGATGCCCAGAAACAGGCAGAGATAATCCTTGGGGAATCCGGGAAACAAAAAACAGATAAACAGGACAATGGCGCCTTGCCGGTGAACCAGCTCTGTCGAGCTGTTTGATCTGGCTTGCCGGAATCAGTTTCCGGACAAACTGCTTTCCCAGCACCCGGCCGATGCCGAAATTGATCAGGGAGCCGGCTGCCAGGCCGATGCTGGAGTATAAGAAGCCGTTTAACGCCCCAAAAAGATATCCGCCGATAAACCCGGTTGCTTCTCCGGGAATGGGCGCAAGGACCACCTGAAGGATCTGAATTCCGGTAAAGACGACCGGGGCGGCCATTCCCCAGGAGAGGATATAGGCCTTTATGGCCTCCCGATCCGTCAGGACATCGTAGGTCTTCACCCCCATTTCAAAGAGCGGGATTCTGAAATAATATCCCGCAAGCACCAAAAGACCCAAGGTCACAGATAAAATGATTTTTGCTTTTCGGGTCATCAATTGCTTTTGGAAATGGATTCAAGGGCCGCCACGCCCGGCAGGGTTTTTCCTTCCAGAAGCTCCAGAAATGCCCCGCCGCCGGTCGAAATATAGGTGATCTGCCCGGCTTTTCCCGAGCGATGAACGGCGGCATCGGTATCGCCGCCGCCGACAATGGTGATGGCGCCGGATGCAATCACATGGTCTCACCATGTCAAAAGTCCCCTTGCTGAAGGGCGCCATCTCGAAAACCCCCATGGGGCCGTTCCAGACAATGGTTTTTGCGCCCTGAAGCGCTTCGGCGTACAAAAGGGATGTGGCAGGGCCGATATCCAGAATCATCTGGTCATCCGGGATTTCCTGAACCGGAAAAACAGCGCAGGCTGCGGTCGGCTCAACCTGGGAGGCGGTGATCCCGTCCACCGGAAGATAGATTCTGACGCCTTTTTCCGATGCTTTTTTAAGGATGGTTCCGGCGGTTTCGATCAAGTCGGTTTCCACCAGGGATTTTCCGGTGGAAACCCCCATGGCCCGAAGGAAGGTATTGGCCATGGCGCCGCCGATGATGATCTTGTCCACATGAAGCAGCATGTTTTCAAGGGCCGCCAGCTTGCTGGACACTTTTGCGCCGCCGATAACGGCAACCAGCGGCCGCTCCGGGGTGGTCATGGCTTTATTGAAATAATCGATTTCGTTTTTCAGGAGAAATCCGGCAACCGATAGGGGCGCAAACCGCGTGATGGCTTCAACGGAGGCATTGGCCCGGTGGGACACGGCAAAGGCGTCATTGACATAGACATCGCAAAGCCCGGCCAGGGCCCTGGCAAAGGCGTCCGCGTTTTTTTCCTCCTCCGGGTGAAACCGGAGATTTTCAAGAACCACGATCTCTGCGGGCTTCATGGCGGCAACCATGGCTTCAACCGATTCACCCACGCAATCCGCGGCCAGTTGAACCGGCTGTTTCAGAAGCACGCCCAGCCGCTCCGCCGCCGGTTTCAGGCTGAATTCCGGGGCCACCTTTCCCTTGGGCCTTCCCAGGTGGGAGGCCACGATGATCTTTGCCTTCTGATCCAGTGCGTACTTCAGCGTCGGCAGTACGGCCTGAATTCGGGAATCATCGGTGATTTTCTGCTGCTTGTCGAGCGGCACGTTAAAGTCGACCCGGATCAACAGCCGTTTTCCGGCAATCTCAATGTCTTTGATTGTTTTCATGATTCACCCCTTTTTTTCAGATAATCGTCTTTGAAGGTCTTTTTTCCGGGACCATCTTCCCAGAAAGCCAATCATCCCGGCGGTGTATGCCCGGTCCACATTTTTTTCCTGAAGCTTCAATCCGCCGGCTTCGGCCATTGCCGTTCGCAGGCATTCGGTTTTATGGCAGCAGGGAACGCAGGACTCCGGCGTGTTTCGAAGACCGTCTTCGCCTTCTGGAAAGACATTCTCGAGTTTGCCGAAACAATATGGCGGTGGAGATGGTGTGCTTTTCATGATGCAGTCTGCCTGAACGTTCCTAAAGGTTTAGCGATTCCAGTTCACGATAGATTCTGGCGATATGGCCTTCATCCGCAAAGCTGAAATACCGGTTTTCTCCGATGACAATGTGTTCGTGGACCGTTACACCCATGATATCGCAGCAGAAAATCAGTTTCCGGGTGATCGCCATGTCATCGGCGGATGGCGCGGGGTCTCCGGATGGATGGTTGTGGGCGAAAATCACGGCTGCGGCGTGGTGGTTCAGGGCAGTCTGGATGACTTCCCGGGGATAGACCGCTGTTGTTGACAAAGACCCTTCGAAAAGCGTTTCAATGCCCAGTACCTGGTTTTTGGCATCCAGATGAATCACCTTGAAGCATTCGCGGCTTTTATCCCGCAGATTGTAATAGAGATAATCAAAAAGCGCCTTGGAATGCGAGATGATGTCTTTCCGGGAGATCCGCTTTTCCAGATACCGGTCTGCAACCGCCTGAATCAGTTTGATGCCGAAAATATTCTGGGGGCCGATGCCGCTGACATCCAGAAGCGATGCCGGCGAAGCCTCCAATACGCCCTGAAGGGTCTTGAAACGCGAAAGCGCCGCCTTGGCGGTTTCCTTGCAGTCTCTTCGGGGAGTTGCCAGCGTCAGCAGCATCTCGATCACTTCATAATCATGAAAACCGGAAAGACCGGATTCCAGGAATTTGTCTCTCAGCCGTCCCCGGTGTCCTTCGGCCTTGTTCCGGAATGGCCGGGCCGTGGGACGAACCGCCATAGCGGTATCATCCAGCACTTCCGAAGAATATTCACTGACAGATGATTTCCGGGGCATATTCTCTCCCCTTTGTTTTAATGGTCACGGAACTTATTCGTCATCGATTTCCTGCTTCAGATCCCGCGTCATCAGTTGGTATACGGCCTCTTTGGGGGACAATCCCTCATAAAGGATGCAATATACCGCATGGGAGATGGGCATTTCAACCCCGAGCTCCGTGGACAGATTGTATACCGATTCCGCGGTCTTGACCCCTTCGGCCACCGTTCGGGTTTCCGAGAGAATATCCTGAAGGCTTTTCCCTTCTCCGATCTTTTTGCCCACCGTATGATTGCGGCTCAGGTCTCCGGTGCAGGTCAGGACCAGATCGCCGACACCGGCAAGTCCGGAAAAGGTATGGGGATTGGCGCCAAGCTTCAGCCCCAGGCGGCGGATTTCGGCAAGTCCCCGGGTGATCAAGGCTGCGCGCGTGTTCAGGCCGAGCCCGAGTCCGTCGATAATTCCCGCGGCAATCGCAATGACATTTTTTACGGATCCGCCCAGTTCCACGCCGATGACGTCATCATGGGTATAGACCCTGAAAGCCGGGGTGGCGAAAACATGCTGGACCAGCGTTGCCGTGGCGGGATTTTTTGAGGCTGCCGTGACAACGGTCGGGGATTGCATCGCCACTTCCCTGGCAAAGCTGGGGCCGGAAAGCACGGCGAGCCGGGTTTCGGGAATGTGGGCAAGGGTCTGGGCCAGTATCCCGCTCATGGTCAGGTGGGTCTTGTTTTCGATTCCTTTGGATGCCGATACGATCAGGGCGCTGTCCGGCACATGGGGGGACATGCGCTGGGAAACCGACCGCATCAGATGGGAAGGCACCACCATCAGAACCAGATCCTTGCCCATGACCGCCTGCATGAGGTCCCCGGTCGGGTTCAGCCGTTCGGACAAAGGGATGCCGGGCAGGAATATCCGGTTTTCCCGATAGGTAAGAATCTGGGCGCGCACTTCTTCTTCAAAAACCCAGAAATCGACGTCATAGCCCTTGGTTCCCAGAAGATTGGCCAGGGCCGTTCCCCAGCTTCCGCCACCGATCACGCCGATGTTTAAATCAGGCGGACTCAGCAGGGGGGCCGGGTTCACTGGGTTCGTCTGATTCTTCCGATTCGCCTGATTCATCCAATTCTTCCTCTTTTTCAGCCAGCCTGGCTGCGCTGGTTACTTTTTCAGCCTGCTCCATTCCGATCAGTTTGACGCCCTGGGTGTTGCGGCTGATGACGGAAACGCCCCGGGTCGGAATCCGGATGAGTTTGCCGTTGTCCGTCATGAGCATCAGATCGTCATCTTCTTCCACCAGCAGAATGGCCACGACATTGCCGTTTCGCTCCGTTGTCTTGATGGTGATGACGCCAAGCCCGCCGCGCTTCTGGACCGGATATTCATCGATGGATGTCCGTTTCCCGAATCCGTTTTCGGTGATGGTGAAAAGGGTCTGGCCGTGACTCAAAACTTCCATGCCCACGATCGTGTCCCCCGGGCTCAGCCGCATGCCCCGGACACCTGCGGCGTTTCTGCCCATGGAGCGCACATCCGATTCATGAAAGCGGATGGATTTGCCGAATGCGGAGCCAAGGAATACATTCAGGGTGCCGTCGGTGATCTTGGCGGAAATCAGCTCATCGCCTTCATCCAGGGAAATGGCGATGATGCCGGCCGCCCGGGGCCGGCTGAAATCCATCAGATTGGTTTTTTTCACCACGCCGCTGCGGGTGGCCATCATGACGTGATATCCGGGTTCGAATTTGGACACCGCAAGGACGGCCGTCAGGCGCTCTTCATTCTGGAAATTCAATAGATTGATGATGGCCTTTCCGCGGCTGGCGCGGCCCGCCTGCGGAATTTCATAGACTTTGCACCAGTAGAGCCTTCCCTGATTGGTGAAAAAGAGAAACGTGTGATGGGTGGAAGCCACAAAAAGATGCTCCACAAAGTCTTCATCCTTTGTTTCCATCGCGGTCTTGCCTTTTCCGCCGCGGCGCTGGCTGTTGTAAAGCGTGATGGGGTTTCGCTTGATATAGCCGGTTTTGGAAATGGTGACCACCATGTCTTCTTCCACGATCATGTCTTCAAGCGTGATCTCTCGGGTTTCATCCATGATCTGCGTGCGCCGGACATCTCCGAACTCGGCTTGGATTTCGGTCAGCTCATCCTTGATCAGCTTGAGGATAATCAGCTCGCTGCCCAGAATTTCTTTGAACCACTCGATGTCTTTCAGCGTTTTGCGGTATTCCTCGATGATTTTTTCCTGCTCCAGTCCCGTCAGCCGCTGAAGCCGCATATCCAGTATGGCCTGTGCCTGGACCGCCGACAGGGCGAATGCGGCGATCAGCCCGGCCTTGGCCTCCGCCGGAGACGGGGACTGGCGGATCAGGCTGACCACGGCATCCAGGTTGTCGAGGGCGATTTTAAGCCCTTCCAGGATATGGGCCCGATCTTCGGCTTTTTTCAGGTCGAACTGGGTTCTCCGGACAATGATCTGCTTGCGGTGCCGGATGAAATATTCCAGGATTTCCTTCAGGGTCAGCAGCTCCGGCCGGTTGTTGACGACCGCCAGCAAAATGATGCCGAAACTGCTTTCCATCCGGGTGTGCTTGTAGAGCTGGTTGATGATGACTTCGGCTGCCTGGTCCTTTTTAAGGCCCATGGCGATCCGCATGCCGTCCCGGTCCGATTCGTCCCGGATGAACCGGATGCCCTCGATCTGTTTGTCCCGGATCAGCTCGGCAATGAATTCAATGAGCTTGGCTTTGTTGACCTGGTAGGGAAGCTCGGTAACCACGATGGTTTCGCTGCCGGTTTTCTTGTCCTTTTCCACAAGGGTTCTGGCCCGCATGCGGATGATGCCCCGGCCGGTCCGGTACGCGTCATGGATTCCGGTTTTTCCGTAAATGAAGCCTGCGGTCGGAAAATCCGGACCCGGCATGATGGCGATGAGTTCCTCGAAGCTGAGTCCCGGATTGTCGATAATGGCCTTGATGGCCTCGATGGTTTCATTCAGGTTATGGGGCGGAATGTTGGTGGCCATGCCGACCGCAATGCCGGATGAGCCGTTGATGATCAGGTTCGGGATCTTGGCCGGCAGAACCGACGGCTCCGAGAGCGATTCATCATAGTTGGGAACATAATTGACCGTATCCTTTTCAAGATCGTCCAGCATATGGTGGGCCAGGCGTTTCATGCGGATTTCCGTGTAACGCATGGCGGCCGGGGGATCGCCGTCAATGGAGCCGAAATTTCCCTGGCCGTCCACCAGCGGGTATCTCAGGGAAAAATCCTGCGCCATGCGAACGATGGTGTCATACACGGCCGTGTCGCCATGCGGATGGTATTTACCGATGACATCGCCGACGATGCGGGCGGATTTTTTATAGGGCTTGTTCCAGTCGTTGCTCAGCTCGTGCATGGCAAAGAGGACGCGCCGGTGGACCGGCTTGAGGCCGTCCCGGACATCCGGAAGTGCCCTGCCGATGATGACGCTCATGGCATAATCGAGATAGGATTTTTTCATTTCGCTGTCGATGCGAACGTTGGGGCGAATATCGGGGCGAATATCGGGAATGTTTTCGTTCTCTGTCATTTTAACTACCTTATCGTGTCACTGCATTTATTTTCTATCAGAAATTGATAACTCGTGTGATAAATATCGGTCAGGGTTAAAAAAGCGGTAACCACCAGCGGGCCATAGATGATCCCCAGGATTCCGAAAAGTTTTACGCCGCCCATGATGGACAGAAACACCAGCAGGGTGTGCATGTTGACCCGATGGCCAACGAGTTTCGGCTTGAAAATGTACTCCATGATCACCGAAAGCACCAGATAAAAAATCACGAAAAAAATCCCCGCGGCAAGCCTGCCCGTCAGATACAGATACAGCGCGGCCGGAATAAACACCACGCCGGTGCCGATGATCGGAAGAAAAGCGACCAGGGACATGATCACCCCCCAGAGAACCGGGGATTTCAAACCGAATAGCGAAAAAAGAATACCGCCTAGAAGGCCCTGGATGAGCCCGCTCAGGCCGTTGCCGATCAGGATCGCGCCGGCCATGTCCTTGAATTTCTGGATCAGTTTCTGATCCTGATCTTCCGGCAGGGGCGACAGTTCGATGACAAACGCTGCCAGCCTGTGGCCGTCAACCAGGAAATAATAGATGAACATCAGCATGAAAAAGAAATAAAACAAAAAATTCAAGATGTTGGAAGCAATGGCGCTTGCCTGCTGATAAAGAAAAAGCCCGACGCTTTTCCCCAACTCGGATACGGCCTTGTTGACTTCATCGCCGGTCAGGACATAATTGAATCTGGATAAAAACTGGTTGGCCCTTTCAATGAGCCGGTTGTTGGCCAGAAGCGCTTCCAACTGGTCGCTGATGACAGCGTCTTTCCCCATTTCGTAAAGGCCGTAGGCTTCCTGGGACAGGGCGCCGACAAAATACACCATCGGAACAAAGAGAATCAGAAATATCAGCATGCAGGTCAGCAGCGATGACAGGGAGGCATTCAGGAATCTTCGGAAATACTGGAAAACATCGCCAAAGACGCTGGTAACGACCGCGGCGAGAACAATAACGGACAGAAACGGCCACAGAAGCCATCCCAGCATGAACGCCGAGAGCAGGAAGATGGCCAGGAAATACCACAACTTCATATTTCTGTAGGCTGGATCGTTCATGGAAGGATTGCATTTTTGTGAAATGGGTTGTCCGTTCAACGAAAGCCGCTATAATGTCGGAGCCCCGGAATGCATATCGAATCGAACTGCATTCCGGGGCCGAAAATCAAGACAGGATCAGGCAAAAATCCATTCAGGAGGTCGTTACTTGCTGATGAATCCTCCGGCAACAAACAGGAGCAATACTTCATAAATGACAACCGGCGTATAACTGTGGAAAAAACCATAAATAATACCGCCGCCGATAATCGCCGGAACGCCGCAAAACACCAGTATCCCCAGTTTTCTGCTGATATCCATCCGCTGTCTCCTCTATGGGCAATGACTTCATCTATCGCTGTCACTTACCAATAACTACCGAAAAAGTAAAGAAAAAAATGATTATCGCTCCACGATCATGGCCATTCCCATGCCCCCGCCGATGCACATCGTAAACAGGCCGCTCTGGTAGCCTTTGCGCTGCATCTGATACATGCCGGTGACAACCTGCCGGGCGCCGGTGCAGCCGATGGGGTGTCCCAGGGAAATGCCGCTGCCCAGTTCATTCGGCCGGTCATTCTCGATGCCCAGCTCCCGCATGCAGCCGATGGCCTGTGATGCAAAGGCTTCGTTGAGCTCGATCATGTCGATGTTTTTTAAGCTCATTCCGGTGGATTTCAGCACTTTTCGAACCGCGGGAACCGGCCCCAGTCCCATGTAGGCGGGATCCAGGCCGCCGGCGGCAAAGCCCTTGATCCGGATGATGGGCTCAAGTCCCATGTCCTTGGCTTTTTCGGCGCTCATCATCAGAACGGCGGCAGCGGCATCATTGATTCCGGAGGCATTTCCCGCGGTGACGGAGCCGTCTTTTTTAAAGGCCGGCCGCAGTTTGGCCATTTTTTCCAGACTGGTTTCCATGGGCCGCTCATCCGTATCAAAAACAATATCGCCTTTGCGGGATGCGATGACGACCGGTACGATTTCCCCGGCGAAAATGCCTCCCTTGATCGCGGCCATGGCCCGGCTGTGGCTTAAAACGCCAAGCTCGTCCTGCTCCTGGCGGCTGATGCCGTACATCGATGCGATGTTCTCGGCGGTCAGCCCCATGTGGTATCCGTAGAATATCTCGAAAAGCCCGTCAAAGACCATCAGGTCGTAAATGTCGCCCTTTCCGGTCAGCTCCATCCGGTGCCCCCAGCGGGCTTTGGGAAGGGCCATGGGCGCAAGGCTCATGCTCTCCTGCCCGCCGGCCAGAATCACATCGGCCTGGCCGCTCATGATGGAGGCGGCGCCCATGGCAATTGCCTTCAGGCCGGAGCCGCAGATCTTGTTGACGGTGACCGCCGGGGTCTCCTTGGGAAGCCCTGCCCGGATCATGGCCTGCCTGGCGGTGTTTTGTCCCTGTCCCGCCTGAAGCACATTTCCCATGATGACTTCATCAATGGCAATCGGGGTGGCCTGGTCATCCCAGGAGCAAGATTTTTTTTCAAGCTCGATCAGTCCCTGGCCTTTCAACTTGTCCGGGGCATTGGCTTTCATGGCGTCATCCGCAAAGGGCCTGAGGCCCGCCTTTTTTAAAACATCTTTCATCACCACCGCGCCAAGCTCAACAACCGGAACATTCATCAAAGCCCCGCCAAAACTTCCGATGGCGGTCCGGGAACCACTGACAATCACCACTTCTCTCATTGAAATATCCTCCATAACGAAATATGATTATAGTAATACCAAGCGATTATCCTGTAAAGGAGGATTAAGCTATGCTTTAATGCCATGTGGCAAAACAATATAAATACCACAAACCCTATTATCCGGTCAATGGTGAGTTCATGTGTCTGATTCTTCTGGCCTGTGACGTCCATCCGGAATATCGCCTCATTCTGGCCGCCAACCGGGACGAGTTCCATGATCGTCCCACCCGGCCGATGGCTTTCTGGGAAGATCACCCGGATATCCTGGCGGGCCGGGATTTAAAAGGCGGCGGAACCTGGCTGGGCATTACCCGATCCGGCAGATTTGCGGCCATCACCAATTATCGCGAGCCCGGCGGGCCCAAACCCGATGCCCCGTCACGCGGCCATCTGGTAAGCGATTTTCTATCGGGAAACAGTCCTTCCCAGGCCTATCTCGAGGCGGTTTCGGCAGTCGGCCAAACATACAGCGGATTCAACCTGATCGTCGGTGACGCATCCGGACTGTTTTACCATTCCAATCGGAGGCCTGGAATCCACAGGCTTGAGCCCGGATGGTACGGCCTGAGCAATCATCTGCTCAATACCCCCTGGCCGAAGGTGGAAAAAGGGATTGCCCTGCTGAAAAAAGCGATATTGGATGCGGATTCCGTGAACATGGACCCGATCTTTCAACTTCTCAAAAACCGCGAGGTTCCGCCGGATGACAGACTCCCGGATACGGGCGTCGGCATGGAATGGGAGCGGATCCTTTCTCCCATGTACATCCAAAGCCCGGGATACGGCACCCGCTCATCGTCGGTGATTCTGATAGACAGAAATGGCAGGGCACAGGTTGCAGAGCAAACCTTTGAGGCCGGATATTGCATTGGCCAACCACGCGTTATTTATATTGACAGAACATTGTGAATTTCATACGAAGATTAAACTTAGATCCGCAAGCCAGCATCACCATGTCGCCGGAGTATAAATAGCGGATGAACTTTGCATGGGAAATGGGGGATAATCCCTTAATCATAAGGGGTTCCGTAGCTATCAGACTTTTGTCTTTAAGACAATGAAAAGTGAGATGATCCGGTGGATAGAGAAGACATATTGCGCTATTGGCTAAAGAGTTCGAATGATGATTTTCAGGCTATGCACCATTTATTCGAGAAAAGCGATTATACCTGGTCTTTATTAGTCTCAAATAAGGTTAAAACCTCCGCCTTTAGGCGGATAGATTTATCATTGGATATATGTTAGCGTACACCCTCGAATAGGAGGGTTTATGGAATATCGGTATGAAAGTCATACGTTTTCAATATTGAGTATCATTTTGTATGGGTAACGAAATATCGCTACAAGGTATTGCATGATGAAGTAGCGCTTCGAGTCAAAGAACTTGTTCGACAAACCTGTGAGGCATTTGAGATCAATATCATAAGTGGAGTTTGAGCAAGGATCACGTAAATGTGTTTGTCTCTGCGCCTCCGAATATGGCTCCAAGTGAGATTATGAGAAGAATAAAGGGAAGAACTTCTTCGAAATTGTTGGAAGAATTTCCTCATCTTAAAAAGCGATATTGTAAAAGTGGAAGAATAACAGACGGGTCTTACGACCCGTATCCGTGCTTTCAGCACTTGATTTTTACCCACCAGCTTTAAGCTGATGGTTGTTTAGTTTGTCAAACTATCAAATGATGTTATATAGTTAAATAAAAATTTAATCGGCATATTAATCGGCAAAATGTATCGATGAACCTCACAAATGGAACCCCTTCTTCCGGACGTATCGCCGGAATTGGAAGATATGGCGCGAGAAGTCGTCAGTCGGTCGTCAGCGCTTGGCGGACAGCTCCATCCGGTTACCCGGGATTCGGTCGTTGAACTCCTGCGAATCATCAACAGCTATTATTCCAATCTCATCGAAGGCCACAGTACCCACCCCATCGACATTGAGCGCGCCATGCGGCAGGATTATGCCGGTGATCCGGCCAGGCGGGAGCTGCAACTGGAAAGCCTGGCCCATATTGACTCCCAACGTGCCGTAGAAGCGGTTTATGTCGTCCCCGGTGAGCTGCGGCGCCGTGAGGTTATCGTTGGACGACATGCTCAGGCTGCGGCATACCTGTTGCCGGATATTTATCCAAGAGCATCGGCATGGTGATGACAAATTTTGAGCTGGTCCGCCAGAAATCGGGCATCCATTGGGGCCTCGGTGTCGATTTCAAGCGCGTAAAGCTTTTCGCTTTCAGACAGGGGTTGACGGTTTTGGAGCTGATGTTTCAGTACGGATAGATCTGCATCGGATACATTCTTCGGGCGTTCGGCAATCCGCTGCCTGAGCGTTTCGGGGGAGGCCGTAAATTCCAGAATCTGAAACGGGGCCTGTTTTGCCGCCGCCAGTCTTTGAAAACGCTGCCGCTGATCGCTTTTAAGAAATGCGGCGTCCACAATCACCGAGTATCCCGCATCCATTATCTCGCCGGCAAGTTCAGCCAGTCTGGTATAGGTTCGCTCCGTGGCTTTGTCAGTATAGATCCCTTCACCGATTACGGCATGCCCGTCAGCATCCGGTTTCATGCCAAAGCATCTTTTCCGCTCGACATCGGAGCGGATTCGAATCGCTTCCAGGTGTTCAAGGATCGGCTGAGTCAGCGTGCTTTTTCCCGATGCCGACATGCCGTGGGTAATGATCAGTTGCGGTCTGCCCGGCCCGGCATGACGCTTTGCAAGATTCAGATAATCGCGGAAATCCCTTCGGGCTTCGGCCTGTAGCCTTTTGCTGATGCCGTTGTTGACTGGCCAGGATGGCATTCACCTTGGCGCGAACCAGCGCCCTGTAGGTGAGGTAAAACGGCAGAACGCGAAGGCCGTCAATAATCGCCGGTGTTTTCCAGGTAAAGGTTTAAAAACCGGTGAGCCAGCCGCGGCTGACGCCGGTCCTGCAGGTCCATGACCAGAAACGCCGCATCGCTGATGACATCGATCCATCTTAGATCGGGGTTGAACTCGATGCAGTCGAACACGACAGGGGCGTCGTTGATCCAGGCCAGGTTCCGCAGATGCAGGTCGCCATGGCATTCCCGGATGCGTCCTTCGGATTTGCGGCGCACAAAGACCGGCTCCAGCGCATTCAATCCGGCCCGGGTCCAGTCTTCCAGTTCGGCAAGCGGTTCTATTATTTTCCCTTCAGGGACGTGTTTGCGGATCTGAAGAAAATTTTCCCGGACGGGCCTTCGGATGTGATCCGGGTCCCCATAGCTGCTGTCAGTCCCGGCAACGGCGATCTGCTGATGGAACTTGGCGATCAGACGGGCAAACGCATCGATATGCCGCGGCTGCAAGATTGCCGCCGGCAAGTGCCCGGTCCAGTTGCGCCTCCTGGGGAAACTGCGCCATTTTGACGGCGTACTCGATGGCTTTGCCGTTTCCGGTCCATTTCGGTTGTTCGGCGGTTCCGAAAACCGGCGCCAGTCCCAGGTAAATCTCGGGCGCAAGTCTTCGGTTCAGTCGCAGTTCTTCTTCACAGCAAAACCGTCGTTTTTCAAGGGTGGAGAAATCGAGAAACCCCAGATTGACCGGTTTTTTGATCTTATAGGCATACCTTCCGGTCAAAATGACCCATGAGGCATGGGTTTCGATGAGCTCACATTTTTTCACGGAATGATCATGCGCGCCTGGCTTCATCAATGCGGCGATCAGGGACGGAAGCGGCTTTTTGCGGGAAGGATTCATCTTCTGGTTTTTGGCCGGTTTGTGCATCGAGTTAGTCGACAAGCCTTCATGTAAGGTTTCAGTGCATTCTGGATGCGGCGCTTGATGATTGACCGAGGATCGGGTTCGAGTTCGCCACATGCAATTATCCGGATAGAGGTCGGGGAAGAACTGCCGCAGCAGGGCATCTGGAATGGGGTGCACTCAAGTTCCGGATCAGTCGCTCATATGCGGCCGTTGCCTCGGGATAAGCCCAGTAATAACGGATGCGATCCCGAAAGCTGTAATTTTGCAGAAAGCAAAGCGCTTCCGACTGGCCCTGCGGGTAATGGGATTGCCAGTGCCGGGGATGGCTGTCCATCAGGGTTTCCATGACCTGTCGCAGATTCGAGCGCTGATGAATGCCGGGCCATGCGTCCTCGATGTACGTCAGAGCGTAAATCGCTTCGCGAAAGGCAAAGGTCAGGCAGGGGCCTGCCTTCAGCAGGATAAAATGATCCTGTACCATCTGATTCAGGGCATCGGGCGTCTGATAATCCGCGGCGTGAATTTCAAAAGTCATAAGGCCCGGCAACTGGTTGTGACAGGCGGAAAGCGCCGCTGCCCGATCCCGGTCATATGCTGCGATCACCCGGTCGCCGAATTCCACGCCGGGTTGGACCACCACGGCCACCACCCGCTGCCAGGCCGAGGCCAGTCCGGCATCCTGAAAAGCCCGTTCATAGAGCGCCAGCGATGAAAACAGATTGTCCGGATCGGTTACGGTCAGATGATAGACATCTTCCAGGCCGCCGCCGGGCGGCGGCACCTCGTTTCCGATCACATACAGCGGCAGGTCCGAATCACGGCGATCGCATGCGGCGGCTTCTGCCGCCAGGCAGAGTGTTGCGGCCCGGCCGGCGGCGATTTCGGGAGAAAGGACGGTGCCCGGATCATCGGCGCAGCGCATCCCGGTGTCGAGATGAATTTTGCGAAAGCCAGCGGCCACGCAATGGGACGCCAGTTCAGCGGCTTTTGCCATGGCGATTGCGGCGGTTTCTTTCTTCCAGACATGGGGCCCCAGGTGATCGGCGCCGATGATGATCTTTTCAAACGGCAGACCCACAGATCCGGAAAGCCGGCGGATGAAGGCGGAAAAATCGGCGGGGGTCATTCCCGTGTAGCCGCCGGACTGGTTGACCTGGTTGGCCGTGGCTTCAACCAGCAGGGGGCGCATCTCCGCCGCCGCCAGTTCCATGGCAGCCTGAAGGACCATCGGGTGTGACGAGCACACCGCGACCATGCCGCCGATCTGGCCGCCAAGATGTTGATTTCTCAGATGGATCAGGGGATTTTCCATGCCAGCCTTCCCGAGTTTATTTGATAAACGCGCAGCAATAATCCGTGATGCTCTTGACTTTCAGATCAAATCCGGACTGGGCGGGCACTTCAAATGCTTCCCCGCCTTTGACCGGCTTCCATCCATCCGATCCGGGCAGCAGTACCTCCAGGTTCCCGGAAAGAATCTCCATGATTTCTTTGTCCGCCGTGTTGAAATGGTATTCTCCAGGCAGCATGATCCCCAGCGTCTTTCTGGATCCGTCCGGAAAAATGAGGGTGCGGCTGGTGACCTTGCCGTCAAAGTAGACATTGGCTTTTTTGACGATGCTGATATTATTGAATTCCGGCATGATCCGTTCCTTTTCAATCTGTGATGATGCAGTTCTCAAGACCGGACGGACAAGGAGCAATCCGCATCGAATAAAAGACGGCCGCCAGTCCATATCAGCCAAAGCCGAACATCCGGTATAAAGCTGCGCTTGCGGGCCTGAGCCCGCAAGCAAATAAACATTCCCGAGACATCATTGACATAAGTTTCCGGAAAAAACAAGGGAGGAACTGATGGGGGATGCGAGCCGCTTTCGGTGTTTCCGCCGGTCATCGACGAAATCGATTAACCGGCAACGCAACTTGCCGACAAAATCGCCATATGCGGTGCCCTGAATATCAGGTTGCATTGTGGAGATAAGGAAATAAGGCGTTTTCGCTGTCACTTGTCTGTAAATCGCCAAGAAAATAAGCATTGACAGAGGATTCGATTTTGGTTTAAAAAATTCAGGTTATAAATAAATGAAAATACAAAAAAATCAAAACCGGCATCACAGACAGGAGCGATTTTTGCTTATATTTTCTGGTCAGGGTTGCGGTCATGATGAGAGCTGCACTCGCATCAGAATAATCCCATAAAGAGGATTACAAAATGGCAGGGGGATATTTGACAAAGAAACGGTTTTCGATGGCAGCCGTTGTTGCTGTAATGGGACTTTATCTGGCCGGTCAAAGCCTTGCAGATGATGAAATCAAGGTGGGGATCATGGTTCCGACCACCGGTCCGGAAGCGATATATGGTAAAGACATGGAAAATGCCGTCCTTCTGGCGGTTTCTGAAATCAATGCCAAAGGCGGCATCCTGGGGAAAAACGTGATGACCACAACCAGTGATGACGCCTGTGACCCCCAACTGGCCGCTGTCTGCCGCCAGTCAACCTGGTTTCTGAAGATGTTGTGGCGGTTGTCGGCGGATATTGCTCCCCGGCGACGGCGCCCACCTTGAAGATTTATGGCGATGCCGGTGTTCCCATTGTTATTCCGGCGGCCGATTCCAGCAAACTGATCGGTGCAAATCCCGGAAACGGCTTCCAGATCAACAGCACGGGAATCGATCAGGCGATTACCGCGGTTAATTTTTTCAAGGAAAAGAAAATCAGGAAACTGGCCATTATTCATCAGGGAGACGGCTATTCCGCGGATTTGGCCACCCTGACCGAAAAAAAATGGAAAGAAATGGGTCATGAAGTGGTTGCCGTTGAAGTGGTCGAAAAAGGCGAGCAGGATCACTCCGCGCTGATGGCCCGGCTGAAAAGCAAGGCGCCCGATGCGGTTTTCTGGACAGCCTACTATGCGGATGGCGCACTGGTCATTAAACAGCTTCGTCAAGGCGGATTCAGCAAACTGATTGCAGTGGGCGACGGCTCCAATTCTCACCAAGCTGATGGAAATTGCCGGCAAAGCCGCCGAAGGCGTTTTCTGCTTCTCAAAGCCCATGATTGAGTATCTGCCGGCTGCCAAAGCATTTGGCGACAGTTACAGGAAAAAATTCAATCAGGAACCCGGTCCTTACTCTGCACTGGCTTATGATGGCATGAACCTTCTGGCGGATGCCATCACAAGAGCCGGCGCTGCGGACAAGGCTGCCATTGCAAAGGCCCTGAAAGAAACAAAGGAATTCAAGGGAATTGCCGGTCCCATTTCCTTTAAACCCGATAACACCTTGGCCAGAAGCAATTTTGTTGTCCTGATTGCCAAAGGAACCAACTGGGCGCTTTATAAGTAAATTGATTTGTTTTCAGATTCCGATCGATGGTGTTAATAGATATTCATGGCCGAGTTAGCCTTTGAATGATTGGGGGGAAGATGGCTGTATATCAATGGACTGGAAAAGACAAGAAGGGTAAAATTCAGAAAGGGGAGATGGAAGCGGCCAGTGAGCAGGCTGTAAAGTCTCATCTGGCAAGGCTTCGCATCACGCCAACGCGTGTTAAGGAAAAGCCCAAGGATATTTTTGAAAACGTTGCATTTCTTCAGCCCAAGGTTGTTGAAAAAGATGTGATCTTGTTTGCCAGGCAGTTTTCCACAATGATTGATGCCGGGCTTCCCATTGTGCAGTGCCTGGAGATTTTACTCAACCAGCAGGAAAACAAGACTTTCAAAAAGATGCTCAAAGATATCAAGGAATCGGTTGAAAGCGGCTCCACCCTGGCGGATGCGCTGAAAAAATTTCCCAGGCAGTTTGACGACCTTTTTGTGAACATGATTGCTGCCGGAGAAGCCGGCGGTATTCTGGACACAATTCTAAGGCGGCTGTCCGGATACATGGAAAAGGCCGCCAAACTCAAGGCCAAGGTAAAAGGCGCCATGACGTATCCCATTGTCACCCTGGTCATTGCCTTTATCGTACTGGCCGTAATTCTGGTATTTGTTATTCCGGTTTTCCAGCAGATGTTCGCCGATTTCGGCAAAGAACTGCCCTTGCCCACCCAGATTGTTGTTGCCATGAGTAATTTTGTCAAAAGCAAGATTCTTTATATTCTTGGCGCCATTGTCGTTTTTATCTTTGCCTTCAAACGGTTTTACAAGACGCCGAAAGGCCGGATTCTTGTCGACAGATTCGTGCTGACGCTGCCCGTTGTCGGCATGCTGATTCGAAAAGTCTCGGTAGCCAAATTCACCCGCACCATGGGCACCATGCTGGCCAGCGGAGTTGCCATATTGGATGCGCTGGATATTACCGCCAAGACTTCCGGTAACAAGACCATCGAGGGCGCCCTTTACAATGTGCGTTCCGCAATCGCGGAGGGGCAGACCATGGCTGAGCCGCTGTCTGAAAGCGGCGTTTTCCCCGCAATGGTCTGTCAGATGATCTCCGTGGGCGAATCCACCGGCGCGCTGGATGCCATGCTCGGTAAAATTGCGGATTTTTATGATGAGGAAGTGGATCAGGCGGTTGAAAATCTCACTTCCTTGATTGAACCCTTTATGCTGGTATTTTTGGGCGTAACCATCGGGGGACTGGTCGTTGCCATGTACCTGCCGATCTTCAAGCTGGCCGGGGCAATTTCCGGCTAACCGCCGTGTTCTGCCAGTTCAGCGAAGCATGAAAGCGCTGTTCCCTCCTTTGCCTGCCTCTTTTCAAAAGAGGCAGGCAAAGGAGGATGAACCGTTTGTCGGAATAGCCGCTATTCACACTTTCATAGATTCGAAAGACCGCCGCAATTCAAATGAATACCCCTGTCCGCACCGACAATGACCTTCTGAAAAAAATTAAATGGTTGATGTTTTTCAGGGTTCTTTTTACCGTGTTTCTTCTGGGATCAACGATCATTGTTCAGTACGGGCAGCAGCTCAGTTCCCCGAACCCGCAACTGGTATTATTGTATGGCATTAATGCCGTCGTATTGGTTCTCTCGATCGGTTATGCCGTCATTCTTCGGTATGACATTTATATTCCGGCCCTTGCCTACCTGCAGATCATTCTCGATACGGTCATCGTTTCTTTGATCGTATTTGCAACCGGCTGTTATTCAAGCATATTTTCGTTTATTATACCTTCTGGTCATCGTTTACTCCAGCTTGCTTCTTTCCCGGAAAGGCAGCATGCTCATCGCCGCCTTGTCGAGTATTCAGTATGGCCTGATGGTTGAGCTCGAGTTTTACGGCATTCTGAAACCCTTTGTCCCTGTCCGGTCCCTGAGGCTTTCGGATGATCTGGCTGTGGTAACATACAAGATCGTCATTACCATGATAGCCTGCTTTGCGGTGGCATGGTTAAGCAGTTTTCTGGCCGAACAGGCCAGGTCTTCCCGGAAAGAGCTGCAGGCGATGGAGGAACATGTCCGTCGTGTCGAACGAATGGCCTACATGGGTGAAATGGCGGCCGGACTTGCCCATGAGATTCGAAATCCGCTGGCATCCCTGACCGGATCCATTCAAATGCTGAAAGAAGAGCTTCAGCTTCCCGCCGGTCAGGAAAAACTGATGCGGATCGTATTGAGAGAGGCGGACCGGTTAAGCTCGCTCGTCAGCGATTTTTTGTTGTTTGCCAGGCCTCCGTCAGGAAATGTTACAGATATTCTGGTGGATGAGGCTCTGCTGGAGACGCTGGCTCTCTTTGAAAATGATCCGAGCTGTCGCCGGCGGGTTTCCATAACAACGGATCTGATTCCCCACATACGAATCGCCATGGATCCGATTCATTTCCGCCAGATTCTCTGGAATCTTCTGTTAAATGCCGCCGAAGCCATCCGGGATCAGGGCAATATCCATATCCGCATGCAGAACCTGCAAAATAGCCATGTGGAGGTACATATCACGGATACGGGGCAGGGGATATCCCCGGAACATGTCCAGTTGATTTACAACCCCTTTTTTACGACAAAAGCCAGCGGTACGGGGCTGGGGCTTTCCATTGTCCATCGTCTCCTGGAAGCATACGGGGGGTGCCTGGATGTGGAAAGCCGGATTGACCAGGGGACGGTGGCGATTCTGAAGCTGAAAAAATTCAATGAGGCGGGCAGGGCTCTCTGATGACAGGGAAACGCAATGGGCATTAAACGCATCTGTCGTCTGTCATCTGATGTTTTTCCGGGAGGGGTGGTGTGAAAAAAAAGCTCGTATTGCTGGGGGTGTTATTGCTGCTGGTGGGTGTGGGTTCCCTGGTTTTCTGGGGCCAGTACAGACAGCGCAGTGCGGATCTGTATTACTCCGGAACCCTGGAATCCACGCAGTCCAATCTTTCCTTTCAGGTATCCGGAAAAGTCAAACAGGTGAATCTGGATGAAGGCCAGTCCGTGAAAGCCGGACAGTGTATTGCCGAACTGGAACCGGAAGAGTTTCTGGCCCGCCTGGATCAGGCACGGGCCAACATGAATCAGGCCGTCGAAAACCGGAAACAGCTTGAGGTCAATCTGGAAATCTATCAGAACACCCTGCCTGCGGATGTCAGCCGGGCGGAATCCGCGGTTAAGGTTGCGGCTGCGCTGCTTGCGGAGCAGGAAAGGGGAAACCGCTTCCAGGATGTCGAGCGCGCCAGATTGTCTTTTCAGGAGGCCGAAATTACACTGGAGGACGCCAGAAAAGATAAACGCCGGTTTGACGACCTCTTCCGGAGCGGATACGTTGCCGAAATAGAACGGGATGGGGCGGCGCTGAAATATGAAACCGCGGCAAAATCCAGGCAGCGTGCCGCGGAAGCTTTTGACATGGCTAAAGAAGGATTCCGGAAGGAATCGATTGATGCGGCAAGGGCAAGGCTTTCCGAAGCGCAGGCCGTGCTGCTGCTGTCAAAAGGAAATCTGAAAAAAATCGAGGCGGCCCAGGCCGATATTCAGGCATCCATCGCCCGGATCCAGTCCGCGGCATCCGCATTGAATCTGGCGGAAATTCAGCTTGGCTATACCCGGCTCCTTTCGCCTTTCGATGCCATGCTGACCAGCCGAAATGTCGAGCCGGGCGAAGTGGTCACGCCGGGACGTGAAGTGATCTCCCTGGCCGATCTTTCCCGGATCGACCTTAAAGTTTTTGTGGATGAAACCCAGATCGGCAAAATCCGGCCCGGACAAAAGGCGGAGGTTAAAATCGATACCTATCCGGATAAAAAATATGACGGATTCGTATCCTATATTTCGCCTGAAGGCGAGTTTACGCCCAAAATCATCCAGACCCGGAAAGAGCGGGTGAAACTGGTGTATCTGGTAAAGATTTTTCTGGCCAATCCCGACATGGAATTGAAATCCGGAATGCCTGCCGATGCCTGGTTTCGATAAGACGGATATGCCTCCCATGACGCTGAACACCACCGATTCCCCGATCCTTCGGGTGGATAATGTATCGCGGTCTTTTGGAAAGCTGGAAGCGGTGTCTGAAGTTTCTTTTTCGGTTCAGGCCGGGTCCATTTTCGGGTTTGTGGGATCGGACGGGGCCGGCAAAACCACGCTGCTTCGCATGATTGCCGCCATGATCCGGCCCTCAACGGGCCGCATTCAAATCGACGGACTGGATGTGGTTCAGGACAGGGCCCGGGTAAAGGAACTCATCGGTTATATGCCCCAGCGCTTTGGACTCTATTCGGATCTGACGGTTGCGGAGAACATGGATTTTTTCATGGATATTTTCGGGATTTTCGGGACCGAAAGAAAAAAGCGAAAAGACCAGTATCTGGGGTTTTCCAATCTGACGCCGTTTCAGGACCGGCTGGCCCGGGATCTTTCCGGAGGCATGAAACAGAAACTGGGGCTTGCCTGTGTGCTGGTGCATCAGCCGAGAGTGCTGATCCTGGATGAGCCGACCAACGGGGTGGATCCGGTTTCCAGAAAGGAATTCTGGGAAATTCTCTCCGCCATGCGAAAAGAGGGCATGACCATCCTGGTGTCAACGGCCTATCTGGATGAAGGGGAAAAATGCGACCGGATCATCCTGATGCACAACGCGCATGTTCTGGATCAGGCGGCTCCGGCCGCGTTTCGCGCGGATTTTTCAACCCTTGAACAGGCCATGATCCATCGCATCGAGGCCGCGGACAAGGTGCTTTCAGGGGAGCATTTTGACATCTGAAGCCGTTGCCGTTCAGAATCTGGTCAAGCGCTTCGGCCGCTTTGTCGCCGTTGACCGGATTTCCTTTTCGGTCCGGCAAGGCGAGATATTCGGCTTTCTGGGGCCAAACGGCGCGGGTAAATCCACCACCATTCGCATGCTTTGCGGCATTATCACGCCGACCTCCGGCGGCCGGGCATGTGGCGGGCCTGGATATTTTTACCCAGTCCGAGGAAATCAAGCACAGCATCGGGTATATGTCCCAGAAATTTTCCCTGTATGAAGACATGACCCCGTTTGAAAATATCCGGTTTTATCTGGGAATTTACAGTGTTCCCTCTGGAAAAATGGAAAGAGCGCACCCAGTGGGTTCTGGAGATGACCCGGCTTGAAGCCGCGAAGAATCGCCTGACACGGGAACTGCCGCCGGGATGGCGCCAGCGCCTGGCGCTGGGGTGCGCCCTGCTTCACGAGCCCCAGATACTTTTTCTGGATGAGCCGACATCCGGGGTGGACCCCATTACCCGAAGCCATTTCTGGGCCTTTATCCGGCATCTGACCACAACCGGCGTTACGGTGTTTGTGACCACCCATTACATGGATGAGGCCCAGCACTGCGACCGGGTGGTCATGATCAACGAAGGAAAAATCGTGGTTTCCGGCCCGCCTTCCCGGATCGTCCAGGACATGTTCCCGGAAAGACCGGATGCGGATCTGAACGATGTCTTCATTCAACTGATGACCCGGGGCCGCGCATGAACCTGATCAAAATTCAGGCCATCAGCCGAAAGGAATATTATCATCTGATCCGGGATTTCCGAAGCCTGTATCTGGCCTTTATCATTCCGCTGCTGCTGATCCTGCTGTTCGGCTATGCGCTCAGCCTGGATGTGGACAATATCCGGGTCGTGGTGGTGGATCATGATCAGACCGATCTGAGCCGGGACTTGATTCGAAGCCTGGACGCCTCTTCCTATTTCCATGTCATCGGCCAGGTCGCCGATGACCGGATGGCCGGCCGATATCTGGATGACGGCATGGCGTCCGTGGCGATTATCCTGGCTCCGGGGTGGACCGCGGACATCCGGGCGGACCGGGAAAGCCCGGTTCAGATCCTGATCGATGGCAGCGACCCCAATTTTGCCGGCATTACCCGAAGTTACCTGACGGCGTTCATGTTGCGATACAACCAGAAACAGCTCCTTGACTTTTTGAACCGTCAGGGCAGTGGAGACGATTCATCCGCCGGTGGAAGGCCGAATCCGCGTATGGTTCAACGAGGACCTGGAAAGCCGCAATTTCATTATTCCCGGCATCATCGCCATCATCATCATGATTGTGGGCGCCATGCTCACTTCTCTGGTGGTTGCCAGAGAGTATGAAAGCGGCACCATGGAAACCATCCGCTCCCTGCCGGTGTCGGCAGCGGAGTTTTTGACCGGAAAAGCCATTCCGTATTTCATCATCGGCCTGATCGACGTGCTGGTGGCGATCCTCATGGGTCAGCTCCTCTTCGGCGTGGTCATGAAATCGAGCTTCTGGCTCATGATTCTGGCCTCATCCCTGTATCTGGGCGTGGCGCTCAGCCTGGGGCTGCTGATATCCAGCGTGACCCAGTCCCAGCTTGTCGCCAATCAACTGGCGGTGCTGATCACCTATCTGCCCTCGCTGCTGCTTGTCCAATTTCGTCTTTCCCGTGGAGAACATGCCGGGGATTCTGCAACTGGTTACCCGGATTGTTCCGGCCACCTATTTTATCGATATTTTAAATGGCCTTTATCTGCGGAACCTCGGACTTTCGACGCTCTGGCCCAGCTATCTGATACTGGCGATCATGTTCGGCGCGCTTTCGGTATTGAATCTGATCGTCCTGAAAAGAGAGGGGCTGTAGATGACCCTGAAAGGACGGTAAGCCATGAACTGGATACGGGTCAGGGAGCTGGTCCGAAAGGAATTCATTCAACTCTTCCGGGATAAAAAGAACCGGCCCTTGCTGATTATTGCGCCGCTCGTGCAGCTCATTCTCTTCGGCTATGTGGTGACAACCGATGTCCGCGACATTACCGTGGGTCTTCTGGATCTCAGCCGCACATCGGAAAGCCGGATGCTGGTGGAAGCCATCGGCGGCAACAAGACATTTCGCATCACCGAAATCGTCGAAAGACCCGGGGATCTGGATCAGCTTCTGCTGATGCGCAAGGTCAACCTGGGGATCAAGATCCCGCCGGATTTCAGCGCGAAAATCCGCAAGGGGCAGACCGCCGAAGTCCAGATTCTGGCGGACGGCAGCATGAGCAATATGGCGGCTGTGCGGATATCCTATATGCATTATGGTGCTGGAGAGGTTCAACAATCAGGTGATCCGGGAGCTTCATCCCGTAAAAATGAGTTACGGAAAGATCGATGACCGGATCCGGACCTGGTATAACCCCAATCTGGACAGCCGCAATTTTTACGTTCCCGGTATTGTGGCTTTTCTGATCATGCTGCTGGTCATGCTGCTGACCTCCATGGCCATTATCCGGGAAAAGGAATCCGGAACCATGGAACAGCTCATGGTTACGCCCTTGAAACCCTTTGAGATGATCCTGGGAAAAACCATTCCCTTCATCCTCATTGCCCAGGCCCAGATGATCCTGGTCACGATATTTGCCATATTCTGGTTCGACATTCCCCTGGTCGGCAGCATCCCGCTGCTGTGGCTGGCGACCTGTCTGTTTCTGCTCAGCACCCTGGGGGTCGGTCTGTTTATCTCCACGGTCTCGGCAACCCAGCAGCAGGCCATGATGACGACATTTTTCTTTATCCTGCCGTTTTTTCATGCTCAGCGGGTTTGTGTTTCCCGTCGCCAATATGCCCAAGGTGGTGCAGTGGCTGACCTATCTGAATCCGCTGAAATATTTTTTGATAATTATCCGGGGCGTGTTTTTAAAAGGAACCGGACTGGATGCCTTGTGGCCCCAGTTTGCCGGCCTTCTCATTCTGGGCTCGGTGGTGTTTTGGGGCGCTGTCCGCCTGTTCCGGAAGCGGTTGGATTGATATAGTCGAACGGACTTACTGTTCGGGCACTAAAAGGGTCTTATGGGATGCATGACAATTCTGAACATCGCTATCTGCGGATAGCCTGGCTGTGGACCATCGGATTCACGGTTTTCAGGCTGATCTATTCCGGAACATTTCTCCTGATTCCGGATGAAACCAATTACTGGCAGTGGAGCCGTTACCTGGACTGGGGCTACCATGACCAGGCCCCGCTGATCGGCTGGGCCATTGGACTCTCCACCTGGATTATCGGCCAGACGGAGCTGGCTGTCCGCTTGCCGTCGGTTTTGTCCATCGGCATCGCCTCGGCCTATCTGGTTGCGATTTCCAGCCGGTGGATGGGCCCCCGCATTGCGCTCTCAACGGCCATTTTGACCCAGTCCATCCTGGAATTCAACGTCGGCGGTCTTCTGGCAACCCCGGACGGACTTCAGGCAGCGGCCTGGGCAGGGGCGGCCTATCATGTGGCCAGGGCTTACGAAGCGGATGCCTGGTCCCAGTGGCTCCTGGGAGGCATCTGGTTTGGATTGGGGATGCTCAGCAAATTCACCATGGTGGTATTTTTGCCGGGTGCATTATTATACGGCCTGTTCTCCGAGGTCCACCGGCGGCGCCTGGCAGGCATTCGGCCTTACTTCGGGGTTTTTGCCGGATGCCTGATGTTTTTTCCGGTCATTCTCTGGAACGCCCGGCATGACTGGAATTCGGTCAGACATGTGGCCTCCATCGGAGGGGTCAACGAGCCATTTGCCCTGCACCTGAAATTTCTGGGGGATTTTCTAGGCTCTCAGGCTGCGCTGCTCTCTCCGATTGTATTTATCCTGGCGATCTGGGCCTGGATACGGGTGATCCGAAAAGACTATCCCCCAGGGAAATGGCTCTATCCTTATCTCTTCTGGACCTCTTTTCCCATGATCGCAGGATTTCTGCTGCTCAGCCTTCACAGCCGGATTTACGGCAACTGGCCCGGAGCCGGCTATCTGACCACGGCCGTATTGACGGCCGCCTATTTTGGCGGGCAGGGTACCAATGCCGTCGGCCGGCGGCTATGGAACTGGGGACTGGGAATTGCTTACGCGATGACGGCGTTGGTTCTGATCCACGCTGCCTGGCCGATTCTGCCCATACCGGTAAAAATGGACCGGGCAGCCGCGGAGATCGCCGGCTGGGATGATCTGGGACAGGCAGCCGGAAAGCTGGGCGGGCAAATGCCGGACCCGCACCGCACCTTTATTTTCGGCCTCGACTATCAGATGGCAAGCGAACTGGCGTTTTACACGCCGGGTCAGCCCCGGACCCTTTCGATCAACCGCTGGAATCGACCCAATGTCTATGACTACTGGTGGAAGGACGCGGACGTCATGGGATGGGATGCCATCGGCGTAACCTACGATTCCCAGAGCCACACCCGGCTGGACCAGGTTTTTCAGCGGGTGGATCCGCCCGTTGAGCTGCCCGTATACCGGAAAAAAACGGACCCGAAACCGGTCAAGGTCTTTTATCTGTACCGGTGTTACGGCTTCAAGGGTGGGCTGCGCTGGATTCCGCCGAATGCTTCCGACATCCGGGCGGTTTCCCGTTCCCCATCGTGACGCCTTATCTGCCGTGAAGCCGAGGGTCTGATACAAAAGAGGATAGCTCAACCGGCATTCCCAAAAACTCCCGGAAATGATTTACATGGTGCAAACTGAAGTCAATAGCAACTGTTTATTTTTTCATGGCGCGTATCAATTAAGGTTTTACGCCTTCCGCCATCCGCCAGACTATGGAAGCCCTTCTCCGATAAATCAGAAAGCGTGAAAAATAGCCTCCGAACCAGCTCACGGCGTGCTTCATAATCGCGTCCGGGAAAAAGTGATGCCGACTGCGCCGGAATTGAGAAAAAGTCCTGTAAAAATTGGATGTCAAGCGGCCTTACCCAACGGTGATTGGTAACAGCGCCGCAATTATGTAAAAGAGCCTGGCACGCCTTGTCATAATCGGTTATCACCCGGAAACGGGGTACAGGTTCGCCAAGGCGCCTGAACGCCTCAGCCAGGAGATCTTCACCAGCGTCTCCTTCAAGAAAGGGATAGAAGGAAAAGGCGATTTTACCGCCCGGCCGCAGGCAGCCGGCTGCCTCCCTTAGGGTCTGCTCAACATCGGGGAAAATAAAAATCGAGGCGTTATAAAGGACGTAATCAAAAACCTGGTCTCCCGCAATTTCTGCAAGCTTTTCACCATCCCCGACCAAAAGGCAAATCTCCGGAGAATCACACATCAGCCTGCCTGATTCTATCATTTTCTCCGATAAATCCACCCCCAGGACATGGCAGGAAAAATATTTATTTAAAACACTGCGCCGAGATCCCATTCCCGCAGCCTACATCCAGCACAATGGAATTTGGCTTTATATTTATATTTTCAGCCAGTTTGAGAGCAAGGGAAGCGAAAAAATGATGCTTCTCTTCAAATGCGTTGTACATCAGACAACTCCGGTCAAAATTATCTTTAACATTCAGCTTTACTTTCTCATTGAACCCTGCCTGAACCATCCCGATTCCCCCCTCATTCTTAATCCCTGCAATATTTTTATGTTACTTTTTATGTTACGGCTGAATCGTTTGGTTTTCTATCAGAATAATGATTCAATGTAAAACTGATTGAAAAATTATATCGGCGGCGAACTCGGGAAGGGACGACGGTTGCTGTGGTGTAGCAGGCGCCGAAACGCTGAGTGCCATAGCGATCAACACGTTACGGATAATGGTTTTTCTCCTTATGGAATCTGAAAAAATGGTCCCTTGTGATTGATGTCAAGCGACTCAACTGCAAAAATGCACCGGGTTATCCGGTGCATTTTATTGTTGGCATTCGGTATGGTATCCCAAGAATTCCCTGAACAAAATCAAAGTCTGACAGGAATTAAGTGTGGTGTCTCCGGAATTCCCCCGGAAGCCGGATTTTAACCTTGTAAAACGAAACATAAGTATTAAATAACAAGCATGATATCCAGAACCCTGCACGACGTCATCGTGGCATCTTTAAAAAAACACCCTGTTGTCAGCATTATCGGTTCCAGGCAGGTGGGGAAAACGACACTTGGCAAAAGTGTCAGGGAGACAGCGGCGAGTGATGCCATATACCTTGATCTGGAACTTCCTTCCAACTTGAACAAGCTTCAGACCCCGAGTTATAACTACGCCAGTTCAGTGAAACCCTATTTATCATCGATGAGATACAAAGGATGCCTTCACTGTTCCCGATCATCCGGGCTCTGGTTGATCAAAACAGAATCGGCGGACGTTTTCCGATCCTGGGGTCGGCTTCCCCGGATCTGCTCCGGCATTCTTCCGAGAGCCTCGCAGGGCGCATTATTTATCACGAACTTACGCCGTTTAACATGTTTGAAACGGGTGGGGAAGACCGTCTTTGCGATGCTCGCCAGGGATTTGGTGAAAATTCTTGAATGATTGTACGAAGGCGGGATTCGCGGAAAGGAAATTGCTCTTGATCACATCCCGAGGCTCTGTTATGCAGGAAGCACGAAAGTTATTTCACTTCAACGATTCATCACAAGGGAGATTTGCCATGAAACATTGCCATTCCGTCGTTTTCCTGATTGTGGCCGCCCTTCTCATCGCCTCGGTCCTGCCGGTCAACGCCGCACCGCCGGCCAAGGAGCCGGATGCCCCGGGATGCTCCGACCATCCGCTTTTTACCCGCATGCTGAATATGCGTCTTGTGTTGTGCAAGACGATCGCATTCGACAGCGCCAAATTCAAGACCGGCAAGGGGACTGAAACCGCTGTTGAGGGAAGGCGTTACGATATCAAGTATCAGACAATCGCCGGGAATGAATATCCGGGTCCGCTCGCCATCATCCGCAACCACCAGCAGGCCATCACCAAAATCGGCGGAACCGTTTTGTTCGAAGACCAGCGCTACACCTGGCTGAAGGTCGCAAAGGACGGCAAGGAGATCTGGGCTCAGGTCGATACGGCCTGGGGCAAGGGGTACATGCTGACGATTATCGAGAAACAGGCCATGGCCCAGGAAGTGGTCTCCAGTGCGGAACTCTTCCGCTCGGGGCTGAACACCAGCGGCCATGTGGAGGTTCCGGGTATTTTCTTCGATACCGGCAAGTCAGTGCTGAAGCCCGAGTCGGAAGCCGCCGTGGCCGAAATCGCCAAGCTGCTCAAGGCCGATCCTGCTCTCAAAGTGTATGTGGTGGGGCACACCGACAACGTTGCCGCGCTCGATTTGAACCTGAGGCTTTCCCAGGCCCGCGCCGAGGCGGTGGTGCAGGCGCTGGTGGCTAAACACGGCATTGCCGCGAGGTCGCCTGATCGGTCAGGGCGTCGGTCCCCTGGCTCCCGTTGCCGACAACGGCGCCGATGAGGGCCGCGCCAAGAACCGCCGGGTGGAACTGGTCAAGCAATAATAAAAAAAGCCATAACACGCCTGTTTGCCGTGAAATTCGCTTGGGAGCGGTCAATGCCATGGCTGTTTTTTTGCTGTTTTATGGCGCAGTTTCTGTATCATGCGCGCATATCGGCGTTTGGACTTCATGACGCGAGGTAAATGATGACATCCTATATCGGTGCAGTGGATCAGGGAACGACCAGCACGCGGTTCAGCATTTTTGACAAGGCCGGCCGGATCGTGGCCTGGGATCAGAAAGAACACCGTCAGATATTTCCCAAACCGGGCTGGGTCGAGCATGATCCGGAAGAAATCTGGCGGAACACGCAGGATGTGATCAAAGGCGCGCTGGCAAAAGGCGGAATCAGCGGAAGGGATATCGCGGCCATCGGCATTACCAATCAGCGGGAAACCACGGTGGTCTGGGACAAGCGGACGGGAAAACCGTTTTATAATGCCATTGTCTGGCAGTGTACCCGCACCCATGAGATCTGCCAGAAACTGATCGCGGACGGGGGAATGGACCGGTTCCGGGAGAAAACAGGCCTTCCCGTGGCCACTTATTTTTCCGGGCCTAAAATCGTCCTGGATATCTGGATACAGTTCCGGAAGCGCGAAAAGCGGCTCTTGAAGGAAACGCGCTGTTTGGAACCATGGATTCCTGGATCATCTGGTGGCTTACCGGCGGCCCGGATGGTGGGGCACACGTGACCGACGTCACCAATGCCAGCCGGACCCTGCTGATGGATCTGAAAACCCTGGGCTGGGACCCCGGCATGCTGGCCGTGCTGAATATTCCGCTCCAGATGCTGCCGAAAATCGTTCCCTCCAGCGATGAACATTACTGGGGACTCACTGATCCTTCGGGGCCCCTGTCCGCGGCTGTTCCGGTGTGTGCGGCCCTCGGGGATCAGCAGGCGGCTCTGGTGGGGCAGACGTGCTTTACGCCTGGAGAAGCCAAGAACACTTATGGCACCGGCGCATTTCTCCTGATGAATACCGGCCGGTTTCCCATCGTGTCCCGGCATGGGCTCATTACCACGGTGGCCTATCAGCTTGGTTCCGAGAAGCCCTGCTACTGTCTGGAAGGCTCGATTTCCATATCCGGAGCCCTGGTGCAGTGGATGCGGGACAATCTGGGGCTGATTGCCACTTCGGCGGAGATCGAAGACCTGGCAGGAACGGTTGCGGATTGCGGCGGCGTCTATTTTGTGCCGGCCTTTTCGGGTCTCTTTGCGCCGTACTGGCGATCCGATGCCCGCGGCGTCATTGCCGGCCTGACCCAGTATGCCCAGAAGGGACATCTGGCCAGAGCCGTGCTGGAGGCGACCGCCTATCAGGTTCGGGATATTGTCGAGGCCATGGAAAAGGATTCGGGCGTTAAGCTCACCCAGCTCAAAGTGGACGGCGGCATGACGGTCAATGCGCTCTTGATGCAGATTCAGGCCGATATCCTGAATGTTCCGGTGATCCGGCCCGCGGTGACGGAAACCACGATTCTGGGGGCTGCCTATGCCGCGGGTCTTGCAGCCGGTTTCTGGAACGGAAAAGAAGAGCTTTGCCGGTACTGGCGTGTTGACCGGACCTGGAATTCAAAAATGGCGGAAAGCGATCGGGAATCCGGGTATCTTTCATGGAAGAAGGCGGTCAGCCGGACTCTGGACTGGGTGGATTAGGAGAAGGAGCTTGGAATATCGGAACCCGGGAAGAGCCGAAGCCTGGAAAAATGGGCTTTTCGGCTCTTCCTTCTTTTATTGGCGTCCGACGGCGCGATCCAGTTCGGCCATTTGCTGATGGTATTGATAGGATGCCTGAACCAGGTTGCTCTTGGCCTGCGTCAGGGCCAGCTCCGCGTCACTGTATTCTATGGCGTTTCCAACGCCGTTTTTGTATCGGCCGTCCGCCAGGTCCATGTTCTCCTGTGCCTGTATCAGGCCCAACTCCGTGGTTTTGATGGCTTCGATGGTGGTGTTCAGCCCCAAATAAGCCATGGAAACCTCGTTAAGAACCTGTAATTCGATTTGCCTGCGGCCGGCTTCCAGTTTGTCGATTTGAGCCCGGGATTCCGCGATTTTTCCCTGGGTGTTGAAACCCGTAAAAATCGGCCAGGAGACATTCACGCCCATCTGCCAGTAGTCCTCAAGGGGGTACTCGGTGTTCTCCCATCCGCCGGCGGCGTTTGCGGTAATCGATGGCCAGTAGCCTGCCCGTGAGGATTTGAGCTGGGCCTGAGCGGCCTTGATCAGGTCTTTGATCTGATCCAATTTCCGGCCTGAGGGTGCTGGCTTCCTGAACCAGCGATTCAAGGGACATGGGTTCCGCAGAAAGCGAAGTCGGAACATCGGCCAGTGCATATTTGCCTTCCACCGGAGGTCCGCCCAGCAAGGATTCCATATCCAGTATGGATGACCGGTAAGCATATTCAGCGCGTATCAGGCTCAACCGGCTGTTGGCATATTCTGTTTCGCCCTTGGTCACGTCGATTTTGGGCCGGATGCCTGCCTGATAAAACGCCTTTGCCTGATTGAGATGTTCTTCCTGAATCCGGACGGACTCCTGATTGACTTTGACCAGGTTTTGTCTTTTAAGCACTTCAAAATAGCTTTTTTTGATGTCCCGAACCGTATCGGAAATGGTTGCGGCCACGCCTTTCTGACTGGCCGAAAGGCTGAACCGGCTTTGTTCCACCCTGCCATCGGTCTGGCCGAAATCATACAGGTACTGGGATACGGAAAGACCGGCTTGATAGTCATCGTATTGACCGCGGTAATCTTTCCCTGTAAATGGGTCGGTGGCCCATTGGTTCAAGCGGGTATATCCGGCAGTTGCCGAGACCTGGGGCAGATAAGCGGATTTGGATTGCGTCACCCTGGCCTGGGATGCAGCGACTTCCTGCTGAGAGATGGTGATTCCCGGATTTCTGCGGATGGCGGTTTCAACGATCTGATCCAGCGTTAAAATATTCTCCTCCGCAGAGGCGGCGGAGGCCGCAGGCCCCATCAGCATCAGAATCATCAGGGCAAGGGCCGCACGAATGGGCCGGACATTCATTGGATACATCCTCCTTTAAAAGCAAATTTCAAGTTGGGGTTGGGGAGCACAAATCCCGTTTCCGTACACATCAATTTTCTTAAACATTATCTTATGGCGTAACAGATTGTGTCAATAGGGTTTTCAAATGGTTTTTAACTTATCCCGAATCTTTCTGAGCCAGGCGGCGTAAGATATCCCGGCGAAGGATCGCGTTTTCCTCAGGAACAATCTCAAGAACAATTCGATCCTCCGGAAAATATGCCCAGATGGCATTACCGGCGAAACGGTGTCAGCATGGCCGCCAGTACTGCTGCAAAAAGCAGAGAAATCATTGTACCGCTGCAAGAAGGACGTTACATCCCACATAGATGATTTTTTCAACCGGATCTTGTCTGGTCATCAGAAATCCTGAAGGTACAGCAGACATGCCATGTGATTAACGTATCAAAAAAAGAGATCCTGGTCTTCCATTATCCGGGGGAAAGCCACTGGCGCACCAGGGCCGCTTTTTCCCTTGCGCGGGACAGGATATCCTCCAGGTTCAATGTCAGCAGGCGCCGGTCTTCCATGACCAGCCTGCCGTTGATGATCGAATGGCTGACATCGGCCCCGCCGGCTGAATAAACCAGATGGGAATACGGGTTGTACAGGGGCGTCAGATGCGGCTTTCGGGTATCCACGATGATGATGTCGGCTTTTTTGCCGGGTCTCGAGAGACCCGGTGATATCCCCGAAACCCAGGGCTTTTGCGCCTTCGCATGTGGCCATTTTCAGGACGGTGACGGCATCCAGGGCGGTCGGATCCATCAAGGCGATCTTCTGAAGCTTGGCAGCCGTATCCATTTCCAGCAAGATGTCCAGATTGTTGTTGGAGGCGCATCCATCGGTTCCCAGGCCGACCGTTATTCCGGCGGCGATCAGACGGGTGACCGGAGCGATTCCGGATGCCAGTTTCATGTTGCTTTCGGGATTGGTGATCACGTTGACGCGATGGCGAATCATGCGCGCGATCTCGGAATCATCCAGGTGAACGCAGTGATCGGCAATGATGTGGGGCCCCAGAATGCCCAGGGACTCCAGGTGCTCAAAGGGTTTTTTCCCGTATTTTTCCTGGATTTCGGCCAGCTCGGCAAGTGTTTCGGCCATATGGATGACCAGGGGAACCCCGTGCTTTCGGGCGATGGCATGGCAGGTTTTCAGCAGATCCGGGCTGCACGTATACAGCGCATGGGCTTCAACGGCGATCGAAACCAGCGGGTCGCTTTCCCATTTTTGAATCAGGCGCTCGGTGTATTCAAATCCTTTTTCGATCGGCCCGTAATTGGGGGAGGGGAAATCATAGAGCACCTCGCCGACCAGGCTCTCATGCCCGATTGCTCTGGCCGCCTTCGCCACTTCGTCTTCAAACAGGTACATGTCGCAGAATGTCGTGGTGCCGGAGAGGATCATTTCCGCGCAGGCCAGAAGCGATCCGGTGTGGACAAAATCGGCGTCCATCCGGCTTTCCGCGGGGAAAATATAGCCGGAAAGCCATTCCATGAGCGGAAGATCATCGGCAAGTCCTCTGAAAAGGGTCATGGCGGCATGGGTGTGTCCGTTGACAAGACCGGGCAGAATGATGCCGCCATGGGCGTCGATGATTTTCGAGGCGGACAGGGAAGGGTTCATCCCGGAGCCGATATGGGCGATCGTATCCCCCTTGATGGCGATAAATCCGTTTTCGATTACCGTAAGCTGGGGGTCCAGGGTCAAAATCATGCCGTTTTGAATCAGGATGTCATAAGTCTGCATGTCGATGGCGTTGCCTGTCTGTCACTGTTGATGAAAGGATTTTCCCAGAGCCGCGGGTGCGGCGCTGGAAAAAAAGCCAAGGGCCGATTTCAGCCAGGGCCGGTTGTGCACCCGGATCATGACGGATTCCTGCTGGATGGCGAACATCAGGACCAGGGTGAAAATCATCAGCGGAAAAGGCGCTGTCTGAAAGACCTGGGCCGGAATGGACGGGAACCATCCCTGAAAATAGATTCCCATGACCTGAAGCAGGGCGAACAGGTATGCGCCGGCGGCGGCTTTAACCGGATTCCAGCCGCCGAAAATGACCAGCGCCAGGGCGATCCAGCCCGTGCCTTCCGCCCCCTGGGGTCTTCCCCAGCCAGGCTTTGCCGAAAGGGAGAAGACAGCGCCGGCAAGTCCGACCAGAAGGCCGCCGCAGATGGCGTAAATCATCTGAATGTGATGGGGATGGATTCCCCTGGCGTAGGCTGCCGCCGGGATTTTCGCCAACGGATCTGAGCTTGAGTCCCCAAGAGGTGCGGTAAAGGTACCACCAGGACAGGCCGATCGCCATCAGGCTCCCATACACCGTGATGTTATGCTGAAACAGGATGGGGCCGATAAAGGGAATGTCTTTTAAAAATGGAATGGGCAGGGGAAGCACCTGGGGTCCGGGAATCCGCGAATAGGGATTTCCCAGAAAATACGCCAGATCCCGCGTCATCAGGGTCAATACAAATCCCACGGCAACCTGGGACAGCTTCAGATAAATGCTGAAAACGGCGATGACGGCCGCAACGGCCGCGCCCGTTAAAGCGCCTGCGGCAAAGCCCGCGGCCAGGCTCTGGGTCTTGTATGAGACCACAAAAGCAGCCATTGCGGAAAGCAGGATGGAGCCGTCCAGGGACAGGTTGATGATGCCTGCCTTTTCCGTGATGGTCTCTCCGATGGCGGCCAGCACGATGGGGGCTGCGCCGGCAACGACGCCGGCAAGTATCATTGCGGAATCCAGTTCATTCATGACGCGGGCCTTTTGCGCCAGGCATGAACACCAAGGGTGGCCAGAACCAGAGACCCCTGAATCACGCCGCTGAGGGATGAATCGAGTTGAAGCACGATGGGAAGCTGAATGCTGCCCACATTCAGACAGGCAAAAAACAGGGAAACAATGGGCGACGAGTCCCGTGCGAAACCCGGCCAGCAAAACCACCAGCAGGGCCAGATAGCCATATCCGCTGGAGATGGAGGGGATCAGGCGGTGATAGACCGCGGAGACCTGAATGGTGCCGGCAAGGCCGGACAGACCTCCGGCAAAAATCATGGCCAGCAGCATATACCGGCCGGGATGCAGCCCGAACAGCACGGATGCGGCGGCATTGTTGCCGATGGCTTTCAAATTGAGGCCGATCCGGGTGGCGCGAAGCATATAAGCGGTGATGCAAAGCGCCAGAATCGTCAAAGAGATGCCGGCCGGCGGCGCATTGATCGCAAAGGCCTGGGGCAGCCAGAGCGCTGGCGGAAACGTTTCGGTGCCGCTCATGGAGGCGACGCCGGGCTGTTTCCAGGGGCCGAAAATCAGCCACAAAATGAATCCCTGGGCCACAAAATTAAGACCCAGACCGGCGAAAATCTCATTGACGCCGCATTTTGTTTTCAGCAAACCGGCAATGACGGCCCAGAGGGCGCCGCCGGTCAAGCCGGCGGGAAATGACAGCCATAAAAAAAGCAATCTCATGTTTGGCTGCCCACGCCGCAATCGCAGGGCTCCGGTCGCAAACACGGCGCCCATGATCATCTGGCCTTCAACGCCGATGTTCCACAGACCGATCTTGAAGGTGTAGAGCAGTCCGCAGGCGCATAAGGTCAGGGGGATCCAGGCCTTGACAGCATGGCCGAATTTCACCCAGGAACCGAATGCGCCCAGAAAAATATGATAATAGGCATTCCAGGGGGGTGCGCCGGCAGCCAGCAGAATCAGCGTGGTAAACGCCAGACGCTGATCAGGGTGACGGCCAGCCGGCTGCGGCCATGACAAAAGATTTATGCGGGAATGGGGGGAAGGTTCATTTCAGCGCTTTCCGGCAATCGCCTTTCCCAGTTCATGGATATTCGTCTGGCGCGTATCGACATCCTTGATCAGTTGGCCGTCAAAAAATACCAGGATGCGATGGGCGATCATCAGGATCTCATCCAGTTCGGTGGATGAAAATACGATACTGGCCTGGTTCCGGCGGTGATGCTGCAACTGCTCCCAGATCCAGTGCGTGGATTCCACGTCCAGACCGCGGGTGGGGTTTTCCAGAAGCAGCAGGCGGGGGCATTCGGGCAGGAGCGAGAGCAGCAGGCGCTGCTGGTTGCCGCCGGAAAGGGTTTCCACCATGGCGTCCGGTTTTCCCTTGATATGAAACCGGCGTGATCTGCTGTTCCGCCTTCCGGAGCCATTGCCGCCACCGGACGATGAATCCGTTTTGCCTGTTTTGAAGCGCCACGTGTTCGGCAATGCTCAGGCCCGGTATCAGCCCTTCTTCCAGGCGCGCGGTGGGCATGAAGACCACCCGCCTGTCTTTGAATGCATGGTGGTCCCTGCCGTTCATCCGGATGCCGTTTAAGCGTAATGGTGCCCTGGGTGGGTTTTTTGATGCCCGAAGCCAGCCGCAGAAAAAGCTCCTGCCCGCTGCCTTCCAGTCCGGCCAGGCCGATGATCTCGCCCTCCCGGATCCGGATGCTGCAATTTTGAAGTCCGCAGCGGCCTCCGATCGTGGAAACCGCATCCATGACCAGAATCGGATCTCCCGGGGCAACCGGCAACAGGACAGGCGGCGCCGGCGGGGTTCCAAAAATCATTTCCAGAAGGGTTCCGGTGGAAAACGGGCGGCGTCATGTTCCCGGATACCTTTCCGTGGCGCAGCACGGTGACCTGGCTGCACAAGGCCTCCACATCCTCGAGTTTATGGGATACCAGGATGACGCTTTTGCCTTTGGCTGCAAGTGTTTTCAGGGCATCAAACAGGGACTTCTTTCTGGAGACTGGAAATGCCGGTCGTGGGTTCATCCAGGATCAGCGCTTCAACGCCCAGGGCCAGAAGCCTCAGCAGTTCCAGTTGCTGTCTTTCCCCGATGGTCAGGCTGTTCACGGGGGCATCGGGATTGAGCGAAAAACCGAACTGGTCGGACAATTGGCGTAAGCGGCGCAGAAAAAAACGTTTCCGGATCCGGACGCCCGAGCTCTGGCCGAGCATGAAATTCTCCAGGACCGTCAGCGCGGGAAAATCCAGGGGGTCCTGGTACAACATGCCCAGTCCCAGTTTCATGGCCTGATCCGGACGGCTGTAATCCGCGGCCAGTCCATTGATCCGGATGGTGCCCCGGCTTTTCCGGATAGTATCCGGCCATGATCTTCATCAGGGTGCTTTTGCCGGCGCCGTTTTCCCCCAGGATCCCATGAATGGTGCCGGGTTCGATGGTCAGGCTGATGCCGCTGTTGGCCCGGGATGCGCCATAATATTTATGGATGTCGTGGAGTTCGATCCGCATAACGGGCAGAAAGACGGATACAGATGCGGATGCGAGGCGGATGACAGGCACCGATGATTTTCCTGCCTGTGTCATCCGCTCTGTCATCTATTTTTTGGCGCTGCTCTGGCCGGCCATGCCTTCCAGCAGTTGCTTCATGTACCAGATCTGCTGATCCGTGGCGATTTCACCGGATTTCAGGTAGACGGAGCCGTCCTGGTAATTCAGCGGGCCTTTGAACAGATTGAGTTTTCCTGAACCCAGCTCCGCGATAAAGCCATCCAGGGCCTGTTTGGCGGCGGGGGAAAGGGCCGGGCCGGCAAGGAATCCGATGGTGCTGGTATCCGGATTGTTCAGATCTTTCCAGTCCGGTCCCAGCCATACCCATTCGGGTTTCCAGTTTCCGGACAGGGAGGTCTGATCATCTGGGCATATCCCGGCCCCCAGTTGAAATAGGGAACGCCCAGACAGGCTTCGGATGCGCCTTCGCAGGCGCCCACATAGTCATAGGGAACGGCCCAGACTTCTTTTCCCTCCTGGCGTTTTTGCCGGGCGACAACAACGGCCTCGGTCGTATCGATGCCCGATACCACCACATCATAACCGGTATTAAAAAAATTCTGAGCCACCTGGGTCGGATCCGCCGTCACGCCGGGAATATTAAACCAGAAGCCGATCCAGGTCACCTGGAATTTCAGATCTTCCGGTTTTTTCTTCAATACGGTTTCCCAGGCATATCTGGCGCCCAGGTAGCAGGAGACGCTCAGCCGCCGGGTTTCCTCGTTGACCAGCGGACCCAGGTAGCCGATTTTCCCGGTTTTTGTCGTCATGGCGGCAACAAAGCCGGCCATCATCTTTCCATATTCCATTTTTCCAAAAAGGTTGGACAGGTTTTTGGGAGCCTTGCCCGGTCAACACGTCATCCCCGGAAACATGCAGAAATGGATGTCCGGATGCAGGAGCGCGGCTTCCCGGATGCCGTCCTTCATGTCATCGGAGTTGGCGATGATGAGTTTGGCCCCTTTTTCCACCATGTCATCCACAAGCTGGGGGATGGTGACCCCGGGCCGGTCCGCGGGATTGACCTTGTCGATATAGATCATTTTTGCGCCGGGGATCATTTTCTCGGCATATTTCCCGCCTTCGTAATGGGCCTGGCTGTATCCCCGGTCATTGTAGGGTCCAACCAGCAGCAAGCCGAATGTAAAAGGCTTTTCCGCCGCCATGGCAATGGCGGATGAGAAAAGGCAGCATGTGCAAAGCAGTCCGATCCATAGTCCCAGAGATTTTTTCATGATTCCTCCATGATGTGAGTTGCAAAGTGCGGATGAAAATGGAAGCATTACCGGATTTGCTTTTCCGCCCATTCGGCCAGCTGTTCCCTGGTAGATTTTGGCATTATGCCGGATATCGACCGGAAATTCCGTGTGAAACAGAATGGTGTCGATATCTTTGGTCAGCAGGTTTTTGGCCGCCAGATTCAGAAGCTCCCGCTGCAGCTCCTTGCCGTGAAGCGACGAGCCCGCCTGCCGGGTCTGAATGATGATAACGGGTTTTTGATTGGGCGGGTTGCCGATGCCGACCAGAGCGCTTCGCAGCACATCGGGATGGTTGTTGAAAATGGCTTCACAGGGAATGGTGTAGAGGGTTCCCGATGGGGTCTGGACCCGGTGGTTTTTTCTGCCGCAGAACCAGATCCGTCCTTTGGTGTCGGCCCATCCCAGATCCCCCATCCGGTGCCAGATTTCTTTGCCGTCGCGAATTTTGGCCAGGCTGTCCGCTTCACGATTTTCAAAATAATTGCGGGTGACCAGATCGCCTTTTACAACGATCTCGCCGATTTCCGCGGGGGGCACGACAATTTCCTCGCTCCATCTGGCAATCGGCGTATCCGTGATTTTGATGATGCGAACCTCCAGATCATCGATGGGCCTGCCCACACAGATCCCATACCCTTTTTCTGTGAGTTTCCGGGTTTCACAGAGAATTTCCCGGCTGGCAATGGACAGAATCGGGACGGCTTCGGTCGCCCCATAAGGGGTATGGATTTCGGCGGCGTCGCAGAGCAGATGGCTGAACTGATCGATATTGGCGGGAGATACCGGAGCGCCGGCTGAAACCACCCGTTTCAGGGAAGGCAGTTTGATTCCGTGCTGTTTGCCGAAGCTTCCCACCCGATCCAGAAGCGCGGGGGAGGCAAACATGTTGGTAACGCCCTGATTGATAATGGCTTCAATGATTTGTTCGGGATCCACCTTGGCGGGCTGCGTGGGATCCATATCCGGAATAATGGCTGTCATGCCGAGCGCCGGGTCAAACAGCGCAAACAGGGGAAATGTCGGCAGATCGATTTCATCGCCGGATATCTGAAAGTGAGACTGGATATGCCGGATCTGGGCGTCAAAATTCCCGTGCGAATAAACGGCGCCTTTGGCCGGTCCGGTGCTGCCGGTTGTAAACAGAATGGCGGCGGTTTCATCTTTCTGTGTTGCGGCCGGGGGAAAAGGCTGCCAGGGGGTCAGCCGGAGGTTTTTCAGGCAGTGGCCTCCCCAGAACCAGCGGGAGCCCACGGTAATGCAGGTTCTAACGGTTCTGAAACTGGCCGGGTGCAGCATTCTGAATGCGTGGGCTTTTGGAATGCCGATAAAAGCCTCGGGCCTGCTGTCTTTCAGGCAGGAAAGCATTCGCTGGATTCCCATGCCCGGATCCACGACAACCGGGATGGCGCCGGTTTTGAATAAGGCAAATGTCAGGGTAAAAAAATTCAGGCTGGGCGGAACCATCAGAACCGTGCGGGTTCCCCTGGTGATGCCGATGGAATCCAGGCCATGGGCCAGGCAGTCGGATTCCATGTCCAGTTGTCGGAATGTCAATTGGGAATAGGTGACCCTGCCATCCTCATCCCTTCCGGAGGGAAAGACCACAGCGCGTTTATATGGCTGCAGTTTTGCCATCTGGGTCAGGTGGGAAGCAATGTTCATCTGTTTGGAATCGGATTTGGGTTGAAGTGATTGTGTCATCCTGGAATCCGTTATGTTGGTATATGGTCATGAACTGCAAAGATTCACCCCCACGATGAAAATTTCCGAGCACTCCGGAGCTGCCAGCCGCAATGACGGCGGATGCGCTTCGAGGGCATTTTCACGGTAAAGGTAACCGATGAGCGACAATGGCTATCCTAATAAGCGATTAAAGGTTTGAAAGGTTACAACATGATACCGGACTTTTCAAGAAGTTTAAAATATCCATGCGTATTCTTTCCGGCTCATCCTCCAGAAGGTAATGGCCGGCTTCCGGGTAACGGTGAATCCGGGCCTGCGGGAATCGGCGCTGCCATTCCGCCAAATAATCCGGATCAAAAACAAAATCGTGCATGCCCCATAGAATCAGCATCGGAATCGGTGATAGCCGGTGAAGATGATGATCCAGCCACTCCAGCAGGGGATAGCTGGGGTCAGGAGGGGACCAGCGGGATATCTTCCACGAATTTCAAGGTGGCCAGCCGGTTGTTCCAGGAATTGTAGGGCGCGCAAAGGCCCTTCTTCACTTCACGGCCAAGGGCTTTTCGCGGAGCCATGACAAGGGCTGCGCGGGAGAAAAGATTTCCTCCCAGAACGGCGATTCTGGCGATGGCTCCGAAACGTTTGAGCAGATGAAGCCTGAAAGGGAAGTTTTTTCCCTTTTGGCGGGAAA
Source organism: uncultured delta proteobacterium (assembly GCA_963845015.1). Lineage (GTDB taxonomy): Bacteria > Desulfobacterota > Desulfobacteria > Desulfobacterales > Desulfatirhabdiaceae > RAAP-1. Next base: position 121,273 of record CAWJRD010000037.1, read on the forward strand.
AAAGCAGCCGTGTTCATCAGGATGATCCGTGAAATGCGATCCGGATGGCGCAGGGCATACCCCAGACCGATGGCGCCGCCCCAGTCGTGAAGAATAAGGGTGACGGGTCTGTTCAACCCGAGCCGATCCAGCAGCAATTCAAGATCGTGAATCCGGCTGGACAGCCGGAAGTCATATTGATCTTCATCCGGTTTATCCGACAGACCGCAGCCCATATGGTCGGGAACGATGACCCGGTAATCCGGGGAAAGCCCCTTGACCAGATTTCGAAAATAAAAAGACCAGGTGGGGTTTCCGTGGACCATGACAACGGGGTCTCCCCGGCCTTCGTCCAGATAATGATAGCTCAGCCCGTTTATTTCCAGAAAATGGGATGAAAATGGATACAGGTGGTGCAGTCCGGTCATGTCGATTGCGGGCTTTGAAGTCTTCATGGGCCTTACCACTCCAGGCCCAGCAGCATGCAGTTCAGGCCGCTGCCGATGCCGAAAAAACCGACCCGGTCGTTTTTCTCCAGAAATCCGCGTTCCGATGCAATGGCTGCGGTAACGGGAAGGGAAACGGTTCCGATATTGCCCAGAAAGGGATAGGTGACAAAGTCTTTTTCCTTGGAAATTCCCAGGGCGTCCAGTATGGTTTTCTGGTGCGTCGAGCCCACCTGATGGCAGATGATTTTATCGGGTTTGTCGGCCGGCCACTTCATCTCTTCCCTGAATATGCGATAGGTTTCAACTCCCAGTGCAACGCCGTGCTGAAGGACGCCGGCGGAATCGGTTTCCATGATCTGGGGCATTGTGGCCGGAATGCCGGTATCCGGTCCCCAGCAGCAGAGGCCGTGATATCGGGCCGCGTTTCGGATGGTTCCGCCCAGAAGCCGGTGCCCCTTGCCGGAAACCGAGGCATGGGTCAGAATCACGGCAACGGCGCCGGATCCGCCGGTCAGGGTGGCGACGGTATTTCGAAAAACCGTCATGTCCCGTGTTTCCAGCATGCGCTGAATGCTCAGGTCCATGATCTGCCGGCTGGATTCGCACGATACCACCATGCCTGCCTGAATCTGGCCCAGTTCAATGGCGCCGGCGACCTGAATCATCCCGTTCAGGACGCCCAGACAGGCATTGGAAACATCATAGATCAGGGTTTGAGGCCCCAGTCCCAGTTCATGGCAGACGGCGCAGGCCGTTGCAGGCTCGAGCTGATCCCGGCATACGCCGCCATAAACCAGCATGCCGATCTGCTCCGGTGAAACGCCGGATGACTGAAGCGCCTTTTTGCCGGCCCGCGCCGCGCCTTCAAACATGCGGAAACCCCGGATCCCAGTATCTGCGCTCGCGAATACCGGTAATCATTTCGAGCTGGCCTTTTTGAAAATGGAGCGCCTGGTAAAGCGGCTCCAGACGTTTTTCAATATCATCGGAAGTCAGCACGTTCGGGGCCAGTTCATAGCCCATGCTGTCCAGATAAACCGTATTAAATTGCATAAGAATTTGGTATCGATGTGTTAAAGTAATTTCATCGTAAAGGCATCAGCCGGATGCCGAACTGTTTCATTTCATAAATCGTCAGTCCATCCACGCCGAGAAAGCCGTTTGCCATGATCAAGGGATAGGGCGATGTCTTCGATCCGGGTAACGGTTGCCGCTACGGTCACTTTCTGATTTCCGGGAATCACCTGGCCCCGGTAGGTCCAGGCATGCTGGGCTCCGGTAACCAGCGAAAACCGGCACTTCGAAGCCAGATCGGGCCATCTGTCCAGCGCGATGAACTTCAGAAGCTGCATAAACGCTTCAATCCCCAGAGAACCGGGCCAGACCGGGTCCTGATAGAAATGGGCCTTGAAAAACCATTCATCGGGATCGACATTTTTGGATCCCTGAATATAGCCCAGACCCGAAGGCCCGCCGGCAGGGTCATAGCGCTTCGATGACATCCATCATGCGGATGGCCCGGGCCGGCATGGCCATCTGACAGGGCCGGCGATTCCCTGAATTCGAAGTCCGGTTCCGGAAAAAGAGGCGGCATATCCGCAAGCGGATATGGCTGCCAGTCGGCGCCTCTGCTCTGCGTCCGGACGATACCGTTTGTCATCGGCGTTGGCCAGGCCTTTTTGCTGAGCCAGGGCCGATTCGGTAAAAAATCCGAAAGTGGTTTCGCCGTCATAGATCATTTCATCCCCGGATGCCACGCGAAAATCAAAGGATTCGATGATCATGTCGCTGGCAGAAGATACCTGGGTCATCCGGCATCGCATGGTCAGGGTTCCGGTTTCGGGGAAAATATCCCGATGGATACGGCCGGTTCCGCCCAGATTTCGAAACCGCAGATCCTTCGGGCTGGTCAGGGCGGAGCCGGCATACGCGGCAAGCCATCCGCAGGGCTGAAGCGCGATTTCCAGAAGCACGGCATAGGGCATGATTCCGGATCGGTCCGCCGAAAAATACCAGTCTGAAGGCGATACGGTGTATTCAGCCTCGATCCATCCGCCGGGTTTCAGGACAAAGGCCGGCGGCTCCGAATTGACGATGCGATCGACAAACAGGTATGGCGGCCCGGGCAGTCTTGCCAGAAAACGGTCCTGTCAAAGGCGCGGAAGGTCTCGCCGAAAGCATCCGATGGCTTTCCAACGGACAGGGCCAGGATTTGCTCGTGCTCAAAGCAGCCATCCCTGCCGGCGGGTTGGGAAGACGGACAGTCGCCGGATGCCGGATGCCGGATGCCGGACGGCTGAGGTAAAGATTCTTTGTCATCTGTTGCCTGGCGGCTGAAGGTATCAGTTGCCGGCCGGAGGAGCCGGTTTTGCCAGAATGTCTCGATTTCCCGGCGCGTAATGCCGGTCATTTTCAGGGAAAGGTTCCGGAACATGACGATGTGCTGGCCGTCCGCGAACATGTGGGCATCTGCGATCACATAAGGCTCGGGAGCGTAACCCAGTTCGCGGATTTCGACCTGGTACACCACATGCCGGGTCTCGGGGAGTCACCGGTCCCCGGCATTTCAGGATGCTTTCCACCCCCACAACCGGTTCATAGCAGACGCCGGGCGTATCGGTCACCCAGCCCATGCGCTGAATGAACACGCGAAGGGTGTGGGCGCAGCATTCATACATCAGGGTTCCCGGCATGACCGGGTCATCCATGAAATGACAGGTTAAAAACCAGTCATCCGGATGGATATCGGCCTGGGCCTGAATCATTCCCAGGCCATAGCGTCCGCCATTCGGGTCCAGGGTCAGCACCCGGTCGATCAGGCGCATTCTGCCGCCCGGCAGCCAGAAGGGATTCTGAAAGGGTGATGCCGGTAAAATGCGCTCCAAAACACCCGGCAAGGTTTCCGGATCTCAAGGCGTCAACCTGGCTGTCCGTGAAGGATTCCACCGACCGGGGAACCAGATCCTTCCAGTCCGAAGGGATTATTCCCCGCCGCCGGCTGAAGCTCCGGCTCCGTGAGAATAATGCCGCCGGAGTTTTTGACCTCCATTTCGGTAAAAAAACCGGCGCATCCATTTTCCATGGTGATGAACAGGTCGCTGCCGATAAAGCCCTTGAAATGAAAAAAGAAGAGCCAGGTTTCGGCCTGACGGACGAAGCGCTCGATCTCGATTTCATAGCGGATGACATCTCCCGGCGTCGGCAATCCGCGATGGAACTGAACCGCGGCATCCAGCAGGCGGTAGGTCCGAAGGCCCTTGACCTGAAGATCGATGCCCAGATAGGCGCACAGGAAAAGATCGGCCTGACCCGCCTCTACAGAAATGCATACGGGGGCATGACCCCCGTCCAGATACCAGGCCCCGGGAATCACGTCATGCTCGGTAACCACGCGTCCCGGGCCAAGAGAGCCTTTTTGGCCCTCAACGCTGAGGATGCGGTCCACCAGCATCAGGGGCTCATCGGGAAGCCTGACTCTGGCCGGATAGGTGTCCACTTCCGTAAACTCCGGTCCCAGAACCTTTGCCGCGGATCCGATGGCAAATTCCAGGCAGAGGGATCGGGGATAGGCGAGGGCGGGTGGTCCGGGAAATGGGGGAAAGGGTGCAGTGCGTGCATGGTTGGGGGCTTGCGTTCGTCTGTTGTCCGTCATCTGCCGATGGATGCGTCATCTGGTGCTGCAAAAGACGGGCTTGCAGGGCAAAGCCCTCCGCAAAGTCCCGGCTCAGTCCATTTGAAAATCTCAGAAAGGATTCATGGGCGTCGGCAGTGGCTTTGGCATTGTCAACAACGGCCTGCAGCATGTCCGGGGGATACAAAACCGGGGCCGAGGCGATTTCTATTCAGGTGTTAGACCGATGGCCGTTGTGATGGCCCTGTAACCGGTGAACGGTCAGCGGTCAACGAAATTTCTCAGAATCCAGGGGAGCTGCCTGGCGGAACCGTGGATATTTTCGGAAACTCCGGGCTGAAAGGGTTGCCTCCGGTCTTAAGAATTTGTTGACGGCCCGCTGTTTGGATCGTATCCGGATATGCCGACTCACCATACAGGGGCGCCAGATCGATGAAAATCCGTTCCGCGGCCAGTGTTCCCAGCAGTTTCAGGATGGAGACGACTCTCATCTTCCCCGCGGGAGCTGGCGGAAATCGCCAGATGCGGCCGATCTTCCAGGATGCGGGGGATCATCCGGGTGCAGCTTGAATGCGGCCCCATTTCCAGGAAAATGCGAACCCCGTCCGCATAGGCCTGATGAATGGTTGCGGTAAAATCAAAGCCCGATACGGCCTGCCGGGTAATGGAATCGGCCGCGCTTTCCGTATTCAGGGATACGCACGGTTCAGCGCGCAACTGTAAAAGCGGATATTCCGGTGGCTGGAACGGTTGGAAACCGGTGAAGCGCGCGGTAGGCTTTGCGGACGGGATGGCCGCATCGCAGTGAACCGTCACAACGCCGTCCAGAAATACGGCTTCGCATTTTAATGCGGCGATGACGCCTTCAACATCCGGCCGGTTGCCGCCGATTACGCATTCCTCCGGGCGAATTGACGATCAGGAGCCGGGCAAGGGGGAACAAGGTCAGTACATTTTTGACAGCGTCTGAAGGCCGGTTGACCGCCGCAACCTTCCATTCAAAAGGCGCGGATGGGGCGATATGCCAGGCTTTTCTGGCCGCGTTGCAGGGGCCGGCCAGCTCCGTTTGAAACAAGGGGCTTTCGGCCAGCCGGGACAGCATTTCTCCGCGGTCCGGCCAAGCGCCCAGGGCAAATAGGCCCGCGGTTTCTCCCAGGCTGTAACCGATCATCGCCTGGGGGGAAATTCCAAAGGATTTGATCAGGCGGGTCATGACGCTGCCATGGACCACCTGGCCGAAGATCGGAATCAGGGGATCTGCTGAAATGGCGCTCATGGCCTCGGTTTCCCACCCGGAAGTCCAGGATTGCCGGTAAGGAACGTAGGCGGCCGGAACCATCTGGGTTTTCAGCTCGAGGCGTTTCCGCATCCATTTGGCGAAGAATTTCGGGCCAGGTGACGGCCAGGGTTCTTCCCATGCCCACATAATGATTGCCGGAGCCTGGGAAATACAAAGGCGATGTCCCCGGACGCCCCCATGGGCCGGGGCGAATAAATAAAGCCGAACCGGCCGCTGATGCGCCGGGAGGTTCCGGAATTCACCGCATCCCTGGCTTCTGCAATAAAGGCTTTGAGCTGTTCGGGCGTTTCCGCGATCAGGCTGACGGCATAAGGATTTCGGGCTGACAAGGGGTGCAGCCGGAACCACGATCCGGCTGCCTGTTCAAGCGGATTTTGCATCTGCTGAATGTGCCGGTCCAGCAGGTTAAGGCCGCTGATCAGCGCATCCTTGTCCGTGCCCTTCGACGATGAACAGCCCGCGGCGATCAAGTCCCAGGGGCCTTCTTCTCGCAATCCAGAAAGAAGGGTCGGAGCGGATGCGGGTGCTCTTTCCGTATCTGCCCCCTGATATCTGCAGGCTGAAACCTGATTTTGTTTCATGGCCTTCCAGAACCACATGGCTGCATGCTCCGTTCGTAGTCAGTGCGGCGCAGCAGGCCCTTCGCGGGCCATCCTTCCGGTTTCTTGCCCAGTACTGGGAAAATGCCGGGAAATGAAAATGCGTTCATTTCCCCACGGCTCGTCGGGCGCCTGGGTATAGCCGACCAGCGGCGGAAGGATTTCCTGATACAGGCATAAACAGGTCTTGATCAGGGAAGCCATGCCGGCGGCGGCGCCCGCATGTCCGATGATGGACTTGACGGAGCCGATGGCAATGCGGCGTCATCCTCCGTAAACAGAGCATTCAGCGCCCTGGCTTCAAGCTGGTCTTCATCGGGATGGCCGCTGCCATGGGCTTCAAATAAACCGATGGCGGAAGGCGCTATCCCGGCTTCATCCAGGCTTTGCCGGAGCGATTGGGTATAGGCTTTGGGTTGTCGCCGGATCCGGCGCAGGCGGACCCCATGCCCTTGATGACGCCATAGATGCGGTTGCCGTCAGCTATTGCTTGATCCAGCCGTTTGAGCACCACCGCGGCCGATCCTTCTCCCGGCAGGGTGCCGTCGGCGGATCTGTCAAACGGGCGGATGGCGCCCGTGGGTGAGAAAGGCTGAATGCCGTTTGCGATCAGGATGCCGCGCACATCACCTGTCATGTCCACGGCCCCGACCAGCATAGCGTCGGCTTCGTTCTGCTGAAGCAGGCGCGCGGCAATGTCAAGAGCGTTCAGGCCCGAGGCGGCGTCCGCGGAAACCGTAAAGCTGGGAGTTCCCAGGCCGAATTCCCGCGCAACCCGGCTGGCGATGATTCCGGCCAGGGCGCCAAGGGTCCGGGAAGGATTCAGGGCAGGCCCGAAATCATCTTTCAGGGATTTTTGCCATTCGGCATTTCTGGGCGTCATCCAGGCAAACGCCGGCCTGCTTCAGCCACTCAGAATGCGTATTGCCGAGACTCCATCTGACATGGTAATCCGTTGCCTCCATGTCAAAGCCCATGCCGATGACAGCCCCCATGCGGGGCCGAAGCTTTCGGGACGTATATCCGGCATCGGTCATTGCCCTGTGGGATACTTTCAGCATGAGAAGGTGCTGAAGCAGAATATCGGGGATTTCATTGGGAGGAATATGCAAATCACTCAGTTCAAGCGTAATCTCATCGATGTATCCGCCGGGAAGATCCGAAAAACCCAGCAGGGCCCCGGCAATCGGGTCGCAGCCTTTCCAGCGGCGTTCCGGGCGTTTTCGGATGCCGGATTTTCCGGACAATACCGCTTCCTGAAAGGCCCTTAAAGTCTGAAAGCTTCCAAAACAGGCATCCATGCCCACAATGGCGATATCCAGTCGGATGCCGCATTTCGATTCGGATGACGGAGACGGCGCCGGACGGTTCTTTACGGGTGATGTGTCGGAATCTGTCAGTCGGAAAAATATCCGGCGCCCATTCTTCCAGAAGCACATGGCCGTTGATGCCTCCGAACCCGAAGGCGCTGATTGCCGCGCGCCGGGGAGTGCCGGGATCTCTGCGATGCCAGGGCTCGGCCAGGGTCTGCACGCGGAACGGGCCGCCATGAAGCGGGCTGTTTTCCGCAGGGGCGGTAAAATTCAAGGACGGCGGCAGGGTTTGGTGCTTGATGGCCAGAAGGGTTTTGATGAGTCCGGCGGCTCCGGCCGCGGTCAGCAGATGCCCGATCATGGATTTGACGGAGCCGATGGCGCACTGGCCGGATTTTGATCCGGTGTTTTCCCACAGCAGTTTCAGGCTTTGCAGTTCCGTGGCATCCCCGACCGGCGTTCCGGCGCCGTGACATTCGATGATGTCCACGTCAGAGGGGCGCCACCCGGCAGCCTGGTAGGCCGCCTGCATGGCCCTTACCTGTCCTTCGGTATCCGGGGCCAGCAGGTTTCCCCGCATGTCATTGGAAAGCCCGATGCCCCGAATGACGCCGAATATGGTATCTCCGGCGCTCAGCGCATCTTCCAGCCGTTTCAAGACCAGAAGCCCGGCGCCTTCGCCGACAATGAGCCCGTCCGCATGGGCGTCAAACGGCGCGCATCGCCCGGATGGCGACAGTGCCCTGAGCTGGCTGAAACCGACCTGGGTATACAGACAGTCGGGCCGGGACACCCCGCCTGCCAGAACCGCATCGCAGCGATGGGAGCTGAGCATGTCGCAGGCCAGCTTTACGGCATAAAGGGAGGATGCGCAGGCGGCATCCAGGGTAAAGGCCGGGCCGCAAAGTCCCAGGGCCTGGGCCAGAACAGCGGCGGGAAGGGCCGTAACCTGGCTGGCCAGACACCGATTCCGGGTCAGGGGGGATAAAGGGTCCGGGTTTTTCCGGAACAGGGCGTTTTTAAAGGATTCCCCAAGAATTTCCTGCGCCAGGCCGGAGGATGTCTCTGTCGGCAGCGCGATTGCCGCCAGGATGACGCCGATGCGATCCTTGTCAATGCCGGCGGACTGAAATGCCGAAAAGGCCTGCCTGCCGGCATCAAGGACCAGGTGATACATCGGATCAAGAGAGCGCAGCCTGTCCGCGGGAATGGCAAAGCCATCGGGATCAAAATCAAAATCCCGAATCAGGCAGCCGCGCCGGTGAAAGGCCTTGTCCGGAGCGGGCAGGGCGGATACCATGTCCGCCGGCCGCGCAACCCACCTGTTTTCCGGAATATCCCCGCAGGCATCCTTTTTTTCAACGATGTTATGCCAGAACCGGTCCAGGGTGGATGCGCCGGGAAAAACACCGGCCATCGACACAACAGCAATAGGGGAATCATCTTTCAATCGGGTCACGAATTCTTCTTTGAAAATAGGTTAATGATGGGGCTATATACCCTTTTTCCGGTTTTATTTGCAATACCCGATGAAAAATGATGCATTTTTGCTTTATGGCGTACGCAAAATTGTTGTAACTTTATTTCTGCCCTGTTTATCTGACGGTGCTAATCAGCCGCACGTCTTTTTCGTCGGCTGAATTAGCCTTGTTAGCCATTTCTTGATCTAATGTGGCGGCTACAAAAAGGGAATCATAGCTTTGTGCGCTGACTGGCTTGTATTTTCTTAACTTGCGAATCATCAACTCCGGCCTTTTTGGCGAAGTCGGGCCATCGGCGCACAACTTCAATTACGCCATTAAGCATCTGTTCTGCGCGAGCCTTCTTGATATCAGCAGCCCTGGCGAGAGCGAGCAAGTCATCTCGCTCAAACCCATCCCGCTTGCCATTCACGCTCATCTGGTGCCGACTCGTCCACTCGCCGCTGGGGTTCCACGCGTAGGAGATGTCGAATGCAGGTGACAATCGCCATTCACCTCGTCGATTCATGAGAAAAGCGATGTTCTTGACGTGATCGTCACAATTGCGACCGACCACATTGAAAATGGCACGCAGCACCTGCTGATCCAAATCTTTCCGAGGGAGCTTCAGTCGCCGAATGACTTGGATCGCTTGTTCATACGAATAGCTTGCAGGTTGCCTATAGTCATAGTGAGCAATAGCCCCCAAGGACTGCATGTGCCGCTTCCCACCGTTGGCAGACCGATCAAATCTTTTCGTCATAAAGTGGCTGCGGACACCTTCATGGTGAAGGCGGCACGTCGTCATCTCAATGCCGGCCTCGACTGCCATTAGGTGATAGGCATACTCAATCTTTCCGTAACCCTTCGGGGTAACGACCTCTGTATCGCGGCTGCTGGTGATGCCATCGAATTTCATCAGCCAGTGCTCGAAGCCCTCTCCAGCATCGACTTGGCCTGACCGGAATTCGTTGGTTTCCGGATTCCAGGCGAGAATCGCTTTGGCCCTGGCCCCGCCGGCTGAGGTCCCGACTCGGAGAATATCATTGATTGCTTCTTGGTCGTCGTTACCTGCGAAGACACCTCCGAGTCTGGCGCGCTCGTCAAGAATCTGGTTTGCCAGGTTGACAAGGCTTGCGACCTCAACTGCGCGCTTGCTGGTTGGCGGCCCAAGTGTAGCAGGCTGGAATTCGAGAGCCCCCATGCCGCGACTACCAACATAGCATAGACGCTCCACCGGATGGAAACTCGCTGCGGTTCGTCCCTGTGAAGCAAGCCAGGCGTCAATGATCGCATTGCCATATTTGTCCGGAAGTGAGTCCGCAACCAATCCCGGCAAGCCTTTGAAGGTGTTCCGGGCAAGCGCTGGGAACTCATAAGGAAATTCGCCAAGCGGCATCATAAGCGGCGCCAACTGAATACCGCTACGCAGGAAGTCAGGCGTGTATTGGAAAACCCCAACCTCCCTGTCTTCGAGCCAAGTGATGGCACCGACCATGCTGCCCCAAAGAACAACGCGTGCATCATTATTCATCATCGTCCTCGCCGTCACCCCACGTCCATGTTGGGTGTTTATCACTATATTGAGTAGGACGTGCGCGCTTACGCTCTCCACCACCAATGCCGGCTCTTTCGATTGGTCTCACAGTCGGATCCGGCAGTAGGGCTTCAAGATTTTGTTGTATGCCAAGAGCCATCATAATACGAATGAATGTATCAACAGAAACACCCTGGCCTTTTTCAAGCCGACCGATGGTTCTTGGCGCGACTCCGGCTTTCTCAGCAAGTTGTGCCTGGGTTATGTTACGGGAAAGCCTTATGCTTTCCAAGCGCTTGCAGAGAACGGTTTCGATCTGATCACTCGTTGCTACTGAAAAATCTATATTATAAGCCATATATTACTTATTAACCTCCATTCATTATATTAATAAGTATTTTATTGCCAAATAAATTGTGAGTCAACCGAAATACTATAAACAGTAATATATTATACTTTATAATAATATCCTGTTTACAGGTAAATTATTGCTTATTATAACATATAGGCATGGCCGCCTACTAAGCCATCAGATTTGCAAGTTCCATTCTTATCACGGCGTAATAACGTCGCCAGGTTTTTGTCCGGGCTTACACGGACCTATCCATCGGGCATCTAGAGTCATGCTAGTTTCACGCGTACCATTGGATGACTTGGTTTGGGTTTTTATTGTTCCTTTATACGCTGAATCTAAAGAACCCTGTAGTAAATAATCCATAGAAATAGTGGTCGCTTCATGTTCATAAGTTGTCTCCTGTGAGAAATATTCTAAATACATCGGATTTGAATTCCAAGTATCTTTCGACAAGTGAAATTGTCAAGTTGGAAGTATCAAGACTCTGAAAAAAAGGGGATGTCTTGCTCATCATTCACCTCCATTAATGCTCAAAAAGGTAGCTCAAATGGGGTATATTGTCAATCCGGGCTATCTTTCCAGCGAGACTGCCAGGATTGTCGGTTACCAATAATCAATTTTCACTTTGGTGATCGTTAAAAAAAACTGGTAGAGCCGGGGGTTTTCCGATATAGTTTGACAGGAACATCGCCGCGGAAACAGATGACAATCTATGAAGATTCTGGAAAGGCACGGATAATGGCATCGAAAGCGCATCAGCTTATGGAAAAAGGGGTTAAAATTCATAACCCCGATACCGTGGACATCGGAGAGGAAGTCGATCTGAAGCGGATCTCCGGTGACGGGGTCATCCTCTATCCGGGCTGCCGGATTTATGGCGATAAAACGCTCATTCTTCCGGGCGCAAAACTGGGTCATGAGGGTCCGGTTACGGTGGAGAACTGCTGCATCGGTCCCCGGGTAGAGCTGAAAGGCGGGTTTTTCCGAAAGGCGGTATTCCTGGACGATGCGGTGATGGGTCTTGGCGCCCATGTCAGAGAAGGAACCATTCTGGAAGAACATGCAAGCAGCGCACACACGGTTGCACTCAAGCAGACCATCCTCTTTCCCTTTGTCACGCTTGGCAGCCTGATCAATTTCTGCGATTGCCTGATGGCCGGCGGAACCAGCCGGAAGAATCACAGCGAAGTGGGCAGCTCTTACATTCATTTCAATTTCACGCCCAATCAGGACAAGGCAACGGCCTCCCTGATCGGCGATGTGCCCCGGGGGGTCATGTTGAATCAAGCCCCCATTTTTCTGGGGGGACAGGGCGGGCTTGTCGGGCCCTGCCGGCTCGCATACGGAACCGTGCTCGCCGCAGGCTCGATATGCCGCAAGGACGAGCTGCGGCCGGATCGCCTGATTCAGGAGGGCGGCGCCAGAAGCGTGAATATCGCCTATACCCGCGGGATGCATTTATCCCTGAAGCGCATCGTGCTCAACAACATCCATTATATCGCCAATCTCATGGCCCTCAGGCAGTGGTATTCCCATGTCCGGTCCGAGTTTGTGGGCCGGGACTTTACCCAGGAGCTCTTTGAAGGGCTTAAGGAAACGCTTCAGACTGGCGATTCAGGAACGCATTGCCCGCCTTTTGGCCTATTGCCGGAATTTGCCGGTTTCCGGCGCGCCCGAGACCGTCCAGGAGAATCGCCAGTGCGAGATTTTCAGCAACTGCGCTCAGCTTGAAAGGCTGTTTCTGATGCAGAAGACCTGGCAGGGAAACACCGGTTTTCGGGACGGTTTTCTGGAATCTGTTCAAAAGGGAATCCGCGAGAGCGGAAAGACGTACATTTCCGTGATTCAGGGGGTTGGTGAAAAGCCGAGGGAATCCGGAATCGCCTGGCTTCAGGGAATGGTGGATCACATCGTCAAAGAGGCTCTTGAGATATTTCCATTGCTGGCAACCGGCTTGACGGGGGAATAAGGAATCACGTATGAAAAGACTGTTTGGAACCGACGGCATTCGCGGAGTTGCCAATCGGCACCCCATGACACCGGAAATGGCGGTTGCGATCGGCAGGGCCATTGCCGCTTATTTTAAAACCGATTCATCTTGCAGGGTCGTCATCGGAAAGGACACCCGGATCTCCGGAGACATGCTGGAATGCGCACTGGCTGCAGGCCTTTGCGCAATGGGCGCGGATGCCTGTCTGTGCGGCGTACTGCCCACCCCGGGAGTGGCCGCCATTGCCGCCAAGCTGGGGGCATGCGCCGGCATTGTTGTCTCCGCCTCTCACAACCCTTATGCGGATAACGGCATCAAGGTGTTTGACGGAAACGGATTCAAGCTTTCCGAATCCGTCGAAGCGGTGCTTGAAGCCCGGATTGTAAAGGAATCGCAGCACGGCTCGATTTCGCAAGGCGTCGGGCGCTGCGATGCCATTATGGATGCCCTGGATTATTATGGGGAATTTCTGGTGAATACCGTCCCGGATTTGTCACTGGACGGGCTTCGGATTGTCCTGGACTGCTCCCACGGCGCCACGTTTCAGGCGGCTCCCGATGTGTTTTCGCGGCTGGGCGCCGAGATTTTCGTCCTGTCCCATAAACCGGACGGCGTCAATATCAATGCCGGGTGCGGCTCCCAGCATCCCGAAGCCCTTCGAAAAGCGGTCGTGAAACACAAGGCCCATGCCGGGTTTGCCTTTGACGGTGACGGCGACCGGGTGATCGCCGTTGATGAAACAGGAAAGGTGTTGACCGGCGATCAGGCGATGGCTGTCTGCGCCGTCCACATGAAACAGGCCGGAAGACTGGCCGGCAACCGGGTGGTGGCGACCGTGATGAGCAACATGGGGCTTAAAATCGCCTTGAAAAAACAGGGGATTCACCTTTTTCTGGCCCAGGTGGGGGACCGTCATGTCATGGAGATGATGAAATCCGAAGGCGCGGTCCTGGGCGGAGAGGACTCCGGACACACCCTGTTTCTGGACCGGCACACCACCGGCGACGGCATCCTCAGCGCGCTTCAGCTTCTTGAGGCCATGCGTTCGGCCTCAAAACCGCTTTCGGAACTGGCCGGGATCATGAGCGTCTTTCCGCAGGTGCTGATCAATGTTCCGGTTAGTGAAAAACCCGATATCGAAACGGTTGCCGGGATCCGGGATGTGGTCGGACAGGTGGAAACCCGCCTCGGGGATGAAGGAAGGGTGCTGATCCGGTATTCGGGGACCCAGCCGCTCTGCCGCGTCATGGTGGAGGGCCCGTCTCAAAAAGAAACCCGGACTTTTGCCGAGCAGATCGCGGAAAAAGTCCGGGTTGTGATTGGAAAAGCTTGATTCAGGCAGGCTGAAGGCGGATTTACGCTTCCTTCAGCCTGAATGCCGGAGAATTTACTTCCTGTCGCCCAGTATCCTCAGAAGCATCAGGAACAGGTTGATAAAATCCAGATACAGGGTGAGTGCGCCCAGTATCGTGCCTTTTCGGACAACGCCTGCGTCCAGTCCGGCCGGCTGGGACAGGGCCATCATTTTCAGCTTCTGGGTGTCGTAGGCGGTGAGCCCCACAAAGACGATGACGCCGATATAGCTGATGATCAGGCTCATCCCGGAGCTTTGAATGAACATGTTGACAACCGAGGCAATGACGATGCCGATCAGTCCCATGGTCATAAAGCTTCCCATGGAAGTCAGGTCCTTTTTGGTGCTCATGCCGTACAGGCTGCATGCGCCGAACGTGGCAGCGCAGATAAAGAATACGGATGCCACCGAGGATTGGGTATAGATCAGAAACACGAACGACAATGTCAGGCCGTTTAACGCCGAATAGAGCAGGAACAGGCCGGTTGCCGTCGACGCCTGAATCTTCTGGATTCTGGCGCTCAGGAAAAATACCAGCCCCAGTTCGCCGATGATCAGCCCAAAAAACAGAAGCTGATTTGAAAAAATCATCCGAATCAACGATTCGCTGCTGGCGACATAAAGCGCCACCACTCCCGTGAGCGCCAGTCCGGCCGCCATCCAGTTGTAAACGCTCCGGATAAACTGATTGACCTGAACCTGTGCCTGAGCCTGTGTGGTCCCAAATGGTAAAGTCTGCATGAAACACCTCCCAATTAATGGTTATTTATAGCGATATGTTAACACAGTCCGTGAAATTTTCAAGTGCATTTTCTTAACCCATTTCCCCGGTTATTTGATCTTGATGAGCTCGTAAAAGTCAAAATTCGGACGGCTTCGTAAAAAGTTCGCAGGCAAGGCGCGCAAATCCTGAGGAATGAGGCGTACTTGTCGTACGCTGCAATGACGAAGGATGCAGCGCAACGCAGCATCCGGACTTTTTACGAAACCGTCGATCTTGATGCCTCAATGCCCACGTCGACAATTTCAAGCTGCGAACCGCAATGTTTTCAAGCCGGTTGACCGTGTCCGTCGGAATGCGACAGACCGAAATGCCGATTGAATATTTTGTTGAAATCGTTTGTTCCGGATGATAGGAAATGACCGATAAATTAAATATTTATTTTCAAGTGCATTTTGATGATTTTGCAAAAAAGCTAAAAATCGCGACATCTCGTCATTCCGGCGAAAGCCTGAATCCTGTGTTTTCGGGTAGTTGCTGAAATACTGGACATCGGTTTTCACCGGTGTGACGACTTTTTGCAAATCCTTCACATTTTATTTCGGAGATTAAATATGAACAACTGGGAATTCGGATTTACGATGATCATTGTCGGAATGGGAGGCACGCTTGCGGTTCTTGCACTGTTTGCCGTTTTCATGGTGCTTCTTAAAAAGATTTTTCCGTTCCGGGAAGAGAACACCAAATAATTTGCTTAATAGAGGGGTTTAGCAATGTTTGATGCGATTTTGAATGGATTGAGCGGTCTCGGGGCCGGTTTTGCCAATATGCACTGGTCCAACCCGGTGATGATTGCGGTGGGTTGCCTTCTGCTTTATCTTGGCATAAAAAAAGATGTGGAACCGCTTCTGCTGGTGCCCATCGGATTCGGGGCCATTCTTGTCAATATTCCGCTTGCCGGACTCATGGCGGAAGAAGGTTTTTTAAGGACCATTTATGACATGGGGGTCGCCAATGAACTGTTTCCGCTTCTCATTTTTATCGGAATCGGCGCAATGACGGATTTCGGGCCTTTGCTGGAAAACCCGAAGATATTTCTATTGGGAGCCGCCGGGCAGTTCGGCATCTTTTTGACCATCGGCCTTGCCCTGTTTTTCGACTTTACCAAACTGGATGCCGTTGCCATCGGCGTCATCGGCGCCTGCGACGGGCCGACGGCAATCTACGTGACGGCAAAATTCGCCCCGCATCTGCTGGGGGCTGTCTCGGTCGCCGCTTATTCCTATATGTCACTCGTTCCCGTGATACAGCCTCCCATCATGAGACTGCTGACCACCGAAAAGGAACGCCTGATCAACATGGATTCCGACACGCAGCCGGCATCCAAAACCGCCAAAATCGTTTTTCCCATCGTCGTCACGATCGTCGGCGGGTTCATCGCGCCCAAGGGACTGCCCCTTCTGGGGACCATCATGCTGGGCAATCTTATGAAAGAATCCGGCGTCGTGAGCCGGCTCACCAAGGCATCCGAGAATGAAATCACCAATGTCGTGACCCTTTTTCTGGGCATATCGATCGGGGCCACCATGGACGGACCGCTTTTTTTGAAACCGCAAACGCTTCTCATCCTGGCATTCGGCTTTCTTGCGATCTGCCTGGATACGGTCTGCGGCGTTCTGTTCGGAAAGCTCATGAACGTGATGACAGGCGGAAAGATCAATCCGCTGATCGGTGCCGCCGGCATTTCAGCCTATCCGATGGCCGCGCGGGTGGTGCAAAAGGAAGGCCAGAAATACAACAAGTTCAATTTCCTCCTGATGCACGCGGTGGGCGCCAACACCGGCGGGCAGGTCGGCTCTGTCATTGCCGCCGCTATCATGCTTTCGGTGCTTCAGGGGATGGGCCTCATTCCGTAAAATATGCGGGGAATGGTTTTTTACCGCTGAAACCAGAATATCAAACCATACGGCTGTAAAGTTTCAACAGAAAGGAGAGGCACGATACATGGCGAAAACGACTTGGTATGCAATGCCGATTGAAGAGGTGTTGATTCAGTTGGAAACCTCAACTCATGGACTCAGCGGCGCGGAGGCCGCTCTGCGTCTCGAAAAATACGGGCCGAATACCCTCAAGGAGAAAAAGAAAATCAGCCCCTGGCAGATTTTCTTTGCGCAGTTCAAGAACTTCCTCATTGTTTTGCTGATCGTCGCAACGGTAATTTCGCTGTTTCTGGGCGAGCCCCTGGATGCAATCGTAATATTTGCCATCGTAGTCGCCAGCGCGCTGCTTGGATTCTACCAGGAGTTCCAGGCAGAGAAGGCGATGGAAGCGTTAAAGGCCATGTCGTCCCCCACTGCGGCGGTCATTCGTGATGGGGAAGAAATAGAGATCCCCTCCGCCGACGTGGTGCCCGGCGACATCATGCTGCTTACCGCAGGAGACCGCATGCCGGCCGATGGCCGCCTCTTCGAGGCCATCAACACCCGCATCGACGAAGCCTCGCTGACCGGGGAATCCTCGGCGGTCAGCAAGGATGCCCGTGCGGTCCACCCCTGGGATACCCCTATCGGCGACCGCAAAAACATGGTGTTCGCCGCGACGATCATGACCTACGGGCGCGCCCGGGGCGTTGTGACCGGAACCGGCATGGAGACGGAGTTCGGACGCATCGCCAAGATGCTGCAGGAAGTCGAAGAAGAGCCGTCCCCCCTGGCGGTGAAGATGGATTATATCGGCAAGCGTCTTGGCATTGCCTGTCTGGTCGTTGCTGCCGTGGTCATGGGTCTGGGTATCTTCCGTGGCAACCCGGTTCTGGAGATGTTCATATGGGCCGTCAGCCTGGCCATCGCCGCTGTCCCGGAGGCCCTCGCGGCTGTCGTTACGGGGTCACTCGCCATCGGCGTGCAACGTGCGGCCAAACGCAACGCCATCGTCCGCCGCCTGGCGGCGGTCGAAACCCTGGGATGCACGACCGTTATCTGCTCCGACAAAACAGGCACCTTAACAAAAAACGAAATGACGATCCGCCAGCTTTATACCGGCGGTCGGCTGATCGAGGTCAGCGGCGTGGGCTTCGAACCGGCCGGTGTATTCACCGCGGATTCCCAGCCCTTGGATCCTGCCGGCGACCCAACCCTGAAACGCATGCTCATGAGCGGGATGCTTTGCAACGACGCCAACCTCGTACAGACGGACGGCGCCTGGCGCATCAAGGGTGACCCGACAGAGGGCGCCTTCGTGGTCGCAGCGGCCAAGGCGAAGCTCGACATCGGCGACTTGCGAAAGTGCTGGCCCCGCATTGGCGAAATCCCGTTCGAATCCGAACGCAAACGGATGAGCACCGTGCATCAGCCGCCGGAAGGGGAACCCATCGCCTGCATCAAGGGGGCTCCCGAGCTGATCCTGGAGCGCTGCACCCACTGGGAAAAGAACGGCCAGCGCGAAGCGATGACGGAAGAGATTCGGGGGCAGATCCTCGATGCCAACGACCGCATGGCAAAATCTGCCCTGCGGGTCCTCGGGCTGGCCTGCCGGACGGTCCTGAACCCCTCCCCCACGTATACCCCGGATACGTTGGAAACCGAGCTCACCTTCCTGGGCCTTGCGGGCATGATCGACCCGCCGCGGGAAGAGGTGAAAAAGGCCATCCGGGACTGCCAGAGATCCGGCATCCGCACCGTCATGGTCACGGGCGACCACAAGCTTACGGCTGCCGCCATCGCATACGAGCTGGGCATTTTGGGCGGAGAAGGGCAACGCGAGCTCAAAGCGCTCGATGGACGTGAACTCGACAAGATGAGCGAGGAGCAGTTGGCCGCCATTGTGGAGGACGTGGCGGTCTATGCCCGCGTCTCGCCCGAGCACAAGATGAAAATCGTCGGCGCCTGGAAGAGCAGAAAACATGTCGTCGCCATGACCGGCGACGGCGTAAACGACGCCCCGGCCCTCAAGCGGGCCGATATCGGGATAGCCATGGGGATCACGGGGACGGATGTCACCCGGGAAGCGTCCGATATGGTTCTCATGGATGACAACTTCGCCACCATCGTGGCGGCCGTGGAAGAAGGACGGATCATTTACGACAACATCAAGAAGTACCTGACCTTTCTGTTGTCGTGCAATGTGGCCGAAATTTTGGTTCTCGGCATCGCGGGCATGATCGGCTGGCCCATGCCCCTGATCGCCTTGCAGATCCTCTGGGTCAATCTGACCACGGACGGACTGCCGGCTCTTGGCCCTGGGCGTCGAGCCGGCCGAACCCGATCTCATGGGTCGTCCGCCGCGGGACCCCGACGAGCCTGTGTTCGCGGGATCGGTTCTTGTGGCCCTTTCAGGCATGAGCATTCTGATTTTTGCGGGCCTGATGCCGATCTTCTATGTGTACTGGCAGGCGGAGGGCCTGGAAAAAGCCCAGAGCATGGCTCTTGCCACGCTGGTCGTCTACGAACTGTTCTACGCCTTCAACTGCCGCTCACTCCGGTTCACCCTGCCGCAGCTTGGTCTGTTCACCAACAAATGGCTGCTGCCTGCGGTGCTGTCATCAGGCCTGCTGTTGCTGGCGGTGTTCTATATCCCGTCCTGGAGCAAGGCATTTCACACCGTGCCGTTGAAATTTGGGGACTGGGACGTCATTTTCATCGTCGCCGGCGGAAGCTTCCTTTTGGTCGAACTCGGAAAATGGATCGCCGGTCGCAAAAAAGTCAAAGCCTTATCGTTAACGGCGGCTTCAACCCAGATCGGCGGTTCAATCGGAGGGCGGCAAGTAAGGTTCATCGAAAACGGATAAAGAATACCCGTTTCGAATGGTCATCCTTTTTTATCACGGCCTTTGTGCCCGAACCCGGCAGACACGCAACCGGAACGTGGAAAACTCCCGTTCACAGCTTGACAAACATGCTTTTTCAATGCCCATCACCTGAAAACCCGTGAAGGCATTGAAAAAGCCTGCCAAGTCATCCTGTGGAAAAATAATTCTCAGGAATTTTTCGATTTGAAATCCAAAACAACATCCTGAATCAAAGCGCAAAATCCAAATTCCACCTTTTTTTGTTCACCGGGGATTGCTGGTAATCATTCTTACGCTTATTTGACTTTAATGCCTTCCAGTTTCCACAGGGTTGAGCCCACCGGTCTGGCGAATGTCCAGAATTCTTCAAATTTCACAGGGTCCGTGCTGTCGCCCTGGACGACTCTGCCGCTGGATTCTTCAACCGTATAGTCGAGAAGATTGGCCGTGAAAAGGACATTGACATATACCTCCTGTCCTTCCTGGCCCATGTCGACAATTTCAATACTGCGAACCGCAATGTTTTCAAGCCGGTTGATCAGGCCTTTTTGCTTCAGGTCCGTAAACTGGGCGTCGTATTCCGCCTTGAGCTGCATGCCGATAAGTCCCTGAACCGAAGATGTGTCCCGTCTCATCCAGGCGGCCTGAACCTTGAAAAAAACATCCTGAGCGGTTTCCTTGAATTTTTCAGGATCAAAATCCGGCTCTGACTGTTTGATCATGTTGAAACCGGTTTCAGGTGAAACCGAAGCCATCGGTGGCGGTGAAGGCGGTGCCGGAAACCCGCCGCCGGAAAATTCCCGGTGGAAAATGAATTAAAAGGCGGAGAAACAGGACCTTGAGAATCCTTGGGTTTGTTAAACCGCTCCATAATCCGATCAACCCACACGCGGCCTTCAGACGGACCCTGGACACTGCCCGCCGAAGGACTCCGGGAAAGCTGGGGTTTGATAAATCGCCTGTAGATAAAAAAACCGAGACCGCCCAGAATCAAAAGTTCAAATATGCCGATGCCGCTGCGTCCGATGCCGCCCATGCCGCCGGCATGTCCCGATCCGCCAAAGAGCATATTCCCGATCATTCCCCCCACGATGCCGCCGCCAACGCCGCGAAGAAAACTGCTGCCGCCCCCGCCGGACAACGGTGAAGATGGAGAAAAAGACCCGCTGCCCGAAGGACTGGATGGATTTCCAAAGGATTTTGAAGGACTGCTGCCGGACCCGCTTCTGGAGCCGCCCATGGATCTGCCGCCACTGCTGGATCTGGCATCTGCCAGGTCGGAAAGCCCCAGAACGACAAATACGGCAAAAACTGAAACCAGAAGCGCTATCCGCTTGATGGATGATGTTTTATTCAACATAAGATGTCTCCAATACAATAAATTGATGGTGTTTCAACGAAGAGATGGAATCAGCAAGACGGCGGATGGCTCCGCAAGATTGCAAGATACAAGGAAAATCAAATCAAGACATGTTTTGCGGGGGAACAAAAATGGGAATAGAGATCTGAGTAAGTAAAAAAAATGGGGATGATCCGCGCAGCCTGATTGCCGGAAACGTATTGATTGCCCGGTAAACAAACGGGGAATGTTCCGCACAAGAACAAGCGGATTCACAATTGTCCATATCCTGCTTATCCGGGCATTCGGAGGTAAAAATATCGAAAACGTCCGAGGCGGCTTCGACATGCAACTCGACAGGGTGCGCAAAGCACGCCACAGGAAGGAGGATATAAACAAGCAAAATAAAAACGGACATCGGTTTCATGGTAATTTTCTTTGATCTTTTTGATCGATGATCATGTGTAATATAGTTGATTTCAGATAGTTTGTCAATCCGGTTGCTGCAATTCGCGTGGGACATCTGTTCAATGAATTCTTTTGTCGTGATTCCAAAGATCGCGGGACCAGGTAGATCAGCGCCACGGTCAGCAGCAGATTGTTCATCAGGGCCGTTGTGGCGGAAAGCGTTTTGGTTATCTCGGTCATGTCGCGGATGTTGAAATCGTCTGCCTTGTCGGCTCGAATGCGGTGGCGTTCGCGAATTACTTCCGTAATCTGCTGAATGGCCGCGGGAATCTCCTCTGTGGAAAGTGCCGCTACCAGGATATGGTCGATATTGGTAAAACGCACCGATATCGGGTTGTCGGCTTCCTGGATGGCCGATTGTACTGGATAAAGGCTGAATTTCCCGCCGAGGTAAAGCTGACTGAGAGAGTTAACCGTCGAAGAAGTTTCGGTGGTGCTGCTCTGATAGGTACTGGCCAGAGGAGACCCCATGTTCCCGCACCCCGGCTGATTATCAGTTTCATGTTTTTTATCTTATGCAATCCCTCAAGGAACGGATAGCGAGTACCGACAACATAATTGAAAGGCCAGATCTGACCTCCATGAGTAAGCCGGCTAAAAAGAGGAATTTTCCGGGGAAATGATTTTTTACGAACGGTACTGTGCCAGCACGCCAAAAAACATAAACCTGCATCACTGTTACAGCAGATAAGATAATAATTCCAAACACGTATATATCCTTTTATTAAACCCAGCGTTGAAGATATCAACAAATAGTAAGATGTTCCCCGCCTAACCCAATATCTTCCCGATGAGCTGATTGATGATGGAAGTAGTATCCGGGATTTTGCCGAGGGTGATGATCCCAAAAGGAGCAGCGGTTTCCGAAGTGGAAACAACTTCTTTCACCTCGCAGGATTTCCACCTTCAGTGTGCCTTCGGAAGTCGTTTTTCGAATGACACAAGCTGCAGCCAGCCCCTTGCCTGTGTATTCCATAGACCCCTTCCCATTGACTTGGACAGGTTTGGGCATGGCCCCCGTACCGGCGATTGTATAATGACCGCTGAATGGCAACTGGTCGGAGCCGGATCACTTTGATGGTATAGTCGGATTCCATGCCCTTCAAACCATCACCGCAGCCAAACAGAAAGAAGGTAGCCAAGAGAAAATACAGTATTGATCGTTTCATAGATATTTCCTTATCTTGTTATAGGATTCATACTTCAGACCAGTCCACGGAATCCGTAGTTCTGTCCCGGAGATCAATCCACAACAGCATGACCGATGAGAAGAATGGCTAAAAGTACAGTTATCGGTATTGGATTTGTATGGATTCGATAGGTACTTTTTCGTAAGTTTTTGGGAAACACCTTGAACTTCACCATGATCCCGATTCCCGTAATTAAAGCCATTAATGCAAGTCCCCATTCCGGCAGGCCGCTGGCTTTGCAGGCAGATGTAGCGGACATGAAATGAATAAATGCCACGCCCAGAGCCAGCGGATTTAAAACATAGTGAACCGGCAACAGAAACTTTTTCTGAATTTGATTGAAGCGTTTGATTCTGTCATTTATTTGTGCCGGAAGATCTGTATAGCGGGTTACTCTGATGAGCAGGCTCAGCAAAACGGTTATATTGGCTGCGGCCAACATCCAGGCAGCAGCCTGGCCGGTGGCTTCATTATTTTTTTCATTTTTAACATGATTGAAAGCCGTGCCGATGTCTTTGTTTCGTTTTTTGTAATGGTGATCCCGGTCATCGTCGGCAACTGCAGATGGCGCGCAGCACAAGAAAAACAAGGCGCCTGATATCAAACAGACGGTCATGAATAATTTCAATGAAATACGAATATGCGTCATCATCTTTTCTCCTTTTCCGTTATCTTTCCGGATTACAATCAAGAATAGCAGCGTAACATGAGTAATATTCGGTGTAATCCCATTTGGGTAACAACTTCAGCCGTTCATAAAATTGCCTTTTCAGTGTATCCGGTTGCTCATTTTCCGATGGCCCGATAAACAAAATGTCTTCCATGATTAAACACCTGCCGCTGTTCACCCTGTTGTGGGTTCCACATCTTTTCCATAGCACCATGCCGTTTCCCTTTATCACAATTTCATAATTATTCAGCGCATACGAAACATCGATGTTGTTTCCATCCGGGCCGTTGGTTTTTAATATCGGATCATGCTTTTGATGATCTTCTCTGTGGGCAAGGTGACGTTCCGGGATATTTGCCCACAGGCGCATTTCATGCTCGGACACCTTTTCCCCGGTATCGCAGCGACGGATATGGAAACCGGAGAAGTAATATCGGGTTTTCATGCCAGCAAGGGAAAGGTTTTATATGGTCTAAAAATTCTCCCTTTAAAAAGCCGGGTCGCTCATCCCGCGCAGGACCGAGAAACAGGATCTGTCCCTTCCTGAAACATTTTCCTTCTTTAAGCGCGCCCATCCCAAAATGCATTTCCCACAGCAAATCGTCAGAATTATTTTCGGTTATTTTATACTCGCCCATTTTGTATATAGAGGCTTTTTTGTGGGTTCCTTTTTTTACGAATGAGGTTTCACTGTCGTTGTATGGATTAGGTGACAGAGATACCTTGGGCCAAGAAAGAATACTCCGAAATATATGGCTCGATGACTTTTCCATCTCACGTTCTTCGGGAATGGGGCATTCATCATGAACCAATGGTTGCTTCATGATGGTATGCTCTTTGTTGGCCGCCATATTTATATATTTTGGCATATCGGGCACCTTAACTGGCCGCTTAAAAATTGCCATGCTTTTCTGCACACACGAACTGGAATAGTGCTTTTTTATAAATTTTGTATATAGGGACTTTCATGTGGGTTTCTCCTTTCGTTGTTCTGTGCCCGTTGAAGGTCTTGAATGCGGATGCGATGATACACATGCACCATCCACACAATGGCAAGAATCGGAACAAAAAGATTCAGAAAGGGGACAATCGCCATTACCGTTATCACGAAACCGCCGCCGTACATGGCCTTTCTGTGCCGGAGGCCCAGTGTCCGGGCGTTGGTTTTCCCCAGGTGATATCCTGCCGCACTCTCAAAAAACTCCCGGCCGAGGAGATAACTATTGAGCAGAATGGACACCGCAAAGCCGATGCCAAACACATAGAGCGGCAGTACAAGGATATTGAGGCACACGGCCCATCCGGTGAACTTCAGATCGTGCCGGAATTCAGGCCAAAACTTCAGAACCTGGCGATCGGAAGCATCCGGATAATACACACGTTCCACGCGTTGAATCGCGGTTTCCTGAAACAGGCTGGAAATCAGCACGGTAAGCACCGGCAGCATGAACCAGCCGCCGATGCCGGTAAGAACGCCGACAGCCCAGTTAAGCAGCGTATCAAGCCACCCGCGTTCAATCGTTACAAATCGGTCTGTTATCCAGGTAACACTTCCGACTGCTCCGACAGCAACGATTACCGCCAGCAGTGCGCATGCGAGCATCAAGCCTAAAAGATTCGCCTTCTTTATTGAAACAAATGTTTTCATTAATGGATACATCAGTTCAACTCCTTAAAATAGTATTGTTCCCAATGCATCACAGGTCAACGACAATAAAAGCCGCATTTCAGCCTCTCTTCCTGGTGAACAGCTTGAACAGCTCGAACCAGACAACGCTCAATATGCCGGCTGATACGCATATGACAACATCGACCGGATGTATCACCGAGAATCGGAATATCTCTCGAAGAAAAGGAATCGTCAGGACGAGGCCGAGAAAGACAACCGTGCCGCCGGTTACCCACCAGAGAGCGGCATTGGGGGCCCGGTGGATCTTGCCGATAGTACTGGTCCAGGAACGGTTGGTCATCATAAGGCCGAGGTTGGCGATTATCAAGGTCGTGAATGCCAGGGTGCGGGCATCAAGTTCCCCCTGCCCACGGGCAAGGCAGACGCCAAATATAGTCAGAAGCATTGCCAGAACACTCAGTCCCTGAAGTGTGCTCAGCAGCAGGACGCGCTTGCTGAACAGCGGTTCCTTTGGATCGCGGGGCGGCCTGTTCATCGCATCCGCCTCAGCCGGCTCGACCTCATAGACTATGGAACAGGCAGGATCTATTATCAGGTGGAGAAAAGCGATATGGATGGGCATGAATAAAAGTGGCCAGTTAAAAAGCACCGGTATCAGAGACATCCCGGCAATCGGGACATGGATGGCAAGGAGATAGGCCATTGCCTTTTTCAGGTTGTCAAAGATCCGCCGCCCCATTTTTACCGCACGTACGATGGAGGCAAAGTCGTCGTCCAGGAGCACGAGATCGGATGCCTCTCGTGCCACGTCCGTTCCCCGTCCCCCCATGGCGATGCCGATATGGGCCGATTTAAGGGCCGGGGCATCGTTCACGCCGTCTCCGGTCATGGCAACGATCTCGCCGATTGCCTTGAGTGCCTTCACCAGTCGAAGCTTCTGTTCAGGCACAACTCTGGCGAAGATGTTGACCGTTCTAATCCTGTGTTGCAGCTCCTCGTCGCTCATGATGTCCAGTTCCGGACCTGTGATGACCTCATCCCGCTGGACAAGGCCGATCTGCCTTGCAATGCTCCGCGCCGTACCGGGATAGTCGCCGGTGATCATCACCATTCTGATGCCGGCCCGGTAGCAATCCTGGAGCGCAGGCGCCACGGTCGGCCTGACCGGATCGGCCAATCCCACCAACCCGAGAAACTCGAAGGTGAAATCGTGCTGTTCACTCGGCAGACCCGCCTCACGGAAGTACGAGCGCGCGACACCCAGCACCCGCAGTCCATCGTCGGCCATCCGGGTTACCACCGACATCATCTCTTCCTGTTGACTATCACTGAAATGGCAGAGGTCGGCGACCGCCTCGGGGGCGCCTTTGGCAGCAATGACATAGTCCATCCCCTCCGGCGCTCTCCAGACATGGGACATGGCAAGAAGTTCCGGAGATAAGGGGTATTCTTTCTCAAGGCGCCAATCGCCGTGAAGATGCTCGGTGTGAGCGAGATACGCTTCGCCGAATTCCTTGATTGCCCGCTCCATGGGATCAAAGGGATCGCGCTGACTGGCAAGGATGCTGAATTCCACCAGATCGTGAAATGTGTCCGGCGGCGGATCCTTGCGGAATTCACCGATGTTGCACAGAATCCCGTCCGAGTGGAGCGCGGTGACCGTCATCCGGTTCAGCGTCAGGGTGCCGGTCTTGTCCACGCAGAGGACGGTTGCCGAACCGAGTGTCTCCACCACAGGGGCGCTGCGGGCAAGAACATTGGTTCGGGAAAGTCGCCATGCCCCCAGCGCCAGGAAGATTGTCAGGACCACCGGCAGCTCGTTGGGCATGATCGCCATGGCCAGGGTAAGTCCCGCCAGCACGCCATCGAGCCAGGCGCCGCGAGTGATCCCGTAAACGAAGATAAGGAGCGTGCAGAGCCCAAGAACTGCTATGGCAAGAACCCGCACCAGGCGACCGGTTTCACGTTGAAGCAGCGTCTCCTCACCCGTCACTGTTTGCAGGGCTTTGCCGATTTTGCCGATGGCGCTCTGTTGTCCGGTGGCAACCGCGCGGGCGATTCCCTGACCACGCACCACCAAGGTTCCGGAAAAAACAAAGGGAAGATCATCCCCTCCCGGCTGCACGGCAGGGGAAGAGGCATCGCCACACACTTTGCGTACTGCCACGGATTCGCCGGTCAGTAGCGATTCGTCGGTTGAGAGGCTGGTGCAGTCCAGCACCAAAGCATCGGCAGGAACCCGGTCCCCTTCGGCAAGGAGAATGATGTCGCCCCGAACCACTTCGCGGCCGGCAATCCGCTGCTGGGTGCCGTCGCGGATAACCATGGCTCTGGGGCTGGAGAGATCCCGGAGGGCCTCCAGTGCCCGTTCTGTTTTCCGCTCCTGGTAAAGGGTGATCCCCATAACGAAAAAGACAAAGGCCAGAAGCATCAGCGCTTCCTGCATGTCTCCAACCATCAAATAGATAGCACCGCAGGCCACCAGCAGCAGGAACATCGGTTCGCGCATGACGTCGAGCGCTATGCGCAGGTTCCCCCGCTGTTTGGATGACGGAAGTTCGTTGGGACCTTCTTCTCCAAGAATCCTTGCCGCTTCCCGGGTGGTCAGTCCGATGAGTCCATGAATATCAGGCTTTCGATCCATTTATTTCCCTGTACCGCTCCATAGAAGTTCCAACAAGGGTCTTGCTGTTTTAACGAGCCCGAAAATTGGCTGCCCCCAAGTATGAGAATATCCCTGGGGCGCTGGCTTCCGCCCGCAGTTGGCAGGCAAAATGTCTGTGCCCCAGGGTATTTTCATGGTGAAATTAAGCGATAAACATCGCCTTTTGACCCCTCTTTTGGGGTAATTTTCTTGCTGTTAATGAGTGTGTGATATTTTGTTATGCTTTCCTTCTTATTCGTTCATTTTGATTGCCGGTTGAGTTTATGGTTATTAGTCAAACAGTTCGGATACCCATGATTTTTTATGGTGTTGACCATTATGGGCGTTACCGTGACCTTCATGATGACGGGTTTCGTTCGGCGAGCGATGGCCGGCATAAAAATTATTCTGCTCCGGCTGACTCCTCGTGGCTGTTGGAGCATAAGACCTCTCGATGATCTTGTCTATTTCACCCCGGTCAAGCCAGACGCCGCGGCATTGGGGGCAATAGTCGATTTCAACACCTTGTCGTTCCGCGATAATAAGATCAATAGAATTGCAGATTGGGCATTTCATGGTAATTTTTCTCCTTGAGTTTTATGTGTTGTATAGTTCCTGGAATTATTTCAGATAGTTCGATAGCGTTCAATACACTCATTTGTCGTGTAGCGGCTACAAATGGCCCAGAAAAACCCGTCGGCAGGAAATTCTGAGGCCAACGGGAACCATAATTTCGGCAGGACCGGGTAAGAGCAATCATGGCCAATTCATACGGCAAGCACCGTAAAGCCGTTGATGACAACAATAAGCCGCTAAAACTTAGTGTTTGCAAGCTGTCAAATATGTATTTGTGATGATGCGTCTCTTGAACGCAGTGAATCAAGTTTTAAAGCAATACAAAGGGAATTCGAATCAGGATATATTTTGTGGGGGGACGAAAATCGGAATGAAAATCTGTGGAGGTTCAACGTAGGGTGATTGTCCGGGAAGTCTCATTGCTGTGAAAGTATTATTATCCCGGTAGCCGGACGGGGTATATTCCGCACAACAGCAAGCGGATTCGCAATTATCCATACTCTGCTTATCAGGATGTTCGGAGGTGAAGATATCAAAAACGTCAGAAGATACTTCTACATGCAACTCGATCGGATGCGCAAAGCACACAACCGGAAGGAGAATGTAGACGAGTATGATGAATATGGATATTGGTTTCATGGCGATTTGATTTTGATCTTATTGATGATTTTCTGTCAAGATAATTGATATCAGATAGTTTGTCAATCTGTTTGCAGCATTTCTCGCTAACGTGTTGTATCCGGAGCCAATCAAAATCGGCGAGAAACGATTCACAGCATCAGGCTTGTTTTTCGGTTCTTCACCTGATGGCGATGTTCAACCCAACTGGCCGAAGAGATGCCATAATGGAGATCAGAATAATTCCACCCACAATACATAGAGACAGCGACGTGGAGATATGAATGGACTCGGGCAGGAGCATTTTGGCGCCGATAAATACCAGCACCAAAGACAAGCCGAATTTCAGGAAGCGAAAGTACTCGATGGCGCCGGCCAGAACAAAATATAGGGATCGCAGTCCCAGAATGGCAAACACATTTGAAGTAAAAACAATGAATTCATTTGTCGTGATTCCAAAGATGGCGGGAATGGAATCCAGGGCGAATATCAGATCGGTGGCTTCCACCATCACCAGAACCAGCACCAGGGGGGTAAACATTCTGCGACCGTTTACATGGGTGATAAAATGCTGTTTATCGTAATGGGGGGATATGGGCAGAAATTTTCGGGCCAGCCGTATCGCCATGTTTTTTTCCGGATCACCCCCTCTTCTTTGGAAAAAAACATTTTGATGCCGGTGAAAACCAAAAAAGCGCCAAAGATCATCAGCGTCCATTCGAATTGTCGTACCAGCGCGGCCCCGGCGCCGATCATTATCCCGCGCATGATCAGCGCACCCAGAATCCCCCAGAACAAGACCCGGTGCTGATAGGGTAATGGCACGCGAAAATACCCGAAGATCAGAGCAATAACAAACACGTTGTCCATCGACAGGGACAACTCAACGATGTAGCCCGTTACAAACTCGAGAGCTTCCTGCTGTCCGCGCAAAAATGAAAGCCCCCAGGCAAACAACATGGCCATGGTAAACCATATTCCCGTCCATATCAGGGCTTCTTTGAATTTGACGGAATGTGCTTTCCGGTGAAATACTCCCAGATCAAGCGCCAGAAAGAAAATAACGGCCAGAGTAAACGCCGTCCAGTGCATCCATGTAATTGTTGCAATCATTTTATTTCCCTGTAACGCTCCATAGAAGTTCCAGCAAGGGTCTTACAGCTTTTATGATACCCTCAAGCCCGCTTATCCAACTTGTTTGAATGATTTCAAGCCCTTTGATAATTGGAGGGAAGATCATGATTATCACTGCAACAACAAGAATGAGAACAACAACGGCTGCTACAGAAAGGGCTATCAGCAGTTTTTTGTTGATCTTCAGCTTTTTGAAGAATTCAATGTACTGCTGGATGCCCCCGTGATGGTCATGATGGACATTTTGGTATCCACCGTAGCCGCGATCGTAGTGATGCCCAGGTTTTCTTTGCTTGAATAAAACGTCTAAATCCATATGATGGTTCCTCCGAAGGTTTTGTTATATTTTTGATAAACAGTCATGGCCAATTCATTCGGCAAGCATGTTAACTGATAGGGAATTCAAATCAGGATATATTTTGTGGAGGGACAAAAATTGGGATGAAAACCTGTGGTGGTTCAACGTAGGGGAAGTTCCCGGGCAGTCTCATTGCTGCGGAAGTGTTGATATCCCGGTATATGGACGGGGCATGTTCCGCAAAACAACAAGCGGATTTGCAATTATCCTTACCCTGTTTATCGGGACATTCAGAGGTAAAAATATCAAAAACGTCAGAAGATACTTCTACTCGTGACTCGATCGGATGTGCAAGGCACACAAACGGAAGGAGGACGTAGATGAGCATAATGAATATGGATATGGGTTTCATGGCGATTTCGATTTGATCTTGGAGAAGTGCTCTGTGCGTGTAAATCGGTACCCGCACGGCACATAAGGCAAAAGAAGATCGCGATCTCTTAGATCCTTCTCTTCCATGGGAAACAGGCGGCAACTATCTGGTCGTTTCTCGTAAATTGAACAACCGATACCATTATTGCGGCCTTCACATTTACATGAAAAAAGCGGGCAACCCCAGGCCAGGTGGCAACAAGCTCCGCAACCCCGGCAGGCGCCGTAACGGAAATGCTGCATGGCGCGAACATACCCCGGGCGGAAGGTTATCAGATACTGGCGCCGCAACTTTCCCCAAAAAAGCTTACTCCGATACCTTGGAAGGCGATTTAGGTAAATTGTTCTCAGATAATCAATACCAAACATAGAATCAACTCTTATCTCTCAAATGATTGTGTTCAAAATCAGATTATAATTGGATGCCAGACCTTGTGCCCGCAACCGGCACGCCGTCAACAAAGTTGGCGGGTTGTCCGCCGAGGCTGCCTGATGGTTGTCTCAAATGCGTAATGCTGAAACACCGAAGGCAAGTAGCCTTTTACCCAATCTATTATCCGTCTTACTGTCGATGGTTCATCCATCTTTTGAGGTGACTGTACGATTTCAAGCAATCGTTTTGCCCTTGCTTCAGGTGCTGGATGACTTGACAGGAAAGAGTGGTTATTGCCGAGCGTCGAAAGCTTTTTTAGAGCGGAAACTAGCATATTTGACATCATGCCCGCCATTTTTCAAAAACCAAATGCCGTAGTCATCCGCCTCCCGTTCCTCCTGCTGGGAATACTGAGCATTTAAAAGGTTTTCAATAAATCCTCCCAAATTGGAATTGGCAATTTCTCCGACCTGGTTTCGCTGAGAGGCGATGCCTTTGCGGACGGCGCTTCCGGCATAGGCAAACATGATTTTTTTCTTGATGTGCTTCTTAACCACATGTCCCATTTCGTGCCCTATAACAAAAATCATTTCTCCGTCATTCATCATATCCATCAATCCGCTATAAATCCTGATGGTACCGTCCGCCATGGCGAATGCGTTTACTTTTGGTGAGAGATATACCTTGTAATTAAATTCATAGCCTTCCGTTTGGTAGTGGTTGCCCACCAGATTTAGAAGTCTTTTTGCGTAATCGATGTCCGGGGGTGCGATATCGTGTTTCAAGTCCGACTGTCTGGAGACTTCAATTGCCAAGCGCCGGACCTCTTCGTCATCCAGCGTTGCAGCTTTGACGGCATCAACACCGGCCTCCATTGCCAGCCTGACATCAGTGTCTTCACATCCTGTAAAGATAAAAAGGAAGAGTATAAAAATAGTAATCCGTTTATACATATTCCGAAAAAATCTCCTTAAAAAAAGCTCTCTTGAGCGCAATATCCGTGAAGCCACATGTGAACCAAACGGCGGTAGATGGCCGTTGCGGTTCATGGGTCATGGCGCCATTGATGTTGATACTGAAAAAGTCTCTTAAGGAAACTACGCACCTTTGTGTCCCGGCCGTTTTCTCTAAAATTCAGAAATGATAATCACTCAGAATGGTTCTATGATTTTTCTGCTTATTAAGGTAGTTGTCCTTATCGTCACCCTGCTTTTGACATGAAAAATCATCGCGACCAATTGTCGGAGGCTGTTGATGCGCGGAGTATTCGATTATT